>NZ_JBQHCV010000055.1:0-31504 GCF_052068215.1 Nonomuraea sp. H19 | reverse complement strand
CGGATATGCTTCTGGCTTGCATTGACAGGCAGGACCAAAATCTGGCCCGCCAGCCCAAGAGCTCTGTGTAAAAACAGGTGAGACGCACATCCGTTGGATCCTGCGCCGTTACTACCAGGCCCCTTGTGGCGCCACTGGCGCGGAGCGACGGTACGGGTAGATCGGTGAACTGGCGGGCGAGCGCGTCCCTACGCCCAGCGTTGCCAGCGGTCCGGTGTCCATCCTCTGCCGATGATCAGGAGGGTGTAGGTCTCGGGCCCGGGGATGGTCGGCGAGATCGGCGGCGATCTCCATGGTGAGGTCCGTTCGCAGGCTCGTCTTGCCCGCCAGAGCGGCGGCGAAAGTGTGTCGCATGGTCTGCCGTTGCTCGACGTTGGTGCGCCACAGCTGGGCAGGTCGGTCAGTGGCCGCGGCACCGCTCGACCTGAGTCATCCTTCGCCGGTTGGGCTGGAAGCTGGGGTATCAGCGATGGATGAGCATTTCGCGCGTGGGATCGGATTGGCTCTCGATGGCCCTACTGCCTTGACCTGGTAATACGCCGTTCCGGGTACGGGAAAGGCCCAGGTTATGTCCAGTTGGCGCCCTGGCGTGGCCCCCCGGTGAGCAATCGTCAAGACCTGTGGATCAAGTTCTTAAGCAGCTGCCGATGAAGGCTGCCCCTCAGAGCGTTCGACGAGTTTGCCGTTGACGAACGTCGCCCCAGCGCGGACCAGCGCGACGAGATGCGGAGCGTTGACCGCGCGCCAGCGAGACTGGGCCGACTCGATCAGCTTGAACGCCATCGCGAGTCCGGCCGCCCGCGAGCCCGGGCCCTTGGTGACCTTGGTGCGGTGCCGGACCGTGGCGAACGTCGACTCGATGGGGTTGGTCGTGCGCAGGTGGATCCAGTGCTCGGCCGGGAACTCGTAGAACGCGAGAAGTGCGTCCAGGTCGTCGGTGACCTTGGCCACGGCCTTGCCATACTTGGCGCCGTAGGCCGATTGGAAGGCCTTCACCGCCTTCAGGGCGTGGTCCTTGTCCTCGGCGTTCCAGATCTCCGCCAGCGCCTTCTTAGCGGCCGGATGCGCTGACTTCGGTAGCGCCCCAAGCACGTTGGCAATCTTGTGAAACCAGCACCTCTGCGCTCTGGCCTGCGGAAACACCTCACCCAGCGCGCCCCAGAACCCGAGCGCACCATCACCGACGGCCAGCACCGGCGCCCGCATCCCCCGCCGCGCGCAGTCACGCAGCAGATCGGCCCACGACTCGGTGGACTCACGGTAGCCGTCGGCCAGCGCGATCAGCTCCTTACGCCCATCGGTACGCACCCCGATCATCACCAGCAGGCACAACCGCTGCTCCTCCAGGCGGACGTTGACGTGAATGCCGTCGGCCCACAGGTAGACGTAGTCGACGCCCGACAGATCACGGCCGGCGAAGGCACGCTGCTCCGCCTTCCACTGCTCGGTCAGCTTCGTGATCACCGGCGCCGACAGGCCGGCCGCCGAGCCGAGGAATTGCCCCAGCGCGGGCACGAAGTCTCCCGAGGACAGCCCGTGCAGATACAGCAGCGGCAACACCTCGGTCACCTTGGGGGTCTTACGGCACCACGGCGGCAGGATGGCGGAGGAGAAGCGTTTCCGCTCGCCAGTGACCTCATCGACGCGCTTGTCGTTGACCCGCGGCGCGCGGACCTCGATCGCGCCCGCCGCAGTGAGAATCTCGCGCGGGGCGTGGTGACCGTTGCGCACGACCAGGCGGCGACCGGCCTCGTCACGCTCGTCGGCGAACGCGGTGATGTAGGCGTCGACCTCAGCCTTGAGCGCTTCGGCGAGCATCCGGCGGGCACCTTCGCGGACGAGTTCATCGATCAGCGCGGCGGAGACCGGGCCGCCGGCCGTGCGGTGGTCGCCGTCGGCGGGGTCAGGGACTACGGTGAGCATCCGGGTGTGCCTTCCCGACCGACGTTGGCGCGTCGGCCATGCGTGAGAGACCTCAAACGATCACCGGGAAGGTACACCCCTTCCCGGCTGATCCACAGGTCTCAAGCATTGCTCCCCGGTCCACTGTATTCCGGTAGTGCCCCTACTGTGCGCGTCTGCCAAGCGGCGGGTTGTCGTTGTTCCTCTTTCGAACGCTATGCATCGTCGCTGCTAATCGGAATAATGTATCGGCAAGAACGGGAGAAGTCGATGGGCATTACAGAGAAGGTACAGAACAGCACCCATGACGCGGGGCGCGTATGCGCCCATGTCAATGAGCTGGTGTCCGAGGTGCACGCCATTCTTGCCCTTGCGGCACGGGAGGCTAACGATCCAGGTGCCGCAACCCACATGGATCAGGTTAGCTTTCTTCTCTCTTTGGTGCGTCTAGCCCTGAATAATGTCCCGTCCGAAGAGCCGTCCAACCGCCATACCTGTACGGGGTGTTACAGCAGCGGCGATGGCGCGGTGTTTTCATGCGCCGAATGCCTACGCTACTTACTGATTGCGTTGGGTGCCGAACCATTCCGAAGAACGGTTGGAGATCAGCCCTCCTGCTCTCAAGCCGATGCGACGGCGCATCATTCGCCGCACTGGAGGACTTCGGCGACCACGACCCGGACGCACGACCCTGCTACGGCGCGTTCTTCGCGGACATAGCCGGGCACGGCACCCTGTTCGCGACCCTGGTCGCCACCCCCGCCGACGGCACCGCCCGCGAATAACTCCGCGAAGCTCTCTCCAGAAAACCCTGCGGTCGATCGAGACAAACCCCGATACGTCGGAGGGCACCGACCTCCGCCATGCCGCCGTATACATCGTATACATCGTCGGTGGCTTGCTCGGCGCGCTCTCGGAATGGCTACACGACCCTGACCCATGCGACTCGCAGGAACTCGCTGAAGGCGGGCCCATCCACCGGGCGGCTGTTCGCGACCATCTCCTCATGACGGTGCCGATGGTCGCGGCGATATCGCCCGTACCCGATGTGGCATCCGAGTTCAAGAGCACTCGGGACGTAAGGGGTCAACTTTCCCCTGGCGTCCGTAGAGCGAGTACTCCACGTGGAACCAGTCGCCAGCAGTTTGCGCCGGTTCCTGGACTTGCTTGCGTGCTGCCACCACAGCGGGGGCCTCGACATCGCGCGCCGACATGGATGTCTCCTTGAGAGTGGGGAGTTGATGGGTGCCACACGGCGGATATGGGCCGCGCCGGGGCGCTGACTGGTCAGAACCTGCGCTCGGTCCCTTACCCGGAACGGCGTAGCAGGCTCGCCTTGGCGCTTTCCTCGTCACGACGAACCCTCGGGGCCGCCTCCACACGGGACGTACTGGACACCAGAGATCGTCCTTCTCGGCGTGGGCTTCTCCACGACCCGCGGGTTCTCCGTTTCGCCCCTTCAGACCGCGCTTTCCGAAAGATGATCACGATGAGTGTTGCTCACGCCTCTACCTTGCCCATCGGCCCCGAGAAGAACCCGCCACTGGGCCGGCTCGACTTGGAGAACATCCTCCTGCGCCCGGCGGTTCGCTGGCAGGGCTGGGCGGCGATCACGCCTGATGGGCTTTACTACGGCGGGCAGATCGGCGCCACGGACATGCATGCTCATCACGCCGCGCAACTCTTGATCGGCGATAGGTTCGTCCTGCGCGACGCGGAGGGTGCCGAACATGTCATGACGGCCGCGCTCATCCCGGCAAACGCGCCCCATGCGATCGTGCACGGCACGGTCGACGGCCTGCTGGCCCTCATCGATCCGGTCCAAGCAGGGCCGATGCTTGATCACTCCTGCCTCTCGTCGGCGGTCGGCTGGCACGTCGATCTGAACGTTCCTGCCGGCCGCGACCTGCCCACGCTGCAGGCGCTGGTCGATCATCTGACGGGGACGGCCACGCCGTGTCCCCGCCATCCCGCGCTGATCCATGCCATCCAGGTCATCGCGGCCATACTCCCCATGCGCGTGCGGCTCGCAGAGGTGGCGTGCGCTGTGAACCTGTCTGAGAGTAGGCTGTCACACCTGTTCACGAGCGAACTGGGACTGCCGTTCCGGCCCTATGTGTTGTGGATGCGGCTGCGGGCGGCGCTGTCGGCGCTGTCGGATGGTGCCTTGCTGACCGAGGCCGCGCACGTCGCCGGATTCGCCGACGCCGCTCACCTGAGCAGAACCTTCCGCCGGATGGGGAGTTTCCCCAAGGCCAGGTAGTTAGCGTTTTCGGGTGCCTGTCAAGGAGGTGGCAGGGTGGGCACGGCGGTGTAGAGGCCCGGGCTGATCTTGTGGATGAGTCCGGTTGCGGACCATCGGGACAGTTGCCGATACATGGTGTTCAGGGTGATATCGCCGAGGTGGCGAGCGATGTCGCGGGCTGGCCAGGGGCGGTCGGGGTCTTGGTGGAGGAGGGCCAGGACCCGTTGTTGTCTACGGCGGTCGGCAGGGGCGATGGGTCGCTCGTCTCGGGATGCGGCAGGCAGTGCGGGCGGGGGCGGCAGGAGGGTGATGTCGAGGCGGGTGATGGCGCGGCTGGTGTCGGGGCGGCCGTCGTCCAGCCGTTCGCCGTAGCGGGAGATCGGTGATTTGACCTTGCGGGTGCTGATTCGTGGGCGTCGTGGTGGGAGCAGCCTGGCCAGTACCCGGCGTCCGATCGTTCCGATGGGGTCGGGAGCTTCGGGCAGGACGCCTTCGGCTTGGATCACCAGGTCACGGGCAGCGTGAAAGGCGATGGTGAACCCGCATCGATCGGGATCGGTTCCGGGGCGGGACTGTGCTGCGTCGACCATGACGGTGCGCAGCAGTTGGTAGAGCGTGAGCAGCGCCCACATCTCCTGCTCGACGCCGACGGGGTCGCCCGACCTCAGCACGCGGCCGCGCAGGATCGTGTGCCGGAGCGCGTAGTAAGCCGATTCGTGTTCCCAGCGCTGGTGATACAAAGAGACCAGGGCGCCGGCGGGGTGGCTGCGGGCATTGGTCAGCGTGGTGACCAGCCGGTAGGAGGCGTCGAAGACGGTGCCGTCAGCGCAGGTCACGGTGATCTGGGCGTCGATGATCCGCACCGGGACCGAGCCGATCACCGACAGGTAGGAGCCGTCGGCCAGGCGGGACAGGACCGGGACGCGGCGGTTGCTGCGCAGGCGGCCGACGACCTGAGCTCCGGCGCCCGCCACCGCGGCGAGGAAGTCGTTGCCATCGAATCCCTTGTCCCACAGCACGAGCATGTCCGACCTCAGCAGATGCAGCAGCCGCTTGGCGTATGCGGTCTCGCCCGTGGCGGTTGGCCCGAAGACCGCGCCGATCATCGCCCGGGTGCCGGTCTCCACCAGGGTCATCAGCTCCAGGTGGGGATAACCGCCATGGGCCAGCCGATCGAGCCAGGCCCGGTTGCGGCTGGTATCGGGGACCTTGAGCGAGCTGCAGCCGTCGAAGGAGACCGTCCGGTAGCGGCCGAACCGCACCCCGGGCGTCGTCGGCCGCGCCAGCGGGCCGCACAGCACCTCGAACAGCGCCTGCATCGGCGCACTGCCCACCTGCGTTTCAGGAAGGAGGAGCGATCCTCGATGCCGGGTTGGCGAACGCTGGTTCTCCGCCGATCCATGTTGCTTTTGTGTCGAGATTGTCGTCCAGCCACACCAGATCGGCATGCGCGCCGACCTTGATGCGTCCAAGGTCTGGGCGGGCGAGCAGATCGGCCGGGCGGGATGTCGCGGCGGCCACCGCGTCCAGCAGTGGCAGGCCCAGCCGGACGGCGTTCGCCAGAGCGTGGTCCATGCGCAGCGTCGATCCGGCGAACGCTCCGTTGGCCAGTGTCGGCGGGCGGCCGCTGTCGGTGTGGATGGATCGGCCACCGAGCTGGTATCGGCCCGGTGCCACGCCCGCCGCCGCCACGGCATCGGTGACGAGGACCAGCCGCTCCCTTGCCATTGCGAAGGCCATCGCTGCGGCTTGGGAGCTGATGTGATGGCCGTCGAGGACGAGGCTGGCGGCTATCCGGGCGTCCACCAGGGTCTGGCCGATGACCCCGGGGTCTCGGTGATGGAACGGCCGTTGCGCGTTGTACAGATGCGTGACCATCCGTACGCCCGCGTCGACGGCGGCGCGTGTCTCCTCCGCGGTCGCGTCCGTGTGCCCGATGGAGACCAGGACGCCTGCCGAGGCGAGCGTTTCGATCGCCGCGAGCGCATGTGGCCGTTCCGGGGCGAGTGTGATCACCGCGAGGGTCCGGGGAGGTGCGGCGGCCAGGAGGGTGCGGATGTGTCCGGGTTCGGGGTCGCAGAAGAAGCCGGCGTCGTGAGCGCCGGGATGCGCCGGTGAGAGGAACGGCCCTTCGAGATGTGCTCCGAGCAGGCGTGCTTGTGTGGTGTACGACGGCGTGTTCATCGCTTTGCCGCACCGGCGCAGGGCCTGTGCCAGGGTCGGTACGGGCGCTGTCACGAACGCGGCCGCGAAGGCCGTCACCCCCGTCTCAGGTAGCCGGCGTGCGATCCGCTGCCAGTCGGCATCGTCGGCGTGCGCGAAATCCGTGCCGTGGTAGCCGTTGACCTGGAGATCGATCAAGCCCGGGATCAGGATTCCGTCGTTGAGCACGAAGTCCGCGCCCGTGGGCTCGCTGTATTCCCGCACCTCGGTGAAACGACCGTCCTCGATCGTCAGGCTCACCGCTGCTTGTTCGCGGCCTTCGGTGATCGCACGTTTGGCGAAGATCTTCCGCATGGGTTCCCTTTACTTGACTGCGCCTGCGGTCAGACCGCCGACAAGGTGTTTCTCGATCGCGGTGAACAGGATGACGACCGGCACGATCGCGATGACGGAGGCGGCGAAGAGCTGGTCCCAATGCTGCTCGTAGCCGGTCACGTACGAGCTGATCCCCACGGTGAGCGGCTTCTTGTCGTCGTCCTGCATGAGGGTCAGGGCCACCACGTACTCGTTCCACGCCGCGATGAAGGTGAAGGTGATCGCGGTGACCGCGCCGGGCTTGACCAGGGGCAGCATGACCCTCAGGAGCGTGGCGACGCGTCCGCACCCGTCAAGCTCTGCCGCCTCCTCCAGCTCGGGCGGGATCGCGGCGAAGAATGCGTGCAGGATCCAGATCGCGAAGGCGAGGTTGAAGGCCGCGTTCGTCACGATGATCGCGAGGTAGGTGTTGACGAGGTCGATTTCGAAGAACTCGCGGTAGAGGCCGACGACGAGTGACGTGGGCGAGAACATCTGCGTGACCAGCACCAGGAACAGGAACGCCGGTCGGCCGGGGAAGCGATGACGGGCGGTGAAGTAGGCGGCCGGGACCGACACGAGCAGCACCACGACCGTGGAGGCGGCGGCGACGACGAGCGAGGTCTTCAGCCAGTTCTGGAACCGGGTGTCGCCGGCGATCTCGAGGTAGGCGTCGACCGTCCAGGTCCTCGGAAGGAACGTCGCCGGCGACTGCAGCACCTCCGAACTCGGCCGTAGCGAGTCCAGCGCCATGACCGCGTACGGTGCCAGGAAGGCCGCCGCGACGGCGAGCCCGGCGGCGGTGAGGGCGTAGCGCCGGATCCGCATCCTGCCGATCGGTATGAGTCGGGTCATCGGGTGCCGGCCTCCTGCCACTTGACGGCGCGTAGGTATGCGACGACGGCGATGAGGATCAGCAGCACGTTGAAGATGCCGCCGGCGGCGGCCTGGCCGACGTCGTGCTCGGCGCTCTTGAACGCGAGCTTGTACATGAAGGTGATGGTCGTGTCGTGGGTGAAGCCGGGGTTGCGCTCATTGAGCGTCCAGATGATCGGGAAGGAGTTGAAGAGATAGATGATGTTGAGGACGACGGTGACGACGAGCGCGGGGCGCAGGAGTGGCAGGGTGACGGCGCGATAGGTCTTCCATGGGCCCGCACCGTCGATCCGGGCTGCCTCGAACACGTCACCGGGAATGCCGTTGAGTCCGGACAGCAGGACATACGTGCTGAACGGGACCGAGGCGAACACACCGACGGCGATCATCGAGGGCATCGTCCATCGGTCGTCACCGAGGAAGTCGATCGGCTGGCTCGTGAGATGCAGGTCCATCAGCAGCCGGTTGAGGATGCCGTGGTAGTAATCGTAGATCAGGGTGAACAGCCGTCCTGTGATCACCAGGGAGGCGGCCCACGGCACGATGACCGACCAGCGGACGACACGGCGGCCGGGGAACTCCTTGGCGAGGAACTGGGCGAGCGCCAGGCTGATGGCGACCGTCAGCGCGGTGACGCCGAAGACCCAGATCGCGGTGTTGGCCAGGACAGAGCCCAGAGCTGGTTGCTCGAGGACGCGGAGGTAGTTGTCGATGCCCGCATCGCCCAGGCGCAGTCCGGTGATGGAGTAACGCGACAGCGACGCGCGCACCAGCTCGTACACGGGATAGAGCACGACGCCGCCGATCAGCAGCAGCCCCGCCCCGAGCCAGGCGAGCGCGGCGCGCGCCGGCACAGGGCGGCGGCTCACCTCAGCCACTCGTCTCGGCCATCTTCTGCAGCTCGCCCAGTACGGCGGCGGGGTTCCCGTCCGGCGCGACCGCGGCTCCGAGCTGCTGCTGCACGGCAAGCTTGACCTTGTCCCATGCCGGGTCGTCGGTGGGGGTCAGGTGGATGTTGGGCAAGGTGTCCAGGTAGACCTTCAGGGCTGGGTCGGACGCGAAGATCTTCAGCCCGGATTCGGTCACGGGGAGGAAGCCTTCGGCCTTGATCCACGTGTTCACCTGGTCGGGCTGGTAGTACAACTCGTAGAACTTCTTGACCGCGTCCTGATTGCCGTTCTTCTTGAAGGCCATGAGGTAGTCGGTGACGCCGTAGGTCTGCGGATCGCCGCCGTCTCTGGTGGGCATGGGTGCGATCCCGTAGTTGACCTTTTTGTCCTTGTCCAGGTTCGTGGACAGCTGGGACAGGCCGACCACCATGCCGGCCTTGCCTGAGGCGAAGAGCGCGAACGCGCCGTCGGTCCGGTTGGTCTTGCCGGGGTTGTTCTGGGTGACCTTGTGCTTTGTCGACAGGTCTTTGAGGAACTGCAGTGTCTCGATGTTCTTGCTGGAGTTGATCGACCATTTGCCGTCGGTCTTCCAGGCGCCGCCGTTGTTGAAGGCCCAGATGGAGAACTCCGCCTGCGCCTCTTCGGGGCCGAGCGGCTGGGCGTAACCGACTACGCCGTCGCCGAGCGCTGTGATCTTCTGCGCGTCCGACACGAACTCGTCCCAGGTCTTCGGGGGTGCGGAGATGCCGGCGCGCCGGAAAAGGTCCTTGTTGTAGAACATCGCCCTGGCCGACGACAGATCAGGGAAGCCGTACATCTTGCCGTTGTAGGTGCCGCTCTCGACGAAGGCGTCGATGAGGTCGGCCTTCGTCGCGGCCGGCAGCACCTCATCGGAGTGGTAAAGCAGCCCGTCCTTGGCGTAGCTGGCGTAGGCGTTGAGGTTGAGGATGTCCGGCGGATTGCCGTTCTGAATCATGGTGCTGGTCTGCTGGTCGATGCTGTTCCAGCTGATGATCTGCAGGTCGAGCTTGACGCCTGTCTGCGCCTCGTACTTCTTGGCGAACGCGTCCCAGAACGTCTTGGTGTGGTCCTTGCTGTACTCGGCGATGATGACTCTCAGCTCCTTCACGCCGTCACCGCCGCCGGATGCGGCGTCGCCGGCTCCCGTGCCGCCGCCGCACCCTGCGAGCAGCAATACGGCCGCACCTGTGGCGAGCAGCGGGACGATGCTCTTCTTCCTCATCGGTTCCTCCTGGTCAGCGGCTTGGCGTGATGCCGCGCCCGTGATGTGTTGAATCGAGACTGTGGACGGTGAGTGCGGCGGCGCCGACAATGCCGGCATCGTCACCAAGCGCTGCGGGCATGATCTCCACCGCCGGTGAGACGGTAAGCGCGCCGTTGTGAAAGGCGTCGCGAAGGGGAGCCCAATAGCGGGCACCGATCTGGGAGACGCCGCCGCCGACCACGACCCGCCGCGGGTCGAACACCCCGGCCAGGCCCGCGAGAGTCCTGCCGAGAACCTCCGCCCCCCGGCTGAGCGCGGTGACCGCGGCGGCGTCGCCACGACGCGCGTGTTCGGCCACCTCCCTCAGATCGCGGGGCGTGCCGTCATCTACGAGGCGGGCGTACGCGGCGGCGATCGCAGGCCCCGAGGCGACGGTCTCGAGATGTCCGGCGCGTCCGCAGCTGCAGACGCCGTGGCCGGCCTCGAAGATCGGGAAATGGCCGAGTTCGCCGGCGCGGTGGTGGGCGCCGGTCAGGAGCCGATCCTGGAGTACGAGCGCGCCGCCCACACTCGTCCCGACGGTGACGTACATGACATCGGACGCGCCGCGGCCGGCTCCATGGAGGTGTTCTCCGACGGCAAAGGCGTTCGCGTCATTGCCGACGACTACGCGCAAGCCCGTCGCCTTCGCCAGCTCGCCCGCAAGATCCATGCCCTTCCAGCCAGGCAGGGTGTCGGTGGCGGCAGTGACGGTCCCGCTAAAGGGATCGACGACACCAGGGCTGCCGACGCCGACGGACAGTCCCGGGTCGGCCGCACGGCTGCCGAGATCACGGCACATGCCCGCGATCAGGCTGATGACGGCCGCCGGTCCGTGCCGGCTGGGTGTGGGGAGGGACATCCGACGATGAACCTGGCCTCGCTGGTCCACCAGCCCGGCGGCGACCTTGCTGCCGCCGACGTCGACGCCTATCGCCAAACCGCCAGCCATTGCTTCCCCTCCTGACGCACCGCCGAGGCCGGCCTATCGGCTCTAGTCTCGGTATGACCGTCATGCACACTTATGTGCAAGGGAGCATGACCTGGACGTGAATCGTGCGTCAAGAAGTACGATGCGTGCAGTTTCTCATGCACACTAGGAGGATCACATGCGATCTGCGGAGCGCCGCCGCGCACTTCTGGAGCAGGTGCGGCTGGAGGGGTATGTGGGTACCGGTGGGCTGGCGCACCAGTTCGAGGTCGACGGCTCGACGATCCGGCGCGACCTGGCCCATCTCGAGCGCGCCGGCCTCATCAAGCGCACCCGTGGCGGCATTCTGCCAGCCGAGCCCACCGCCGCCGTCGACGTCCCCTACGACGTGCGGCGGACCGCGAACCAGGCAGAGAAGGCCGCCATCGCCGACGCCGCGGCCGACCTGATCAAGGACGGCCAGTCGGTGATCCTGGACAGTGGATCGACGACATACCGGCTCGCCCTCGCACTGCGCCGCCAGAAGAAGGAGGTCCTCGTCGTCACCAACGATCTGATGATCGCCGTCTGCCTCGCCGGCGACCCGACCGTCCGCGTGCATGTCACGGGCGGATCTCCCATTGAGACCGCGTACACGCTGGTCGGCCCGTCCACGGTCACGGAGCTCGAACGGCTGCACGCCGACTGGGCGTTCCTCGGCGCGGAGGCGGTGCACCATCAGGCCGGCATCACGAACATCAACATGGTCGAGCTCCCCGTCAAGCAGGCCATGCTGAAGGCCGCCCAGCAGGTCGCCGTCATCGCCGCCAGCCCCAGCTTCGGCAAGCGCGCCCTGGTGCCCGTCTGCACCCTCGACGCGGTCTCCCTGCTCATCACCGACGACGGGATCACCGACGACGAACGCGCACTCTACGGATCTCGGCTGCGCACGGTCTCCCTCGCCGACGGCTGACCGTCCTCCGATCAAGCGGGAACGCGCACTCCGAAACGCACGCATTGGCAACCTTGACGCACGCTTCCGTGCATGTTGTGCTCTTGTGGCGACCAAGTCAATCACTGGACCCAGCCGGGCGGCCACCCATGGTCAAATCAGGTGCAGCCGTTGTAGAACGCTGGGCCACGCATCGGAGGAGACCACCCCACATCGTGTCCGAACACATTCGCCTGGCCGTCATCGGATGCGGACGCATCTCGCAAGCCGCACACCTGCCGGCCATCGTCAAAGCCGAGAACGTCGAGCTCACAGCGGTGTGCGACGGCAGCGCCACGCTGGCCGACGCCATGGCGAGCCGCTACGGTGCACGTGCCCTCCTCGACGTCGCCGACCTGCTCGATGCACCGGTCGATGCCGTGCTGATCGCCGTTCCCGACCGATTCCACGCCCAGGTGGCTGAGCAGGCGTTGCGGGCGGGCAAGCACGTCATCGTCGAAAAGCCCCTCGCCGCCACCGTCGCCGAAGCCGAGCACCTGCGAGATCTGGCCGACTCGGCTGGACTGGAACTGCAGGTCGCGAGCATGAAGCGGTTCGACCCCGGCGTGCAGTACGCTGCCGAAGCTGTCGCCGGGATCGGTCCCCTTCGCAGTGTCGTCGGCTGGTACCGCGTGATGTCGAAACTTCGCGAGCCGATCGAGACCACCCTGTTCCCTCCACTGATCGTCGACCCGGCCGTGCGGTCACAAGAGCTGGAGTACAAGGCGATCCACCGCGCGGAGCATCTCCTGGCCACCCACGGCATCCACACCTTCGACCTGCTGCGCTACCTGGCAGGCGACTACACCATCCACAGCGCGATCCTGTCCCACGGCGAACGCGACTACAGCTGGCATGCCCTGGGCCGATATCACGACGGGGCCGCGTTGAGCCTGGAGGTGACGGCAAGCGTCCACGCGGAATGGTCCGAAGGGTTCGACCTCTACGGCGACGCCGGACACGTCCGGCTGCGCTGCCCCTTCCCGTTCACGAGGCAACCGAGCTCGGTTAGGGTGTTCGACGAGGCCACCCAGGCCTACACCGAGCCGGTCTTCGGCGACAGCGACCCCTACGAGCGCCAGATCGAGGCCTTCGCCCGGGCCATCCTCCTCGGCACGCGCGCCGAGCCCACCGCCTCGGACGGCATCGAGGCACTCAGGATCGTCGAGGCCGTCCGCGACGCCGTCGGCCAGCCGGTGACCCACCCATGACGCTCCTAGAAGTCGGCGTCTTCGCCCGGACCTTTCCCCGGACGACCGCCCGCGAGGTCGCCACTGCCGTCACCGAGACAGGCTTCCGCCTGGCCCAGTTCAACTTCTCGGCGATCGCCATGCCGACGCTCGCACCTGACCTCTCCCGCGATGCCGTCAGCGCCGTCGGCCAGGACTTCCGTGATACCGGCGTCACCGTCTGGGGACTGTCGGCCACCTACAACATCATCCACCCCGACCGAGCCCGCCGGCTCCGGCAGACCAGCCAGGCGGCGCGGCTGATCGGGATGGCGCCGCTGCTCGGCGTCACCGCGGTCACCTTGTGCAGCGGGACGCTCAACGCCGACGACATGTGGACCGGCCACCCGGACAATCGCTCCACCGCGGCCTGGGCCGACATGCGCTCCACCCTCGATGCCCTGCTCGAGGCGGCATCGAATGCCGGCGTCAAGCTCGGCATCGAGCCCGAGGCCGCCAACGTCGTCGACTCCGCCCAGCGTGCCCACCGGCTCATCAGCGAACTAGGATCCGACGCCCGGCACATCGGCATCGTCCTCGACCCCGGCAACCTGGTAGCGCCGCAGACCATCCACCGCCAGGACGACGTCGTCAACGAGGCCTTCGACCTGCTCGGCGACCACATCATCGGCCTGCAGGCCAAGGACCTCACCGCCGCCGGGCCAGCCCCGCTCGGGCGTGGGGATCTCGACTACACGATGATCTGCCGCCGCACCCTCGGACTCGGCCGAGCGGTGCCGATCATCATCCAGGACGCCACCGAGGACGACGCCTCCCGATCCGGCCAGTATCTGCGCGGCCAACTCCACGCAGCGAGGAACACGTGAGCGCGTCGCCCTCGTCGAACCGCTACGCCGAGGCGGCTCACGTGACGTTGCGACGGCCGGACACGCCGGCTTCGGGAACCATGCTGTTGCTGCACGGGCTGGGCGGCGACTCCACGCAGTTCGACGCGTTCCTGCCGCACCTGGCCGGGCTCCCCTGCGACCTGCTGATACCGGACATGCGTGCCCACGGTCTGACCCCGTTGATCGGAGACGCGAGCGACTTCACCTTCCAGCGGTTCAGCGCCGACATCACAGCTCTGCTACGCACCCGTGCGATACAGCCGCCGCTCATCGGCGTCGGAATCTCCATGGGAGCGGGAGTTCTCGCCGCACTGGCCCTTCACTGTCCCGAGGCCCTCGCCGGGCTCGTCTTCATCCGGCCCGCTTGGGAGGACCAGACCGACCCTCCCAACCTCCGGGCGTTCAGGACCATCGCGGATCTTCTGGCGACGCTGGACGCCGCCTCCGCCGCGGCCGAGTTCGCGCGATCTCCCGTTTACCGCGCCGTACGAGCGGAATCACCAACCGTCGCGGACAGCCTGATGGATCAGTTCGGATCTCCTCATGCGGCCGAACGGCGTCTTCGCCTCGAACACATGCCGCTGTCTACCCCGTTCGCCGACCTGGGCGATCTGCGCCGTATCCGGCCGCCGGTCGCCGTCATCGGCACCCGGCACGACCCGCTGCACCCACTGACCATCGCCCGCCACTGGGCCCGCGCATGCGGCACTCCTCTGTACGTCGTCCCTCCCAAGTCCGCGCACGATGATTGCTATGTCTCCGAATCCGCCGCGATCATCACGGCAGTGACCAGCCAAGCCCTCGACATCCCAGCGTCGTGAAGCATCCAGCTCACTCACACGAAAGGCCAGACCCCATGCCTTCCCGGTTCCACGCCATCTTCGGATCGGACACCAAACCGCTTATCGCCATGGCTCACGTGCCAGCCCTGCCCGGGACCCCCCTGTACGACGATCGTGAGGGCATCGCGGGAATGATCCGCCACGTCCGCCGAGACGTGGAGATCCTCGTCGACGCGGGCTTCGACGCCATCCTCTTCTGCAACGAGAACGACCGTCCCTACGAACTCAACGCCGGGCCGGAGTCCGCGGCGGTGATGACCCGCATCGTCACCGAATGCCGCCCGTCTGGTCTGCCCTTCGGCGTCGACTTCCTTTGGGACCCGCGCATCGCACTCGCGGCCGCCGTCGCATGCGAGGCGGATTTCATCCGTGAGGTGACCACCGGCGTGTGGGAGTCCGACATGGGACTGTGGAACACCAACTGCGCCCACACCCTTCGCGAACGCCGCCGGCTCGACGCCGACAATCTCGCGATCTTCATGAACGTCACCCCGGAGTTCGCCTCCCCGATCGGCACCCGCCAGGCACCGGCAACGGCTCGCTCCGCCGTCGTGTCCAGCCTCGCCGACACGATCCTCGTGTCCGGTCCGATGGCCGGCGCAGGCCCGGACCTCTCCACCGTGCGGGCCGTGCGGGAGGCCACCCCTGCCGACGTGCCCGTCCTCCTCAACACCGGTGCTCGACGGGACACGATCGCCCAATTCCTGTCCGTAGCGGACGGCTGCATCGTCGGCAGCGACCTCAAGATCGACGGTCACACCTGGAACGCCGTAGACCCGGCCCGCGCCGCCGACTTCGTGAAGGCGGCAAGAACACCAGCCGCTGCCTGACAACCCCGTACCGAGATTACGCCGAGTGAGCACATCCATTAGTGCGGGGAGCTGTGGCGACAGATCTGCAGGCGTGGACGACAGCCGCCAACTCCAGCAGATCTTCGATGCCAATCGTCGCAGCTCCAGGCCCTAACAGCTATATAGGTGCACAGTAGAAAGCTGCTTGAGGCATTCGGACAGTTGAAATACCCGACGTCGCAGGAGAAGGTCTCCCTCAAGCGGAGGCCGGAGGGGTGAAGGTGGCTCGCCGCCACGGCTTCGACCGCGCCGGCCGTGTCCGGCCGACCTTCGCCCCAGGTGGTAGGGGCCCACCTGCTTGCCCTCCGCGAACACCTGTAGGAGCGCTTTGATATTCGTCAGGCCGTCGCGAGGTGACGGCTGATCGCGACGACCGCGGCGGTGAGAGCGGGCAGGGGCCGGTTCTCGTCCCGACGCCAGTGACGGACCTGCTCGGCGGTCAGGGCCGCGAGCAGCGTGTCGGCACGGATCTGAGGGTCCGGGACGCCGGCGGCGGTGAGCAGGATCCGGCAATGTTGCCGCCACAGCCGGTGCGAGCCGGTGCGGAGCCGCGCCCCGGCGCTCGCGGTCTGGGACAACGTCACGAGGTCGAGGTGGGCGTCGACATAGGCGAGGTAGGCAGCGGCGAAGGCAGCGAGCCGGTCGGCGGGTCGTGCACCCGGGCCCAGTGGGGGTGGCCCGCTCAGCATCGCAGTCTGCAGCTCGGACTCACGTTCGCCAAGGAGCGCCGCCGCGAGGCCGGACTTGTCGCCGAATCGCCGGTAGAGCGTGCCCTTGCCGACGCCAGCGGCAGCGGCGACGTCGTCCATGCTCACAGCGGCGACCCCACGGGTGTTGAACAGCCGCTCCGCTGCGGCGAGTACCTTCATCCGGTTGCGAGCCGCGTCCGCCCGCTCGTGTGGCGCCCCGCCGGACAGAAGGGGCAAGGTTCCTCCGATGCGATGCGACGACGTCTTTCATGGGTCCGACTGTAGTCCAGGTCAACGCCTATTTGTTGACTTAACCGGACTCCGGTCCGTAGAGTGCTCAGGCGAGAACCGGACCATGGTCCGAATCATTCTGGAGGTAATCCCATGGGCAAGCTGCTGCACATCTCTGCCTCGCCGCGCGACGAGGCGTCGGAATCGTTGCGGATCGCACGGGTGTTTACGGAGGCGTACCAGGAATCCCACTCTGGTGATGAGGTCGAGCACTGGGATTTGTGGGATGGCTCGCTGCCGGACTTCGCCGTCGGTGCCAAGGCGAAAATGACGGTGTTCGGTGGGAACGAGCCGCAGGACGCCGAAGCCGAGGCATGGGCCGCGGCACGGCAGACGTTTGAACGATTCGACTCCGCAGACCGGTTGCTGTTCAGTGTGCCGATGTGGAACGCGTCGGTGCCGTACGTGCTCAAGCAGTTCATCGACGTGGTCAGCCAGCCGGGCTGGATCTTCACGGTCGACCCCGTGACCGGCTATGGCCACCAGCTCGTAGGGCGTGGCAAGAGAGTTGCCGTGATTTACACGAGCGCGGTTTGGGGGCCGCCGCTCGGCCCGGAGTTCGGCACCGACTTCCAGTCGACTTTCTTCAACGACTGGCTGCGCTGGACTGGCCTGACCGACATCCAGGAGATGCGGTTCCATCCCACTCTCACCGGCGACGGGGACGATGCGCGGCGCGCGGCCGATGCGCGGGCCAGGGACATCGCCAAGGACTTCTGATGGCTCTTTCCGAGGAGGAGGGGCTGCGGCTCGTCCGGGCGCACGGCGGCGCGGAGCGGTGGCTCGCGGTGCTCGTGACACTGCGCCCGGACGGGCAGCCGTCCGTCAGTGTCGTCAACGCCGGTGTCCTGCCACATCCGGTCACCGGGGCGACCACGGTCGCCTTCGTCGCACGCGGAGGCACCGCGAAACTGACGAACCTGCGCGCAGACCCGCACGCCACGCTTGTTTTCCGGTCTGGCTGGGAGTGGGTTGCGGCCCGTGGATCCGTGGAGCTTGCCGGCCCCGACGATCCGTCGCAGGCTATCGGCCCGGACCGATTGCCGGCGCTGCTGCGCGACATATATCTCGCGGCCGGTGGCAACCATCCCGACCTGGTCGAGTACGACCGCGTGATGGCCGCGGAGCGGCGTACCGCCGTACTGCTACGCCCCGACCGGTTCACCACCAACCCCGCTGGCACCGAACATCAGGAGCATGGATGACGACCATCGACGACGACGCCGCACCGCCGCCGGTCGCGACCGGCACGGTTCAGGTCTGGTCGGACCTGCTGTGCCCATTCGCCTACGTCGGCCTGCTGCGGTTGCGCCGGGCGCGTGAGCGCCTCCGTCTCGACCTGCAGATAGAGCACCGGACGTTCCCGCTGGAGCTGTTCAACGGTCCGCACCCCCGCCGCGGCACGGACACCGAGGCCGTCGGGCTCGGGCAGATCGAGCCCGACGCGCAGTTCCGGATCTGGACGGCCGCCGACGACCTCTACCCCCATACCGTGCTGCTGGCCGCGGAAGCCGTGCACGCCGCGAACGCGCAGGGCCTGAAAGCCGGAGAGGCGCTCGATCTGGCGTTGCGACGGGCGTTCTGGACACACTCCCAGTCGATCAGTCACCGGCAGGTCATCCTCGACGTCGCCAGCGAACTGCCGGATGGCATCATCGACGTGACCAGGTTGGCCGCCGCGCTGGACAGCGGCCGACACCGCGCCGACGTCATGGGTGACTTCGCCGTTTCGCAGACCGATGCCATCTCGGGTAGCCCGACGTTCCGCTTCCAGGACGGAACCACGATCCACAACCCCGGCATCCAGGTTCACTGGGACGGCTCATGGGCCGCCGGCTTCCCCGTCGTCGACTCCCACGACTCCGACGTGTACGACGACCTGCTCAAGCGGGTCGCTTCGGCGTGACCGCCGTTTTGCGCCGGGTCGTCGTCGGCGTGCTGGAGACCAACTGCTGGATTCTGCACGCCCACGGCGACCGCCGCGCGCTCATCGTGGACCCCGGCGACGAGCCGGGGCGTGTCTTGGCCGCCGTCGAGGACCTGGACGTGGTCGCCGTGCTCCTCACTCATGCGCACTTCGATCACGTTCTGGCCGTGCCCAACATCGCAGCGGCGCTGGGCGTTCCCATCCTCGCGCACCCCGCCGACGCGCCGGTGTGGCCGCACGAGATCGCGACCGCGCGCCGCATGGGTCATTGGGACGCGGGCACCGCGACAGCCGACCTTCTCGCGTGTGACCCCGCGCTGCTGGCCTTCCGTCCCGATGCGTCACTGTGGGACGGCACGTTCACGCCGATCCGCGACGGCGAGGTACTTCGCCTCGGGCCATTGCCGGTCCGCGTCCTGCACACACCCGGACACACCCCGGGAGGGCTGACGCTGGCGGTGGACGGGCATCTCCTCACCGGGGACACCCTGTTCCCCAATGGGCCGGGGCTCACCGGTCCTCCGCTGTCGGACTTCGAGGTCATCATCCGATCCGTACGGAGGCTTCTCAGGTTTCCTGGCACCACCCACATCCACCCAGGGCACGGCCCCGATACCACCGTGGCCGCCGAACGCCCACACCTCGGCGAGTGGATCGCCCGCGGCTGGTGAGCGATCTTTTCGGTCCGGCACTCGGGTCGCCGTTACCAGGGCAAAGTAGCCTAATGAGAGTTAACGGATCTGCCTGAGTCCATCATCGGGCGGTCGGCGGGCATCTGGTGACCCATCCTGGCACCGACAAGGTCGCCTTCACCGGGCCGACCGCGGCCGGCAAGCGGATCATGAGCCTGTACGAGAACCAGGTCAAACGGGTCTCCTTGGAGCTGGGCGGCAAGTTGGCCGTGCTCGCGCTGGTGGCCGAGCGGCAGCGCGACCGCGTGGAGGGCTACATCAAGCTGAACGAGGGCTTCCGCGTGGTGACCGGCGGCGGACGTCCGAGCCATCTGCCCAACGGGTGGTACGTCGAGCCGACCATCCTCGGGGATGTCGACAACGCCATGCGGGTGGCGCAGGAGGAGATCTTCGGGCCGGTCCTGTGGCTCATCCCGCATGACGGAGATGACGACGCGGTCCGTATCGCCAACGACACCCGCTACGGGCTGTCGGGCAGTGTGTGGACCGGCGACCCTGCCCGCGGCCTGGGCATCGCCCGGCGCCTGCGCACCGGCGGTGTCACCGTGAACGGCAGCCCGTCGCCCATGCCGTTGACGCCCTTCGGCGGATTCAAGGAGTCGGGCCTCGGCCGCGAGCTCGGCCCCGAGGGCCTGCAGAGCTACCTGGAACCGCGCACTATCGGCGTTCCCCCGAACTCCTGGAAAGAGACGCCCGATGAAGGTCGCCGTCTCGTATGAACCGAACAAGCCGCTGGTCGTGGAGGAGCTGCCCACCCCTGCCATCGGGCCGCGGGACGTGCTGGTGCGCGTCGCGGCCAGCGCATCGACCTCCGCCTGGCGCACCCAGCTGCGCGGGTGATAGATCCCCATGCGCATTGAACAGGCTAAACACGAAGATCAGGACTTAAAATGACAAGCTCAGGTCTCTGCAACCTGGAAGCCGCCACTGTGGATGTTGTCGAGTACCCGGGTGGCGGTGCTCAGTTGCGTGGTGGCGTCAAGGCTTCCTATGCGCAGCAGGATGTGGCGCGCGCCGGCGTTCCAGTAGGACCGTAGCCATTCGACGCAGCCGTCGAGCGGGCCGGCCTAGCAGGCCTGCAGGAGCGAAACGGCGTCCAACGGGTAGCCGTAGAAGGTTCGGACGTAGTGGTCCAGCTCCTTGCGGGCTTGTTCGGGGTCGTCGTTGATGGCGATCGTGACCATCAGCGCGGGTGTGATGTGGGCGCTGTCGCGGGCGGCTTTGCTTGCGGCGGCATATGCGGTGGTGGTCAGCTCGCGGTACTGCTCGGCGGTCGGCGGGTAGGGCAGCAGGCCGTCGGATCGTTCGCCGGCCCGGCGGGCTCCAGCGGTCGTGCCGGTGGCCGGCCACAGCGGCGGGCCACCGGCTTGCTGGGGTGTGGGTTCGATGGCGATGTCGTGGAGGGTCCAGTATCGGCCGGTGAAGGTGACTCGGGCGCCGGTCCACAGTTGTCGCCAGATTTCAGCGGTTTCCAGGAGCCGGCCGACGCGTTGGTCGAAGGACGCGCCGACGGCCTCGAATTCGGCGCGGTTGGCGGGCAGGCCGAAGCCGCTGCCCAGGGCGAGCACCAGTCGTCCATCGGCCAGCTGGTCGAGGGTGGCCAGGGTATGCGCCAGCGTGACCGGGTTGCGCAGGACGGGCAGGAGGGCGGCGGTGCCGATGGTGATCCGGGTCGTTCGAGCCACAACCGCGCTCAGCAAGGTCAGCGGTTCGGGGACGGGAGTGGCGAGCAATGAGTCACCCGTCCACACCGAGTCGAATCCGGTGTTCTCCGCCTGTTTCGCGAAGTCGAGCACCTCGGCGAGGGGGGTGCCGTTGAGGAGTGCTTCTCGGGCCGGCAGGAACACTCCGACTTTCGGTGTCATGAGTGGCCCCTGGATCCGGCCGCCGCTGCGGGGGCGAGCGCGGCCTGGGCCTGGGGAAGGTCGATGAAGGTGTCCTTGCGTTCGACCAGTCCGTTGTCGTCGAGCGTGACCACGTCGAGGCAGTCGAAGCGGATCGGGCGTCGATTGCCATCCGGGTCGGTGAGAACGGCGGTGAGTGCCCAGTCGAGAACCCAGTGGCGGTCACCGACGATGACGCGGTAGATGTCGAATCCCATCTCGGGCCACTGGGCGAACATGGTGGCGAAGGTGTCGCGGACTGCGGATCGGCCGTGGATCGGCTGCTCTCCGTTGTGCAGCCAGAACTGGGTTCCGGGTGAGTGCAGCGCGAGGATCGCGTCCACGTCGTGGGTGGCGAAGGTCGCGGCGTAGGTGTCGAAGAGTGCTCTGACGTCAGGTGAGGGCGGTGTGGTGGTGGGCATGGCGGTCTGCCTCCTATCGCTGGCCGGATTACTGGATGCTGTAGACGCGGTAGTTGACGTGGTCGAGGGACAGCTCGTTGACGGCGATGGCGACGGTGGAGTTCAGCCACGCGTAGCGGTTCGCGCCGGTCTCGAACAGGGGCGCGGACCGTGCGTGCATCTCGTTCCAGCCGATGGTCTCGCCGGCCCACAGCCGGCCGATCGCCTCGTCCGAGAGTGTGGCGCGACCGGTGACAGTGACGAACACCAGCTCGTCGTCATGGGTGCGGAGCGTTGCCCGGACATCGAGGCGTGCGACGCGGTCGGAGCCGACCATGATCCAGTCGCCGCCGCCGGGCAGGAACTCGCCGCGCAGCCGCAGTCCCTCGACGCTTCCGTGGTCGATGACCGCGATCATGCGCGTGCCCAGTGGGGTGGAGAAGGTCTGCATGGTCTGGAAGGTGATGGCGAAGTCGCACAGGTGCTCGACCGCGACCGCGGTGATTGCTGGGTCGGTGTCGACGAGAGTCATGAGGTGTTCTCCCAGGCTGTTTCGTGGTGGCAGGTCTTGTCGGGGCCTGCCGCTGCACCAGCTTCGGACGATCACTTGGAAAAATCAAGTTCTAAGTACGAGTTTCAAAGCGGAAGCTTTGATTCGGCGAGACATGCGATAGGCTCCCGTCATGGCATCGCGGACCTACGGCCACTACTGCGCGGTGGCCAAGACACTTGACGTGGTCGGTGAGCGGTGGTCCCTGCTCGTCGTGCGGGAGCTGCTCAACGGGCCGAGACGTTACGTCGATCTGCTCGGCGGGCTCGCGGGCATCTCCACCGACATGCTCGCCACCCGCCTGAAGGTCCTGGAAGAAGCCGGAATCGTCAGTCGCCGCACGCTCCCAGCGCCTGCCGCGTCGAAGGTGTACGAGCTGACGCCGCTCGGCCGGGATCTGCAACCGGCGATGACCGAGCTGGCCCGGTTCGGCATGCGCCTGCTCGGGGAGCAGGCCGACGACGCCTTCCAGATCCACTGGATCACGCCGTCACTGCAGGCGATGTTCCGGCCAGAGCGGGCCCAGGCTCTATCCCTCACCGTGGAGTTCAGAGTAGGCGCCGACGCCATACACGGCCGCATCGCCGACGGCGTGCTACACACCTGCCCCGGCTACGCCGACGATCCCGATGCCGTCCTGACCTTCGCCGATGCCGCGGCCCTCGCCGAGATCGGGCGCGATCCCGCCGCGTCGCTCACCGCTGTCTCCACCGGCCGCCTCCACGTGCGAGGGAAGCCCGACGCCGTCCAAGCCACGAGAGAGCTCTTCGGCCTCAACCGCTAGGCCGGGTGGTGGGGTGCAGGACCACGGGTGGTGCCGTGGGGACGGCCTGGTAGGGACGCAGGGTTTGGTCCGCTGGCGGGGGTGCCGAGTTGCGCGTGTGGAGCGAAATCGGCGTCGCACTCGACCAGATGTCCGCTGGTTGGCGGGCAGGGGTTTCTCCCGGGGCAGGCGTGGGTCGGTGACGAAGGCGCGGGCCAAGCGGAGCTGGGTGTAGGCGGCCAGGATGAACCAGGTCCACCGCTCGGCGTGCTCGGGGTTGAGCGAGCAGGGCGGCAACCCTGCGGCACCTCGGGTGCATCAGCAGCATCTCAGCACAACCACGCCCACCAGCTAGGCATAACGCTACAGATTCGCTCGATCACACTACGACATTAGGGGCATAGACCCGCGGGCCGCCGGCCAGTAAGTCAGGGGTGTACGTCGTCGTTCCCGAGGCCGTGTCGGACGGCGTCGTTGGCGGCTAGGACACGCTGCAGCAACGAGATGAGGGTCTCCCGCTCGGTCGCCGACAATGCACTGAGAAACTGTCGCTGCGACTCCTGCGCTGTTGGCCGCAGCTTGCCCACGAGCACTTTGCCCACGGGGGTCAGCGCCACCTGGTGCCGACGCCGGTCCACCCGATCTCTGGTCCGGGTGACGAGGTTTCGCTCCTCCAGATGGTCGATGCGACCCACGAGGTGGCTCTTGTCGAAGTCGAGCGAATCGGCCAACTGCTGCTGGGACAGCGGACCGAAGTCGTCAAGGGCGGCCAGGACCGCGTGGTGTCCCAGCAGAAGGTGATGCTCGGCCAGTACCGCTTCCAGCTGCCGATACCCGTACTTGGCCGCTTGTGAGGCTAGGTACGACGGCAGAGCGAGCAGCGACGGAGGTCGGGTACCAGCATCAGCCATGAGCTTACAGTAGCACAGCCCAACCGTCATTTGACGCAATAGTTGCGGGTAGCTACTGTTTCAGCGTCGTACAAGGCGTCGCTACTCGAAGCGGAGGGGCACCTGCATGGACGTTGCGCCGGGAACCCATCGTCGTGTGGAGCGACATCGGCTGCCCCTGGGGGCATCTGGCGACGCTGGTCGCGGGCCGGGCGCGACGTGTCCTGCAGGACCAGATCGCCATCGCACGCACCGACGTCGTACGGGGAAGCCCGCACGTCTTCACGCCGGACGGCGGCCACGAGTACAACCCGGCGTCGACATCCACATGGTTCACGACTGGGGCGTCGGCTTCCCGATGATCGACAAGAACGACCCAGCGGTCTACGAGGATCTGCTGCGGCGAGCCGTGGCCTGACACACCGGGCCGGCATCGCTGGGACCGGCCCCGCAATTGAACACGTTCAGATTAAGGAATAGACGAGGGAGTTGTCCGACATGAAAGCTCTGGTCTCGCGCGAATACGGTCCTGTCGAGGATCTGGTCATCACCGATCTACCCACTCCTGTTCCCACCGCAGGGCAGATCCTGCTGAAGGTGCAGGCGGCCGCGCTCAACCCGCTGGATGTCAAGCTCTCCACAGGTGAGATGCGTGAGCACATGCCGGTGAAGCATCCGTTCCTGCTCGGGCTGGACGCGACCGGAATCGTCGAAGCGGTCGGACCGGGCGTCACGAACTTCGCCGTCGGCGACGAAGTGGTGGCGTTCACGTACGGCGCCGCCGGCGCGCTCGCCGAGTACACGCTGGCCAACGATGGGCCAAACGTCGTACGCCGCCCGGCTGGCCTGGATGCCGTACGGGCCGCGGCGCTGCCCGTGGCCGGGATGACCGCCCACGCGGTCCTGACCGCCACCGCGGTGAACCCGGGAGACAGCGTGCTGGTCGTCGGCGCCACCGGCGGTGTCGGGTCGTTCGTCGTCCAGCTGGCCGCGCACGCCGGCGCCCAGGTACTGGCCACCGCCGGCCCATCGGAGGCCGACTACGTACGCGGCCTCGGCGCCCAGGAGATCATCGACTACACCTCGGGTAACACCGCAAAGCAGGCGCTGGCCCTGCGACCGGGTGGGGTCGACGTGGTTATCGACCTGGTCAACGCCGGTCCTGGCCTGGCGGCCACCGCGGCGGCCGCGAAGCCAGGCGGCCGGCTGGTCTCGCCGCTCGGCGGCCAGCCCGAGTTCGACCGTGGCGTCGGCGCCATCTATATGGGTGTGGAGGGCGGCGTTGGGAAGCTCCAGGATCTGGTCGACCGGGCCGCCGCCGGCACGCTCGAGGTCGAGGTCGGTGCCACCCACCCGTTCAGCAGCGCGGTCGATGCCGTCGGCGAGTTCGCGACCAAGCACACCCGCGGCAAGGTTGTCATCACCTTCTGAAACTCGGGCCCGCCGGACGTGCTACCGACAAAGGCAGGACGTCCGGCTGGCCGACACTTTCCTGAGCTGGCGAAGGACGACAGATGAAGCAGCACACTCTTGGTCAGGGGCTACGCACGCCGGTGCTGGGCCTGGGCTGCATGGGGATGAGCGAGTTCTACGGCCCTGGCGATGATGCCGAGTCGATCGCCACCATCCACCGCGCCCTCGACCTCGGCATCAACTTCCTCGACACCGCGGATATGTACGGGCCGTTCACGAACGAGGAACTGATCGGCAGGGCCATCGCCGGTCGCCGTGACGCGGTCATATTGGCCACCAAGTTCGGCGTCAAACGCCTCGCGGATGGTACGTGGCAGGGCATCAGCGGCCACCCCGCGCACGTCAGGAAGGCCTGCGACGCGTCGCTGGCGCGGCTCGGCGTGGACTACATCGACCTGTACTACCAGCACCGGGTCGACCCGACCATACCGATCGAGGACACCTGGGGCGCGCTCAAGGAGCTGGTGGAAGCCGGCAAGGTCCGGCACCTCGGCATCTCGGAGGCCGAGCCGGCAATCGTACGGCGGGCGCACGCCGTACACCCGATCACCGCGGGCCAGTACGAGTACTCCCTGTTTACCAGGGACATCGAGGACGAGCTACTGCCGGTGCTACGGGAGCTCGGAATCGGACTGGTGGCCTACAGCCCGCTCGGCCGGGGTTTCCTGACCGGCGCGTACCCCGATGTCGACCAGTTCGCCACCGCCGACTTCCGGCGCGGGAACCCACGCTGGCAGGGTGAGAACTTCACCACCAACCGAGCGCTCGCCACCACCGTGGTAAACCTGGCCAGGGACCGTAACGTGGCCCCCGTCCAGGTCGCTCTGGCCTGGGTGATCGCCCAGGGAACGGACGTCGTACCGATCCCCGGCACCAAGCGCGTGCGTTACCTGGAGCAGAACGCGGCGGCCCTGGCTGTCGAGCTCACCGCGGACGACCACGCCGCCCTCGATGGACTCGCCCGGCAGGTCGTGGGCGAGCGCTACGCCCCGCGGGTCTGACCCGACTCTCCGCGCTGGCGTATCGGCGAAATGCGTACGCTTGGGCGATCGGTTCGGCAGCATCGTCTCAACGAGGAGGTACGCCGTGCCGAACGCCCGGGCACTTACGTTGTCGTTCGAGGTCAGCGGACTGCCACCGGTCAAGACCGAGGGACTGTCGATCGTCGCGCCGGTCATCGCCAGGCCACCCGCCTCCGGGCACTCCTCGAAGCCGCGAGCGCCGCCGCCCGGCGCAGCGGCTGGAGCCCGCTGACCGAGCCGACAGAACTCGACCTCGTCCTGCGCTGCCCGCCCGGCCATCGCACCAGCGACGCCATGACCCTGCTCGGCGGGGTCGCCGCCACTCTGCAGGACAAGAAGCGGGCGGCCAACATCGGCCTGGGTCATCTCGGCGTGCTCGTCGATGTCGGCCTCTATCTCGACGACCGGCAGATCGCCGGTTGTCGTACCGGGAAGAGCCGACCGAGGAGATGTCCTACCAGGTCCGGGTCGCCGCGCTTCCGCCGGGCGGATGACCCACGCCCGCCACGTGACCGCCGCCGGGCGGGAGGAGCGGCTGCCCCCGACCTCGATCCCGGGCTGCGATTTCACGCCCGCCGCACGTCGAACGCGCGGCGTGACGGTGTCCCACGAGAGCCCCAAGAGCATCGCGGTGGGTCAGACCTGGCGCGACGTAACGGATTGTGGGCTCTCATCGACAGCGTGGTCGGCAAGGTGATCGCTCTGCGCAGCCCGGCCGAGGGCGAGGTGGCCCCGGGGGCGCTGGCGCCGGGGGGCGGCTGCGGCCTGGGCCGAGTGGCTGGCGGTGAACACGCCGACGCCCTGGCGGCCCGGGGAGTGGGATGCGGCGACAAGGCTGTTCACCGGCGATGTCGGCAACCGGTGCACGGTGGCCTACCCGCTGCACGGTGACAGCCTGCGACCGGATCTCGCGCACCCAGGTCCTGTGTGATTTGTGTGAGAAGGCGTTCCGCAAGTCGGGTCTGGCGCTCGAGGATTTCAGGGCCGGTGTCAGTTTCCGAAGTCGTGTGCACGGATGCGCGAAGTGGTCTGCACGCCTGTGGGCTCCCTCGACAGAGGCGAGGGGATAATTTGCGAGGCTTCCCGCCTGGATATGAGCGATTGCTCATGGCGCACGCATGGTCCGGTATTGGTGCTCAGGCCGGAACGTCGCATAGTGAGGCCATGGACCGATCTCTGCGCGTCGCGGTCATTGGCGACCGCGACCTAGCTTTTCCTCCGCACGTGGCTACCGACGACGCGCTGCAGCACGCCGCCGCGCACCTCGGCATCGGGGTGGACGTCCGCTGGCTGGCCACCAAACCGCTCGAATCTGAGCTGGCCGAGGTCAAGGCCGCCGACGTGTTGTGGTGCGCGCCCGGCAGTCCGTACCGCAGCCTGCGCGGCGCCCTCGCCGCGCTTCGGCACGGCCGCGAGCACAGCGTGCCCACCCTTGGGACGTGCGGCGGCTGCCAGCACATGGTCATCGAGTACGCCCGCCACGTGCTCGGCTACGAGGACGCACAGCACGCAGAGTACGACCCATACGCCTCCACCCTCTTCGTGTCGGAACTGGCCTGCTCGCTGGCCGGCAAGACCATGCCTGTCACCTTGGTCCCCGGTACCCGAGTGGCCGCACTGTACGGACGGACCGAGGTCGAAGAGGAGTATTACTGCAACTTCGGTCTCGACCCCAGCCGGCAGGAGACCCTGCACGACGGTGGCTTCTCAGTCACAGGAGTGGACGGTGATGGCGAGGCCCGGGTGTTGGAGATTCCCGGCCACCCCTACTACGTGGCCACCCTGTTCGTGCCGCAAACCCGCTCGCGTCCTGAGGCCCCGCACCCGCTGGTCGTCGGCCTGCTGCGCGCGGCGCTATGACCTTCACCCAACTGAGGATCCTGCAGGCGGTCGCACGCACCGGCAACATGACCCGGGCCGCCGAGGAACTGGCCACCACGCAGTCTGCCGTCAGCCACGCGCTGCGCGCCTTGGAAAGCGAGCTCGGGGTCGCGCTGCTGGTGCGGGGCAACCACGGGGTGAGCCTGACGGCGGCTGGGCGCGCCGTGTGCCGCCGCGCCACACTCATCCTCACCCAGGTGGAAGCGCTGGAGCAGGAGGTGGCCGCAGCCCGGAAGCATGAGCGTGGCAGCCTACGCGTCGGTGTCATCCCCAGCGCCAACGTCCGGCTGCTGCCGCCGATCCTGCGGCGGTTCGAGGATGCGAGGTGTGTCAGAGAAAATGCACCAGATCGGGCCGGAAATACCCATCAGCCGCGAGAGGGGTTATGGGGGATCTTGGCGTAGTTGGCGTCGGGCCGCAACCCGGGCCTCGTGGGCGGTCTGCAGCCCGGCGCGGCGGGCGGCGCGGATTGCCTCGCCGCGGCCCTGGTGCTCGTCGTCGGGCGTGACGTAGCCGATGCCCTCATGCAGCCGCACCTTGTTGTAGAACGTGCGGATCGCGTCCAGTTCGGCCTCCAGCTCACCCGGGTCGGTGATCTTGTCCAGGTGCGGGTGCTCGTCCTTGACGTGCCCGAACAGCGACTCGATCCACGCCTGGTCGTTCGGCGTGCCGGGCCGGCCGAAGTGCTGGGCGATGCGCGCGCCGGCCATGAACACCCGGGTGGCCGAGGAAGTCATCTGCGGCCCGTTGTCCGACAGAGCGAGCAGCACCGGGAAGGCGTCATGGTCGGGCACCTGCCCGCCGCGCAGCTCGGCCAGGAACACCTCATCATCGAGCAGATGGGCCTTGCCCAGCACGCCCAAGGCCCGCGTGTAGGCCACCTCGACCTGCGTCGAGGTCTCCTCCGGCGAGGCCACGGTGGCCAGCCAATACCGCGACACCACGTCCATCACCGCGATCACGCACCAGCGGCGCAGACCCCGGAAATGGGTGAAGTCGTAGATCGTGATGACGCCCGGCACCAGCTCGGCCCAGCCGGGCAGCTCCCGGCGCGGCCGACGCTCCCGACGGGGTCGTTCGACGGCCGTGATCCCGGCCGCCTGCAGTACCCGCAGCACCGTCGATTCCGAGGCGTAGAAGGCCTCCAGCCGCGAGCCGCGGTGAGCCAGCTTGCGGTGCGAGCGGTCGATCTCCAGCCACTCCTCGGCGATCTTGACGATCGCCTCGCGCTCCCACGGCAGCAGCGCGTGCAGCGCCACCTCGGGACCGGGCTTGGCATCGTCCAGGCGGCCGAGCACGGCGCGGGCCTGCCAGCGCAGCACCCGCACGTGATCCAGCCCCAAGGTGGCCGCCGCCCGCCGCGTCGACCAGCCGCCCTGGCGCGCCGCGAAGCCGATGAGTTCCAGCAGACCGGCCTTGACGCTCGCGTCGACTCGCGGCGGGACCAGGCCGGCATTCAGTCCCAAGGCGATTTTCCCTGGTGCAGGTGAATCGCCCCCGGTTCAGTGGAGACTTGATCTCTTGAGAGGATCGAGTCCATGCCAGGCAAGTCCCCCTATCCCGCAGAGCTGCGCAGGCGTGCGGTTCGGATGGTCGCCGAGGTGCGGCCGGATTACCCGACCGAGTGGGCCACGATCAACGCGGTGGCGACCAAACTCGGCATCGGCACCGCGGAGACACTGCGCACCTGGGTCCGCCAGGCCCAGATCGACGAAGGCAGCCGGCCAGGCCGCACCACCGATGAATCAGCCGAGCTGAAGCGGCTGCGCCGGGAGAACGCCGAACTCCGCCGCGCGAACGAGATCCTGAAGGCCGCGTCGGCTTTCTTCGCGGCCGAGCTCGACCGGCCACACACGCACTCGTGACCTTCATCGACCAGCACGCCGACGTGTTCGGTGTCGAGCCGATCTGCCGTGTCCTGACCAAGCACGGCTGCCCAATCTCCACCAGCACCTACTACGCCACCAAGAACCGCCCACCTTCGACCCGCACCCTGCGCGACGCCGAACTGGACACCCACATCCAGCGCATCCATGCCGCCAACTACGGCGTCTACGGCGCTCGGAAGATCTGGCATCAGCTTCAGCGCGAGGGACACCAAGTGGCCCGCTGCACCGTCGAGCGGCGCATGCGCGCCCTCGGCCTGCAAGGCGCCCGGCGCGGCAAGAAGATACGCACCACCGTGGCCGATCCCGGCCATGAGCGGGCGGCCGATCGGCTGCAGCGTGACTTCACCGCGCACCGTCCCAACGCCGCCTGGGTGGCCGACTTCACTCACGTGGCCGCCTGGTGCGGCATCGTCTACGTCGCCTTCGTCGTCGACGTCTACTCCCGGGCCATCGTCGGCTGGGCCGCCTCACTGACCAAGCACACCACGCTCGTGCTGGACGCCCTGGACATGGCGTTGTGGCGACGCGAGCGCGCTGGCCAGCCGCTCGAGCCTGGGCTGATTCATCACAGCGATGCCGGTAGTCAATACACGTCTTTCCGGTTCACCACGCATCTGGTGGCGGCCGGGATCGACGCCTCCATCGGCACCGTCGGCGACGCGCTCGACAACGCCCTGATGGAATCGCAGATTGGCCTCTACAAGACCGAGCTGATCAAGCCACGGGGGCCCTGGCGCAGCCTGGCCGACATCGAGTTGGCCACCGCCGAATGGGTGAATTGGTTCAACTCCACCCGCCTGCACTCGTCGATCGGGCACCTGCCACCAGAGGAGTTTGAAGCTCTCTACTACGCTCAACACCAACCCAACGAACCCGTCGGAATCAACCGTTGAGGTCTCCATCAAAGTCGGGGCGGTTCAAGGTGCAAGGCGATGGCCTGCTCGGTCACCGTCGCGCGCAGCCGCTCGATCTCCCTGCGGGCCGCCTCCAGTTCTACGGCTTCGGGGCTCTTGCCCGGCCGGCCCACGGTGGAGGTGCCGGCCAGCGCGTCCAAGGCGCCCTGCTTGGCGGTCTTGCAGATCGCGTTGACGGTCATCCGGTTCACGCCGTACTTCTCAGCCGCCTGGCCCTGCGTCGACTGTCCGGTCAGCACCTCGACGAACACCTGGTACTTCATCGAGGGCGCCAGCCGCGTACGCTTACCCGCCTGGCTCGCCTGCGTCTGGGACGGTCTGGGGTCCTTGTGTGGTCCTGCCACCTGCTCCAACCTCTTCCACGGGATGATCAAACTACCCGCGGCTGATAGGTGTTTCGGACCGGAACTGGTTCATGAACTCTGACGCGGAAGGCTGGCCGCGCGTCCATATGTCCATGGCGAGCCAGGTCAGCGCCCAGACACGACACCAGCTCTCGCCATGGTCTTCGCTGCGTGCCAAGCACTCCTCGGTGAGCGCATCCGCGCGCCCGGCATCGCCCAATTCATACAACGCGGAGGCCAGGACGATCGACGCCATCGTAATCCCGTACTGATCACCGCAGGCGGCGTGTCCCTCAATCGCGTCACGGAGCAGCGGCGCCGCTTTCTCCGGGTGTCCCTCGTAGAGCACGGCCATTCCGGAAAGACCGGTGGCGTAAGCGAGGCAATCGCCATCGCCGCTCTGTTCGGCCAGTATGCGGCTTTCCTCCAGCATTGGCAGGGCCGCCGAAATGTCGCGTTGCATCGTCGCAAGCCATCCGTTCACGTACAGCATCCCCACAGTCTCCAGCGACACGCCCGTACCAGACCAT
>NZ_JBQHCV010000054.1:0-32005 GCF_052068215.1 Nonomuraea sp. H19 | reverse complement strand
GAGTCGGCCAAGATGGTCACCACGGATGCCAGTGGTTCGGTCAACTCACCGTTCACCGTCCGGAAGAGCTTCCAAGGTGTGAGCCCTGAGGGGACCGCAGTGGGCGCGGTGAACTGTGCCACCACCGCCTGCTACGTCAGCGCTGGGAACGAGGCCGTTTTCCTCGGCTCCAAGCAGATTTCCTTCAGCTAGCCCGTTCACGTTCATAGGCTCAACCGCAACTTGAAGGCCACTTCCCGGGATCGGGAAGTGGCCTTCACGTTATGCGCCCGGAGCCGGGCCAGGAGTCATCTGCCGTGTCCGCGCGGCGCTGATCAGGGGGTTCTTGGCAGGAATATGTTGCCGATCGTCAGTAAGCGGACGGGGTCGTTGCCCCTTTTCGGGTCGGGTGCGGCGCAGCATGGCTGTGAGGACGATGCCAGGAACTGATGAAGGACCAATCACCATGGCGATCTTGACTTCTACGACAAGCCGGACCGCGCCGTCCGTGCCCGCGATCCGCCATGTCACGGTGGTCGGATGCGGTTTGATCGGCACGTCCGTAGCGCTCGCGCTGCGTGCCGAGGGGGTCCGTGTGACGCTGGCCGACCACGACCCGCGCTCGCTGTCGGAGGCCGTGCGCATGGGGGCGGGTGTCGCGCTGGCCTCCGATGAGCCGCCGGCGGACGTGGTGGTCATCGCAACGCCGCCGTCCACCGTGGCCGCGGTGTTGCGGGACGCGCAGGCCCGGGGGCTGGGCGCCGTCTACACCGACGTGGCCAGCACCAAGGCGCGGATCCTGTCGAGTGCCGAGCTGGCAGGGTGCGATCTGAGCACGTACGTTCCCGGGCATCCGATGGCGGGGCGCGAGATGTCGGGCCCAGGCGCCGCCCGCGCGGACCTGTTCGCCGGCCAGAAGTGGGCGCTGTGCCCGTGCCCGGCCACGGCGCTGTACGCGGCGCGGACCGTGGCCGCGCTGGTGACGCTCTGCGGGGCACAGGTGCGGCTGCTCTCGCCGTACGCACACGATCGGGCCGTCGCGGCGGTGTCGCACGCGCCGCTGGTGCTGTCGGCGGCGCTCGCCGCCAGGTTCGCGTACGCGGGCGCGGGACCGGACGTGCTGTCCCTGGCGGGCAGGGGGTTGTACGACGTGACCCGGGTCGCCGGGAGCCCTCCCGAGTTGTGGATCGACATCCTCGAGCACAACGCCGGCGCTGTCGCGGACATGCTGGAGGAGGTGGTGGACGACCTGGCCGCGGTCGCGGCGGCGCTACGGCAACCGGAGGGGAGCGCGAGCTGGGGTGTGGTGGCCGACCTGCTGGTACGGGGGAACCTCGGCCGGGAGCTCGTCGTCGACGCCTACGCGCCGGACGGCGCGGAGCGGGTGCCGGCGCAAGGCATGGAGTTGGAAGCGGCCTGACGCGCAGGTGCCCCGCGGCCGTTGGCCGCGGGGCACCTCCAGCCGGCGAAGGCGGATGGGGCAAAGGTTCGTCAGATGTAGAGGGTGTTGGGCGGAAGGCCACAGAGGACCCTGCCGTAGAGCTCGGCGTTGGTGTTGGGGTGCATGAGCGCGTGCAGGTTGGCGCTCTGCACGTCGCGCAGGATGCGCTGGATCGGCACGTCGGAGTAGAGGGAGGAGCCGCCGCTCGCCGTGGCGAGGATGTCCACGGCCTCCTTGGCCAGCGCGCACACCGCGCCCATGTCGGCGCGGACCCTGGCCCGCTCCTCCAGTGTCCACTGCTCGCCGCGCTCGCTCTTGCCGTCCACGGTCGCGGACAGCCGCTCGGCGTGGAACTGCGCCTGGTCGATCTTGAGCACGGCCGCGGCGACCTGCAGGTGGGTGATGGGGGCCTCGCTCTGCTGCTCATACCCGGTGTACGTGATCTTGCGCCCGGGCAGGCGTTCGAGGAACGCCGTCTTGGCCGCCTTGGCCAGGCCCAGGAAGGTGCCGACCGAGGAGGCGGAGGCGACGGGCAGCAGCGGGGCCCGGTAGATCGGGATGTCTGCGTTCAGGCGGGAGGCGTACTGCTCCTGGAGCACCGCGGGCAGCGGAATCACCCGCTCGGCCGGTACGAACACGTCCTGGGCGACGGTGCTGACGCTGCCGGTGCCCTGGAGACCGGTCGTGTGCCAGTCGTCGATGATCTGCAAATCGGACATGGGGACCAGCGCCATGATCGGCATGGGCTCCTGGTCGGGACCGACCTGGATGGCCACGATCTCCTGCCAGTGGCTGTGCCAGGCGCCGCTGACGAATCCCCACTTGCCGTTGACCACGACGCCGCCCTTGACCGGGGCGGCCATCGCGGTGGGGCTGAGCGTCCCGCACACCCGCACGTCCGGCGTCGAGAACACCTCGGCCTGGACGTCGTCGGGGAACAGGCACACCATCCACGTGGGAATCCAGTAGACCGACGCCGTCCACGCGGTGGAGCCGTCGGCCTGGCCCAGCTCGGCGCCCACGTCGACCAAGGTGCGCGTGTCGCACTCGTAGCCGCCGAAGCGCGCGGGGACCCTCATCCTGAAGACGCCGGCGTCGGCCAGGGCGTCGATCGACTCCTCGTGGAGGCGCCGATTCTGCTCAGCCCAGGCCGCGTTCGTCTTAAGGACCGGCGCCAGCGCGGACACCCGCCGCACGAGTTCTTCCCGCGCCGGAACCTCCGTCGTCGTCGTCACCATTTCCTCCTAGTGTTCCCTGGTACGGGACGCTCCAGTGGTCCCTCGGACGGGACGCTGAGGCCGCGTGTCCGGCATCCCAGCAGTCGAAACGCTCGGGTCGCGTGGACGCGTTCAGGCAAGGGCCGAGACCTTCGCCGCGGCGGCGACCCTGAGCACCAGCGCCCCCAAGTTGGGGTCCTCCTGGAAGATGTCGCCCACCTCGATCGCGATGCCCAGCTCGTCCTCGATGCGCGAGACGATGCGGATCGCGGAGATCGACTCGCCTTCCAGGTCGAAGAATGTGGCATCGGCCATGTCGGCCGGCACATCGAGCACGTTCCGCCAGATCTCTCCGACCTTCTCTTCGATCAGGGAGAAACTCAGCCCGCTTGCCCGATTGTCAGTCATCCGGCGTCCTCCATTCCCGAAATCACAATCAACGGCGTGTGGCCCGCGAACGGATACCCGCCCTGAATACCGGTTCTTGCTGATAAATCGTCACCGATTGCGAGTTCGCGCACATCTTCGAAAATGCGGAAATAGGGCATCCGATTCGGCACGGCAGGAGAAAGCCCGTGGTCCGAGCGGAGTTAAGGTCGCGGAGGGTCGTGGTCCGAGGCGGCCGCCCGCTTGGCCGGCCGCCGAAAGATCCCCCTGTTTCAGAGGCTGAGTGGAGGACGAGTAAATGAGCGCTACATCGACCACCATCGACGACACGACGGCCGTCCGCGAGGTGCCGCGGCGCATCATCGCCGCCTGGGCGAAGAACGACGGCGACGCCTTCGCCGATGTCTTCACCGAGGACGCCACGATGATCCTGCCCGGCGGCATTTACGTCACCGGCCGCGAGGACATCCGCGCGTTCATGGGCGCCGCCTACTCCGGTCCCTACAAGGGCACGCGGGTGTTCGGCGAGCCCGTGTCGGCCAAGTTCCTGGGGCCGGAGGCCGCGGTGCTGGTCACCAAGGGTGGGGTACTCACCGGCCAGGAGACCGAGGTCGCGCCGGAGCGTGCCGTCCGCGCCACGTGGGTGCTGGCCAAGCAGGACGGCCAGTGGCTCATCACGGCCTACCAGAACACGCCCATCGGAGCGTGAGACGGCACACGGCATCCCGTGCCCCGACGTGACAACCGATCGGCCGCGGCCGGTCGGTTGTCACGTTCCGGGAGCCGCTACCGGGCCACGGGGGCGATCTCCACTCGCGTGTTGTCGCCGACGAGCAACCGGTAGGGCACCGCCTCCGTACCGGCCGGCTCGATGACGGCCGAGCGCCCGACGATCGAGCCGTGCATCCCGGGAACCTCCAGGATCGACGCCCCGTCCAGCACGATGGAGTCGCTCAGCCGCGTACCGCGCAGCACGCAGTCGCGGCCGATGGACACGTTCGGCCCGATGAGGCAGTCCTCGATCAGCGTGTTCGCGCCCACGATCACCGGCCCGTCGATCCGAGACCGCACGACCCGCGCCATGGGGCCGAGCTCCACCCGGCTGCCCAGCTCGCCGAGCAGCCGCCGGTTGCACTCGAGAACGTCGTCGGGCCTGCCGGTGTCCTTCCAGAACCCCTGGTACTCGGTGGCTCTGACCGGCCACCCCTGGGAGACCAGCCACTGGACGGCGTCGGTGATCTCCAGCTCGCTGCGCCGGCTCGGCGCGATGGCCGCCACGGCCTCGTGGATGGCGGCGGTGAAGAAGTAGACGCCCACCATGGCGAGATCGCTGCGCGGCCACCGCGGCTTCTCGACCAGCCGCCGCACGGCCCCGCCCGGGCCGAGTTCCACGACGCCGAACGCCCGCGGATCCGGCACCCGCTGCACCAGCACGTGCGCGGCCGGCCGCCGGGCGCGGAAGTCCGCGGCGATCTCGACGACCCCGTCGGACAGGATGATGTCGCCGAGGTACATCACGAAGTCGTCCTCGCCGAGGAACCCGCGCGCCAGCCGCACGGCGTGCGCCAGGCCCAGGGGCGCGCCCTGCTGGATGTACGTGACGCGCACGCCGAGCGACGAGCCGTCTCCGATCACCGCGGATATCTCCGAAGCCCAGGAGCCGACGATGATGCCGACCTCGGTCACGCCCAGGTCGCGGATGTTCACCAGCACGTGCTCCAGCACGGGCCGGTTGGCGATGGGTATGAGCTGTTTCGGCATCGAATAGCTGAAGGGCCGCAGCCGGGTGCCGGATCCACCGGCCAATACCAATGCCTTCATCGTTCGATTGTCCGGCCCATGAGAAAACCGCCTTTCTCGGCTTTTGCCGTAACGGGCGAGAATTCCCACGGCGACCCGGAACACTCCAATCCCGCAACGGTCGCCGGGCTGCACAGGCGCGACCTAGGGGGCGAGATCATGCCCGTACGGCCCGGCTGTCGGAGAGGTCATCCGCGAGACGCGACGAATTCCTTGAAGGACGCCACGACGTAGTCGATCATCTGGTCGGACAAGCCCGGATACACACCGATGTGGAACGTCTGGGTGGTGATGATGTCGGTGTTGGTCAGCTCGCCGACGACCCGATGGTTCTGGTCGGCGTAGGCCGGGTGCCGCAGCAGGTTGCCCGCGAACAGCCGGCGGGTGCCGATCTTCCGGTCCTCCAGGAAGTCCACCAGCTCCTTGGAGGTGAACGGCGCCTCCGGATCCACCGTGACGACGAAGCCGTACCAGCTCGGATCGCTGCGCGGAGTGGCCTCGGGAAGGAGCAGGTGGGGTACGCCCTCCAGCCCTTCGCGCAGCCGGCGCCAGTTGTGCCGCCGGGCGGCGCAGAAGTCGTCGAGCTTGGCGAGCTGGCTGAGGCCGAGCGCGGCCTGCAGCTCCGTGATCTTGAGGTTGTAGCCGACGTGCGAGTAGATGTACTTGTGGTCGTAGCCGTGCGGCAGCGTGCCCATCTGGTAGCTGAAGCGCTTGAGGCAGGTGTTGCTCTCTCCGGGCTCGCACCAGCAGTCCCGGCCCCAGTCCCGCAGCGACTCGACGATGCGTGCCAGCAGCAGGTTCGAGGTCAGGACGCAGCCGCCCTCACCCATCGTCATGTGGTGGGCCGGGTAGAAGCTCACCGTGGTGAGGTCGCCGAAGGTGCCGACCGGCTCGCCGTCATAGGTGGACCCGACGGCGTCGCAGCTGTCCTCGATCAGGAAGAGCTCGTGCTGGGCCGCCAGTTCGGCCATTTCAGCCACCGGGAACGGGTTGCCGACCGTATGAGCGATCATGATCGCCTTGGTCTTCGGCCCGATCGCCTGCGCCACCATGTCCACGGTGGGGTTGTAGGTGCCGAGCTCCACGTCCACGAAGACGGGCACCAGACCGTTCTGCAGGATCGGGTTCACCGTCGTCGGAAAGGCCGCAGCCACCGTGATCACCTCGTCGCCCGGCCGCAGCCGGGCGTCCTCCAGGCGGGGCGACGTCAGCGCCGAGAGGGCGAGCAGGTTGGCCGACGAGCCCGAGTTCGTGAGCAGCGCCTTGCGCCGCTTCATCTTGCGGGCGAAGACCGACTCGAATTTCCGCGCCCTGCTCCCGCCCGCGACGCGGAGTTCGAGAGCCGCCTCGACCAGCGCCAGCCGGTCCTCGACGTCATGCACCGCCCCGGTCGGCCAGATCTCGGTGACGCCCGGCTCGAAATCCCCGGTGGGCGCGACGTCGTCATGGTATTTGCGCACCTCGTCGAGGATCAATGCCTTGTGTTCATTCATTCTCCGGCCCTTCGTCGATGCACCACTCCACAGGATCGGGCACCGCCGTTTCACATGCATCTCCTGTATTGCCTACCGGGCCGCGCAAGGCAAAAGATGCGGCCCACCGGGAATCGCGCTGTCCTGGTAACCAGGAAATCGACCGAGGTTGTGAACGCACCTTTGTTGGGGAGCATTTATGCGATGCCTGCGCGAAAATGAGCGCCCAAAAGTGGCGGTCATCGGCCTGGGCTATGTGGGCTCCTGTTACGCGGCCATCCTCGCGGAGCGCGGCTGGCACGTGACGGGGGTCGACACGAACGCTCGGCTGATCGAAGAGTTGACGGAGGGTCACTGCCGCTACCAGGAGGACGGGCTGGCGCCTCTCCTTCAGGCCGGCATCATGGCCGGGCGGCTCCGCGTGACCACCGACTACTCCGCCGTCCAGGCCGCCGACGTGGTGCTGCTCGCCGTCGGCACGCCGGTCCGCACCGACGGTTCGCTGCTGGCCAACCAGCTCACCGAGGCCTGCGGCGAGGTGAGCCGCCACCTCCGCGCCGGGCAGCTCGTCCTGGTCAAGAGCACCGTGCCGCCCGGCACCACGCGTGACCTCGTACGCCCCCTGCTGGAACGCGGCGGCCTCACCTGCGGCGCCGACTTCAGCCTGGCCTTCACGCCCGAGCGGTTCGCTGAGGGCACGGCGCTGCGCGAGCTGCGGTCGCTGCCCATCGTGGTCGGCGGCATGGACCCGGACAGCACGCAGGACGCGGCGCTGTTCTGGCGGCAGGCGCTCGGCGTGGAAGTGATCACCCTGGACTCCCCGGAGGCCGCGGAGATCGTCAAGCTGGCCGACAACTGGTGGATCGACGTCAACATCGCGCTGGCCAACGAACTGGCCAAGTTCTGCGCCGCCTTCAGCGTGGACGCTCTGGACGTGATCGCGGCGGCCAACACCGTCCCCAAGGGCAAGGGCAGGGTGAACATCCTGCTGCCCAGCGTGGGCGTCGGCGGCTCGTGCCTGGTCAAGGACCCGTGGATGGTGTGGGACACGGCCCGCCGGCGCGGGGTGGACCTGCTCACGCCGGCCATCGGCCGCGAGGTCAACCTCGGCATGCCCGAGTACACCGCGCAGCTGATCATCGACGCGCTGGTGCGCCAGGGCAAGGACCCGGCCCGGTGCACGGTCGCCGTGCTGGGGGCGGCGTTCAAGAACAACACCGGCGACCTGCGCGCCACCCCGGTCGAGGGCGTCGTCACGGCCCTGGGGAAGGCCGGGGCCACGGTGCGGCTGCACGACCCGCTGGTGGATCCCTTCCAGGCCGAGGCGCTGTTCGGCATCACACCGGCCGAGACCCTGGAGGAGGCCGTCCACGACGCCGACTGCGTCGCCGTCATGGCCCTGCACGAAGAGTTCGCCTCCATCGACTTCGCCAGGCTGCCGGTGGCGGACTCATGCCTGGTGCTGGACGGGCGGGCCTACTACAGCAAGGAAAAGATCTCCGAGTTGCGCCGGCTGGGCTATGCCTACCAGGGCGTCGGGCGTTGAAAGACAGCAATCCAGAATAAGTCCATGAAGATCGTCGCGGATATTCTTGGAGTTCGTCCGCGATGCGCCTTGCGGCGAACGTCAACGAAGGGGCCTGTGGTGAGCGTCGCCGAAGTCCTGCGCGCGGCCACGGGCCCGACGCGGTGCTGATGCTGGTCGTCCACCCCGCCGAGCTGCCGCCCGTGGCGCAGTAACGCGAGTACACGGTGCGGGAGCGGGCCGGCTCCCCCTGCGTGGACCAGGCGCGGGCGACGGCGAAGCGGACCATGCGGTACCGGGGGATCCCATGAGGAAAGAGATCGTGCTCGATGTCTGGGTGCCGGATCTGACCTTCCCCGGCTGGATGGACCGGTGGCGCGAGCAGGGCAGGGACTTCGAGCGGGCCCACCCCGGCTACGAGGTGAACATCCAGGGCAAGGACTTCTGGACCTTCCCCCTGCAGGTCGCGCAGGCGGCGGCCAGCGGGCAGCCACCCATGGTGGCCGAGTACCACTTCTACATGGGCCAGGCCGCCCGCGACCTCGTCGGACCCGACGGGGCGCCGGTGTTCACCTCGCTCCAGCAGGCGATCGGGGGCCGGGCGGAGATCCTCGGCGAGCCGGTAGTGATCGACGACCTGCTGCCGGCCTTCCGCGAGTACTACTGCCACGACGGCGACCTCACCTCGATGCCGTCGGTCGGCACGACGAACCTGCTGCTCGCCAACAAGGGCATGCTGCGTGCCGCCGGCGTGCCGGAGCTGCCGCAGACCTGGGCCGAGGTCGACGCCGTCTGTGAGCAGATCGCCGGCTCCCGCAACGCCCCCGCCTACCCCATCACCTGGTCCAACCACGGGACGTTCTTCCAGCAGGCGCTGGCGACGCAGGGCGGGCTCCTGGTGGACAACGACAACGGCAGGTCGGGCCGGGCCACCACCGCCTTCCTGGCCTCGGACGAGATGCTCGCCTGGGTCGAGTGGTGGCGGCGGCTGCACGCCCGCGGCCGCTACCTCCACACCGGCAAGATCCCCGACTGGGCCGGCACGTTCCGGGCCTTCGCCGAGCGGGAGGTGGCGATCAGGCTCACCTCGTCCAACGACGTCAACTCCATGGTGCGGGCGGCCCACAAGAACGGGTTCGACGTCGAGGTTGGGGTGTTCCCGTACAACGGCGACGTCCCCTACGTCGGCAACGCGGTCGCGGGCACCTCGTTGTGGCTGGCGGGCGGCCTCGACGCGGACGCCCAGGACGGCGCGCTCGCGCTCATCCAGTTCCTGCACAACCCGCGCAACGCCGCCGACCGGCACAAGTTCAGCGGTTCCATCCCGATCACGCACGCCTCGTACCGGCTGCTGGATGACGAGGGCTGGTTCGACCGGCACCCCTACCACCGGGTCGCCTACGAGCACGTCAACAGCTATCCCAGCCGGGCGCTCCCCGGCGGCGGCCCGATTCCGGTGTCGCGGGGAGCGCTGTTCGGCGACTTCGCCGGCAACCAGGACGTCATGACGCGGGCCATGGGCGAGGTGCTGGCCCGCGGCGCCGACCCGTTGACGCGCTTCACCGCGGCGACCGCCGAAGCGCAGAAGCTGCTGGACGAGTACAACGCGTTCGCGATCGCTACGGGCTTCCGCGACCCTGGCGGCAACCCCAACCACAGTTTGGCCGTGGAGTCGTTCAGCACGGCCTCGGCGGGCCGCGACTACTCGGCCGCCGATCTGGAGAAGGTGGTCCAGCTCAGGCTGAATCGCTGATCCCGCATAGGGCGAGGGGCCGTTGCCGATCTGATCGGCAACGGCCCTTCGACGTCTGCGGCGCGGTCGGTCACGCTTTGAGGTCAGCCGGGCGCGAGCACCGGGCGCGCTTCCGGCCAGTTCGCGCGTGCGGTGGCCAGCTCGGCCTCCAGCGCGTCCATCGCGGCGTCGAGCTGGTCGTCCGACAGGTACGGCGCGGGACCGAGCCGCAGCATGTGGCCGCGGCTGTCGGCGAGGACGCCCCGCGCGGTCAGCCCATCACGCAACCGCGCCGCGTGCGGTGAGCGGAGCGCGAGGAAACCGGCGACGCCCGCCAGCGGCGTGCCGGTGTCCCTGCTGATCAGCCCGCCGGTGTCCATGGCGTCGAAACGCGCGCACAGCCTGGCGAGCTGGCGCTGGGAGACCACGCGCAGCAGCTCGGGCGTCAGGCCGTGCTCAGCGAAGAAGCTGAACACGCGTGCCGCGCGGTAGTGACTGGTCGGGTCGTAGGTGGCGCCTGAGAAGGCCTGCGCACCCGGCGGATAGGCCACCGCGTCCGGCCCCGTCTCCGCGGCCAGGTCGGCGAACTCGGCGAACCAGCCGGTGATCACCGGGCGGAACCGCGCGGCATGCGGCGGGACCCGCAGGAAGCAGTTCCCCTCGCCGAGCTGGAGGTACTTGTACCCGCCGCCGACGACCCACGCAGAGGGGAGCGCCGCGGCGGAGAAGGGGACGACGCCGAGCGCATGGTAGGCGTCGACGAGCAGCTGCGCGCCCCCGCGGTCACACGCCTCCGCCAGCGTTCCGAGCTCCGGCACGATCTTGGCGGTCTCGTACATCACCGATGAGACCAGCACGGCCGCGGTCCTGTCGTCGACCGCCTCCGCCAGCCGTTCAGACAGGGAGTCGACGGGCTCCGCGGGCACGCTCACCAGTTCCAGCCCTTCCTCCGCCAGCCGGCCGAGCTGGCGGCGCAGCGTGTGGAACTCGCCGTCGGAGGTCACCAGCCTGGGCCGGTCGCCAAGCGGCAGCGCGGACAGGAAGCGGATCACCAGCTCGTGGGTGTTGGAGCCCAGGGCCAGTTCGGCAGCGGGGTCGTCGAGCACGCGCCTGAAGCCGGCCCGCACCGCCTCCGCCTTTTCCATGGCGCGTGCCCACTTGGCGTCCACGTCGAGCGCGGCGTCCTGGAACGCCTCCAGTTGACCGTCGAGCGCGACGTCCGGCCAGGCCTGGTGCGAATGGCCGGTTAGCAGCAGGCGTTCTGAGACGCGGAACATCGTGTAGTGCGGCGCGAGATAGGCGGCCAGGTCGCTCGTCATGCGCCACGCACCTCCCACAGCACGGGGAAGGCCGGGGTGGCCCAGGTGGTGCGTAGGTGGGCGGCGCCGGAGGTGCCGCCGGTGCCGCGCCTGGCCCCGATCATGCGCTGCACCATCTTGCTGTGCCTGTAGCGCCATTCCTGCAGCAGCTGGTCCAGGTCGAGCAGGCCCTCTGCGACCTGGGCCGGCACCAGGTCGTCCTGGTTGACCTGCACGAGCACCTCACGCACCCGCTGGGTGGCCTCGAAGGGCAGGGCGGGATTCCTGCGCAGCACCTCGGCGGGAACCGGGTAGCCCTGCAGCGACAGGTAGCAGAGGAAGGAGTCGAGCAGGGGCGGCCTGTTCATGGCGGCCTCGATGCGCAGCCGTTCGGCGCAGCCTTTCTCGTAGTGTTCGAGCGCCATGCGGTCACGCGCTCCCAGCACTGCCTCCAGCTCGCGAAACTGCGCGGACTGCGCGCCGCTCGCGGAGCCCAGGCAGTCGCGGAAACCGGCGAACTGCGCGGGCGACAGCGTGTCCATGACGTCCATCTGGTCGACGGCCACCTGGAGCACGGTCACGCAACGCCGCAGCGTGTGCAGCGCGGGGCCGCTGTCGCCGGCCTCGAGGCGTTCCTGCAGGCAGGTCAGCTCGTGCAGCAGCAGCTTGAACCACAGTTCGTAGACCTGGTGCACGACGATGAACATCATCTCGTCGTGCGCGCGCGAGCGTGGCCGCTGGGTGTCGAGCAGCCGGTCGATCTCGAGGTAGGAGGCGTAGGTCAGCTGTGTTCCCTGTGCCAGCGCGGCGCCGTTCATGCCGCCGCCTCCAAGGCTCGCCTGTCCACCTTGCCGGAGGCGGTCTGCGGCAACGCGTCCACGAACATCACATCCCTTGGATACTTGTGCGGCGCCAACCGCGCCCGCACGTAGTCCTTCACCTCCTGCGCCGTCAGGGGTGCGGCGGCCACCACGTACGCACGGGGCAGCACCAGCCCATCCGCGCGGTAGCCCACCACCGCGCAGTCGGCCACCGCCCGATGGCCGCGCAGGCAGTTCTCGATCTCGGCGGGCGCCACCCACACGCCACCCACCTTCAGCAGGTCGTCAACACGGCCGTGATAGTGAAAGAAACCGTCGGCGTCCCTGCTCACCAGGTCGCCCGAGCGCACGGTGTGCGGGGCCACGAAGGTGGCCGCCGACTTGACCGGGTCCTGCCAGTACTCCAGCGCCACCGCCGCACTCGTGATCTCCAGACGGCCCACCTCCCCATCCGGCACCGGCCCGCCGCGCTCGTCCACGACCCGCAGCCGGTAGCCGGGCACCGCGGTGCCGAGGCTGCCGGCGCGGCTCCGGCCCGGGCGGTTGGACAGATAGATGTGGTACGCCTCGGAGGAGCCCAGACCGTCGACCACCTCGACGCCGAAGGTCTCCAGCCACCTGCGGTGCAGCTCGGCCGGAAGTGCCTCACCGGCCGAGACGCAGACGCGCAGGCTGCTGAGGTCCTGGCGGGCGGCGTCCGGGTGGGCGAGCATGGCGCTCATCATGGTGGGCACGTTGACCAGGATCGTGGGCCGGTGCTCGGCGATCAGCTCGAAGATCCGCTCCGGCGTGCTCCGCTCGGGAAAGACGATCCCCGCCGCACCCACGCCGAAGGGGAACAGCGCCGTCAGGTCACGCGCGTAGCCGAAGAACAGCTTCGGCACCGGCAGCACCACGTCGTCCCGGCGCAGGCCGAGCAGGCCCCTGCCGTACCCCTCGAAGCTCAGGTGCGGGCTCCTGGCGGGCAGTACGCACGCACGCGGCGCTCCTGTGCTGCCCGTGGTGAACTTCCACAGCGCGACGTCGTCAGGCGCCACGGGGACCGGGTCCAGCAGGTCGTCCTGCGCGCTCACCATCGAGCCGAAGTGCCTCTCGCCGGGCAGGAGCTCATGTTCCGCCACGCCGGCCACCAGGAGGCCGCGCGCCCCCGCAGCGCGCAGCCCGTCAAGCGCGGCGGCGTCCGTGACGACGACACGGGGCTCGGCGTAGTCGAGGAAGTAGCGGTAGTCCTTGGGCTGGAGATAGGTGTAGATCTCGGCGGTGACCGCGCCGATGAGCTGCGCGCCGTACCACGTGGCGACGAACTCCGGGCCGTCGCTGAGACAGATCAGGACGCGGTCGCCGCGGCGAACCCCCAGGGCGCGCAACGCGTTGCCGGTTCTGGCGGCCAGCGATCGCAGGTCCGCGTAGCTGAGCGGGCCCGATGGGGTGATGAGCGCGGTCCTGTCGCCGTCGTTCCTGTCGAGGAACCGCTCCGCGATATTCAGGGAATTCATGGGTGCCTCCTTCTCTTCTCACGGTGCCTGGCGGTCCGTGGCGAAGGGAGGCGTGGAGCGGGCAGCAAGATGGGGCTTGCTGGCAGGTTTGTGCCAATTTCTCGCCGAATGCGGGAATGAGGGTGAGCGCGTGATGTGTTCCGGGCGGGTGTCGTTCTCACCGATGGCGGCGGATACCGCGGGCCAGGCGCGGGAGAGCGGGTCGATGAGTTTGAAGTGGCCGACGTCAGGCAGTTCGACCAGCCTGGCGGCGGGATTTCGCGCGGCGTAGCGGCGGCTCATCTCGACGGGCACGACCCGGTCCTTGACGCCGTGCACCAGCACCAGCCTGCCCTCGTTCCGCCAGGGAAGGCGCATGGTGTCGACGCTGTGTAACAGCTCGGTGCGGCCGCCGACCAGCGCGGTACCCGCTCCCCCGCCGAGGCCGTCGGCCACCGTCCGGCCCACGTCCGACAGGGCGGCCAAGGCCACGACGCCGCTGATCTCTCCACCCGAGCAGCCGTGCCAGAGCGCGAGGTGCCCACCGGCCGAGTGGCCCACCAGGACGACGGGGCCGCGGGCGGGCACCTCGGCCAGGATCGTGGCGACGGCGGCGATGATGTCGTCGAAGGTGCCGGGATAGCCGCCGCCTTCGTGTCCGATGCGGCGGTACTCGACCGAGCAGACGGTGTAGCCGTCGGCGGCCAAGGCGTCGGCCATGGGGCGAACGTGGAGGCGGTCGTACTCGGCTCGCCAGAACCCGCCGTGCACGAGGATGACGACCCCGCGTTCCCCTCCCTTGAGGAGGTCGATGACCTGTTCGGGGTGGGGGCCGTAGCGGATGACCCGGTCTGGCCGTCTGACGTGGCGTGATAGCAGCTCGTTGTAGGGCATATCGCGAGCCTACGGACGCCGGCGGCCGCCACCCATGGCTGCCGCTGGCAGGAAGGTGCTGGTGGACGGCATCAACAGGACGGCGCGTAGCCGCCCGGCGGAGTCGCGTCCGGGCCACCATAAACCGTGAAGGTCGCGTCCTCGGAGCGTCCGGGACGCGACCTTGTGGCCCACGAGCGCAGGCTCAGCCGGTGGGCACCGATGGCCATGGCGACGTGACGGAGTAGAGCTCGTTGTCGGTGTTGGGACGCATGAGCGCGCTGCGGGTTCACGCTCTGGATGTCGGTGATCAGAAGAGTTCGAAGGCGTAGGGCGACTTGTGCCATCTGAACGCAGTGGAGGCCTCGGCGAGCGCCCCGTGCCGTACCTCCTTGACCAGGCCCGCGTCGACCAGCGCCGACAGCGAGGTGCCTCCCATGTAGGCCGCCCCGAGCGCGCGGACGTCGAACCACAGCTCGGGCTGCTCTGAGGTGGGCGTGCAGGTGGCCGCCTCCGGCGAGCCGGTCAGCCGCCAGGTGCCCGAGTTCTCCGGCATGAAGTCGTCGGTCACCTCGATCACGACGTCGATCGGCGTCGCGTACCTCCTGGCGGCCAGCGCCTTGGGCACGTCCACGACGCGGATCCACAGCGCGTCGCACAGGTGCGCGTCGAGCTGGCGCGGCTCGCCGACCCAGTAGTACAGGGGCTCGTCGACGCCGACCGCCCAGGTCGAGGCCGAGCGGGTGAGGTCGACGGACAGCAGGAATCGCCACAGCGCCCGGTAGGCCTCGGGGGTGGTCGAGACCTGCTCGATCACGACGGTGTCGCCGATGGGGCCGTTGGCGGTCCAGTTGCTCCTGACCCGCCACAAGGCGTAGCCGTCGATGCCGTCATCGCCCTCGTGGACCGCGACGCGCAGCGCGGAGGCCCCCTGGCGCATCGCCATCGTGTCGGCCAGCCGGTAGTCCCAGTGCGCGGCGGTGCGCTCTGACCAGCCGGGGCGGTCGGCATAGACCTGGTCGTAGACCTTGACCAGCGCGTCGCGCAGGTCGGCGACCGTCCCCTCGACGATCCTGCCGGGCTCCTCGCCCTTGGGCACGGTGACCTCGCGTGCGTTGACGTTGAGCCCGAGCCTGCGCACCGACAGGCCATAGCCGAAGCGGTGGTAGATGCGGCCCTCGCTGGCCCAGCAGAGCGTGATGGGCTCGCCGAGCGCCCGCGCGTCCTCGAAGTGCTTGCGCATCAGGCGCGTGAGGATGCCCTGGCGTCGCATGGTGGCCGACACCGCGCCCCTGCAGCCGTGCGCGGCGGGCACCACCGCGCCCGGGACGGCGATCTGGCGGGTGTTCGCGCCGAGCGTGCCGACGACGCGGCCGCCGGCGCGCACGATCAGCGAGCGGCCCGGCTCGAAGAGCGGGCGCTCTGCCTCCAGGCTCTGCGGGTCGCCGTCGATGTTGATGCCCGCGGAGAACATCGCATAAATGTCCTCCCAATCCTCATGGGTTGGAACCTCGATCGTCACTTCATCGTTCTGGACAGCCATGACCAAAGCCTCCGGATTGTCGATGCCTTTCGTATGGTCGCGTGGCCACGTCCCGTGATTCACCTCTTGAATTGCGCACAGTTCCGCATCGAACGACCAGAGAAGACATACACCCCTCGGAAAGCACTCTCGGAGAAGACCGGTGGCCACACTTGCGGCATCTTGAAAGGATCTGTGCCCGGCAGCCGCTCCAGGCGGCACGCCTCAGTCAACAGGAGAGCGGAGAGTCTCACATGGATGTGAAGTCGGCAGACGGTACCACCATTGCCTACGATCAGTCAGGTTCTGGTCCGGCGGTGGTGCTGGTCCAGGGCGGGTTCAGCGATCGGACGCACCCGATTTGGGCCGGGCTGGCGGCCGCGCTGTCGGGGGAGTTCACGGTCTACAACTACGACCGGCGGGGACGCGGCGGCAGCGCCGACAACGAGTCGTACGAGGTGGAGCGCGAGATCGAGGACCTGGCCGCGGTGATCGAGGCGGCCGGGGGCTCGGCGGCGGTGTTCGGGGGGTCGTCGGGCGGGGCGCTGGCGCTGCGGGCGGCCGCGGCGGGGCTGCCGATCACCAAGCTGGCGGTGTATGAGCCGCCGTTCATCGTCGACGACAGCAGGGCGCCGATCGCCGAGGACTTCCGCGAGCAGCTGGCCACGCTGGTGGCGGAGGACAAGCGGGGCGAGGTCGTCGAGCGGTTCATGGTCGAGGCGGCCGAGGTGCCCGCCGAGATGGTCGGGCAGATGCGGGAGTCCCCGTTCTGGGAGGGGATGACCGCGGTGGCGCACACGCTGGTGTACGAGGCCGCGGTCTGCGGGCCGGGCAACCGGCTGCCGGTCGAGGACCTGGAGAAGGTCAAGACGCCGACGCTGGTCCTGGCCGGCGGCAACAGCGCCGGCTGGATGCAGTCGGCGGGCAAGGCGGTGGCGCAGACGGTGCCCAGTGCGGAGTTCACCGTGCTGGAGGGCCACGGCCACGACATCGCCCCTGAGGCGCTGGCGCCACCCCTGGCCGCCTACTTCCGCGACTGATCAAGCGGGGCAACGTCAAAGATGTGCCGGACCCTGCTCTCGGCCGACGATGGATCAAAGACCGAGAGGAGGTGGACGCACATGGAGATCACCTGGGACCTGGGCGAGGTCGACGAGAGCGCCGAGGAGTTCGACGTGCTCATGACGAAGTCGTACTGACCGGCGTCGTCCCCGGGCGGCCGGGACAGCCGAATGGACGTCAACGGGGCGGCCGCCACGTGACAAGCCCCGGCGTCCGTGTCACTCCCCGAGGAGCTCGGCATGTCACCTGTCCAGGCGCCCAGCGCACCCGTGCTGCTCCCGCTGCTCGGCGGCGCGCTTCACCTCGCCTGGGTGCGTGACGAGGCGGGAATCAGCGGCGGCGCGTGCGACGCGGATCCTGATCGTGCGCGTGTGCGTGCCATGGGCGAGCACGCCCAGCACGTGAGCCACTTGTCGGCGCGCGACACCCTGCGGACCCGCGGGGATCCAGGCGGCCTTCCCACCGTCGAACCCGCGGGGATGCCGCGCTCGAAACCCATGCGCTGGGTGGTCGGATCAGCCGCGCGTGATGGCACGCCTGTCGCGGTGCCCGCTCAGGCCGTCCTGCTCGGCTGGGATCCGCCGCCTCCCGAGGAGCGATGGTGCGTGCAGACCTCCGTCGGCACAGCGGCGGGCGCCGACCCAGGACAGGCGAGGACGGCGGCGCTGCTCGAGGTCGTCGAGCGGCATGTGCTGAGGCGGGGCTGGCGCACCGGCGACATCCGCTTCGAGCGGCTCGACCACCTGCACGAGGCCGTGCTGCCGGCCAGGTTGCTCGACGCCTTGCGCGGCCACTCGGTGACGCTGAGCACCGTCCGCGTGGCGGGCATCAGCCCCGACGTCGTGCTCGCCCTGCTGCATCGGCCCGGCGGCCAGGCGCTGACCTGTGGCGCCGCGGCCAGGTACGGCACCGCGCACGCCGTCAGGCACGCCGCCTACGAGGCGGTCGCCGCCAGGCTCGCGCTCAGCCGCACCCGCCCGTCGTCGGCGCTGCAGGCGCGCGAAAGGGCACGGGGACTGGCCGTGGCCGCCGCCGGCCGTACACACCTGGCTTTCGTCGAGGCCAGGACCATCGGCGAGGGAGACCTGCGAGACGGGCCCGTGGCGCTGCTGGACCTCGCCGACCGGCTCTTCGCCAGGCAGCCTGCCGAGGTGGAGCTGCCCGACGCGCACGGTCATGTGGTGCGGCGGGTCGTCTGCCACCGCTCGGAGGTGTTCGAACCCCTCATGCCATCAGATGACGGCCTGCCGTGCCCCGTGGCCTAGGAGCTTCAGATGCCCGCGTTCACCCATCTTCGCGACGAGTCTCGCCCGTTCAACGAGCTGAGCTTCCCCGAGGTGACCGTGCTCGACGTGGGCGAGTTACGCAGACGCTGGTCAGCGTGGTTCGATCTGGGCGATTCCGCTCCCGTGCCGCTGCGCTCCCGGCACGCCGCCTACCTGGCCCGCATGCTGACCGGCGAGGCCGACCCCGTCACATCCCCCTGGTTCAGCACGGTCTCGGTGACCAGCGCTCGCTACCAGGTGGTCGTCCAGGCCAGGAGCCGTGAGCACCTGTGCGCCCACCCGGCGGAACTGCCGCAGGCGCTGCGGACGCCTCGCTGGCGCGTCCTGATCGAGCACGTCTCGCGCTGGGCGGAACTGCCGGCGTCCGAGCAGGCGATCGTGGTGTCGCTGCTCACCCAGCTCGGCTTCCACAGGACCGTCATGCGGCTGGCCGGGACGCTGTCCATGAGCGCTGAGGCGTCGCGCCAGCAGCTGGTGTACGAGATCGGCAGGGCGGCCTTCCAGCTCAACAGGAAGTCGCCGGTGCCCCGCGAGATCTTCGGGCGGCTGGCGGAGCAGGCCGCCCGGCCGGCGCTACGCGTGCTGTCGGCGCTGCAACTGGTCTCCGCGCTGTCACGCGGACGCGATCACAAGAGCGCGGCACATTGGCTCGGCGTGGCCACGCGGGAGGTGGACGAGCTGAGCCGCGAGCCTGCCTGGCTGGCACACCTGGTGACCAGCCGATACCACCGTGCCGCCGCCCTGCACGAGCTGTCGAGCGGTGACCTCGAGCCGGTGATCGCGCACATGCGTGCCGCGCTCGACCACGACGACACGCTGGCCGGACTGATCGACGACCCCGTGCGGGCCCACTACCAGCACGAAAACCGCGGGCTGGTGCTGGAGGCCTACCTCAAGCTCGACACCTTCGCCCGGACGGCACACGCCCCCGCCGACGCCGTCGGCCAGCTCCAGGCCCTCGACCCGGTCGACCCGGAACCCCTGTACGCGATCGGCGCCTACCGCGCCGGCCTCGAGGACTGGCAGGGGGCGCGCGAGGCCTTCTGGCAGGCCGCACGCTCCGGCACGTTACGCGGCGCCGAGGCCGCCCGCGCCGCCGCCGTCTGCTCGCGCAACCTCGGCTTCGAAGGGGACGCGGAACTCGCCCATCGGCTCTGCCTGGAACTGGACCCCGCCGCGAAGGACACCCCATGACCTCCCCCACGGTCTTCTCCACCGCCCCCGACTTCCCCAGGCTGTGGGCTGCCACGTCGGTCTCGCTGCTGGGCAACGGGATCTCGTCGGCGGCACTGCCGCTGTTGGCCGCCACGCTGTCCAGCGACCCGCTCGTGGTCTCCTCGGTGATCGTCGTGAGCAGGCTGCCGTGGCTGCTGTTCGCGCTGCCCGCGGGGGTGATGGCCGACAGGTGGGACCGCAAGCGTGCCATGTGGCTGTCCGACCTGGTGCGTGCCGCGCTGACAGCCGCGCTGGCGGCCGCGGTGTTCACGCAGACCGCGAGCATCGCCGTGCTCATGCTGGCCGGCTTCCTCATCGCGATCGCGGACACGGTGTTCGACAGCGCCAACGCCGCCGTGCTCCCCAAGGTGGTCGCGGGCGAAGCGGACCGGATCCAGCAGGCCAACTCGTGGCTGGTGGCCTCGCGTACCACGGTCGAGTCTTTCGTCGGCCCACCGCTCGGCGGCCTGCTGTTCACCTTCTCCAGGGCGCTGCCGTTCGTGGGCGACGCGCTGTCCTTCCTGGTGAGCGCGTTGTTCCTGCGGAGCATGCGTGGTGACTACCACGTGAGGCGCGACGCGCTCGGCGGGACGAGCCTGCGGCAGGCGGTCAGGGAGGGTTTCTCCTGGTTGTGGCGTCAGCCGGTGCTGCGCGCGATCACCGCGATCGGCGGACTCTTCAACGTCGCGTGCCTGGCGGGCAACGCCATCTTGGTGTTGTTCGCCCAGCAGGCGCTCGGGCTCGGCGCCTTCGGGTTCAGCCTCCTGCTGGCGGTCGGCGCCTTCGGCGCGTTGTTCGGCGCCGCGCAGGCAGGCAGGTTGAACCGGTGGTTCGGCGTCGCGGTCAGCCTGCGCCTGTCACTGGCGGGAACAGGGCTCGCCTTCCTCATCGTCGCCGTCGCGCAGGACGTGTGGGTCGCCGGCCTGGGCGAGATCCTGGCGGGGCTGGCGGCCGCGATCTGGAACATCAACCAGATGTCTCTGCGCCAGGCCGGCACACCGGACCACCTGCTCGGCCGGATCACCGGCGTGCACCGCCTGGTGACCTACGGCGGGATGCCGGTGGGCGCGCTCCTGGGCGGCGTCCTCGCCTCGCTGCTGGGGCTACGCGCCTCGTTCACCGCCGCGGGCGTGATCCTTTTCGCGCTCGCGGTGTTCGCCACTTTCACGATCACCCGGTCACGGGTCGCCGTACTGACCACGGGCAACTAAGGAGTGCACGATGTCGACCAACAACCTGGAACGCGTCCTCGCCCATCCGCGCGAGGCCGTGTGGGCGGCCATGTTCGCGCCTGAGGCGGCCGAGCACTGGCTGGGCACCGTGGCGAGCATCCTGCCGGAGCGCGAGGGCGCCGCCTTCTGCTGGCTCTACGACCCCGGCGCGCGCCTGCCTTTCGCCTATCCCGGCAGGATCGTGGCGCTGACGCGGCACCGCAGGCTGGAGCTGGTGTGCTCGCTGTACTCCTGCGAGGCCGAGGTGCGGATGACCTTCGAGCTGACCGATCACGGCGATGGGCACACCAGGCTCACCCTGCGCCAGGAGGGCTTCCCCGAGGAGGGGAACGGCAGGTTCGAGCGCGACGGCTTCCTGCATCACTGGGACCACTTCCTCGACCTGCTCGGCGACTACCTGGACGGCACGCCGCACAACTACCACACGATGCACAAGACCGAGCTCGGCGTGATCCCCGTGGGCGCGATCCGTGGCGAGGGCCTGCTGGTGCAGGACGTGGCGGTCGGGACGCCCGCGGCCGGCGCAGGGGTGCGGGCCGGCGATGTGATCAGGGGCGCGCGGGACGCGGCCTTCGACAGCCTGGACGACCTGGACGCCTGGGTGGAGAGCCACCGGCCGGGCGACACGGTGGAGCTGATGATCGGCGAGCGCTTCGTGCCCGTGACGCTCCGCGCCAAGATCTATGCGCCTGCCTGACCGGGCGGTCCAAGGGCTGCCATCACCGTTCCTCCGCTCGCAGGTGGACGGCGGACTGCCGTCGTTCGCGCTCACCCCACAAGGCCCCGTGGTCAGCACCGACGCCTGGTCGGGCCGCCACCTGGCGCTCTGGGCCGACGGCGGCTGGAGGCGGCTCACCTCGGGACCGCTCTGGCACACCGCGCCGCGCTGGGAGGACGGCCTGCTCACCACCGAGGTCTACGACGACCTGGCGGGCGAGCACGCCGTCACCCGCGCCATCTGGCCGCACGAGCATGAGCCCTGCCGGCCGGCCCCGGAGGAAGGGCACGTCCTCACCCATCCCGTCGTGGGCACGGTGACGCTGCCTCCCAAGGCCACCGTGGAGGACGTGGCCACGGCGCCCGACAAGATCGCGATTCTGCTGCGCCGCGGCCGCGCCCGCCGCGTCGTGTGCGCGGGTCGTACCTGGACCCGCCACTGGGACGGCCCCGCCGCGGCGCTCGGCCCCTGGTTGCCCGGCGAGGAGCTGACGCTGGTCGTGGAGTCGTGGCCAGGCAGGTCGGCGCAGGCGTGGCAGGTCCGCAGCGGCACCCTTCGCCCTCTCACCAGAGCCTCCGCGGCGGTGGTGCACGAGGTGCGGCGCGACGGCGACCTGCTCGCGCTCACCTGGACGTCGGGCGACCAACCGAGGCGGCTCCATCTCACCGAGCTCGGCGGCCCCCCGGTACGACTGCGCGCCGCCCCGGAAACCCACGGGCTGCCTCCCACGAGGCACACGCTGGTAGAAGGCAGGCTCCCCTGCGTGATGCGCGATCCGGCGGGCGTACCACGCGGCACCGTGGTGCTGTTCCACGGCGGGCCGAACGGCGCCAACCTGGCCACCTGGTCGCCGCTGGCGGACTCACTGGCGCTCGCGGGCTGGCGCGTGGTGCAGCCCAACCTGCGCGGCAGCAGGCTCATCGACCCCGCGGTGTCCGCGCCGCTGCCCGAGCGGTACGGCGCCGACGACGTGGACGACGCGGTGAAGGTGCTGCGCGAGACCACCGTGGGTCCCGTGGTGACCGGCGGGCTCAGCTACGGCGGCTATCTGGCCTCACGTGTCGCGCTGGCGGCCCCTGAAGTGCGCGGCGCCTTCCTGCTGTGCTCGTTCCTGCGCTCGGCGGACCTGCGTGAGGCCGGACACGCCACCGTCAAGGCCTTCATGAGGACGGCGAGGTTCGCGCCCGATGACACGCTCGCGGCGGTTCCGCTCTTCGTGGCGCACGGCGACAGGGATCCCCGCATCCCCGTGGACGCCGTCCGCGCCCATCTCCCGCGCCTGCACCCGGACTCCGAGTGGGTGGAGCTGGCGGGAGAGGGCCACGGAATGCTCACCGACCAGGCGGCCAGGCAGGTCTTCCCTCGCCTTTTCCGCTGGCTGGACCGCCTGGGGTGAGCCTCAGAGCTCCAGCTGCCCGTGGAGGTCGGCGGTCAGCCGCTTCAGCAGCTCGCCGAAGTCCTCGACCATCGTGTCGACCGTCTGCTCGCCGTACAGGTTGGTGTTGAAGGCGAGCGAGCCCACGATGTCGCCGATGGAGTCGATCTCCAGGTGCCACATGGCGCCGTCCGGCACGTCGCCGCCGTCCCACTGGGACACCTGCCTCCTGCGGAGCACCGAGTACTGGAGCGCGCCCGCGCTCCCGCGCTCGCCGCCGAGCGGTGACTTGAAGACCTGGAAGGCGACCACGGCGCAGTCGTCACGGGTCACGGGGGTCATCAGCTCCGGCGCCACGCCGAGGACCTGCCCGAACGGCAGGTCGTGCGCGTACGCCTCGACGCAGGTCTGCCGGGTGCACGCGATCACGTCTCGGAAGGTACGGCAGTCCGCCAGATTCATCCGCAACGGCAGGTAGTTGAAGAACGACCCGACGGTGTCGTGGAATCGGGCGGGCCCGCGGCCTGAGGAGAAGCTCGGCACGACGACGTCGGCGGTTCCCTCACGCCGGCCCAGATAGACCGCGTACGCGGCGAGCAGCACCATGAAGGGCGAGCTCCGCGTCTCCTTGACGATGTCCTTGACGGCCTGGGTCAGCGTGCTGGGGAAGCTGAACCGCCGCCAGGCCGTGGTCTTGGGCAGGCCCGCGGATCGCAGGTGATCGGTCTTGGTGCCCAGGACCTGCGCGCCACGCAGCTTGTCACGCCAGTAGCTCAGCGACCGCTCGTTGTCGCCCTGGCCGGCGCCCGCGCGTTCCCAGTCCACGTAGTCGCGGTACTGCGGCACCTCCGGCAGGGACGGCGGCCGGTGCCCCGTGCGCACGGCGTACTCGTACGCGAGATCCCGCATGATCAGCTGCATCGACCACTCGTCGACGGCGGTGTGGTGGGCGATCAGCCCCAGCACCGCGTCGTCGTCGTCGAAGCGGCCGAGCACCGCGCGGATCAGCGGCAGCTCCTTGATCGGGAACGGCTCCGCCTCCGCGTCGTTGAGCAGTTCCTCCGCGCGCCTGTCCCTGTCGTCGCCCGGCAGGTCGCGTATGGTCAGCCGGACCTGGCTCGGCGGATGGACGACCTGGTGGCCGTCGCCGCTGCGGACGATCTCGGTGCGCAGCGCCTCGTGCCGCGCCACCACCTCGTCCAGCGCCTCCTGCAGCACGGCGGGGTCGACGGGCCCGGTCAGGCGCCAGCCGCAGACGATGATGTAGCGGGGACCGAACGGACCCGCCTCGTCGCCCTGGTCCCAGGCGCGCAGGAACCCCTGGTTCCACGAGAGCGGAAGCAGCTCTGTGACGCTCACTATTTCTCACTCCTCGCCAGTGACCTGGGCTGGGGCGCGCGCCGCGGCGACTGCGCGGGCGTGCCGACCCAGGGCAGCGCGTTCCACAGGATGCGGGCCAGCATGGGCGGCTTCATGAGCGCCTCCGGCCCGTCGACGAGCCCTGCGCCGCGCATGTAGGCCCCAGCCACGTCAGGGTCCTTGGTGGCCGCCTCCTGCACGAGGCCGAGGAAGGCCTGGGCCACGCGGACCTTGGCGCCGCGCTCACCCTCCACGCCCGGGAAGCCCATGTCGACCGTGTGCGTCATCTCCCACGGCTGGTCGATGACGTTGCGCGCCAGATCGCCGAAATACTGGAAGGGGTCCGGCAGCGCGCCGGTGTGCAGGTGCTGGCGGATGACCAGGGCGGAGAGCGCGGCCACGGTCATGCCCTGCGCGTAGACGGGGTTGAAGCAGCACACCGCGTCGCCCGTCACGAGCAGGCCGTCGGGGAAGCGCGTCATCTTCTCGTAGCGGCGCCGCAGCGTCGTCGGGAAGCGGAAGGCGACGGGCTCGTCCAGCGGCTCGGCGTTCTGCACGGCCTCGTAGATGTCGGGCGTGGCCAGCGTCTTCAGCCACGCGTACAGGCCCTCCTGGTCGGTGGGCGGGTGGTCGCCGAGGATGCCGTACGTGGTCAGCTCGACGCGGTCGCCGTCGGTCTTGGTGAAGATGGCGCCGCGCGGGAGGTCCTTGTTGGCGACCGGGTTGATCGACAGGTCGCCGTGGTACGGGTCCTCGGTGAGCCGGTAGTGCTGCGTGACGTAGCCGAGGCCGATCTTCGTACGCTCCTCCTCGACCCGGGGGTAGCCCTGGGTCTCGAGCCAGACCGGCGTGCGGGAGCCGCGCCCGGTGGCGTCCACCACCAGGTTGGCGGAGATGACGTGCGGCTCGCTCTCACCGTCGAGCGGCTGCACCTTGGCCCCGACGACCCGGCTGCCGTCGGGGGTGAACTCGAGGCCGAGGATGTCGTGACGCTCGGCGAAGACCACGCCGGGCAGGACCCTCGTCCGCTCCCTGATGTGGTGCTCCAGCTTGGGGCGGCTGGCCGCCACGCACACCAGGCCCGCGTGCTGGCGCTGGAGCGGCTTGCCGTTGAAATACCAGCGCACGTCACCGGCCAGGTCGCCGGTCGGCACGCCGTCGGCGAACAACCCCTCGGTGATGCCGGGATACAGTTCCTCCATCACCTGCTGGCCGCGGGCCAGCAGGCCGTTGATGTGCCGGCTCTGCGGGCATCCGCGCCGCGGGCCTTGCACACCTATCAGCTCGTCGCGGTCGACGATGACCACCTCGTCGTAGGCGTCGGAGAGCACTCTGGCGGCGAAAAGCCCCGCGAGACTGCCGCCGAGCACCACCGCGCGGGTCTTTGACTCATCACCCATCGGATCGCCTCCTGCGCGCTTTAGCGTTCACCACAGGGTCACATCGGAGAAGATGCGTAACATCTTCTGAATTGCTGGCCGCGCGACAGCGCAATTCTTCAGAAATTCCGCGCGGGGCGGCATGTGATTCTGACCCCATGAACGAGTTTTCCGACAAAGCGGTTCTCATCACCGGCGGCGGCAGCGGCATGGGGCTGGCCACCGCACAGCGGCTCCTTTCCGAGGGCGCGCGGGTCGTGCTCGCGGGACGCAGCCCCGAGCGCCTGGACAAGGCGGTGCGCGAGCTCGACGCGGGCGGCCGCGTGCTCGCCGTGCCCACCGACGTGTCGCGCCCGGCCGAGGTCGGCGCGCTGGTCTCGCGCGTCGAGGAGGGCTTCGGCAGGCTCGACGGCGTTTTCGCCAACGCGGGCGTGGCCGGCTTCTCGCGCAGCGGCGACGTCACCGAGGAGGCCTTCGACGACATCGTCGCCACCAACCTCAAGGGCGTCTACTTCACCATCCAGCAGGCGGTGCGGCTGATGACCGGCGGCGGGTCCGTCGTGGTCAACGGATCCTGGCTGGCGCATCGCGGGCTGGCCTTCACCTCTGTGTACGCGGCCAGCAAGGCAGGGGTGATCAACCTGGTGCGTACGCTGGCGGCCGACCTGGCGCCCAGCGGCATCCGGGTCAACGCGATCAGCCCCGGCTACATCGTCACCGAGATGTTCGAGGCGATCTCCAACACCCCCGAGGCGCAGGAGGCCTGCCGGGCGCAGGTGGCGCTCGGGCGGCTCGGCACCGCCGAGGACGTGGCCGACGCGGCGGCGTTCCTGCTCTCGCCGCGCTCGTCGTACATCACCGGCCAGGAGCTCCGGGTGGACGGCGGGCTCACCACCTCTGTGCCTCTCTGATCCGGCGGCCTGCTCATTCGAAGTCCGCACGTGGCGAGATGCGGCGGGCAGATGGCCGCACAAAAGATGGAGCAGGGCATTCCGAGAGAAAGGAACCCAACGTGACCTCCACACCCCCTGCCGTGCGCGGAGATCTGCCCGCGCTAACGGGAATGCGCATCATCGCCGCGTTATTGGTCTTCCTGAGCCACGTCATCTTCCCCTTCACGCAGGGGAACCAGAATATGGCCACCCCGTACGCGGACGACGGCATCACCCAGACGCTGATGTGGCTGTTGTATCCCGGCGGTTCCATCGGAGTGTCGTTCTTCTTCATCCTGAGCGGCTTCGTGATCACGTGGGCGGCCAAGCCGGGTGACCGGATCCGCACCTACTACCGGCGCCGCGTCGTGAAGATCATGCCGAACCACGTGGTGACGTGGGCGCTTGCCATGCTGCTGTTCGCCGGCTCGTACACGGTCCTGTGGGGCCTGCCGAACCTGCTGCTCCTCAACGTCTTCGTCAACGACAACGCCATCTGGGGCGGCGCGAACATGCCGGCCTGGTCCCTGAGCGCGGAGATGCTGTTCTATCTGCTCTTCCCCGCGCTGATCATCCCGATCAGGAAGATCGCCGACAACCGGCTGTGGCTGTGGGCGGGGCTGGCCTTCGTCGGCATGGCCCTCATGTGCCTGGTCACGCTGACGCTGGTGCCCGACGCGCCCAAGTACCCGGGCGAGGCGCTGTCGCTGCCGCAGTTCTGGTTCATCTACCTGTTCCCGCCCGTGCGGCTGTTCGAGTTCGTGCTTGGCATGATCCTGGCCAGGATCGTCGCCGCGGGCAGGTGGCCGCGCATCGGGGTGCTCCCCGTGATGGCGCTGATGGTGATCGGGTACGCGGCCACGTTGTACGTCCCCTGGCCCTACAGCGTCTCCCTGGTGACCGCCATCCCCTTCGCGCTGGCCATCGGCACCTTCGCCCAGGCCAACCTGGAGGGCAGGAAGACGTTCTTCGGCACCAGGCCGATGGTCTGGCTGGGACAGATCTCCTTCGGCTTCTACCTGACCCAGTCCATCGTCCTGTACTGGCTGCGCGAGGCGGTGCTCGGCAAGGCCGAGTACGGGCCCGTGGGCGGCACGCTGCTCGTGATCGCGCTCGCCGGCGTCACCGTCGTGACGGGCTGGCTGCTCTACACGCTGGTGGAGCGCCCGGCCATGAAGTACTGGAGCAGATCCCGCAAGCCTCCGGTCCAGCCGGAGCCCGCCGAGCAGGCGCCTGTGGGCGCGCTGACCAACTGAGAGGAAGGGACCCTAGATGGACGTGAACGCACCGGCGAAGGCCGGCACCCGCGAGTGGCTGGCGCTGGCCATCCTGGCCCTGCCGACGCTGCTGCTCTCGATCGACATGAGCGTGCTCTACCTTGCGCTCCCCCACCTCAGCTCGGAGCTGGGGGCCTCGCTCACCCAGCAGCTCTGGATCACCGACATCTACGGCTTCGTCATCGGCGGCCTCCTGGTCACCATGGGCCGGCTCGGTGATCTGATCGGGCGGCGCAAGCTGCTGCTCATCGGCGCCGCCGCCTTCACCGCCGCGTCGGTGCTGGCCGCCTACTCCTCCAGCGCCGAGATGCTCATCGTCTCCCGCGCGCTGCTCGGCGTCGCCGGCGCGACGATCATGCCGTCGACGATGTCGCTGATCGCCACCATCTTCAAGGACCCCGCGCAGATGGGCACCGCCATCTCGGTCTGGATGGCCTGCTTCATGGGCGGCGTCGCGCTCGGCCCCGTGGTCGGCGGCGTGATGCTGGAGAACTTCTGGTGGGGCTCGGTGTTCCTGCTGGCCGTGCCGGTCATGGTGCTGCTGCTCGCGGCCGGGCCCGCGCTGCTGCCCGAGCACCGCAACCCCGAGGGCGGCCGGCTCGACCTGCCCAGCGTCGCGCTGTCGCTGGCGGCCATCCTGCCCTTCGTCTACGGGCTGAAGGAACTGGCCAAGCACGGCTGGCAGCTCTGGTATGTCGTCGCCATCGTGGTGGGCCTCGCCTTCGGCCTGGCGTTCGTGCGGCGGCAGCGCAGGCTGGACTCGCCGCTGCTCGACATGAAGCTGTTCAAGCTGCCGGTCTTCCGGGCCGCGGTGTCGATCATGATTCTCGGCGGCATCGTCAACGGCAGCTTCTTCCTGGTCAGCATGTTCCTGCAGACCGTGGTCGGCCTGTCGCCGCTGCAGACGGGCCTGTGGGTGCTGCCCTCGACCGCGGCCACCATCGCCAGCGTGCTGCTGGCCCCCGTGATCGCGCGCAAGCTGCGCCCCGGGTACGTCATCGCGGCGGGCCTGGTCGTCATGGCGGCCGGTTACTTCGTGCTGAGCCAGCTCGACGTCACCTCCGGCGTGGGCATCGTGCTGACCGGCCTGGTCATCGGCTCCATCGGCGCGGGGCCGATGGGCGCGCTCGGCAACGCGCTGATCTTCGGCTCCGTCCCGCCCGAGCAGGCGGGCTCGGCCTCCGCGGTCTCCGAGACGGGCGGCGAGCTGGGCATCGCGCTCGGCGTGGCCGCGCTGGGCAGTGTCGGCACCGCCGTCTACAGCGTGCAGATCGCCGGCACGCTGCCCCCGTCCGTGCCGCCCGCCCTCGCGGACACCGCGAGCGAGGGCATCGCTGGCGCGATCAACGCGGCCCAGCAGGTGGCCGCACCCGTGGCCGCCGAGCTGCTCGCCGCCGGGCGCGAGGCCTTCACCACGGCGGTCACCGCAGCCACCGGCGTCAGCGCGGTGCTGGCCCTGTGCCTGGCCGCCGTCGCGCTGATCACGCTCAGGAAGGTGCCGCCGGCTTCCGAGCAGGCCATGGGGGAGGCGCCCGAGGAGCCTTCCGAGGAGCCTTCCGTGGACGCCGCCGAGGAGCCCGCGTCGGCCAAGGTCTGACACCGTCCGAATCGCTGAGTTCTATGGGAGACCACAGTGGAAAGACGCTGCCCCGTTCTCGACACCATCGGCCGTGACATCCATGCGGAAACCGACTTCCTGCGCGCTCAGGGCCACGCCGTCCAGGTGGAGCTCCCCGGTGGGGTGCTCGCCTGGTCGGTCAACACCCACGAGGCGGTCAGGCAGCTGCTCGCCGAGCCCAACGTCACCAAGAGCGCGCGCAACCACTGGCCCGCGTTCATCAACGGCGAGATCCCGCCCGACTGGGAGATGATCAGCTGGATCGCCATGGACAACATGGTCACCGCGTACGGCAAGGACCACGTCCGGCTGCGCCGGCTGGTCGGCAAGGCCTTCACGCCGCGCAGGACCGAGGCGATCAAGCCGCGCATCACGGCGCTGACGAACCAGCTCCTGGACGCGCTGGTGGCGGCGGAGCCCGGCGAGGTGGTCGACCTGCGCGAGCGGTTCGCCTACCCGCTGCCGGCCATGCTGGTCGCGGACCTGATCGGCATGTCGGAGGAGGCCCGCGCGGCCACCGCCAAGGTCATCGACATGATGGTGGACACCACGGTCACGCCGGAGCAGGCGCAGGCGATCCTGTCCGGCTGGCGCGGCGCCATGGCCGAGCTGATCGCGGAGAAGCGGCAGAACCCGGGCGAGGACATCACCACCGACCTGGTGACCGCGCGCGACACCGACGGCTCGCGGCTGTCGGAGGTCGAGCTCACCGACACGATCTTCGCGATCCTCGGCGCGGGCTCGGAGACCACGATCAACTTCTTCGACAACGCGATCACCGCGCTGCTCTCCCACCCCGAGCAGCTCGACCTGGTCAAGTCGGGCCAGTCCACCTGGGACGACGTGATCGACGAGGTCCTGCGGGTGGAGTCGCCGCTGGCGCACCTGCCGCTGCGGTACGCCGTCACGGACATCCACCTCGACGGCGTCACCATCCCCCAGGGCGACCCGATCCTGATCAACTACGCCGCGGTGGGCCGCGACCCGGCCCTGCACGGCGCGGACGCGGGCACCTTCGACCTCACCCGGCCGAACAAGGAGCACCTGTCGTTCGGGTACGGCCCGCACTACTGCCTCGGCGCCTCCATCGCCAGGGCGGTCGCCACGATCGGGCTGTCGTCGCTGTTCGAGCGGTTCCCCGAGCTCAGCCTGGCGGTGGACAAGCAGGACCTGGTGCCGCTGCCGACGTTCATCATGAACGGGCACCGGGCGCTTCCCGTGCGCCTGACCGCCCCGGTTCCCGCGGCAGTGTCCTAGACACGTGAAGAGCCTCCGCACCGTCCGGGTGCGGAGGCTCTGTCATGCGGCCTGCGTCATGCGGTCGGCGTCATGCGGTCGGCTCGCGGCGGCCACGGGGACGCCGGAGTCGGGGACGGCCAGCCACCACGGGTTCGCCCTGGCCCACTCAATGGTCCGCGCGACGCCCTCGACCAGCGAGGTCGTCGCCTCCCACCCAAGCAGCCTGCGCGCCTTGGTGCTGTCGGGCACGCGTCGTGGCACGTCCTCGTAGGCGGGCCCCAGGGCGGCGCGCGCGTCCACCTCGACAGTCCTGGCCCCGGTCAGCGCCGCGACCGTGGTGATCGCCTCGCGCACGGTGCTCTCGGTCATGCTGCCCAGGTTGAACACCTCGCCGGCGCCGCCCTTGTCGGCGACCAGCAGCGTGCCGGCCACCGCGTCCGCCACGTACGTGAAGCACCGGGTCTGCCGGCCGCCATCGTAGAGCGCGAGCGGCTGCCCGTTGAGCGCCCGGTGCACGGTGCGGCTGATGACGAAGGCGGGCCGCTGGCCGGGGCCGTAGGCGTTGAAGTAGCGCACGATCGCGGCGTCCAGCCCGTGTTGCCGGCAGAACGCCAGCGTGAGGTGCTCGGACATCGCCTTGGCCGAGGAGTAGGTCCAGCGGTCCGCGGCGGTGGAGCCGAGCACCCGGTCGGCGTTCTCCGCCCACGGCACGGCGGGGTTCTTGCCGAACACCTCGCTGGTGCTGGCGACCACCACGCGCGCGCCGGCCGCGGCGGCCCGCTCCAGCACGTTCCTGGTGCCCTGGAAGTTGACGTCGATCACGTCGAGGGGGCGGGCCAGGTAGCGGTCCACCCCGACCTCGGCGGCCAGGTGGTAGACGACGTCCACCCCCGGGCCGATGGCCTCGGCCAGTCGCGCCTCGTCGCGGATGTCGCCGGTGACCGTGCGCACCAGCGGGTCGGGCTCGCGGTCGAAGACCGTCACCTCGTCGCCGCGGGCGAGCAGCGCCCGCACCAGATGCCTGCCGATGAAGCCGGAGCCGCCGGTCACGACCGCGCGTGCGCCTGCCATGTCAGCCCGTCCTCGAATGGTCGGCGGAAAAACACATGAGACTCTCCCTCGAAGAAATGGCGTGAATGAACAAAAGGACAACGCGTTCCGCCGCCGTCCCGCCGGTCTTCTTCTGCATTCTTTCATTCTTTTTCTCTGGCGATTTATTCGCTCTGACACAGATAATTCTGTGTCACGCGTGCCGGCCGGACCAGAGAAACTGATGTCCGCAACATGTCTGGCGATATCCACTTCCTGTCAACCGTGAAGTTGCCTCGCCTGGCCCGACGCGGGGGGCAACCGTCCGGGCTTCCACGCGGAAATCCCCCTCACCGATCGCTCAGCCGTTGACGTACGGGGCGAGCGCCACGGCCAGGAGGCCACCCATGAGCCCGACCAAGAACCCCCTGATCAGCACCGCGCGGACACGGCAGATGACTTCTGGCCCGGCTCCGGGCGCCTGAAAGGCCACTTCCCGATCCCGGGAAGTGGCCTTCAAGTTGCGGTAGAGCCTATGAACGTGAACGGGCTAGCTGAAGGAAATCTGCTTGGAGCCGAGGAAAACGGCCTCGTTCCCAGCACTGACGTAGCAGGCGGTGGTGGCGCAGTTCACCGCGCCCACTGCGGTCCCCTCAGGGCTCACGCCTTGGAAGCTCTTCCGGACGGTGAACGGTGAGTTGACCGAACCACTGGCATCCGTGGTGACCATCTTGGCCGACTC
>NZ_JBQHCV010000053.1:0-32017 GCF_052068215.1 Nonomuraea sp. H19 | reverse complement strand
TCCGATCCTCCCAGTTCAAGGGCACTTTTCTTATGTGAACGATCAGGCTGGCTCAAATTCGCCGTGAAAGCCGCAGGCTAAGGCGTGGCGGGCGTTGAACACCGAGATGGCGTGCAGCGCCAGCATCGCGGGCACGACAAAGGTGGGGATCAAGCTCATGGGGAGCGTGGCCATCACGGCCGTGTCACCGGCGGCGGCCAGGACGCCGAGTCGCGTGGGCGAGTGCAGCACGCCGAGGGTAACGGCGAGGAGTAGGTCCAGGATGCCCATCGCGGTCCAGGCGTAGAAGATCCTCCGGGCTAGTCGGCCGGGCCCCGTCCAGCGGGCGGCGACCAGCGGGGCGGTGAGGCCCACCAGGATGTCGCCGAGGCCCGCGGGGAGCGCGAAAGCGCCGGGCAGGTCGCCGACGGCCCACACGGCGACGAAGCCGAAGCCCGCGACCCGCCAGGTCTGCAGCGTCGTGAGCGCGCGCAGATCGGCCGCGGCGGCCCAGGCCCGGAACGGAGGTGACCAGGCCAGCAGCGCAACGACGAGCAGGGGCGGTACGGCGACGGCCAGCCCAAGCGCGACGGGCGGGGTGCCGCTGGCCGCGAACGCCCCGGCGGAGGCGGCCAGCGCGACAACGGCGCACCAGGCGGCCGCGATGCCCCACAGCCAGAGCGTGAGCCTTGGGACGGCGGGCACGGCGGCAGGAGCGGAGGCAGCAGGAGACATGAGACCACCCATCTAGTGACTTGCGTTCTGCAAGCGACGATATGACTCGTCGCTTGCAGAACGCAAGTGACTGGGTGAGAATCCTTTCCATGGCTGCTGAATCAAGCTGGCGCCGCTCGGACTGCGCGGTCGCGAGCACGCTGGACATCCTGGGCGACAGATGGTCGCTGCTGCTTGTGCGCGACCTGCTCATGGCCGGGCAACTACGCTACGGCGACTTCGTCGGCGCCGCCGAGGCCATCCCCACCAACACGCTGGCCGACCGGCTGCGCAGGCTCGAGGACGCCGGCATCGTGGAGCGCCTGCCCTACAGCGAGCGCCCGCCGCGCTACACCTACCGGCTCACCGAGGCGGGCCGGCAGCTCGGCCCCGTGGTCGACGCGCTCGCGGAGTGGGGCGTACGGCATCTGCCGGGTACCCGCAAGCTGACCCCCGGCCCAGCCCACATCTCCCCCGAACCGACCGTGCCAGGCACACGCGGGCCGGCCCCCCGCGCCGACCGTCCGTCCCCCGGCCCGGCGGCCACCCCGTGACGACCGGCTACCGGATCACGCGCGCCCTCTACCCTGCCTGGCCAGTCCGGCTACAACAAACGCCTGTGCAAGACCCTGCCCCTGCTCAAACCCGCGATCCGGGCACTGGCACGCGAGGTCGATCTGTGGCACGACCCGATGTGGGTGGTGGACTCCACCCCGTCGAGTGCGTCAACGATACGCCGCTGCTGCTCGGCCTGGACGGGGTAACCGTCAAGGGTCGTCGCCGCAGGTGATGGACTGCAGGATGGACCGGTGGTGCACCTGGCCACCGCGGATGAACGGGCCAGATTCTGCCCGCAGTGCCGGGTCGCCGCGGTCCGGATGAAGGCATGGGTGACCACCCGCCTGCATGACCTGCGGGGCTTCACCCAAGACCGGGTAGTTGCGTACACCCGTCACGGGCGCAAACCTCAAGATCCCTGAATGTGATACTGGTCACCCGAAATCCGAATTGGTAAACCGATACGACGACCCCGCAATGCGAATCTTCATCCGAATGACCGGACGCTCCGCCACATGTGCTGGGCGTTCGGTCATGCGGGTGTGTTCTCTTCATCCGAGCCGGGACGCCCGCTCATGGTCCATGAAAGGGGATGTGCCTATCAAGATGATGGCCTGCCAAGTTCCGGCTGATTCCCGCCAATGGCCGGCCTCATATCACGAGCCTTGGCGCCCGGTGGAAGCAGCGGTGTTCCAGGCCACTGCTGGAAGATCAGGTTGGTGTGGACCAGCGCCACTTCGGGCCGTGACGTCAGCTCGTTCAGGACAAAACGCTGCAAGTCGGCCGCGTCCACGGCGGCCACATGGATGATGTAGTCATCGGGGCTCGTCAGGTGATAGAGCGTTCGAGTCTCCGACTGAGCGAGCACATGGTCGACGAATGCGTCCACATACGGCTGGCGATGTGGCTGCAGGCGTACCGCCAGCGAGGCCTCCAAAGGCCTGCCCAGCGCGGCTGGATGGACGCGCACTGTGTATTGCTCGATGACCCCGGCGGAGCGCAGCCGGCTGACACGGCCCAGGCACGTGGATGGAGCAATGCCGACCGCGTCCGCCAGGTGTCGATTGGTGATCCGCGCATCGTTCTGCAGCAGCCGGAGAATCTCAAGATCAATCGAATCCAAGCTGAAGTTTCGGGTCCATGCGGAAAATATAATTCAGGCTCTCTTGATGGTGGCCGATGAGGGTTCAATCATGCACTCATGACTCGCCAGACGCTTGACACACGTGCCGTTCACGGCGGGCGAGAAGATCTCGCGGACATAGGGCTGCACGCGGCCCCGCTGGACTTCTCGACCTCATATCCCGCACATGACAGCCGTCCGGAAGCGGTGCGGCTAGACGCCTTCGCCGCAGGGCAGATCCCGGACGGCCGCCCCATCTACGGGCGACGTACTCGGCGCATTCCTCGATGGTCGGGCACCGCCGCCAGATGTTAAGATCGCCAGCCATGATCATTCGGTTGGCGATCGGGTCTTCGTCGGTGTCCAACGTCATGCGCTCGACACCGAACGTCAGCAGCGAATAGGCCCCCTTGATGTAGTGGGTCTCGTCGAAGACCACCGCGCGCGGTTCGCCCAGCCGGAGGAATCGCAATGCTCCGCCGAGCACGGTGACGAAGAGCGGCCCCACCCATCCCCACCACGCGTCGGCCGGCATGGGCGGAACCAGTCGGCGCACCGTGATTCGGGCAAGGCTCTGGGGATGCAGATTCACCCCTGAACCGCTGCGAGATTGAGCACGGCCAGTTCAGGCCCATTGCCAGAGCCGCAGGATGGCGAGCCGGACGAGCCGCAGGACGGCGCCTGCCAGCTGAACACCAGCCCAGGGGAGGAGGACACGCCGCTGTGCCAGGTGGTTCCACCTTGTGACTTCTTCAGGCCGATCTCGACGCTCTGCCCGGTGACGAGGTCATGCACGGTCGCGCCGAGGTCGATGAAGCGATCCGCGCGACGCCGGGGTGAGATGGCCGCGTACGACCCGGGACTCGCCACCGGCGAGACTCCACAGCACGGTACGGCCTTCCAGCGTGGCCACGCACCAGTTCAGGCTGCAGCGCATTCCCCTCGCCCCTGGCAGCGTCGGCAGGGAGGTGCGTTCGCCGGTTTCCAGGTTGACGGGCCCTAGACCTAGCGCGGCGTATCGGCACCAGGGATGAACGCAGCGCCGTGGCCGGGGACCACGATGTCGGCCACCGCCAATACCCGCTTACGGCCGAGATGCAGCGCCTCGAGATCGACGGCATGCCTGTCCCCTGTGGACGTGGCGTCGTTCCACACGTGGGTGAAGACCACGACCCCGCTCGGAGTACCGACGAGCGTAGTGATGTCCTCGTGCGAGTGCCCAGGCGTCCTGATCAGCTTGATCGACGGCGTGAGCTCGTAGCCCTCGGCGTCACGCCAGGTCCACTGGTCACCGGAGTAGATCGCCCAGTGGTCATGAAATCTGGCATTCGGGAACAGTGCCGCGTTCAGCGTGTGGTCGGGATGATGATGACTGAAGACGACGTCAGTCACCGACTCGGGCGCCACGCCCAGTGCCCACAACGGATCGAGAATGAGCGACTGGTTCTTGACCATGCCGGGATCGGTTACCAAGCGGACCTCGCCGTCCTGGACATATCCGACCGTGCTCGCTACACCGTCGCTGCCGTAGCCCTCGTACAGAACGGTGTACGACGCCGTCCTGGCAGCCGGAAGGTCACTCATAAGTCTCCCCCATGCGTTCCGATCATCCACAAGCATGGAGGCCGTCTCTAGACAGCGACAGTAGTGCTGCTGCCTATATCAGCATTTTTCCCGCCATTCTGGACGGGTAGACCGGGCATGCCGAAGGTCTGACCCGGTTGGATTCCGGAACCGTTTGAAGGCGTTGCCCACGCGGACCGCGGGCGGACCTATATCGGCGCCCCGCGCATGAACATGTTGAGACGCGCCGAGATCGACGAGGCATTCCCGGCCTGCTCGCCGTCGTCGCCGCCGACAGAAAGTCGTGCCCACCCGGCACGGTGAAAGCCCAGATCAGGGGTTCCGCTCCGCCCTGCCGGACCGAGGCCTACGTGCCCCGTTACGCTCATGGAGTACGGCTTACGACGCACTGCTTAACGGCGGTATGCCGCTCACAGGTCTCCCGGTCTCCGCATTGGGAACTATGGATCATCATGGAGACGCTGGTTGCCCTGACAGTGGCGGTTCTGCAGATATTGGCGGAAATCCTGCCAATATGGAGCTATGACGCCGTTTTCTTCCGTGGCTGCGTACGCTACCCAAGACGTGAGCGCTTTCGGGCTGGGCCTGGTGGCCAAGATCTTCGCCGACCGCACCGATCTCGGTCTGCCGCGCTTCGAGTTGACGGTGTGCGCCGAACAACCCGGCCCGGTACGCACCGAACTCGGCCTGCCGATGGAAGTCGGCCACGGGCTGGAGCGCATGGAGGAGGCAGACCTGGTCATCTTGCTCCCCTGTGACACACAGACTCCCACGCTCTCGCCGCCGGTCGCGGCGGCGATCAAGGTCGCGCACCGCAGGGGTGCCATCATCGCGGGCTTCTGCACCGGATCGTTCCTCTTGGCGGCAGCCGGGTTGCTCGACGGACGTCGCGCGACCACCCACTGGAGCCTGGCCGGTGATCTGGCCGCCCGCTACCCAGAGGTTACCGTCATGCCGGATGCCCTGTACGTGGACGAGGGCGGCATAGTTACCGGCGCGGGCAGCGCGTCCGGGATCGACATGTGCCTGCACCTGATACGGCGCGAGCACGGTGCTGCAGTCGCCAACGCCATTGCCCGCCAGGTCGTCGTGGCACCGCATCGTGAGGGAGGACAGGCCCAGTACATCCCGGCGCCCGTCCCCGCCGGAAGCGATGATGAGCGGCTGGGCTCCCTGCTGGACTGGGTCCGAACAAATCTGGACAAGCCGCTATCGGTCGACGAGATGGCCGCGTACTCCCTGATGAGCCCGCGTACCTTCGCTCGCCACTTCAAACGTGTCACCGGAACCACCCCGCTTGCCTGGGTGCGCGCCCAGCGACTCAACCGCGCTGAGGAACTGCTGGAGACGACCGATTTGCCGGTCGAGACAGTCGCGCGTGAGGCCGGGTTCGGGTCCGTCGCCGTCCTTCGAGAGCAGTTTGTTAACCGCCGTGGCGTCTCGCCACGCGCCTACCGGAACATATTCCACAGCGTAGATCGTCCATGACCGCCACTCGGTTTGGCGTCTAACCCCGACACCGAGCATGGTCCACGCCGTGGCCTGCACGTCCCCTGTAACGCGACGACGGACGACCGCCAGTGGTAACCGCAATGGGGCGGCATCAGCCTGGACCCGGGACGTCACCACGCAGCCCCTCAACGACAACCCGCCGCGCATCTGGAACAGGTGCCCGTCCAAGCTGATCCAATGGCTCACCGCCGACATCTGTGAATTTATGCGGTTCCACGGAGCGGGTCGAGGCGCACCACATCCCGGCACTCAAAGACCTCAACCCCAAGGGGCGGAAACACCCACCCGACTGGGTCACGCGCATGGCTTCTCGCTGCCGCAAGACCTCGTCGTCTGCCGCGTCCGGTCCAGCGGGAGAGCAGCCCCGTCATTCGCGTGGTTATTGATCCCGCACTACGGGCAGCACCGGTGAAATGCGGTCACGAGTGGTCGAGTCGGCCTGGGGCGCGGTGCCGGAATTGCTTCCGGTCCGTTTCTATGTAATAACCCCTGAGTTCCTCTGACCATCCTCGGTTTCTTCAGCCGCAGGACCTGGGCTTATCTGCTGGTGCTCCGACTCCTTCTGGTGTTGATGAGATTTCAGAGTTTCTGAAGGTCTATCGTCCTGGTCGTTCGTCTTGCTGCGATGGTGAAGGCGAGGTGGCCGGAGATGGCGCTGGCGGTGGTGAAAGATCTTCGGGTGGCGCGTGCTCCGGCCATCGCCGAGGACCTGGAAGCGCTGGAGACCGACGTGCTGACCGGGTTCGTGCTGGCCCGGGCGGCCGCAGGGCTCGCCGACTCGACGATCGCTGCGGACATGTCGCACTTGGAGCAGGTCCGGGCCTGGTTCGGGCGGCCGCTGTGGGAACTGGAGCCGTCTGACATCGATATCTACTTTGGCAAGGTGCTGCGGGAGGTCTCTCCGGAACACGCGGGCGGCACGGGCTCAGACGATCAAGACGTACTTCGCCTTCCTCGAGCTTCGTCACAAGGCGGCTTATGTTCAGCTGCGCATAACGATCCCTATGCGCAGTGCTGGATTATGCGCAGTGTCGACCCGTTGCGGCTGGTGAGGGCCGGACAGGCTAGCGAACGCTGACCATAACGCCGAAGATCCGTTCATGAGGCCTGGCAGAGGCCGGGCCGCGCATGATCGGAGGTCGGCCGATGGTCGCCTTGCCTGTGCTGGTGTCCGGCCTGGAAGCGGAGATGATCCGCTTGGGCTACAAGGACTCGACGATGGTCTGGTACCGGGGCGCCTGGCGCCGCCTGCAGCGGTACTTCGCTGCCCGCGGCGTGGAGGAGTTCTCGCTGGACCTGGCCATGGAGTGGGTTGACGAGGCCTGCTGCTTCTTCGCCAAGGAGCAGGCCGGCACGCTCAAGCAGACCGACGTGTACTTGTTCAGGGTCGCCCAGATGCTGGGCGACTACGAGACTCACGGCGCCGTGGTGCGCCGCTACTCCCGCATGGTCAGCAAGCTGTCCGCGGACGAGGCCGCTGTCGTCGTCCGATTCGAGGCATGGCTGCGGGCCGCGGAGCGGAGCGCCTCGACGGTGCGCTCTTACGGGACGCTGGCCGGGGAGTTCACCGCGTTCGCCGGGACGCGGGGCGGGCTCGCCCGCTGCGATGCGGGGACGGTCGGGGCGTTCGTCGCCACGCTGGCCGGCTACCAGGCCAAGACCGTCGAGCAGAAACTGTGCGCCCTGCGGTCCTCCGGTTCGCGTCCGAGGCCGGACTGGCCGGCACCGCGACGGCGGAGGCGGTCCCGGCGGTGCCGTCCCGCAGGCAGGCGAGGATCCCGTCGGTATGGGACCAGGGCGACGTGGCGAGGATCCTGGAGGCGGTCGACCGGGGCAACCCGTGTGGGAAGCGCGACTACGCGATCATCTTGCTGGTGGCCAGGCTCGGGCTGCGCGGCATCGACGTCAAGCGGTTGGAGTTCTCCGATTTCGACTGGCCGGGCAACCGGCTGTCGGTCGCCCAGGCCAAGACCGGCGGCAGGGTATGGCTGCCGCTGCTGAAGGACGTCGGCTGGGCGGTCATCGACTACGTCCGCTCCGGGCGGCCGGCCGGCGACTGCCCGCAGGTGTTCCTGCGGCACACCGCCCCGGTCGGCCCGTTCTCCGACCAGGAGCACCTGCACCAGATGCTGGTCAAGTACGCCCGGGCGGCGCATGTCCCGGTGAGCGACAAGCGCCGCCGCGGCATGCATTCTCTCAGGCACACGCTGGCGACCCGGCTGATGGAGGGCGGCACCCCGGTCGAGCAGATCGCCGACATCCTCGGCCACCAGTCGGTGGCCTCGACCGGCGTCTACCTGAAATCCTCCCTCGGCCTGCTCGCCAGGTGCGCCCTGGACCCCGACGAGCCCGGAAGGCAGGTGCCGCGGTGAAGGGCAGCGCGAACCCGGGCCTGGCCGTCGCGATCGCGGCGCTCGCCGCCGATAAGCGCGCCGTCGGCTACAAGTACGACGCCGAGGAATGGGTGCTGGCCCGGTTCGAGGCGTTCTGCCGCGCCGAGTTCCCCGGACTAGAAACGGTCACGAAGGCCTCCGCCGAGGCCTGGATCACCGCGGCCCGCGAGCGGGGAGTCCGGCCGGCGACCCTGCAGGGCCTGGCCGCGCCGGTCAGGGAACTTGCCCGCTGGCTCGGCCGCCGCGGGACCGAGGCCTATGTCCTGCCCGCGCGCATGCTGCCCAGGCCCGCCCGCTACGTCCCGCACATTTATACCGACCGGGAACTGGCGGACCTGTTCGCCCAGACCGACCGCTGCCGCTACAGTTCCGAGGCCCCGTTCCGGCACCTGGTCATGCCGGTGCTGTTCCGGACGGTCTACGCCTGCGGGCTGCGCAGCTCCGAGGCCCGGCTGCTGCGCCCCGGCGACGTCGATGTCAGTGCCGGAGTCCTGCAGGTCCGCGACGCCAAGGGCGGCAAGGACCGACAGGTGCCGGTCTCCGGGCCGCTGCGCGAACGGCTGGGCGGCTACCACGCACGCATGGCCGGGCAGCCGGGCTGGGAATGGTTCTTCCCTGGCAGCGCCGGGCAGCCGCTGGCGCTGCTGAACGTCTACAAGAACTTCCGCCGGTTCCTCTGGCAGGCCCGCATCTCCCACGGCGGGCGGGGCCACGGCCTCCCGCGTCCACGATCTAAGACACACGTTCGCGGTCAACAACCTGCGGACATGGTTCGCCGCCGGCGAGGACGTCAGCGCGCTGCTGCCGGTCCTGCAGGCCTACATGGGCCATTCCTCGATCGGCGACACCGCCTACTACCTGAGGCTGACCGCCGAGTCCTATCCCCAGATCGCCGCCCGCGTCCAGCACGAGTACGGCGGCATCGTGCCGCCCGCCACCGCAGGGCCGCGCCATGGCGACTGACTTCGCGCTCGCCCTGCGCCGCTTCCTCACCTCCCACCTGGCCGGGCTCCGCGGCTGCTCACCCAGCACGATCGCCTCCTACCGCGACACGTTCAAGCTCCTGATCGCTTGGTTCCGCGACGAGCGTCCGTCCCGCCGGCCAGGCTCACCCTCGACCACATCGACGCCGGCGCCATCACGGCATTCCTCGCCCACCTGCAGGAAGACCGGCACAACAGCGTCTCGACCCGCAACCAGCGACTGGCCGCGATCAGCTCCTTCGCCACGTGGATGCAGACCGAGGACCCGGCCCGGATGGCCTGCTGGCAGGACATCCTCGCCATCCCCTCCAAGAAGCAGGACCGCCCCGCCGTCAGGCACCTGACCGTTGACCAGGCCCGGCTCCTGCTCGCCCGGCCCGACCGGTCCACCCGGCAGGGCCGGCGCGACGCGACCCTGCTCGCCACGCTCTACGACACCGGGGCCAGGGTCCAGGAAATCGCCGACCTCGCCGTCCGCGGCATCCGCCTCCAGCACCCGGCCATGGCATCGATGACCGGCAAGGGCCGCAAGACCCGCCACGTCCCCCTGGACGGCGGCACCGTCACGCTGCTGGCCGCCTACCTGGAAGAACATCGGCTCGACGAGCCCGGCCGCGACGATCACCGTCGGCCGCCACGGTCACATGGATGTCGAAGACACCTGCGAACTCAAGGCCGGACAGCGATCGTTTCCCCACGACCGCACATCGTTCCATCGGACGGCGCCCGGCTCGACCGGTTTTCTCCTCGGACCGCTACTCGCCCAGACGGGGACGAACGCGAGAACCGGCGTTGGGCCACTGACGCCACGCATCCTTTGCTCCGTCTGCTGGCTGGCTATACCAGCGGGCCGCTGTTCCCTCAAAACCTGGTTCCCCCCACTTCGGGTTGAGGAGATGGCCAATCACTCTCTCATGCATGTCCCGGCGCATCGCCTCGAATCTCGCCTCCGCTGCCCTCCGGTAGGCGGGCAGCGATTCCTGGGGACAACCCTCGTCGCCAAGATCACGCAGCTGCCGCTCAAGATCTCGCAGATACCAGGCCCACTTCCGATCGATGACGGCCTGGGCGCTACGACGCACCAGTGCGGAAAGCGCATCTGCACCGAACTCCGCCATCCTGGCACGGTAGCCCTCCTCGTGACCGGCCCCGGCCAGGGCAATCAGCGTACCCAGGGGATCCGGACCTTCAACGAGATCGCACCGCTCAGCATAGATCGCCTCCCGGAACGGAGTGCAGACCGCGGCGTAGTCGAACGCCCGCCGATGGTACGCGATGATCCTTCTCTCGATCTTCCGCTGAACGCGGTCGCTGCTCCACGTCATCAATCTTCCACCGATGGGATCGTCGCTCTGTCCGAAGATCCGCCGTATCCGATCCGGCATCTGCGCCCTGAGCCAGCCATCGTCCAGGGCCATGAAGAACCGGGTGTCTCCGTTCTGGCCGGCCAGTTCCCGAAGCCGCGTCTCCAGCCGCCGGGACGCCAGACGCTCCGCGCCCAGCACCGCGAGCCCGCCCGCCTCGATCACCCGCTGCCGATCGGCATTCCACTTCGGCAGCAACCGTAGCCGGGCTGCGGTCACAGCCGCCGCCCAGGTTTCGCCGGTGCTGCGAGCCGGATCCAGCCCGGAGACGAGCACCTGTTCCTCCGCCAGCCAGTCAAGATCGCCGCCCGGAACGACTTCCGGCCCCGCGACCGTCTCTCCGAGCAAGGTCACTACTGTCGGCCTGCCGCATGGGCGAGCGGCCGCCGAGGGTGAGTCGCCGTAAGGGCCAGACCACGGGCTGCCAGCAACTCGGCCAGCCGCGCGGCGATATCGGGCGAGTCAGCCCGGATCAGCACCGACCTGGCCTCGGCATGGTAGTCAGCGGCCGCTTCGACCAGAGCATGGAGCTTGGCCTCGATGGTGGTGTACACGGCGCCGCGGTGGTCGCGCCGGGTGGCCGGCTGCGCCGACGCGACGGCCTCGACCACGAGATCGTAGCGGTAGGCGAACTCCTCCGCCTCGCCCAGGGCCACCGGGGCTACCGCGGCCACGTGCTCATATAGCCGTACATACTCTCCTACGGTGATCGACGCTACCAGCTTGTCGTCCCTTCTCAGCGTCAGCTCATTGTTCGCCCAGTCGAGGAGGACAAGGTCTGCGCCGGTCACGACGGCACAGCGCAAATCGCGTTGAACCCGCTCCCCGGGACCGGACACCCGGTTGTCACGCAGGTGGTCAAATCCGAACTCCTGAACCGGACCTACCGTCACGTCGGCCGTGTAGGCCGACCGCCGCTCCTCTATGGTCATCCCCTCGACCAGTGGTATGACCGTCAGGCCGAGGAACCGGCAGACCTCGGCCGTGTGCGGCGCCTCACCGGAGGTCATCAGGTGCACACCGCAGCAGTCGAGCGCACGCAGATACACCGCCAGGGTCACCGCCGCGGCCGCCGCAACACGACCCTTCAGCTCAACCACCGACCGGTAGTGCAGCGCGACGCCCGCTCGCAGCTCATCAGCCGAATGACGGTGACCGCAGACCCGCCCGGACACCTCCCGAACTACTGCGAACACCTCAGGCAGGAGATCATCGAGGGTCTCACCAGCAGCCAGCCGTCCGCGGAACTCTCCCGTGCTTCCCTTCAGCGCCAGGTCGGACAACTCCGCGATAGGCGGTGCCAACTCCTCGATCGCCCGAACCTGACGATACAGCGGCCCAGCTCGCTTCACGAATTGCCTTCCCGGGAAACGCATCCGGAACCTAATTAGCCGAATCGATCAAGGATCATGTGGTGCCGCCGGCCAGCTTCAGCCCTGGCAAGCGACAATGTGGCGCCGGCGGCGATGCCGGTGAGCGTATCTGCGCCCAGGTAGAGTCGCTCCCCTCCCGTACTTTTCATCAGACGGAGCGCCGCCCTTGCACGGTCACTCCGCCACGCATATCTCGGCAGGAACACGGCAGCGGGTGGCCGTGACCCGCCAAGGCGGTTCGGCGCTCCGCAAAGGTGCACGCCGAAGATCCCCGGCTTCGCGAACGCGGTCCACGTGGTACGGCATACGTGCCGTACCACGTCAAGCCGCTACACGTTGCAGTAGACGTTGGTGGGCGCCTTCCCTCGCTTGCTGGTCCGTACGGCTCCGTCGACGGTGACGCTCAGCCGAAGTTTGGTTCCCTTCTTGCCTCCTGCCACTGCCATGATCGCGCATGTGCCCGGCTTCACCTTGAAGCTCTTCCTGAAGGGAAGTCGGGCGTTGACCGCCTTGGTCGCCTCTTCCATGGTCGCCGTATCCGACAAGTCCTTTACAGCGACGACGGCGTAGCCGACGACCACCTTTCCGACCTTGGGGCCGGAAAGGTGGGTCAGGCTGAACACCGCCTTCTCATCCGCTTGATGCGCGGCAGCCGAGGCGGGAGCCGCCGTAAGCATCAGCCCAGTGGCGAGCGCGGCCACCAACACGTGCGTGCACTTTATGACAAAACCCCTCGTAGTAGTTCTCGTCGTTGCCGATACAAGCCGCGCGTGCTCCTCGCCATGCTGCTGTGCCATCCCGACGAACCGGTCTCCACCGAACGCCTCGTCGACGCCCCCTGGGGTGCGAGCCCGCCCAAGTCCGCCGCGGACAACCTTCGCGACTGCGCGCGTGCTCAGCCGGATCGGCGTTAGCGGGCACAGGGGTCGGGCCGCACGATCGGCGCGAGTTGCCCGTTGATCATGCCTCCTTCGTCGGTGAGATGGAACAGCCGGCGCTGATCCTCGGTTTCGTGTGTATCGAAAGTCCAGAACAGCCAGCCGCGCATGCCAAGCTCGCAAGTTTTCTGCTGGAGGTCACGCATGCCGTAGGCGGCGGAGGCGAGGTCGTTATACATCCATTTGAAGGCACCGAATTCGCCTACGATCACCGGTCCTCGGATTCCCTTGTCCCATTCGATGGTTTGTAGATCGCGCCGGAGTTCGTACGGTGCGTTCAGGCCGGGCTGGTCCACCGGGTACAGATGCAGATCGAGGAAGGACAGCCTCGAGTCCTTCATGAGATTCTGCGGCCGGACAGGGAATCGCTGGTCGCCGGGAGAATCGGCGGGCAGACCGGCGGGACCGGCCTTGCCGACCGCTCCGTACGTGAACGTACCCATGGTCACCAGCGCCCTGGGGTCGATGCTGCGGATGGCATCGACCATCTGGTTGGCATAGCTCACGAAATTCTCGTCCTGCGCCTTCTGCCGATCTTCAGGGACCGACATGTCGTAGGTCAGGCCGTTCGCCGTGCGGACACGTCCGGACGTGCGATTGAACGGTCCGGTGTCCCCTGTGAGATACGCCTCGTTGTCGAGTTGGTAGGCCAGGACAGTCGACAGCAAGGCAGAGCCGACCCGGTCGCGCAAGCCGGCCACGAAGTTGCGCAGGTAGGCGCTCTTCGCCTTAAGGTACTCGCCGTTCAGGAATTCGATGTTGCGGCCCTCGATGGGCACCTCACCGGAGTCCCACGGCCCGATCATCCGGTAGTAGAAGATGTTCTGCCCGATATGGTCGAGCGAGAACATCACTCTGATCTTGTGCCGCGTGGCGATACGCACAAAATCGGCGACATTGTCCATGTAGGGGCCGTACAGCGGCTCATCGTGCCGGGCACCGCGGCCGAGCCCGTGCGGATGTCCCTTCTCCTCGTCGGGGACACTGCCGGCGTCGATGAACACCCGTACGGTGTTGTAACCGTCGTGGGCCATCGTTTCCAGCGCTCTGCCGGTCTCCGCTGATGTGTAGCGGCCCGGTTCGAACGTCGCGTGGTAAGGATGGATGCCGTCCGGCTGCGCGAGCCGGACGTAGTTGCTTCCCCTGGGCACGAAGTCCTGCTCGGTCGCACCATGCACCAGACGACCGCCTGGAACGCCTGCCTTGGACACCGCTTTCAGATAGGGCAACGCCGTCAGGGTTTCGGCCCTGGCGCCTCCACCGAACCCTGCCACGACGCCGGCGACGCATAGCACCAAGGCCAAGACGGCCGGTGACCACCGTCGTTTCCGAAGGACAGCCGCTTTTCCGGCTGCATCTGTGCGTGTTCTCACGTGTATCCGCTCTCGTGGTGTGCCGGCACCCGGGTGGGGTCCCTCGCGCGCCGATCCGCTCCGGGCGCGCCAGCGGGTCAGGGAAGAGCCGCCCGGGCAGCACTGGCTCCGTGCGTGCCCGGGCGGAGGATGGTGCGGTCAGTCCGGCAGACCCCAATCGAGGGTTCCGGACACCGCTGTCGCTCCGAAGGCGGTTCCGGTCGACGGCGTGCACGCCAGCCGGTTGTCGCCGGTGGAACCGATCCGGCGGCAGAAGTCCGCCTTGCCGTCGCCGCCGATGTCCGTCCAGATGCGCAGCGCCGGGTATCCCCAGTCGATCGGATTCGACGTGATGTCGGCGCCGAATCCATTTCCGGTGGACGGGGCGCAACTGACGCGTGCGTCGCTGTTGTTGGTGGTGCCGCGCACCCGGCAGTAGTCGGCCTTGCCGTCGCCGTTGACGTCGGCCCACGCCCGCCCGGACGGCTGCCCCCAGTCGAGCGCACTCGACAGGGCTGTCGCACCGAAGGCACTGCCGGTCGAGAATGTGCAGGCCACCCGCTGGTCGCTCGTGCCGCCGACGCGCCGGCAGTAGTCGGCCTTGCCGTCCCCGTTGGCGTCCGTCCAGGTTCGGTCGGCGGGAAAACCCCAGTCGATCGCGGTGGAGCTGATGTCGGCGCCGAATCCGCTTCCGGTGGACGGGGCGCAACTGACGCGTGCGTCGCTGTTGTTGGTGGTGCCGTGCACCCGGCAGTAGTCGGCCTTGCCGTCTCCGTTGACGTCGGCCCACGCTCGCCCGGTGGCGTGACCCCACTGCAGAGCGGCTGACATGAAGGTGGCGCCGAACCCGGTGCCGGTCGACACCGTGCACGCGACCCGCTCGTCGCCCGTGCCGCCGACTCGCCGACAGTAGTCAGCCTTGCCGTCGCCGTTCGCGTCGGCCCACGCCCGGTTCGCCGTGTAGCCCCAGTCGATCGGGCTTGACATGATGTCGGCGCCGAATCCGCTCCCGGTGGACGGCGCACAGGCCACGTAGGCACTGGTGTGGTTGCGCGTCCCGAGGACCCTGCAGTAGTCGGCCTTGCCGTCGCCGTTGACATCGGCCCATGCCCGCCCGGCCGCGTAACCCCAGTCGATCAGGCCCGAGGTGATGGTCGCGCCGAACCCGGAACCGGTCGACAGGGTGCACTGCACCCTGCTGGACACGTAGTTCTGCACGCCGACCCGACGACAGTAGTCTCGCCTGCCATCACCGTCGACGTCGGCCCAGTCAGCCGCCGTTGGCTTGATCGGCTCGAGCAGACTCACCACTGACGCCTGACTGACCGGCTGCGCGCTGTCACAACCGATCTCGTCGCATGTGCCGAGCCTGGCTCCGTCGCTCGCTTCGAAGCTGTACAGGGACTGGATCCCATCCCCCACCACGTGCAGCTGGGTGCCTCCGACAGGCGTCACGGGCAGCCTGTCCCACACGCGCCGCGGAATCTTGTGGATTGGCTTGGAGTCGTAGCCGGCGACAGCGAGTTCCTGAGGAGAACCGAAGATCACCCTCGCGCCCCCCATGATGCCTGCCTGCATTGCCGAGGCGACATCCTGCAGGTGGGTCCCGTCAGCGATGCGCGTCGGCAACTCCTTCCACACACGGTTGGGGATCACTTGCATGGGTCTATCCGCATAGCCCACGGCCGCGACTTCCTCCATGTTGTCGAAGGGAACGATCGCGCCGCCGATGACGGCCGCCTGGAGCGCGGACGCGGAGTCCTTGAGCCTCGTACCATCCGCGATCTGTGTCGGCAACGCCCTCCAGGCGCGGTTCGGAATCACCTGCATCGGCCTATTGGCGTAACCAGTGTCGGCGACCTCCTGCTCACTCGCGAAATCGATCTTCGCCCCGCCGACCACAGCCGCCTGAGTCGTGGACCCTGCGTCCTTCAACCGCGTCCCATCCGCAATCTTTGTGGGGATTTGGTGGAATACCCGGGCAGGGATGGCGCGGACCATGCGGCCCCAGTCGTTGCCGTAGCCACAGTCGATGACCTCCTGCGGATTGGCGAACTCCACCCGCGCGCCGCCGACCATGCGCGCCACCGCGGTCCCTGGCCCCTGTACCAGGGTGCCGTCGTCGGGGATGTCGGCGCGCATCTGATTGAACGCCCTGATGGGGATGGCCCTGACCTTGGAGGCCCAGTCGGTGCCGTAGCCGGCGTCGATGGCCTCCTGGGGGTTGGCAAAATTGATCCGGGCGCCACCGACGACCTGGGCGACGGGGCTGGAGACGCCGCCGCCGGCGCCCTGTACCAGGGTCATGTCGGCCGGGATGCGCGAGCGAGCGTTGAACACCCGGGCCGGGACGCCACGGACCAGACTCCGCCAGTTCGCGCCGTAGCCGACGTCGATCACTTCCTGCTCGCTGGCGAACGGGATGATCGCGTTGCCCACGACCATCGCTACCGGGGTGGACACTCCCCCGGCCGCACCCTGGATCAAGGTGTTGTTCGCGGGGTCGAAGCCCAGCAACTGGTAACTGTGGGCACTGATCGCGACCACGCGGGAGGCCCAGTCGCCGCCATAGCCGGAGTCGATGACCTCCTGCGGATTGGCGAACGGGATCAGCGCGCCGCCCACCGTCACCGCTACCGGCAGGTCGACGCTCCCGGACTTGGCCTGGACGAGGTGACCGTCGGCGGGACGCTGGTTCATGTGCTCACGGGCGTCGATAGACCAGTCCGACACCTTCACTGGGCTGCCGCAGGTCACGGGTGCCGCGCAGGTGTCCTGCCACAGAGGCGCGCCGCCGACGAACAGGTAGATCCGGCCCCGCTGGTCCACGGCCGTGGAACCGTTGCGCGGCGTGGCGGGTCCGGCGTTGATCACCGCCTGAGTCGTGGGCCGCGACTGCGGCTGGCAGATGTTGTCCGCGCAGGTCGCCTGCCAGACGGGCGCTCCTCCGACCATCTTGTAGATGCGCTTGGTGTCAGTAGTGGCCAGCACCGTGCCGTCGGCTAGGCCGTGGACGGAGGTCACGGGCTGAGGAGCCGGGGGCTGGGGAGGCGTGGTCCCGCCGGGCGCCGGTCCGCCGCCACCTCCGTAGGTGAACTGCCAGTGCCTGCACACACTCTCCGGAACCTTGCCCTCTTCCCACACACAGACTCCGGAGCTGTCCGGGAACGCGGCCGTCCCCGTCAGGGTGTTCCCGCACAGATATCCCGAGGGCGTGACCCACTGGCGATAGTAGTTCCTCGTGTGATAAAGCACATACTGCTGAGCGAGCTTGAACTGTCCCTTCGCGGTCTTGACCGGGACGGTGCGGGTGAAACTGTCGTTCAGAGCCTCCTGGTCCTGGTAACCCGCCTCGCCGCCAACTTCGAGGATTTTCCCGAATGAGAGCTCCGCGGAACCCTTGTAGTGCCACGTCGCCGTCCCGGTGACCCCTTTCGTGAAAGATAGCGTCTCGGCCATTTCCTCGTCGTTGTTGCCGACCCGGTACTTCTCCTCCCCGGCAAGCTTGATGTAAGGGCTGTCGGCGACCACCTTCTCCCGCAAAGTGATATTGGAGCACTTGTCGTGCGCCCAGTCGGCATTGGCGGGGAGGGAGTTGATTGCCAGCACAAACAGGGTCGTACTTAGGATGGCAATCGTTGCCACTAAAGCTTTCAGACTCCTCAGAGTCTTCTTTCTCGACATGCGTTTCCTAGGTGTCCACGGGAGAGGCGAATGGGAAAATGCAGCGGATTACTGTTGACAACCAGCTATATCAGGTAACGGGCCGTCTCAATTCAGTGGCGGATGCTGCTACGGGCAGGCGAGTCGTAGCGTGGGGCTCTTCAGGTGGTTGTCGTATTCCTGGGTGCTGATGGCGGTGACCGGTGAGCTGTTGGCAGTGATCAGCCGGGCGTCCGCCACGGGCCAAAGTCGGTCGTCATCGAGGAGGTAGCCGGGCAGTCTGTCGGCGGCCTTAACGGCTGGTGCCCGGCTGTGCAGGGAGGCGCCGTAGGGGATCTGGTGGAAGGATTGGGAGGAGACGTTGACCCGGTTTCCCGTCAGCCTGGTGTAGACCCCGAGTTCTTGGATCTGCAGGCGCTGGCCGCCGGTCACGAATGTGGCCGGCAGGCCGGAGCTCTCGATTCCGTAGCTCTCGAAGATGCCCGCGACCTGCCAGTTCGGTAGATCGCCGCAGGTGCGGCCGGTGAGCAGGTCGAATCCGAAGTGGCCGAGGGTGTGGGGTGGTGCGGTGGCGGTGGACTGGATCACGTCGATGGGGACGCGGCCGCATTCGCCCTGGGGTGTGACGGTGGCGTGTTTGTCGGGCCTGGAGGCGAGGCCGGGGCCTTCGGTCCAGGTGCCGGGCAGCAGGCCGTCGGGGTAAGGGCGGATGCGCAGGTCGTTGCGGTTCAGGAATTCCAGTACGGTCCCGCCGGAGTTGGGTCCGTTGCTGGCGACGATGAACGCCTGCAGCGCATCGGAGTACTGCCAGTCCACCGAGAAGCCGTTGAGCACGGAGAAGCTGCGGTCGTTGCCCGCTTGCCGTGGCTGCCAGCCGTTCGCCGTGAACACTTCCACACCGCTCTGGAAGGTGGGGTCGGCCGAGCGCCAGGCGAACTGCCCGGCGCCGTTGTCCAGGGCGCCGCTGGCGGTGGTGTCGGTGAACATCAGGTAGAACAAACCGTCGAGGTGGATGACGCTGGGCTGGCCGGCGCCGTACTTGTTGGCCCGATCGACCTCGAAGGACGGGGTGATGATGGGCCGCCCCTGGTTCAGCCGCTGCCACTGCAGTCCGTTGGTGCTGGAGGCCACGCCGATCTGGGTCAAGTCCGGCGAACCATCCTTGGAGCCGCCGTAGTACATGTAATAGGTTCCGTCGACCCGCACCACCGAGGGGTCGCAGGTGTGCTGATCCCAGCCGGTCGTCGTGCCGTCGAAGACCCGCAACGGCTGGCCGCCATCGGGTGCGCGGAATGGCCCGCCGGGCGAGGCGGACTCGGCGTACAGGATGTCGTCGCCGGGGACAGCCCCTCCGGGGAGCTGACTGCACCACCACATCCGATACGGGCCGTCCGCCATCACCGACGGCGCGTAATCGTATACGTTCCGGGTGAACAACCCGCTGGGATGCGAACGATAGGAATCAGTCGGCAACACGCCGGAATCGTCGGCAACCGCAGCGCCGGCCGGGCCTCCGACGAATCCGGCGAGCAGAATCGCCGCCGGCAGGAGGCGACGTAGTACTGGTCGTCTCAAGCACATTCCCTCTCTCGCGAAATGGGGGAGCGGAACGCCGTGTCGCGCACACATGGACTTAATCTTTGAACCGCATCTCGATACCTGAATGTTCTACCCAGGGCGCACGCTGGACGGGATTAACAGTGAGCGCCGAAGCTGTCGAGCTAACGAGAAAGCGATATCACCTTTTTTAGGGTAATGATAATTCAGCGGCACATCGTGGATGTGTGATTAAAAATCAACGAATATGCGCACCTGCAGAATGCCACCTCGTGCAGTCGTTCGGCGAGCGCCGATACGGCCAATCGTCGCCGGTTTCCTGCCAAGGGTTTCAGCGAAGATCAGCGACCTGGCCACCCATCTCCACGGGACCGGCCGAAGGGTGTGACCCAGGTAGACGGCCAGGTCGGAGTCGTGGTCCTCCGAGCTGCCTCGGCTCGGTCGGGCGGCCTTTTCGGGGTCCTGGCGCGGCTGCTCCCGAGGTCGGTTCCAGCCCGGCATAGGGGAAGTTCTGGCTCGACCGCCCCCACGACCACGACGTGGCACTGAGCGGTGCCGAACGGCTGACACTGGTGCCCAGCGTGTTTCGTGTGGCCTCACGTGCGGGTCAACTGCGATCCGTGGCCGAGCGGCCGCGTAGCACCGAGGAACTGGCCCCGCTGTTGCACCTGTCACCCGCGGCGCTCTCCAAGCGGTTCTGGCGAAGGCGGGTCTCGTCACGAGCCGCCGTGACGGTTACTACGTGCTGTACGCCGCCAACCTTGACCGAATCACCGCCATCGGCCCCAATCTCCATCCTTCATCGCCCCGGAACGGTCAGCTGATGTCACCTACGCCGGATGGAGAGACGCCACGCAGTGGTCCCGCCCGTAGGTCCTTCGGGAGTCAGTGGCTGAGGTAGGGATCGCAGGCGCAGCCGAGGGGGTTCGCAACGGTGGTCGTTTGAGTGTACTTAGGTGTGTATGAGGTGACAGGAGTTGCTGTCAGAGCTGGTGGTGATCCTTGCGGGGTGGGCGCAGGTGCAAGATACAGCCGACCCGCGTGACGTCGGTGGCCGTGTAGACCGCCGGCAAAAGAGGGGGGTGAATCGCTCGTCGGTGGGGGCGCATCTGGGCGCGCTGGCCTCAAGGGATCTGGCGGTGCGCTGCCGTGACGGGCCGGCTCACAGCGCCGAGCGGTGGGCGGCCCGCAAACGGGAGCTGACGCCGGTGTCGTCGGCGCGGTGGGCGGGCGCGATCACCAAAGCTCTCCATGATCAGTGGGCGTTGGCCCGGCGCGGGCAGGCCGACCACCTGCGCAGCCTGGAGGCGGGGGTCGCGACGATCGCGCATCGGCTGTCGTTGCCGGTGGGGCAGAAGGGCGCCAAGAACGCCCCCGGTGGGTATCGTTCGCGGCAGGAGTGGTTCGCCCAAGTCCCGCCGCCTGCACGTGCTCAAGGATCGGCTGGCCGCGGTGCGGGCCGACTGGCGGGCCGGGCGGGTGCGCATCGTGCGGGGAGGCAAACGCCTGCTGAACACCCGCCACCACCTGCAGGCCGCAGGCCTCACCGAAGAGCAGTGGCGGCAGCGGTGGCAGGCCAGACGGTGGTTCCTGCAGGCCGACGGGGAGTCGGGTAAGCGGTACGGCAACGAGACCATCCGTGTCAGCCCAGAGGGGCAGGTGAGCCTCAGGCTGCCTGCCCCGCTGGCGCATCTGGCCAACACGCCGCACGGCCGGTACGTGCTGTCGGTACGGGTGCGGTTCGCGCACCGGGGCGCCGACTGGGCCGACCGCGTGCACGCCGGCCGGGCGCTCGCCTACCGCATCCACCTCGACCTGCAGCGCGGCCGCTGGTACATCACCGCCTCCTGGCAGATTCCGCCCGCCCCGGCCATCCCCCTGTCCGCCGCCCTCGCTCACGGTGTGATCGGCGTGGACACCAACGCCGGCCATCTGGCCGCCTGGCGGCTGGACACCCACGGCAACCCGATCGGCCGCCCGCGCCGCTTCTCCTACGACCTGTCGGGAACGGCAGATCATCGTGACGCGCAGGTCCGTCACGCCCTGACCCGGTTGCTGAACTGGGCCAAGGCGTGCGGCGTGCAGGCCATCGCCATCGAGGGCCTGGACTTCCAGAATGAGAAGACCCGGGAGAAGCACGGCCGCCGCAAACGCTTCCGGCGGCTCATCTCCGGCATGCCCACCGGCCGGCTGCGGGCCCGGCTGCTCTCGATGGCCGACCAGACGGGTATCGCGATCATCGCCACCGACCCGGCCTACACCTCCCGGTGGGGCGCCCAGCACTGGCAGGCCCCACTGACCAGTAAGAAGCGCAAGACCACCCGTCACGATGCGGCGAGCATCGCGATCGGGCGACGCGCCCTCAGGTTCCCGATCCGGCGACGGACGGCACCGCCCCCTGCTCACCGGAGCGATGAGCAGGAGCATCGGACCGCCCAGGCCAGAGCGGGAGTACGCGGGCGCCAGGAAACCCGCCCCCACGACACCGGATCATGCACCCGATGCATGCCGCCGGGCCATTGGGCGAAAGCGGGCGACCAGTGTGCCCAGCACCGTTCGGGGCGCACGGCTGAGCAACTCCTGCTCAGCCCCTAGGAACGGTTCTTGAGGGGTGCCGGTGGGCAGCTCGTACTTGCTGCTGCTACCGAGGTAGAGTCCGAATCCCCAGGTGGAGGCGGACCCGCCGTATCGGAGGCGGATGAATGGCAGCCGGTCGCCGTGGTAGCGGACGTGCAGGTCGGCCGACTGGGGCCAGTAAGCCGTATGCGGGAGAATCGCACGTACGGAATGGAAAGGGGGATGGGGTACTGGGCCTTCGCGGCGCCGCACCCCTAACTACCAATGGGGATGCGGTTCGGACTTCTAGGCCCTCTTGAGGTGGCGCGCGATGGTGTGCCGGTGGCCGTGTCGGCGCTCAAGCAGCGGATCGCGCTGGCCACCTTGCTCCTGCAGGCGAACCAGCATGTATCGCTCGATCAGCTCGCCGAGCGGATTTGGGATGGTCGCGAGACCCCGGACGATGCGCGGGGAGCCGTTCAGACGCACATAGGCAGGTTGCGACGTACCTTGCTCGACCGCAGCGACGACCGGCAGTTGATTCGCACCCGGGAGGAGGGGTACGTCCTCACGCTCGCTCCGGAGGACCTCGACGTCGCCGTCTTCCACAGTCTGGTCAGCCGCGCCAAGCAAGCGCAACAAGCCGGGGACGACGCGGATGAGATCGATCTGCTTCGCCGAGCTCTGGCGCTGTGGCGAGGTCCTGCATTGGTCGACGTGCCGTCGGAGTCGCTGCGTCGCGATCACGTGCCTGTGCTGAACGAGCAGCGGGTGCGATTGCTGGAGCGCTGGTTCGACCTCGGCCTGCGATCAGGTGGCCATGACGAGATCATCGCGGACCTGAGAGCGGCTACGGCGGCCCATCCCTTGCGGGAACGTCTGTGGGCCCAGCTCATGCTCGCGTTGTACCGATCCGGCCGTCAGGCTGAGGCGCTCCAGCACTACCACACCGTGAGTGACCTGTTACGGGAGGAGCTGGGCGTCGATCCCGGTGACGAGTTGCGGAAGCTGCATCATGACATCCTCACTGGCGATGCCGCCATGAGCAGCGAATCAGAGGCCCCGAAACGGCTGAATGTTCCGGCCGCGCAGCCGCGAACGGATGTCCCGGTCTCTTCCCCGCCGACCTCTCGGCCCCGGCAACTACCCGCCGACATCGCGCACTTCACCGGCCGCCGCGCGCAGTTGGCGACGCTGCACGGGCTGCTGGCTGCGTCCGACGGCCACGCGTCGCGGCCAGTGTTGATCGGCGGCACCGGCGGGGTGGGAAAGACCGCGCTGGCCGTCCATTGGGCGCACATGGTCCAGCATCGGTTCCCTGACGGGCAGTTATACCTCAATCTGCGTGGTTTCGGACCCGGTATGCCGGTCGAGCCCTCGGCAGCCCTCGAGATGCTGCTGCGGGCGCTGGATGTCCCGCCCGAGCGGCTTCCGGCCGAGCTGGACGCGCGCTCGGCGCTGCTGCGCACTGTTCTGGCCGAGCGCCGCATGCTGCTGCTCCTCGACAACGCCCGCGACGAGGCGCAGGTACGCCCTCTGCTCCCCGGCGCACAGTCGCTGGTGCTGATCACCAGCCGCAACCAGCTGCGCGGACTGGCCGCGCGTGAAGGGGCGCTGCGCGTCACCCTCGACGTTTTCTCCCCGGATGAGACCCATTCCCTCCTAGTCTCACTCCTGGACCGGGATCGGCTCCGCGCGAATCCCCAAGCCGCGAAGGATCTCGGCGATCTGTGCGCAGGCCTCCCGCTGGCGCTGAGGATCGCGGCGGCCAACCTCGACGGCAACCCCCACCTGGACCTCGTCGGCTACGTGGCCGAACTGCGCCGGGGCAACCGGCTGGCCGCGCTGGAAGCCGGGGATGACGAAGCAACCGCCGTGCGTGCCACCTTCGACCTGTCCTACACCGCTCTGGCCGAGCCGGAGCGCAGGTTGTTCTCTCTCCTCGGCCTCTTGCCGGGCATGGATTTCACGTCGGCCACCACGGCCGCGATCGCCGGCTGCTCGACGGCCGAGGTACGGCAAAGTCTGGACCGGCTCGCCGCCTTCCATCTGATCCGCCCGCACGGACCCGACCGCTACACCTTCCATGACCTGCTACGCCTCTACGCCGCCGAGCACGCCCGCTCCGACGAAGCCCCCGGCGAGTTGCTGGAGGCCAGGCGGCGCTTGCACGACTGGTACTTCCACAGCGTGCTCGCCACCGCCCAGCTACTCCACCCCCAGCATGTACGGCTGCCTCCACCGCCACTCACCAGCACCGTGCAGCCTGAGACGTTCGACAGCGAGGAGCACGCCGTGGCCTGGCTGGAGGCCGAACACACCAACCTGGTCGCGATGATCCACCATCTGGTACGGCACGGTCCCGGGGAGATGGCCTGGCGGTTGACGGACGCGCTGCGCGGCCATTTCTGGAAGAGCAGGCGCCTGGACGACTGGCTCGCCTGCGCACAGGCTGCCCTCACCGTCGCCGAGGCCGAAGGTGACCGGGCGGGGCAGGCTGTGATGCAGCTGAGCTTGGCCAATGCCCACATGAATCAAGACCGGCACGAGCAGGCGATCGCCCTGTACGCCCGTACCCTGTCGCTCGCGGAGGAGGTCGGATGGCTGGATTGCCAAGGGTCCGCCGTCGGCGGGCTTGGCCACGTCTACCAGCGCCTGGGATATCCGCAACAGGCGGTCGAACACCTGGACAAAGCCCTCGCCCTCATGCGGCAGACCGGCCGCAAGCGCGGGCAGGCGGCCTACCTCAATAACCTGGCGGTCGTCTACCATCAGCTCGGACGGCTGGACGTTGTCCTCGACCACCTCGGTCAGGCCCTGGATCTCACCCCGGACAATCCCGCCGTCTTCTGCAACATGGGAGATGCCTGCCACAGCCTGGGACGGCTCGACGAGGCGGCCCGGCATCTCAAGGAGGGCCTCTCTCTCAACCACCAGAGGGGTGACCGCGGCGGGGAGATGGGATGTCTGAGCGGGCTGGCAGCCGTGTACCGCGATCTCGGGCGTCACGCCGAGGCGTTGGAGCTCGGCGGCAAGGCTCTGATGATGAGCCATGACGTGGGCGACCATCTCCGGCGAGCGTACGCCCTGAACATCCTCGGCGTGCTCCATCACGATGCCGGCCGGTACCACGAGGCACTGACACTCCACCAGCAGGCACTCGACGTGACGAAGCAGGGCGGCAACCGCCATCCCGAAGTCGTCAGCCTTATCGGTTTGGCCGACGCCGCCAGAAGCCTCGGCCACCTCTCGGACGCCTCCGCACACGCCGAACGAGCCTACGCGATCGCCCGCGACCGCTCCTTCCGCGTGCTCGAAGGGCTCGCCCTGACCGCGCTCGCACAAACCAGCATCGCCCGCGCCGCGTGGTCCCAGGCAGCCACCCAGGCGAATGAGGCCATTCAACTGCACCGCGCGACCGGTCACCGCCTCGGTGAAGCACGAGCCCTCCGGGTGCTCGGCGACGCTCTGTATAAAGGAGAGGACGTTTCCACCGCGGTGCCGTACTGGAGAGAAGCACTCTCCCTGTTCAGCGCAATCGGCTGCCCCGAAGCCACCAAGGTCAGCTCACTCATCAGCACTTGTGAGGGCTTCCCGGCCTAGAACCCTCGACCTACCCTGTCGGCGCCGGTGTCCCTGGGGCCGGCCGGGGCGGGCGACCACCAGTACGGTCGGCATCCCGGCCACCCGCTCTGCCGGGGACGGCTCCAAGGGCGAACGCACCTACGCCTGGGCCTGGATCGCCACCACCAGTCCCACCCACTACCTGCTGATCCGCAAGCACCGCACGACCGGGGAACTGGCCTTCCACTACTGCTTCATCCCCGAAGACCAGCCCGTCGCCCTGCCCCGCCTGATAGCCGCCGCAGGGCTGCGCTGGCCGGTGGAGGAGACTTTCGAGTTCGGAAAGGACCTGTTCGGCCTGGACCAAGCCCAGGTCCGTCTCTATGAGGCGATCCTGCGCCATACCGTGCTCGTCATGGCCGCACTGGCCATCTGCGCCGCAAGCGCAGCAGCCGCCAGGCGCCGCACCGACACCCAAACACCGACACCCACCAGACCCAACCAGCAGCCGCCCAAGAATCCCGGCATGATCCCGCTGACCATCGCCGAGATCAAGCGCCTGTTCAACGCCGCCACCACTCGCACGCTACCGCTGGAGCACACCGCCCACTGGTCCGCCTGGCGCCGCCGCCACCAAGCCCGCGCCCGCTGGTTCCACTGCCGAGCCCGCCTGGCCACCGCATACATCCAGCTCAGCTAACGAATGGGGAGGGTCGGGGACTGGCGCGGTTTCGTAAGTTACGGCCCGTTTCCAGTCCCCGCCCGTCAAACCGTGCGTGCGGTTCTCCCGCACACGGCTTACCGACGTTCTTCACCGTCGGCGTTCGGCCTTCCCTCGCCAGTCCCGAAAGGGTCTGTGCGGGATAACGGTTCCATCGAGGCTGATCAGGCCCAGGTGGCCCGGGGAGAGCAACACCTGGTGGAGGCCCCATCGCCAGGCCCGGCGTCGGTTGCCTTTCTTCGACAGCCAAAGCGCGAGCCGCATGAGGGCATAGTTCCTGATCTGGCCGAGGACCCGGGCTGAGTTTCCGTAACGGAAATACCCCGCCCAACCGCGCAGGAACAGGTTGATGTCCCTGACGAGGTCCTCGACCGGCATCCGCAGCCACCTGCGGCCGGTCATGTCCCGGATCCGGTCACGGGCCCGTTGGATGGCCTTGCGTGAGGGCCAGCGAGCCAGAAAGGTCAGATGCGCCGACTTCGGGGTCCACCCGCGCACCAGCCGGTGATGGAAGCCGAGGAAATCCACTCCCTCACCTCCTTCCACCAGATGGACGATGCGGGTCTTGGCCGCCTTGGGCTCCAACCCCAACGTGGCCAGCAGCGCCGTCAGCCGCTCCAGCGCGGCCTCGGCCTGCTCCCTGCTCGTGCACATCACCAGCGCGTCGTCGGCATAGCGCACCAGCGAGCCATGCTCTGCTGTCGACCAGGCCCGGTCCAGCCGGTGCAGGTAGACATTGCAGAGCAACGGGGAGATCACCCCGCCCTGGGCCGCGCCGCTCGCGCTGCGCCTCAGCGACCCCGCCTCCATCACCCCAGCGCGCAGCATGCCGCGCAGGAGGGCGAGAACGGCCTGGTCGCAGACGCGTTCCTCGATCGCTTGCATCAACCCCGCGTGCGGAATCGCCTCGAAACAGTTGGCGATGTCGGTTTCCACCACCCAGCGGCGCCCCTGCCAGGACTCGTCGATGAGCACTTGCAGGGCATCGTGCGCGGACCGCCGGGGCCGAAACCCGAACGAGCAGTCCAGCATGTCGGCCTCGAAGATCGGCTCGAGCACGAGCTTCACGGCCGCCTGCACGATCCGGTCACGGACCGAAGGAATCGACAACGGCCTCTGCTCGCCAGAGCCCGGCTTCGGGATGAACACCCGCCGGGTCGGCAGCGGCCGATACCGCTTGTCCTTCAACTCCGCGGCCAGCTCATCAAGGAGCCGGGCCACGCCGTACTCCTCGACATCCGCCAGGGTGACGCGGTCGATGCCGGCCGCGCCGCGGTTGCGGCGCACGTCCTGCCACGCCCGTTCCAACACGTCCCTGCGATGGACTTTGTCGAACAGCGCGTGGAACCGTCGATTCGGGTCGGCCTTGGCCGCCCGGTAGAGCGCGTGCTGCAAGGCGCGGACTCTGTCCCCACAGACAGCCGCCAGGGTGGACCTAGCCGATACGGCACTCACCAGTCGCATCTCGCATTCTCGCGCGTGAACGAAGCAGCGGCCCTTCCCTCACCGCAGGTTGTGTTGTCCTACGGCTCGATCAGTACTACGACCGCCTCCGACTCCCTCCCGGCCGCCGCCCACTTCCCGGCTCCTCACCGGTTATAGGACGGCGTTGTCCACGCCTATCCGCAGCACGTTTCGGCCGGGGAGGGCCTCCCCAGTTCCCGCCGCCACCTTCTGAACGTTCCGCGCCCTCTTACGCCGGAGAGTTCCTCGCGGCTGCCTTTCCAGGATCTTCACCGCTTCCATGGCCTTCGCCGTGAACCGCCCGGCTCGGCTCTCTCTTGGTGTCTAACGACGCGGCAGGCTTCGCTTCCGCTACGGACCGCTCAGTTGCTCCCCCAAAATGGGCTTTCGACGCTGGGCTTCGACCTGGCCCGTTTCCAGACCAAGCCGCCAGCCTGCTACCGGGCTCCCTGGCGATTACCCGGACCGGACTCACACCGGCAGGCGACGACGAGCTTGTGATCAGGTCATGGTCGCTGGACGACCACCTCCTTGATCTCTGGGCGCACCGGCTGCCGTACTAGGACATAAGCCGCAATCTACTCAAATCAAAACGCCCTCTCAGGAGCGGGTCACGAGGCGAGGAGCGAGCTGTTGGAGAAGGTCGACCGCAGCTGCCAGCCCATCCGTCAGTGGGTGGAGCAGAACGTGGTCGGCGCCGGCGGCTAGATGCTGCTCTAGCCGCGTGACGATCGCGTCGTTGTCTCCCCAGGCCAAGATGGCGTCGAGGAGGCGGTCGCTTCGCTCGCCCATGAGGTCGGCATCCCCGTAGCCGAGTCTGCGGTAGTTGGCGGTGTAGTGGTTGTCGGTGTTGTGGCCGCCGCGACCGATCAGGGTGCGCAGCCGTCCTCGGGCGCGGACCGCGTCGGTGTCGAGGACGAGGACTTGGTGTGGGATCAGCAATGCGTCGGGACCGAGAGCTTTGCGGGCGGCCTCGGTGTGCTCGACCGGTTGCATGAACGGATGTACGCCGTCGGCCCGTTCGCTCGCCAGTCGGTGCGCCCTGGGGCCCAGGGCCGCCAGGACACGGGGGTAGTGGACATCGGGCAGGATACGGGCAGCGGCTTGATCCATGGTGTCCAGGTAAGCGCGCATATCGCTCAGCGGGCGGGCGCCGTTCTGCCCGCCAAGGCCGAGGACCAGCCGTCCCGGGTGGGCCTCGGCGAGGGTGGCGGCCCCGCCATGCATCGCCACCGGGTCGCGCATCGTGATGTTGGCGATGCCGGCGCCCGCAACGAGCCTTTTTGTGGCGGCCAGCGCCACGGCGAGCTGGGCGAAGATCTCACGCCCGCCGACCGGAGAGGCTGCCGGGGGTTCACCTGTCCACAGTGAGCCGTAGCCGAGCTGCTCGAGCCGCACGAATTGCTCACGCTGCTGTGTCACCGGTGTATTCAGCAGGGTCATCGGTGCGATCCACACGCCGTATCGGCCGAGCTGATGCTGGGCCTGCGCCCTGTCCTGTGTCAGCTTCATCATGCCTCCCGCAAGACACAATCGGAGACAGCCTCCGGTTATGTGGCAACTAATATACGGAAGCAGGCTCCGATTGCGAAATCCCAGGAGGATCAGGTGGGCGACATCACCGCCCGGCGTGCGATGCGGGCGGACGCGCGACGTAACCACGACCGGTTGCTGACCGAGGCACGCGCCGCCTTCCTTGAGCACGGCACCGATGCCTCGCTGGAGGACATCGCCGTGCGCGCCGAGGTCGGCGTCGGCACCCTGTACCGGCATTTCCCCACCCGGGAGGCGCTTTTGGAGGCAGTGCTGCGCGAGCGGTTCGATGCCCTTGCCGCCACTGCGCGTCGGCTGGTCGACTGCCGTTCCGCGCGCGAGGCGCTGATCGCATGGACACGCGAGTTCGTGGAGACGACCACCGTTTACCGCGGACTGACCGCGGCGCTGACCGCGACCCTGCGAGACCAGACCTCAGCTCTGCACGCATCCTGCGAAGCGATGCGCGAGGCAGGGACGATCTTGCTGATCCGTGCGCAGGAGGCAGGTGACGTGCGTGCCGACGTCACCCCAATGGAGTTCCTTGCCCTGGTCGCGGGCGTCTCATGGGCGCGCGAGCAGATGGCGGGCGGTGAGGTCCGTGACGACCGCCTTCTCCCGTTGCTCTTCGAGGGGCTGGAACGGCTCGGCTAGCGCCCCGCAGGTCATGCGGCACGTGATGGCGTTGATCGCGTGCGGGTCCATGACCGTGTACCTTTCCGGATGAGTCTCCGGCTCATGAGGGTGATCGAGGCGCCGGTCAGGTGGCTTCGCTGTGCGAGGGCTTGCGCTCGAAGTCGATCACGTTGCGGCGAGCGTTTATCAGCCAGGATAGAGACCGCTCGACGATCCACCTTCTCGCGAGTACTTTGAACCCGGTCTGACCAGGCCGTTTAGTCACGATCTTCAAGGTCAGGCGCAGAAAGCGGCGGGCCCACTCCACCAGCGTCCCGGCGTAGGCGCTGTCGCCTCAGACCGGGGTGAGCTGCGGGTGCAGCATCCGCACCCGGGCCAGCAGTTCCCGGGCAGCGTCGCGGTCGGGCTGCCGGCTGGTGTGACCATCACCGTCATGAGCAGGCCGAACGTGTCCACGTGACGCTTCCTGCCCGACACCTTCTTCCCGTTATGCCTGGACCGGCATAAAGGCAATTATCAGGGCTGGATGTCATGCCGGGCCGGGTGGATCAGTGCTGGCTGATGGTGGCGCGGCTGGTGAATTGACCTCATAACGCCGGAGCTTCACCGTCTCCTTCATCGAAGGGCTGTCGATGGAGGTGAGTACATGGTCAAGGCTGCGACGGACGGCCGCTACCCGGTCAGGGTGTCGGGGCCGTTGGCTGGGCTGAACCACCGATTTTCGGATCAGCATCGGGGCCAGGAGGCCCAAGGCTCTAGCACTCGCTGCCACGGGATCGCACAATTCGCGCCATAACCCCGCGCTAAATGGCCATTGACACCGCGCTCCTCTTGTCAGGAAGGGCGGGCCCATCTACGGTTGCCCGCCATGGTCGACTTGCTACTGCTCTGCGCTGTCTTCAGCATGTTCGGGATGGCCAGCGCGTTCGCCAATAGATCGGATCGAGCCCGCCTGCGCGCCGGCGAGCAGGGACGATGGGGAGAGGCGCACCAACTGTCCCCCTACGAGCTTGCCTACCTCGCGGGCGGTCCGCGGCGAGTGATCAACACGGCGTTGTCTATGCTGGTGACAGTTGGCGCCGTTCGCGTGTCACGAGGCTCGCAGATCACTGCCGTGCGGGGGGCGCCGTCGTCGGCGCCGATCGAGCAGGCCGTGCTCGACGTCCTGACAGCTAGCCAGGTCGGCTATTGGACTGCGTCTCAGTTACGCCGCACGCTGGAGACGCATGCTGCGATTGCCAGCCTGGTCCATGAGCTCGAAGCTCGCGGCCTAATGGCGTCGGAGCAGGCGCTGGGTGCTGCGTGGCGGTGGCTTGGGTGGCTCAGGTTCGCCGTGGCGGCCGAGGCCGGCCTCCTGATTCTGCTCCTCATACTGGATTGGGCGGACATGGCCGGGGAAACGGGGACGTACACGTGGACGCTGCTGGCGAGCGTGTCCGCAGTGGGCTTGGGGATCAACGGAGTGCGCCAGCGGCGGCGACGGTTGGCCAAGCGGGTCACCGCGGAGGGGCTCAGGATCGTGCGGGCGGCGTCTGCCTACCACCCCCAAGGCGGGGCGCGCGACAGAACATCGGTCGCCACGGCGGTCGGTATGCCTGTCGCGCTGTACGGACTGACCGAACTCGATGACCAGGCGCTGCGCATCGAGCTGTCCGCCGGGGACAATCCGGGCGGCGACTGAGTTGTCGAAACGACACGGCCACTCTTAGGACGGCGACGCCCGGGTTCCGTAGTTCGTAGTCACATGCGGCGACCGGGTCGGGAGAATCTGCAGGTAGACGGCCTGCAGAGGGCTTTAGGACAAGGCCGTGAAGTTAGGCCGGAGCGCTCGAGCGCAAGGAGGCCTCGATCTGATTGATCGCTGAATGAAGGAAGCCGAGCTCCAGTAGAACGACGTCTGCCAAGACCAACCGTTCGACTCCAAGGAGCTCCGCTGTCTGGTCAGTGTGTCATCACCCGTGAGATCGCGGTAGCCGAAGGCGTCCTCGCCCAAGGACATCTGGCGAGTTAACGAAGATCGTGCCGTTTGAGATGGTCGATGTCGTCCTGGTCGAATGCGGCGCTGCCCAGCAGCGGATACGCAAACTCCCGGCTCGGGTCGTGGTCTACCTGCTGCTGGCCGCCGCCTTGCACAGTTGACTGCACTATCTGGCCGTTACTGCTGGTGATCATAGGGTGGAGGCATAGAGCATCTGTCCTTGTGTCTGAGAATGGTGAGTTCACTGGGGCGCATCGCGACTTGATGGAAGGACGGGTGGACCTTCCTCGGTCGGCGCCGTGGTCACGGGGACCACTCCGTCGCTGCCGTACGCGGTCGTCAACGCGGCGGGGCGGGAGATCGAAGCCGTCAGCCGCTACCTGCGGGACCTGCATCTCGCACACCCGCTCCAGAAAATGCACCAGTCCGTCCCACGGATCAGGCATCGACAGGGCGTGCTCCGCGATCCGCA
>NZ_JBQHCV010000052.1:0-34739 GCF_052068215.1 Nonomuraea sp. H19 | reverse complement strand
CCCGCTACCACGACGTTCACATCCGACCGCCACCACACCAGCCTCATCTACCTGCGGAAACAGGATGGCGCTCTCTCATTGGAGGCCGGGAGTCTACTGGCAGCCTGGCAAGTGCCGGTCGGCGCACCGGTCCGCCGATTGGAGGAGCCGCGGGCCTGGCAATTCGTCGGACGGGCGCAGGCATTGGAGCAGCTGGCCGATATGCTTCCCCACCCAGGTGAGCCGGCGATGGTGCGCCAGGTGGTGCAAGGGATGGGCGGGGTTGGTAAGTCCGAGCTAGTGCGCCATTACATCCGCACCCACAAGGATCGTTATCAGGTGGCGTGGTGGATCACCGCTGACTCACCGGAGAACCTGCAGCAAGGGTTCTCCGCGTTGGCAGCGGCGATCCACCCGCCGACCGGCGTGTTAAGGGATGCCGTACTGGCGGCGGCGTGGGCACTGGATTGGCTGCAGGCGCATCCTGGCTGGCTGGTGGTGCTAGACAACGTCGAGGACCCGGTTCACGTACGCGAGTACCTGGACCGATTACTGGCGGGGCATGTCGTAATTACTACGCGGCGCGATGCCTACTGGCCGAACATACCGACGCTGACAGTGAATGTGCTGGATGAGCAACCAGCACTGCAGCTAATGAGGGGGATCATCGAGCCGGCCCAACCCATCGGGCCGAAGGAGCAGGATGACCTATGCATAATCGCTGCCGAGCTAGGTTACCTGCCTTTGGCATTGGAACAGGCCTCCGCCTATATCCGTGAATCACGCGTTAGTCCTGGTCGCTATCTGGAGCGGCTGCACCGTCATCCTGTTCGGATGTATGTCAGCTCAGTGACCGGGGGAGAATCCGAGCGGACGATGGGACGGCTTTGGGACACCCATCTCGACGCCATCCGCGGGCGTGACAAAAGTGAGCAACTCCAGGCGGAGCATCTTCTGCGGACGTTGGCCTGCTACGCCTCGGATAATATCCCCCGGAGCCTACTGGGCGACGAGTCGGATAACTTAGAGTTCGATGATGCGCTGCGGCTTTTAGCTTCCTACAGCATGATCACACGCTCAGGCACGGGCGACGAGGAGATGTTGAGTATGCATCGACTCTTCCAGTCCGTGGTTTACAACGGCCTCGACTATAACGAGCCAGCAAGTCAAGCCGCGCGCGCGACGGCTCTCAGTTGGCTGTCTCAGGCCCTTCCCGACGACCCGCAGTTCAACGTGGATGACTGGCCTAAGTGGCGTGAACTTTTCCCTCATATCGACGCGATCGCTCTTCGCTATCGGAATGAGGATGAACCGGCAGACCTCGGCAGGGTACTCAGCATGACCGCAGTCTTCGCCTTGGAGCAGGGGCAGTACCGGCGAGCCCATGATCTCGCCAGCCGGGCGCTACTCATAGTCGAGGCTGAACTGGGGCCTGACCATCCGACCGTTTCAAACTATTTAGGGAACTTGGCATCGTGTCTCCGCGCTTTAGGGCGGCCCGCGGAGGCGGTTCCGCTGGAGCAGCGAGCGCTCGTCATCATTGAGACCGCTCATGGGGCCGAGCACCCAGAGTTCGCCATGTCCTTGGGCAACCTGGCGGAAAGCTTCCGCGCTTTGGGGCGGCTGGCTGAGGCGGTCCCGCTGTTCAAGCGAGCGCTTGCCATCGTTGAGGCTGCGCTGGGGCCTGACCATCTCACCGTCGCCATCTACTTGGGGAACTTGGCATCGTGCTTCCGTTCTTTGGGACGGCCTGCTGAGGCGGTCCCGCTGCAGCAACAGATGCTTGCCATATTTGAGGCTGTGCTGGGGCCTGATCATCCGTCCGTAGCTATCGCATTGGGGAATTTGGCCGGGAGTTACAATGACCTTGGGCGGCATGCTGAGGAGATCTCGCTGAAGCAGCGAGCGCTTGCCATATTTGAGGCTGTGCTGGGGCCTGATCATCCGACCGTAGCTATCGCACTCGAGAATTTGGCGGGGAGCTTCAGTGCTCTGGGGCGGCCCGCGGAGGCGGTTCCGTTGGAGCAGCGGGCGCTCGTCATCATTGAGACTGCTCTGGGATCTGAGCACCCAGAGTTCGCCATGGCGTTGGGGAATCTCGCGTCGAGCATCCGCATGCTTGGGCGGCCCGCTGAGGCGGTCCCGCTGTTCAAGCGGGCGCTTGCCATAGTCGAGGCTGCGCTGGGACCTAATCACCCTATAGTTGCGACTGTGTTGGACAATTTGGCGTTGAGCTTCAGTGACTTGGGACGAAATGCTGAAGCTGTCCCGTTGAAGCAGCGGGCATGGGCCATCGTCCAGGAGACTCGAGGATACAGCTAATCTCAAGCCAAAACTTGGCGACAACTCCAATTCATACAGAACAGCCTATGCGAGTGCGATTAGTCTGCGTGAAAGCGGAGGACCAGGCTGCCGCGCCGCTTCCGGTGCTCGGGCCTGGCGGCCCTGCGCTCCGGGTCGGCTTGCCATCGAGCATGAGGGCTGAGGTCCAGCTCTTGCTAACGGAAGTGCTAACAATGGCCCCTGGACGATCTTGGACGCTGGCGGATAGTGCTGCGACCGTGATGTGGCCTTGACCAGGCATCGTAACCTCACTCGGACGGCCTTGGACGTTCATGTTCTCACTCGTAATGAAGTGTTCGTGGCGGAGGCCGTGTCGATCGCCGGCTTCGGATCTCCCCGTAGGCGGCTGGGGCGATCGGCTGCCGCGGCCCTCCTTCGTCGGGCCTTGCCACCGGATACCTCTGGCCGAGGTGACAGCAGGGCTGACAGCAACGTCCCCACACGCCGACGCATCCATCCCACCTTCTACACGCATCTGACCAGGATGGCGATCAGCCGAGGAGGGTGATCGGTCCGCCTGAAAAGTGGAAGTTCGCAAGCCCCAAAGCGGAGGAAGGCAGAAGCGCCCCACAAGCGGTCAACTCACGGGACGCATCGGGCGCTCGCGCCTTAGCTCTACCCCTCCGATCGCCTTAGCCCCTCAAGACGCTATCCTCGCATTAGTCGAACAGGTGAGCGATTTCTCGAAAAGTACGGATCGTGCGGGAAACGCTACGGACGCGTACATGCCGCCTGCGAAGACAGCAGGCGCCGGGTGACGGCGTACACCGTGGACAAGATCACGAATCGGCGCCCTCAGGCCTTCCGCCCCTCCGGACGAGGGACTCTGCGTTGGACGTGATTCGAATTCTGGAGCCTCACAAGCTTGGTGACGTGATGTTGTCCACCCCCCCATCAGGCTTGTGAGCTGTCGCGCGGAACGGTGAGATGTCCCTCAGAAAGCCCGTCCACCAGCGTCCGAGCCAGAAATTCTCCCCTGTCAGCTACCTCGTGGAGGCCGGCCCTGACCTCTTCCATGCGTTGGAACGCCATTCCGTAGATCCGCTGCTCAGCGAGCGCTGGGGGCCGGGGCACCACTGCCCGCCTAATGTCTCGCCGTCCTAGAGAGCTTGTCCCGGTGCCCGGGTAATGGTTGTGCGCGCTCCGAAGGAAGCCTGCCAGGAACTGGGCGTCGACGACGTCGCGGTTCACCCTGACCAGCTGCACAGGCGGTGTCACTGGGATTGGCTCGGCGGCCACCTGGACCTGGAACCGTTCTCCTCCGGGTGTCACGACAAGATCCCCGGGGGCACACAAGACCTCTTCTGACTTGCCTGGTCGTACCACAGTGATCACTCCCGCGTTCACAAGGTCCCCAACGGTCGTCAACGAGAACGTCGTTGACGATGGGCCGTCCAGCGCACTTGGGAGAAACCGCCGGACCTTGCTCAGGCGTTGCTCGATTTCCTTCGTCAGCGCCATGACGTCGCCCGGCGTCGTCTTCCCCTGCACGAGATGGAGTGAGGGCGTCAGGTCGGTCTCATCATCAAGCAGATCGAGCACGGGAACCGCCTGACCCACGAAGGGCTCGACAAGCGGCTCCCGCTGGTACTGCTCCCATGCTGTGACGACTTCGTCGGGCCTATCCGCCTCGATCTCGGCGAACAACACGGTCGACGGGGCGTGATCGCTGGGAAGCGGTCTCCTCAGTAGCCACAGGTGAGCGGGAATTCCGGCAGTCGAAGCCATTGCGGCCGGCACGCCGATAACCGCCCGCAAGGCGCCTTTACGGATGAGGTCACTTCGAATCCTCCTGCCCGATCTACGGCTGGCCGCGGCGACCGGCATGAGGACGGCAACAACTCCGCCCTGTTTGACGTGGGCAAGCGCATGCTGGATCCAGGCCAGCTCGGATTCCGCGCGAGGCGGCAGGCCGTACTCCCAACGCGGGTCGGCAGCCAGCTCGTCGTGACCCCAGTCTCGCTCATTGAAGGGCGGATTACAGATGACAACATCCGCCAAAGTCCCCACGAACGCGTCGGCACGCAGAGCGTCTCCGGCTTGGACTTCCGCCTTGTCGGTGGTCAGCGCCAGCCGTACGGCGGCAAGCCTGGCTAGATCGGGATCGAGTTCTTGACCGAGTACGCGTCGGCCTGGGGACGTGGCGGCCACCAGAAGCGTTCCCGTTCCGCATGCTGGATCAAAGACGGTCTGCACGTCCTCGCCGACCAGACGGGTCATGAGTGCAGCGAGCGCGGGTGGAGTGGCGGCGAAGCTCCGGTGGTGTGCTTCGAGAAAGCGCCCCGTGAAGAACTCGAACAAGGTCGCCGCCCCCTGAGCCTCCGCCAACTCAGCGACGACCCGGAGGATCGGCGCCGTACGTGGGGGAAGGACTGCGGGGAATCCGATGCGTCCTTCCGGTGACTTCCTGATCTCGCGCGCGACCTCCGCTTCCACGACCTCGTCAGACTCTTGGGCCAGCCGGACCCAGTGTCCTGTCTGGAGATACCTCAGGAAATGCCCGGTCGCCGTCAATACTTCCGACAGCCGAAGATCATCGCCCAGGGCTCGCAGCTGCTGCCAGACTCGTCCTTCGACTGACAGCCTGACTTTGCTTCCACGCGCGCGGAGCCACGTCTCGATCTGATCCAGGGAGAACAACGGGCTGGCGGCCGTTCCCGCCACCGGCGAGGGAAAGTCCTCATACCGGCGGCGCCAGTTGCTCACCACCGCCCGGTCGATTCCAGCCAACCGGGCTATTTCCGCGCTGGTCACTGTGACGTCGTTACCCATCATGACCTCTCGATTCTTGCGATACCGGCACCCTACCCGAATTGACTAGTTCGCGTCGAGCACATAGTTGAGACTTGTTTGCTACGCAACCATGCTATCTACTTGTGGACGGCGGTAGTCGACCGCGCGGGTCAACACCTCTCGGAGGAGCGCATGGACTGGACCACGTTCGACGGCAATCCGGAGGTCATCAGACTTTCGGCGAGCCTGCTTGACCGGCGCGAAGGCGACTGCGGTGACTTCGCCGCGATCAAGGCTCGTCCGCAGTTGCGGCCGCAGAGGTACGAGAAACGTCGGTACACGCCGTGGGCAGACTTTCCCCTCGGCCTGGTCATGAGCGCGCTGGATGCCCTGGAGTTCAGCGGCGACGACATCGACGACGCGATTGACAAGGTGATCTCGGGCAGCCGGGATCCCGTGCACCCTGGCGCCGTCGCCTGGATCCGGCATGCGTGCCACACCTATCAGGAGGTGGCCGAGTCCCTGGCCACGCAGTTGGCCGCCGAAGGGGTGAACGTGCGGCCTGAGCGCAATCCCAGGATCGTGCAGGGCGGGCGGTCCGTGGCCGAGTGGCGCTCACTTACTGCCTGGGGGCGCTGGTACGTCTCGACGGACGGCTCGTACGTGGAGTTCCGCCGGTTGCGGATGCGGCATCCGTTCGGCAGCGCGGATGCCGCCTCCACCCTGGCGGCGGCGTACATCGCCGGCGCGGGCGATCCCCTTGTGGATCACCGGGAGCTCTACACCGCCATCCCCGTCCCAGTGCGAAAGACAGGCGCGGATCCGCAACGGATTCGAGTGGTCGAAATCGGCCTCACCACGGGTGCGGACCGGGTCCTGCTGGACGCAACCCCGGAGCGGATCCGGAATGAGTACTCGACCACAGTCCGCCCCGCCGCTACCCGCCTTCTGATGGGCGGCGAAAGGATCCCCGGCAAAGACTGCGCCGACTGTAAGACCTGCGTCACTTGCAACACCCTCGCCGTGGCACCGGGGCTGCTTGGTCTCGCGGACCGGGGAACGCACCGTCGTACCTGGTCGATCACGACCTCCCGCTACTACGAGATCTGCCCAGCTCAGGCGCATCTGCGCGAGCTCCGGCTTCCTGGGGAGTGGGATTCGAGTATGGCGGTCCAGCGAGGCCGGGACGTGCACCGCTGGCTGGAGGCCGCGCATGGCCGAGGCATCCAGTGCACCTTGGCGGATCTCCCGGCGGTGGACGCGGACGACTGCGGCATCGCGGACAATCTGATGGAGCGGGCGGACTACCACCAGGCCAGGTCGTACCTGATTCAGCACCTGCACGTGTGCCCGCTGCGCGGCCCCGGTGCGATCACCGAGGTCCGGCCTGAGCCGAAAATCGCCGCCTATGATCCGACGGCCGATGTGGTGGTCCTCGCCAATCCCGACCTCCTTCGCCGCGTGGACGGGCGTCTGGTCTACCGGGAGCAGAAGACGTCGGCGGTATCGCGCGGTATCACGACCGAGAACGCGCTAAGCGTCGTTCCCCAGCTCGCGCTGGCCGTTTGCCTGATCGCCGCAGGTGTCTTCGGGGAGCCCGATGGGCTGGTTGAACTGGAGCAGTTGCACCCGGACTACGCAGAGCCAGTTCTGGAGTTCGATACCGCCGATCCGGAGATCGTCGCGGCCGCGCGGGCCGTCATTCACCAGCGGACTCAGAGCTGGCACCGGGACGTCACCTTCGGCACCATCCCGGGTTGGTGGTGCCAGTCGTGCCCAGTCTCGCGCTGGTGCCCCGAGGCTTCCGCGGGAAGCGTCACCACTTTCGACCCGGCCACCGGGGAAGTCCTCCCGGCCCGGGGGGCGCTCGACATCCGTACCGAAGCGGTCGCCGACATGGTCGCCGAACCGGAAATCGACGACGAACCACCCTTCTGATCCGAGAGGAGCACACGAGCGTGAACGTCACTCCGACCGCAATGGCGCGGCCGGTCACTGCGGCCCTCCGAGCTGGCTACGCCTGGAGCGTCCGCCGAGAACATCCCCAAGCCTGGCGGGAGGTGGCCCGGATGGCCGGCGTGATCATGCGTCATTGCGGGCCAGGCCGGGGACCGGTCATCCCCGCCGAGCTCGTCGCGCTGCTCCACCAGCCGCTCGGCACCTGGTTGCCGACCGCCGACCCGGCACTCGCCGAGCTGGTCGTTCTGGACGAAGACGACCATCTCACCGACGACACCTATGAGGTCGGCTGTGACTACACAGTCGAAGTACTTGCCGGGCAAGAGGACCCGGGGGAACGATGGCTCCCATCCTGGCGAGTCCATCGCGCCGAGCAGGTCGAGCACACGACCTTCCAGCGCCTCATCATCGGAACCGACGAGGACTACGTCGTGGGCCGGCGGTTCCTCGTCGAGAACTCCGCAGGCCAGCTTCTGCACATTCTTGATCGGCAGACCGAGTTGGGGCTCACGCCTCTGGTCGAGTTCGGAGCCATTCCGCAAGACCGTCAGTGGCATGGGTTCTGGTGGGCCTGTCCCGTCTGCGCGTGGCCGATGAGTGTCTCTCCGTCCGGAATCGTTCGCTGCCATTTCAAGCCCCATCGGGCGACTTACACCCTGCTGAATGGCACCGGCAAGAAGCCCCTGCTCCAGCCCGCGGACGGCTCGATCCCGCCGCGTGCCGCTCGTCCCGTCGATGGTGCCGTCTGCGTTGACGAGTCCATCTGGCGTTACATCGTCGTGCCCGGCGTCGTGGAAGTCCGCCTGCGTGACCGCATCAACGCCATAGCCGGTGTCAGCGCCGATCTGTATCCGTGCAAGGACCTCTACGACATCGGAGTGAGACGGACGACGGAGGAATCATGGCGGTTCACTCTCGACGTCAAGGACTTCGCGTCGGCGGCCGCTCTTGCCAACAAGTTGATCGAAAAGCCGATCGCGGCAGGTCACTTGGTGATCCCTGACTATCGCAGCGACCAGCTCATCGAGCTCCGCAGATTGCTGCCCGGCGTGGCGATCGCCACCGAAACCCAGATCCAGAAACGGATCAGGCGCACGATGAAGGAGGGGGCATGAGCACGCCATCCAGGAGCGGCCGACCGCTGGTCATCTCATGCGCTTTCGCACTCGCGGAGGCCTATTTCGGCGTCTGCGACACCGATCACGCACAGTTGCTCCTTACCGGGCGCATCGACATGTGGTCCGGCTACTGGCAGCTGGACGAAGACGACCGTCGGCGAGTCGGTGATCTGCTCCGCCATCGCGGAGACGATCTCGCCAGCCTTGAGGTGTTCAACAAGGCCGTCCGCGAGCTCGGTTCCGCAGGCGAGCTGGAGGGATATCGCCTGAGCGACAACGAGGTCAACCCGCTCCACGGCCTGCCTCCCAGAACGCACGCCGATCGCCTGCTCGCGAAACTGGCCGACCTGCGCAACCGGCCGATACTGCCCACCGCGAAGCCCGGCCGCTATCTCACCACCCTGCGTTCCGGTGGCTCGGCATCGGCAGAGGCGGCGTACGACCTGTCCGATCTGCCGAACCCACAGGTCATATCTCTGCCAATCACCACCGCACCGCATCTCCAGAGCGTGGAAATCTCGGTCGACGAACTACGGAAGATGGCAGGCCGGATCGACGTCGCCCGCGGGGAAAGCCACCGCCAGGAACGCGTGGACGCACTCTTCGCCCAGTTGATCGGTCCGGACGGCCAAACCGTGACCGACTCCCTGCGCGTCCAAGCGGGCGGTGTTATCGACCCACTGATCGCCCCCACGGGATTCGGCAAGACGGTCCTGCTGGAGGTACTCGGGACTCTCGCCGCGGAGAAAGGGATCCAGACCGCGCTCGTCGTACCCTCCCGCGTCAACGCGCTGTCCCTCGCATTCCAGATCCAAAAGAATCTGACTCTGCTCGGGATCACCGGATCGTGCACGCCGCTGGTCTCCCCCAAGGGTGCGATGAAGGACGCCGAGAAGATCGCGGCAGCCGGAGACTCCTTCGGTGACTGGGCCTACGATCGGCTGGCCTACGGTTGCGCCTTGTCCGCCTCTACCGAGACCGAGGAGGGGGTCGACGCCTGGTCGCCTGGCCACGAGCCTTGCCGCGACCTGCGCCTCAGTCAGCGCAACGGGCGGCGGCACGCCTGCCCATGGCGCGGCACATGCGGCAAGTTCCGGCTCATGAGGGACGCTGTGAGCGCGGACGTCATCGTCACCGCACATGCCACCTTCTGCGCGGGGAGCATGCACATCCCGCTGGCGACCGAGCACGGGGTCAGTGACCAGATGTCCGTCGAGGAGTTCCTGCTTCGCCGCTGTCAACTGGTCGTCGTGGATGAGGTCGACCAGTTCCAGCGTTCAGTGATCGACAAGAGCGCCCGGCACCTGGATCTCGCCAAGGGCCGTCAGCGCACTCACATCCACCGGTTGGACGACGAATTCCGCAACATCTTCGGGCACGTCCTGCCCGAGTCCGACGGCGAGGTGAGAGCCATCCTCTCCGACGTGCGACTGCTCTCCGAGCACTACATCGCCAATCTCGTCAAGGAATGGATTCCCCCGGTTCGCCCCGCTCGGCGCGGATATCGAATCGATCACTGGCTCGTACCGCGAGGCAACGACGCCTGGATCACCGCCCGGCTCCTCGGACTGCCCGCCGACGGCAGGCGCGTGACCCAGGACGAGGTTGAAGGACTCCAGGCCCTCTTCGCCGCGCCAAACGCCCGCCCGGTGGAAGCCCTGCCGCTCGCCAATCTGACTCCTGACGAAGCGGCCGAGACGCGCGTCCGGATCACCGCCTCGCTGATGGCGATCTCCGCCGGATGCCGCGTCGGCACCCTCATGCCCCACAAAGTCGCGCTCAGCGAGGCGCTCCAGGTCGTGGTCCCCGATGAGAAGACCCGTGGCATGCTCGTCGACCGGCTGATCCGGCGCGCCCATCTGGAACCGCTCCGCAGGAAGCTCTCCGAGCTCTTCTACCACACCCCGCACCTGCGAGCGTTGGGCGCGGAGGCTGCGGAGACGATCGCGGATGCGCTCGGCGGGTTCACCCGGTGGGACGCCATGCCCGCCAGCCCGCTCGGCCGGCTCTTCTTCGCCTTCAAAGAGCGCTTCGATGCAGAGCGCCCCGAACAGACCACGCTCTCCGTCGCGGCCTTCGGCGGCGACCCGCATGGGTACGTCCGTTACCTCGGGGAACTGACCGCACGAGGTCATGCGCGGGTGCCGCGGGCGGTGCTCGGCCTGTCAGCCACCTGCTACTTCCCAGGTGCTCCGCATCACCACGTGCTAACCGAGCCGACCTGGTTCGTGCCCGACACCGACGCGTCGGGCGTGACCATCCACGACGCTCGGGTCTTCACCACGGAGTCAGCGGTCCGGATCTCTGGAGTCCAAGGCCGACAGCGGGAGAGCAACCTCGCCGAAGTGGGCGAAGGGCTCTATCGGCTCAAGCTGGTGAACCGACTCCGCGACCTGGTGCAGCAGCGCGACGCACGCAACGCTCCGGGGAGGGACCGTATCCTGGTCGCCACCACCTCCTACGACAGCGTGCTAACCCTCGCCGAAGGCATGGTCCGCGCGGGCGCACCGAAGGGAAGCCTCTGCCTGCTGGCCAGGAGCGAAAAGGAATTCACCGTCAGGAACTCGCGCTGGCACGTGCTCCCCGCGGATCAGGTGGAGCATTTTCCCTCTACCGGTGCGGAGATCCTCATCGCACCGCTCGCCGTGGTCGAGCGAGGGGCGAACATTCTCGACGGTGGCATGTCAGCGCTCGGCGCGATCTACATGGTGGTCCGCCCGGTCCCCGTACTCGACGAGCCCGCCGAACTCCTGGCCCACATCAACCACCGGCTGTGGAGCGACACTCTCAAGGCAGAACCCAACCATCGCGAGCCGCTGGACCAGCTTGAGCACCGGATGAGGCGCGCCGGTCAGCATTTCGAGGAGATCGTCCGGTCTGCTCAATACTTCCGCTCTCTACCGGAATGGGTCCAACTGGGGGTCGTCGCCGAGATCATGGTCGGGTTGATCCAGCTCGTGGGCCGCGCCCGTCGGGGCGGCACGCCGGGCGAAATCTACCTGGTCGACGACGCCTTCTTTGATCCCTCCGGCCGCTCCGACCTGCCGAGCCTCGTCGGCCGGATCAGGAATCGGTGGCAGGCGGCAGGCGAGCTCGACCGTCTGCTCTCCCTGTACGGACCGACGCTTCAAGCCTTCTTCGACTTCGCGGACCGCATGGGCCGCACCACCTCCCACGGAGACCACCCATGATGACCACCAGCGCCTTCCGCATTCCGTTGGACCTGCTGGGGAAGGCGTATGCCTACCCTCTTACGCCGCAACTCATGGAGGCGTTCGATCAGATCAGCAGGAGATGGCGCAATCGCGCCGACAACGAACACGCCCGTGCCCCGTACGCGTCGCTCGCGACAGCGCTCTCCGCGGTCACGGGACAGCCGGTCATGATTCTTCGCCGGCCGCGCACGAACGCCGACCCCCACTGGTTGATCACCACCTCGCCCATCGACCCGAGCACGTTGCGCATCGCCACACGTGTCTGGGAGCGGCAGGCTCGTGAGGGGCAGGACGCCAACGTCCTCGCCCCGCTCCTCAGCTCGATTACCCCCTTGCGCCTCGACGTGGCCGAGGATGTCAATCTGTCGGTCCCCGGCCATGTCTCCGCGTCGAATTGGGTCTTCCGGGTGCTCGGCTGGAACCTGGCGAGGAGCCTCGCTAGCACGCCCGTCCAGTTCGACAGCCGCAGTGTGCCATTCCGACTGGATACCGATGGCGCTCTGGTCGCCTGGGATGACCCGATCCCCATGACGCTCGGCAACATGTCGACGGCTCGCGGTATCGTCAAGATCTCCCTCGCGGTGAAGACGCTGCCCGGTGTGGGTGACCTTGTCTGCGTCCCGACCATCAGCTTCACCCGCCTGGTCAACGATCTGAAGATGGTGAAGTCGGGCTGGGTCGACCATGGCCGTTCCAGCGGAGGGTCCGCGTTGCTTCGCCTGCCCATCGCCACCAAGAAGGTCGACGGTGAGTGGACTCATGTCTTCCGCGACTTCAGCGGCGCGGTCGTCGAGGCCTGCGGGCTGTCCCCGATTCCGTGGGGTGAGGATGTGCTCACCGAGCACCCCGACCGGGTCCGCGCGTGGCGCAGCGTCAACTGGGCGCATCCACTGGGAACCGGCGTCGGTACTCGGACCTACCTGCGGTTCCTGGAGCACGCGACGGCGATCCCGGGCGTGGAGCCGATCACCTACCAGCCCACGAAGATCAAAGTACGCAAGGCCGTCGACAAGACACCGATCAACGCAAACGCGCTAGACACCGCCGTCCGGTCGGCCGGTCACGAGAAGCTGCGCATCGTTCACTTGTCGGCCTGGTCCGCGACCCGTGAGCGGGTACGACAGGCGCTCGGCGCCTACCAGTCCGAGAACGCGAGCCCGCTCCTCCCCCACGTCGGCGTCATCCAGACACTGACCCCCAAATGCGAAGTCATCGCCTACGACGTCACGGACCTGCTGCAGCACGGCAAAATCGATCGTTCGGAGCTGCTGGCCCCGGCGCCCCTCCTTAAGGGTGAGCCGGGAACGCTCGTCCTGGCTCTCGTGGACACTGTCCATGAGAAGGGGAAGAGCGCGCTAGACGACGCAAAGCTGCCCATTCGCTATAGTCTCGCCAAGCTGGGCATCCCCACCCAGTTCATCGCTGTCGCCCCGGGAGCCGACGGCTCGCGACCGAAGCCTTCGAGGAAGCCGAAGAAGGATGTGGACTACCCGGTCGTCACCGCTGTCCGCGACCTGATGCGGGCGGGAGGCCTCACTGATGACCGGCTATCAGAGGCCGTAAGCCTGAAGCCGCATCCGCTAAACGGCGACGCCTGGCTGGTCGGAATTCATGTCCGCGCCCAAAACGGCAACGGTTCCAACGGTCGCCTACTGGTGAACACTATGGTCGCCGTGCATGCCCGCAAGGATGCCGATCGCCCGTGGAAGATCCTCATGTATGTACGTGGCCAGGGGTGGATCCAGCACGCCGCAGGGCTGGCCGCCTACCACTCGGCCGCCATCGGCACCCCGCTCGACAACGAGCAGAGTTCGTACGCAAAGCTTCGCGGATACGTGGATAGCGCGCTCGGAGAGCTGCCCGGTGACGACCCCGTCATCGTCATGACGGACGCGGACGAGACCCGCCGAGTGTGGGGAGGCCTTAGTGACGGCTGGCTCCGCGAGGGTGTGCTTCCGGGCGACGGGTTGGCCAATGCTCGGGAGATCTGCGTCGTCCGCGTGGGGACCAGTGACGAAGCGGTTCCCCGCCCGGTCGACTACTCCGACGGCAAGCAGCCTGAAGACCCTCGGAAGCCCGCCTCCCCGCGGAACAGGATCTACGAACTCCGCGGCGACGACGGCACGCGTAGCTGGCTTCTCGGCCAGGCCTCGCGGACCTTCAACGAGGGCAGCGAGGGCCGGGTGGGCGCCGACTTCACCCGATTCACCCTGCCCGCCGAGCGCGAGAAGGAGCAGGGCAACCCCTGGCATGCATTCACCGGAACGGAATTCGTGGTGGTCAGGACCGGGCTCTTCGACGAGGACGCCGCGGTCGCCGTGACCGCGCGCCTCTGTGCCCAACCGCTCTCGTGGGACGCCCAGACGCGCTGGCCGGTTCCGCTTCATCTCGCCAACATCGCCGACGAGGATCACCCGGGATATCGGACAGAGCAAAACGACCTGTAATGATCGCTCCGACCTGCGCGAAGTATTCCTGACGGCTATCAAAACCGCCGAGTTTAAAATGTCGTGCACTCCGATCGAGAGATACTTGGGACTGTTCTGTATGGGGGAGAAAATAGGGGTGTCTGTGCACCTGGACGTGGTTGCGGGCCGGTTCCGGCTGTTGGGGGCCGTCGGCAAGGGCAACATGGGAGAGGTATACCGCGCCGAGGACATACGGGAGGCCGAGGGCTCCGAGGACCGTGTGGTCGCGGTGAAACTAATCCTGCGCAGCCGCTCCGGCTTGGGTTTCGACCCCAACACCGACATCAAGACGGTCGAGCGGTTCGAGCGCGAGGTCCGCATCATGCGCAGACTGCGTCACCGCAACCTGCCCCGCACCGTCGACGGCGGCGTCGACTCCTCCGGCCTGCCGTACTTGGCCATGGAGCTTTTCGACGGAGAGTCCCTGCGCGACCTTATCTCCGAGCATCCCCAGCTCCACATCTCCTGGGTCGCGGCGCTGGGTGCGCAGATGGCGGACGGGCTGTCTGCGGCGCACCTCGCCGGCGTCATCCACCGTGACCTCAAGCCCTCCAACGTGATGCTGCTGCGCGGCGGCCTGGTCAAGGTTCTCGACTTCGGCATGGGTCGCATCGTCGGCGACACCGAGGGCGGCAAGGTCACCAGCACCGGCATGACGATCGGGACCGCCCGTTACATGGCGCCCGAGCAGTTTCGCGCCTCGGCGGTCACCCAGGCGGCCGACCTGTACGCCTTGGGCTGCATGCTGTTCGAGTTGCTCACAGGTGTTCCCCCGTTCCACAGCGAGTCCTCAATCGAGCTCGGCAACAAGCACATGAACGAGGTCCCACCCTCGGTGCGGCTGCTCCGCTCCGACGTACCCGACGACCTGGCGCGGCTCGTGCAGCGGCTGTTGGCCAAAGAGCCGGCCGACCGTCCGGCCGACGCCGTTACCGTCCGTGAGGCGCTGCTGCCGTTCGCCACGGGCCAGGTTCACGTTTCCGGATGGGACGACTTCGACCCGGTGCGCTACCTCGCGACCGCCCTGGCTGAGCCGCCCGCCGCGCCCGCCCCCGCACCTCGTCCAACCGGGTCCGGCATGGACGTCTTCGGCGTGCATCGCAAGCTCATCGAGGACTACCGGGCCTTCACCGAAGGCGGCACCATCATCCGCGACGACCGGATCAAGGCGTTCGTCGAGGAGGATCTGGACTCCAAGTCCCAGTGGCCCGACCCCTGGCTGTCACTTAACCCGTTCTTCGCCTCCGGCGGCACCGTCCTGGAACTGGTCAGGGACAAGGTGCTGCACGAGGAATGCGCGCGTGTCTTCCAGGCAGGAAAGACCAAGGACGGCACGGTGTGCGACGGCCGCCCACTCACCCTCCACCAGCACCAACTCGAAGCGGTCAAGACCGCCCAGTCCAGCGAGTCCTACGTCCTCACCACCGGCACCGGCTCGGGCAAGTCCCTGTCCTACATCGTGCCGATTGTCGACAAAGTCCTAAAGGACAGGGAACGAGAGGGACCCAAGGCACGCAAGCGGGTCCGTGCGATCATCGTCTACCCGATGAACGCCCTCGCCAACAGCCAGCGCGAGGAGCTCAGAAAATACCTGACCGACGGGTACGGCGAAGGCCACGAGCCCGTCACCTACGCCCGCTACACCGGCCAGGAGAGTGACGCCGATCGCAAGGCGATCCGCGACAACCCGCCGGACATCCTGCTCACCAACTACGTGATGCTGGAGCTGATGCTCACCCGCCCGGACGACCGCCGTTCCCTTATCAAGATGGCGGAGGGCCTGGAGTTCCTGGTCTTCGACGAGCTGCACACCTACCGTGGCCGCCAAGGCGCCGACGTGGCCCTGCTCATCCGCCGGGTACGCGAGGCGTGCCGAGCGGAGAACCTGCAGTGCGTGGGCACCTCGGCCACCATGTCCAGCGAGGGCACCTTTGCCGAGCAGCGCGAGACCGTCGCCCACGTCGCGTCCACCCTCTTCGGCACCGAAGTGCTCCCGGAAAACGTCATCGGCGAGACTCTGGTGCGTGCCACCGGCCAAGCACCCGCGACGGTCCCGGTCGAGCGGCTCCGTCTCCCCGGCTCGCCGAGCGCCTACGCCGACCTGGTGGCGGACCCGCTCGCCCGCTGGATCGAGGCACGCTTCGGACTCGCCCTGGACGACACCGGGCGGATCATCCGGCAGAAGCCCGCCAAGATCGAGGAAGCAGCGAAGGAGCTGGCCGAGAGCAGCGGGCTCAACGAGAAGATCTGCGTGGAGGCGATCCGCCACACACTGAAGGCCGGTTCGGAGGCCCGGCACCCGGTCACCGACCGGCCCCTGTTCGCCTTCCGGCTACACCAGTTCCTGTCCAAGGGCGACACCGTCTACGTCACCCTGGAAGACGAGCAGACTCGTCACCTGACCCGCGACTACCAACTCGTCCAGCCCGGCACGGACGGCAAGCTCCTGCTGCCGCTGGCCTTCTGTCGTGAGTGCGGCCAGGAGTACCTGACCGTGTGGCGCGAGGAGAAGAACGGCGTCACGACCTACGGCTCGCGCCCCGACACCGCCGCCACCGGCGGCCGGGCCGGTGACGGCTACCTCTACGTCAGCACCAGCCGCTCCTGGCCGTCCACTGTGGAACAGGCCATCGCCGATCGGCGTCTGCCCGACTCCTGGCTGGAAACCGATGATCAGGGCTGGGAGACCGTCCGCTCTTCCTACCGGGCCCGCGTGCCGAGCCTCGTCAGGGTCGACCCATACGGCGTGCAGGACCGCGGTGAACTGCTGGCCGCCTTCATCCCTTCGCCGTTCCTGTTCTGCCTGCACTGCGGAGTCAGCTACGAGCAGGTCAGGGGGAAGGACTTCGCCAAGCTCGCCCGGCTCGACCAGGAAGGCCGCTCGTCGGCGACCTCACTCGTGTCGGCCTCCATCGTCCGCTCGCTGAAGGAGGCGCCCCCCGCGGCGCTCAAGCCGGAGGCCCGTAAGCTTCTCACCTTCGTCGACAACAGGCAGGACGCCTCTCTGCAGGCCGGGCACTTCAACGACTTCGTGCAGATCACCCAGCTTCGCAGCGCGCTCTACCAGGCCGTCGCGGACGCGGGCGAGGAAGGGATCAACCACGAGGACCTCGCCTCCCACGTCTCCGACGCTCTGGGTCTCACCCCGACCGACTATGCCGGGGGCGCGGACCTGCCGCCGTCGATGGCCCGCAACGCCGCCAAGACCCTGCGCGACGTCATCGCTTTCCGACTCTACATGGACCTGGAGCGAGGCTGGCGGGTCACCATGCCCAACCTGGAGCAGACCGGTCTACTGAAGATCGACTACGAGGATCTGGACTGGCTCGCCGATCAGCAGGAACGCTGGTCAGACCCCGAGATCAAGGTCCACGCCGCGCTGCGCGACGCCGAGCCCGGCCATCGCGCCGAGATCATGCGGGCGCTGCTCGACGAGATGCGCCGGGCCCTGGCCATCGACGTGCAGTACTTCCGTGACGACTTCGACACGCTGCAGCGCGCCAGCGAGGAGCGTCTGGTCGATCCGTGGGTATTGTCGTCGAATGACAAGCCCCGGGTCGGCACCGCCTACCCGCGGGGGTCTCGGCCCGGGATGGATCGCTCAGGCCTGTTCCTCTCCGGCCGCGGCAAGTTCGGTAAGTACCTCAAGCGGGTCCACTTCTCCGACCTGTCCACCGACGACCTGCAGTTGATCATCGATAATCTGCTCAAGGTGCTCACCAAGGCCAGGCTGCTCACCGAGATCTCCGCCGCCCCACAGCGGACCGGTCGGTTCCGGGGGCCGTCCGCTCCTGCCATCACGGGTTACCGCATCTCGGCGGCGTGTTTGATCTGGCGGGCCGGTACTGGTGAAACCGGTTGCCATGATCCGCTGACCAGGACCTACGCCAGTGGCGATGGTCCCCTCGTCAACGCATTCTTCCGCGACCTCTACCGGGACACCGCCGGCGCCCTGGCCGGTCTGGCGGCCCGCGAGCACACCGCGCAGGTCGCCCCCGAAGAGCGGGAACGGCGCGAGAAGGCGTTCGGCAAGGCCGATCTGAAGCTGCTGTACTGCTCCCCGACGATGGAGCTGGGTGTCGACATCGCCGAGCTCAACGCCGTCATGATGCGCAACGTGCCGCCCACCCCGGCCAACTACGCGCAGCGCAGCGGCCGGGCCGGCCGGTCCGGGCAGCCCGCCCTGGTCACCACCTACTGCGCCACCGGCAACAGCCACGACCAGTACTATTTCCGCCGCTCCGAACGGATGGTCGCGGGCGCGGTCGCCCCGCCCCGTCTCGACCTGGCCAACGAGGACCTGGTCCGTTCCCACGTGCAGGCCATCTGGCTGGCCGAGTCCCGACTGAAGCTTGGCAGCGCCATCCCGCACATCATCAACGTCAGCTACGCGGAGGATGCCCGGTATCCCAATCCCGAGCTGGCTCTGCACAGCGACGTCGAAGCCAAGCTGCGGGATGCAGCGGCGCAGCGACACGCGGTCGCGGCGGCCCGAGAGGTCTTCGGCGGGCTGCTGACCGAGTTCGCCGAGACCACCTGGTGGCACATGCAGTGGATCGAGGAGACCGTGCGTAAGGCGCCGGAGGAGTTCGACCAGGCACTGAACCGGTGGCGCGGCCTGTTTCGGGCGGCCCTCGTCGACCAGGCTGAGCAGAACCGGCGCGTCCTGGATCACACTCTCACCGAGCGCGACCGGAAGATCGCCGTCAGCCGCCGCAAGGAGGCCGAGACACAGCTCGATCTGCTGAAGAACGAGAGCGCCGACAGCAGGTCCCTGCTGAGCGACTTCAACCCCTACCGCTACCTGGCCAGCGAGGGCTTCCTCCCCGGCTATTCCTTCCCTCGGTTGCCCCTGGCCGCCTACATCCCCACCACGGGGCGACGATTCGGAGACGGCGACTACGTCCAGCGGCCCCGGTTCCTGGCGATCCGAGAGTTCGGTCCTGGTGCCCTCATTTACCACGAGGGCGCCCGCTACCAGGTTACTCGCATCCAGTTGCCGCCGGACGCCACTGGCGACGTGGTCACCACGACCGCCAAGCGGTGCGCGGCGTGCGGCTACCACCACGACGCGCAGGAGCGCGCCGACCGATGCGAGGTGTGCGACGAGCCGCTGAACGATGTCACCTCGAATCTGCTCCAGCTCCACACGGTTTACACCAAGCGACGCGAGCGGATCTCCTCCGACGAGGAGGAGCGGCGCCGCGCGGGTTTCCGCCTGGTCACCTCCTACCGGTTCCAGGATCACGGGCAGCGGCCCGGCCGCCGGGACGCCGTCATCAAGGATCCGGCGGGGTCATTCGCCACCCTGTCATTCGGCGACTCGGCCACGGTCCGCATTTCCAACATGGGTCGGATCCGGGCCAAGGAGGGCGAGCCGGACGGCTTCTGGCTCGACCCCGCCGACGGACGCTGGATGAACGAGCGGGAGGCTGGTGAGGCGTCAGGCGACTCCGGCGAGATGCCGGTTGTCGACGCCGAGGGCAACGAAAAGCGCCGCCGCAAGCGAGTCATCCCCTACGTCCAGGACACCCGCAACATCCTGGTGCTGAAGCTCAACCAACCGCTGGACAAGCCGGTGGCCCTGTCGCTGATGTACGCGCTGGAGCGCGGCATCGAGGCCGCCTTCGAGCTGGAGGACGCCGAGCTGAACAGCGAGCTGCTGCCGCCCGACGAAGGTCCCCGCGACCGGATGCTGTTCACCGAGGCCGCCGAGGGCGGCGCGGGCGTGCTTCGGTTAATGCAGTCCGAGCCGGAGGCTCTGGCCCGGGCCGCCGCCGAGGCCCTTGCTATCTGCCACTTCACTCTAGACGGCGCCGACCGGGGCGGCCCGCATCCCAACCGGCCCTGTGCCCGGGGCTGCTACGAGTGCCTGCTGACCTATGGCAACCAGCTCAACCACGCCGCGATCGACCGCCACTCAGTCCGCGACCTGCTGCTGCGTTTCGCCGCCGGGCGGGCACTCACCGCCGGCCGGGGCGAGAGCCGTACCGAGCAGTTGGAGCGGCTGACCGCGCAGTCGGACACTATACTGGAAGGCCGGCTCATCGCCTGGCTCAAGGAGCAGGGGTTGCGGCTGCCGGACGAGGCGCAGACCTTCGTCGCCGAGGCGCTGGCCCGTCCCGACTACGTCTACCGGCTGCCCGGGGTCAACGTCGCGGTCTTCGTCGACGGCCCCGTCCACGACCACTCGATCGTCGCCGAGCGTGATCTCGACGCCGAGGACCGGCTGTTCGACAGCGGCTGGGACGTGGTTCGCTTCCCGCACGACGGCGACTGGTCCGCCATCGCCGCCCAGTTCACCCGCTACTTCGGCACAGCCATGCGAGGAAACTCCTGATGACCTACACGGCCGGTTCCCTGGTCTCCGCTCGCGGCCGGGAATGGGTGGTGCTTCCCGAGAGCGCCGCCGACATGCTCGTGCTGCGCCCGCTGGGCGGCGCGGACGACGACATCGCCGCCGTCTTCCCGGCGTTCGAGGAGGTCCGCAGCGCCGAGTTCGCGCCGCCGTCCCCCGCCGACCTAGGTGACTCGCTGGCCGCAGGTCTGCTCCGTACGGCGCTGCGCATCGGTTTCCGCTCCGGCGCTGGCCCGTTCCGGTCGCTGGCCGGGATCGCCGTGGAGCCTCGTGCCTACCAGCTCGTCCCGCTCATGATGGCGTTGCGGCAGCGGACCGTCCGCATGCTGATCTCCGATGACGTCGGCATCGGCAAGACCGTCGAGGCCGGACTCATCGCCGCCGAGCTGCTCGCCCAGGGCAGCGCGCGAAAGCTCGCCGTGCTCTGCTCACCCGCGCTGGCCGAGCAGTGGCAGGAGGAACTGCGCACAAAGTTCGGCATCGACGCCGAGCTGGTCCTGGCCTCCACCGTCTCCAGGCTGGAGCGCGGCCTGGACCTGGGCCAGTCGCTGTTCGATAGGCACCGGAACGTGATCGTCTCTACGGATTTCATCAAGTCCCCCCGGCACCGCGACGACTTCGTCAAGCACTGCCCGGACCTGGTCATCGTGGACGAGGCCCACACCTGCGTCGCCGCCGATGACAACACCTCCACGCAGAACCAGCTCCGCTACGAGCTGCTCCAGCGCGTCGCCGACCCCAGAGCCGACCGCCATCTGCTGCTAGTGACAGCCACCCCACACAGCGGTAAGGAGAGCGCCTTCCGTAATCTCCTCGGCCTGGTCCGGCCCGAGCTGGCCGAGGTCGAGCTCGACTCGGAGGCGGGCCGCCGCCTCCTGGCCCAGCACTTCGTCCAGCGCAAGCGAGCCGACGTGCGGCAGTTCCTCACCGTCAACGACGGCCTGGCCGACGACAGCCTGGCCGAGTCCACCGCGTTCCCCTCCGACCGCTACTTCAAGGACGAGACCTACAAGCTCTCCCCCACCTACCGCGCTCTGCTCGACGACGCGATCGCCTACGCCGGCGAGCGGGTAAGTGCCGCGGGCGACCGCGGCAAGCGGGAGGCGCGGATCGCCTGGTGGTCGGCGATCGCGCTGCTGCGCTCGATGGTCTCCTCACCGCGCGCCGCCGCCCAGACCCTGCGAACCCGGTCAGCCGCCGCGGCTGCCGCGACCGCCGAGGAGGCCGACAGGCTGGGCGCGCCGCTCACCAGCGACGCCTACGACAGTGACATCATGGAAGGGCTCGACGTCGCCCCGGGCGCGGAGATCGAGGACGCGGGTGCCCGCCTGGCCGAACTGGCCGACCGCGCGCAGGCCTTGGAGGGCACAGCGGCCGACCGGAAGCTGGCCGCCCTGGTCGAGCATCTGAAGGACCTGCTGAAGACCGGTTACAACCCGATCGTCTTCTGCCGCTACATTCCCACCGCCGAATATGTCGCCGAGCACCTGGAGGGAAAGCTCGGCAAGAAGACCGTGATTCGCGCCGTCACTGGCACCCTGTCCCCGCAGCAGCGTCTGCAGCGCATCGAGGAACTGGCCGAGGAAGCAGGTGACGACGAGAGCGCCCACCGTGTCCTGGTCGCCACCGACTGTCTGTCAGAGGGCGTCAACCTCCAACACCATTTCGACGCCGTCGTCCACTACGACCTTGCCTGGAACCCTACCCGGCACGACCAGCGGGAGGGCCGTGTCGACCGCTACGGCCAGAAGAAGGACATCGTCAAGGTCATCACCTTGTACGGCAGCGACAACGGCATCGACGGCAAGGTTCTCGAGGTCCTCATCCGGAAGCACCGCCAGATCCGCAAGGACCTGGGCATCTCCGTCTCGGTCCCGGACGTCGCCTCTACCGGGGTGACCGACGCGATCGTCGAGTGGCTGCTGCTGCGCAGGCAGAACCGCGAGCAGGAGGCCCTGTTCAGCTTCGACGAGATCAGTGACAGGGCGGCCAAGCTGGAGACTGAGTGGAACTCGGCCGCCGAGCGCGAGACGACCTCCCGCTCCCGGTTCGCCCAGCGCTCGATCCGTCCCGAGGAGGTCGCCCGCGAGGTCGCCTCGATCCGCGACACTCTGGGCCGGTCCGGAGAGGTCCGCGCCTTCGTACGGCGGGCTCTCGTGTCCCTCGACGGCATCGTCCGCGACGAACCGGACGGAGGCTTCACCGCGGACGTGAGCGGCGCCCCCGCCGGGCTGCGCGACGCGCTGGCCCCCGTGGTTGGCGGCGACGCCGTTGACCTGGGCCGTCCCGTCCCGTTCCGGTCGACACCCGCGGTGACGCGCGGCGAGGCCGCGCTGGTCCGCACCGACCCGGTGGTGGGCGCTCTCGCCTCCTACGTCCTGGGCGTCGCCCTGGACGCCCAAATCGACGAGCAGCCGGGCCGGGACCGCCCGGCCAGCCGTTGCGGCGTCATCCGCACCCGGGCCGTCACCACCCGCACCACGCTGCTGCTGGTCCGCTACCGCTTCCACCTCACGCTGCCGTCCCGCTCCGGCACCCGCCAGCTCGTGGCCGAGGACGCCCGCCTGCTCGCCTTCCAGGGCTCCCCCGTGAGCGCTGTCTGGCTGGCCGACGAGGAGGCGCTGAAGCTGCTGGAGGTGACCGCCGACGACAACACCGACCGGGTCTTCGGCGAGCGCACCATGGCCCGCGTGCTCGACGGCCTGCCTGCCACGGCTATGCATCTGGAGGAGTACGGCGAGCGGTTGCACGCCGAGCTGCTCGACTCCCATCGCCGGGTCCGCAGCGCCGCCGGTGAGATCGTCCGAGGCCTGAACATCGTCACGCAGAAACCCGCCGACATCCTCGGCACCTATGTCTACCTGCCCGTCTCCGACTCCGCTGCCGGAGGGAACGCCTGATGTCCGCCGTCGCCCGCAACCAGGTCTTCTCGGCCATCCACACCGTTGGCGGCCTCCTACCCGCCGACATGCTGACCCGCATCTCCGAGGGCAAGGACGTCAAGGGCTCCCTGCCCGCCGACTACAAGGTGATCGGCTCCCGCTCGGTCCGCGACGACGCCGAGCGCCACTGGGATTACCTCAAGTCGGTCTGGGCCGAGCTACGGCTGAAGCTCCCGCGCGTCCCGGAGGCCGAGACCCCCGCCGACCCGACCGGGCTGGCGATCTCGCAGTGGCTCGAACCGCTCTTCACCGAGCTGGGGTTCGGCGATCTCACCGCCGTCGGCCCGGCGGGCGTCACCGCCGACGACGGCGGCAAGACCTTCGCGATCAGCCACCACTGGAAGCATGTCCCCGTCCACTTCGCCGCCTGGAACGCCGACTTGGACAAGCGTCCCGGCGGCGCGGGCACCGTCCCGCCGCAGTCACTCGTCCAGGAGTGCCTTAACCGGACCGAGTCCCTGCTGTGGGGCGTGCTCACCAACGGCCGCCGCCTGCGCCTGCTGCGCGACTCCAGCGCCCTGGCCACCGCCTCGTACGTCGAGTTCGACCTGGAGGCGATCTTCGACGGCGAGTTGTTCAGCGAGTTCGTCCTGCTGTACCGGCTGCTGCACGTCACCCGGTTCCGTGTCGAGGAGGGCGAGGCGCCGTCAGCGTGCTGGCTGGAGAGGTGGCGCGCCGAAGCCATCGTCTCCGGGGCCCGGGCGCTGGAAGGATACCGGAACGGCGTCCAGAAGGCGATCACGGAACTCGGCACCGGCTTCCTCCGTCACCCGGCCAACGGAGAGCTGCGCCGGAACATCGACACCGACGCGTTCCACGCAGCGCTGCTTCGACTCGTCTACCGCCTGCTCTTCCTCTTCGTGATCGAGGATCGCGACCTGCTCCACCCGCCAGGAACCGACGCGGAGACGCGCCGCCGGTATGACGACTACTTCTCCTCCAACCGGCTGCGCCGTCACGCGAGCCGCCGGCGGGGCACCTCTCATGGCGACCTCTACCAGGCGCTCCGCATCGTCCTGGACGCCCTCGGCAGGGAAGAAGGATACGAACCCCTAGGCCTGCGCGGCCTGGGCGGGCTCTTCGACGACACCGATGCCGACGCCCCGCTGCGCGGTCTGTCCTTGGCCAACTCCCATCTGCTGGAGGCCGTCCGCCACCTCGACCGTGTCTGGGACGCCGACGCGTCCCGCTGGCGGCGTGCGGACTACCGCAACATGGGCGCGGAAGAACTCGGCTCGGTCTATGAGTCGCTCCTCGAGCTGGTCCCCCAACACAGCGCGGTGGACACCACCTTCGAGCTGGTCGACCGCCGCCTGGGCAATGACCGGAAGAAGACCGGCTCCTACTACACGCCCAGCTCCCTGATCGAGACCCTGCTCGACTCCACCCTCGACCCGATCATCGACGACGCGCAGAAGCGCGGCGAGCAGCAGGCCTCCGCCGAGAGCGTCCCGGACCCGGGCGGGCACATCATCGCCGAGTTGCTCGCGCTGACGGTCTGCGACCCTGCCTGCGGCTCGGGCCACTTCCTCGTCGCCGCCGCCCGCCGGATCGCCAAGCGGATCGCGGCCGTCCGCGAAGGCAACCCCGAGCCTCCCGTGGACGCCGTACGGCATGCGCTGCACGAGGTGATCGCCCGTTGCGTATACGGCGTGGACCTCAATGCGATGGCGGTCGAGCTGGCCAAGGTGTCGCTGTGGCTGGAGGCGATGGAGCCAGGTAAGCCGCTCAGCTTCCTCGACGCGCACATCAAGCACGGAAACGGCCTGATCGGTGCGACACCCGCGCTGATCCGAAACGGCATCCCTAGCAAGGCGTTCAAGGCGGTCGAGGGCGACGACGAGGCCTACGCCCGGTTCCTGGAGAAGCAGAACGAGCAGGAGCGCGCGGGGCAGGGCGGCCTGTTCGACCTCGGTACGGAGCCGAAGGTGGCCAACACCGCGTTCGCCGCCGGGCTGCGCCGCATCGCCGATGCCCCCGCCGACTGGCTCGTCCAGGTGCGGCAGCAGGCCGCCGAATACGGCGAATGGGCCGCCTCGGCCGACTATGTCCACACCAAGTTCGTCGCCGATGCCTGGTGCGCGGCGTTCATGTGGCGCAAGGCCCAGGACGCGCCACCCGCGATAACCGAGGAGGTCTTCCGTGCCCTCCAGGATCCGGCCGAATCGGCGGCCTCCGAGACAACCCTCAAAGAGGTCAAGCGCCTCCGCGACCAGTACCGGTTCTTCCACTGGCACCTGGAGTTCCCCGACGTCTTCACGGTCGCCGAGGATTCCGTCCCCGGGGTGGACCCGGCGAAGGGCTGGGCGGGGGGCTTCTCATGCGTGCTCGGCAACCCCCCGTGGGATCGAATGGAGTTCGAAGACAAGAAGTACTTCAGCGTAATCGAACCCTCGATTGCGGCAATTTCAGGAAAAGCTCGCGATCGCCGTATCCAGACCTGGTTTGCGGAGAATCCCTATGGAGCTATCAAGTATCACGTCGAGCGACGAAAACTTAAGACGACATCCTTGTTCGCAAGCGCTTCAGGCATCTTCCCCCTGTGCGCCAAGGCACTTGGCGGTGGCGTCACCAAGCTTCAGGTGGACCAGCTCTTCGCTGAGCATTTCACTAGAATCGTTGCATCTCATGGACGCGCCGGATGCATTGTTCCCACTGCGATCGCGACCAGCGCAGGCGGACAGCATCTATTCAGCGAACTCACAAGGCGGGCAGCCATTGCCGCGCTGTACGACTTCGAAAACCGCAAGAAGCTCTTCCCCGGAGTACACTCCAGTTACAAATTCTGCCTTCTCTCAGTGACGGGTCAAGGACTTCGCGAACCTGCCGCCACGCTTGCTTTTTTCCTCCATGATGTCATCGAGCTGGATGAGCCGGATCGTGTCATCAGCCTTACCCCCGCCGAGATCGCGCTCGTAAACCCCAACACAGGATCTCTCCCGATCTTCCGCACACGCCATGATGCTGACCTCACCCTAGCAATTCACAAACGTTTTCCGGTGCTAAGCAATGAAGCGCCGAACTCAAGCGATCCGTGGCGCATTGAGTTCAAATATCTCTTTCGAAATGCGAACGATGGCGATCTCTTCCGCACACGCGAAGAGCTATTCGAGGACGGCTGGGAGCTTCAAGCCAACACTTTTGTGCGCGATGACGAGCGAATGCTTCCTATCTACGAAGCTAAGATGGTTGATTTCTTCAACCATCGCGCAGCAGATGTCATCAAGAGCGAGACTGCGGTAAACCGCCAAAATCAGCCCCGCTACCTTACCAGTGAAGAGCTTCGCGACGCGGAACGCTTCGCTGTCCCATTGAACTGGATTAGCCAACGTGACCGGATTCCGACTCGAAGGAAAGGCAAGGAGGTTCATGTCGCAGGCCTCTCACCTCGTCTGAAGGAGGTGAATTGGGAGCACGACTGGCTATACGGCTGGTGTGATGTCACATCGTCGACAAACGAACGCACTGCTATCCCAGCGTTTATCCCGCGCACCGCAGCCGTACATACCTTTCCCGTGATGTTCCCGCGCGTCTCCCCTACACTGACTGCCACACTTGTCGCAACTCAGAGCGCGCTGATCTTCGACTTCGTAAGTCGCCAGAAAGTCGGCGGCATCCACCTGGCTCTCATGATCTGGAAGCAGCTTCCGGTTCCCACACCGCAAATGCTGCAACCGCACACCGCCTTCATCGTGCCCAGGGTCCTCGAACTCGTCTACACCGCCTACGACATGACCGGCATTGCCCGCGACCTCCACGACGCCGGCGCCCCCTTCCAATGGGACGATGACCGTCGTACACAGATTCGTGCCGAGCTGGATGCCTATTTCTTCCACCTCTACGGCATCGCCCGCGATGACGTCGACTACATCCTGGAGACGTTTCAGACGGAGAACGGTGGCCTGAAGCACAACGAGATCGCCAAGTACGGCATTTACCGCACCAAGGCCCTGGTCCTCACCGAATACGACCGCATGGCCGTAGCCGGTGTCAGCCTCACCGCCCCGCTCATCGACGGCGAGAACTACACCTCCACCCTGACCCCACCCCCTGGCCACGGCCCCCGTCATCCCGAGCAGTCGACCGCCCAGACCCCCGATGCGGCCTGCCGTACCGATCTCGAAGCGGAACCCGACGCCCCAGTGGCCCCGATCCCAGAGGTCTGTCCGGGCAGCGGCCAGGAAGGACGGCTGGAGTTCCGGGACGGGTGGGAGGAGTGGTGGGTCCACTGCCATGTCTGCGGGGCGCGATGGATGGGTGGCAGCACCGTACTTGCAACGCACGGCCCTCCGGGACCACGTTGATCGCGGTCACCTGGGGCTATCCCACTAACTGCGCCCATCAGACGATGACCACCTGACCCAAGCCGCCAGCCCGACCGGACACTGAGAGGGCCTGATGCCCAGCCCCTATCCCAAGTTCCAGATCCGTCTCCCCCACGGTGGCCCCATCGGGCACGGATTACTGCTGGAGGAGAAGGGGACGAACGGCAGCCAGAAGTTCATGGTCCGGGCCGGATCACCGGTCCGGCCCGAGGTCGTGCCGTCGTTCCCGATGCGGATGCCCGCCTCGCACAACCTCCGCCAGAGGCTGATTGACGAGGGCAGGATCGTGCCGTCCACGGCCTGGCCGGGCTACCTAGAGACGATCGAGGACATCGTCTGCAATTCCCCGTCCTCGGCCGCCGAGATCCTGGTCGGCCGCAGCTCTAACGGGTGGCTGGACTGGAAGACCGCCGACGGGCACCCGCTGTCCGACTTCCTCACCGCGTCCTGGTACGGCCCCAACCGCACCTGGCTGGTGCGCGGCTCCAACGTTTCCGGTGTGGACCTGGTCCAGCGGCTGTGGCTGCCCGAGAACCGGGTGAGTGTCGCGGCCGGTCGGATGCGCGACGGCGTCGAGCAGGGCATCAGCAAGGACCAGCTCCGCGTGTTCGTGGATGAGGACTACGAGACGGTCGCCTACAGCCAACGGATCCAGCTCGTCGAGGAGTTCCACGCCTTCCTGTCGAAGATGAAGCCGGGCGACACCGTCTGCACGATCTCCAACGGCCTGCTGTACGTTGGGGAGGTCACCGGCGGTGCCGAACAGGTCGCCTCAGAGGACGGCAGGTCGAACCTGCGCCGCCCGGTGGAGTGGCAGAGCGTCGGATACGCCTACGACGACCTGCCCGAGGAGCTCCAGCAGAAGCTGTCCATTCAGCATGACCTCGTCGATCTCACGTCGGTCGCGGCCCTGGTGGCGGGGCTGGGCCGCAGCGACGAAGAGCTGGCCGAGGAAGCGGGTTCCGGGGCGGGTGACGGGAGCGCGGAGCTCGCCGTCCTGGTGGCGCGTCGGGAGCTGGAGCTGCCCCAGCCGACCGAAGAACTGGCCAGCGAGCTACTGGTACACGATGTGGAGTGGCTGCGGGAGGTGCGTGACCTGCTGTGGGATGACCGGCAGCTTGTCCTGTACGGCCCGCCTGGCACCGGCAAGACCTTCCTGGCGCTCAAGCTCGCCGAGTTCCTCAGCGGCGGCCCCGAGCAGGTCAAACTGGTCCAGTTCCACCCCTCTTATGCCTACGAGGACTTCTTTGAGGGCTTCCGCCCCCAAGAGGACCCGCAGACTCGCGAGGTGGCCTTCCGCCTGACGGCGGGCCCGTTGCGGGAGTTGGCCGACCTGGCGTCGCGCGAGGGCAACAGGCACGTGCCGCACTTCCTCATCATCGACGAGATCAACCGGGCCAACCTGGCCAAGGTCTTCGGGGAGCTGTACTTCCTACTGGAGTACCGCAACAAGTCAGTGCGACTCACCTACTCCGGCGACGACTTCGCGTTGCCGCCGAACCTGTTCGTCATCGGCACCATGAACACCGCCGACCGGTCGATCGCGCTGGTGGACGCCGCCATGCGCCGTCGTTTCTCCTTCATCGAGCTGTCCCCCAGGCTGGAGCCGACCAGCGGCCTGCTGCGCCGGTGGCTGGAGCGCGAGGGCAGGGATGCCGAGCCCGCCGACCTGCTGGACGTCCTCAACTCCCGGATCACCGATCCGGACTTCCGGGTGGGGCCGTCCTATCTGATGAAGAAGGGCGTCTACCGCGACGGCGGTCTGGAGCGCACCTGGCGCACCAAGATCCTGCCGCTGCTGGAGGAGTACCACTACGGCGAGGACGGGAACATCGAGCAGCGCTACGGCCTGTCCTCGCTCCGCGCCGCCCTCACGCCGACGAGCTCCTCCACATGATGCATACCGCCTCGGCCAGGTCCGTCTCGCCGCCGGCCGCCGAACGAACCCCACCGCCCATAGAGCTCGCCGAGCACGCCTCCGCCAAGCCCATCCCCCTGGACGACGTCACGGGCCGGGCCCTGGCCGCCTCCGGACTGGTGGAAGTCACGCCGGACCCGTACCTGCCCGGCCACTGGCGGGTGAAGGCCGGGCGCAAGGTCGGCGTTGCCACCGTCACCGTGCCCGGCAGCCGAACGGTCACCGTGCGAATCACCCCCAAGACCCCCATCGCCCGGCTGCTGTTCCTGCTCGGCTACAGCCTCGACCCCAAGGGCTGGCGTAACGACGACGCCGACCTTGCGTCCGAGCCCGACCTACTGCCCGCGCTCGCCCGGCTATTCGCCCGTCAGGCCGAGCACGCGCTGCGCCAGGGACTGCTCCAAGGCTACCGCCGTACCGAGGAGACCTCCCTGGTGATACGCGGCCGGATTCTGGAGGGCGAGCAGATCCGCAGGCAGCACGGCAGGCTCATTCCAATTGAGGTCGCCCACGACGAATACACCACCGACATCACCGAGAACCGGCTGCTGCGCACCGCCAGCGACCGGCTGATGCGGCTGCCCACCATACCGCCCGCCGGGATCCCCACCGACGCACGGGCCTGCGTGCTGCGGCTGCGGGCCCGGCTCGCCGACATCACCCCGATCGGCTGCGGCCATGAGATACCCGCCTGGCGGCCTACCCGGCTCAACGCCCGCTACCACCGGGCGCTGCGCCTGGCCGAGCTGGTGTTGCGCGGCTTCTCTGTGGAGCACCGCACCGGCGACGTCACCGTCAGCGGCTTCCTCTTCGACATGGCCAAGGTGTTCGAGGACTTCGTCACCGTGGCCCTGCGCGAGGCGCTCGCCGACCAGCCCGGCCGATGCGCGTTCCAGGACGGCCAACACCTGGACGAGCACGGCCAGATCCGCATCGTCCCCGACTTCGTCCGGTATGCCGAGGACGGCACTCCGCTCGCTGTGGCCGACGCCAAGTACAAGGCCGAAGAACCCGATGGCTTCCCCCACACCGACCTGTACCAGATGCTCGCCTACTGCACCGTGCTCGGCATGTCCGAAGGGCACCTCGTCTACGCCAAGGGCAACGGGCCACACGCGGCCCACCGGGTCCGCCGGTCGGGCATCGTCATCCACCAGCACGCCCTCGACCTCGACCAGTCACCCGCCGGTCTCCTTGCCGGGATCCGGGATTTGGCGCTCCGGTTGGATTCATCTCTGATTGCGGCGGGGTGAAACCTGGTGGGGCTGCACGGAGATGCTCACACCCGGACGTCCACTGAGACGGGACTGGCCATGATCGATGGTGGCCGCTGAGGCGATCACCCACCCTATCCTGATGATCTGTCCCCCGCTTCCCTGGGAGGTACCGTGCCGCAGCTCGCCTTCGCCAACAGCTTCTGGGAGAGTTACGACGTCCTGGAGAAGCCGGTCAAGGCCGGGGTGCGCAAGGCGATGGCGAAGTTCCAGCAGCTCACGATCGCCGAGCTGTACGCCGATAAGGGCCTGCACCTGGAGTCGGTGGACCGGGCTCGCGACCCCCGGATGCGGACCATCCGGATCAACGACTTCTGGCGCGGCGTCGTGCTGGCCCCGGACGACGGCAGCGACACCTTCCTGCTGCTTAACGTCGTCCCGCACGATGACGCCTACACCTGGGCGGCCAAGCGCCTCTACACGGTCAACACCGCCACGCGCGCCCTGGAGGTCCGCAACGTCGTCGCCCTCGAACAGCTCACCCCTGCGCTGGAGCGAGCCGCCGCCGACGCGCCCACTCTGCTGTTCGCTGCCTGCTCCGACACCGTGCTGCGTAACCTCGGCATCGACGACCAGGTGTTGCGTGCCGTACGAACGATCATCAATAAGCAGCAGTTGGAGGCGTTCGGCGCGCTGCTGCCGGAGGACCAGTTTGAGGTGCTGCAGTATCTGGCCGAGGGTTTCTCACCCGAGGATGTCTACCGGGACGTCGTGGCCGAGCGGCGGCCGGCCGACGCGCCCGACGACCCATCGGAGAGCCTGGCGCGGGCCATCGCCAACACGACCAGTCGGATCACCCTCGTCACCGGGGCGGACGAGCTCGCCGACATCCTGGACAAGCCGTTCGCGGCTTGGCGGGTGTTCCTCCACCCGTCCCAACGCAGGGTCGCCTACCGCGTCTCCTACAACGGCCCGGCGCAGGTCACCGGTGGCCCCGGCACGGGCAAGACGGTGGTGGCGCTGCACCGGGTCCAGCACTTGCTGTCCCGGTCGCCGGACAGCCGGGTGCTGCTGACGACCTACACCAACGCCCTAGCTGGCATGCTGCGCGAAAACCTCTCCCAACTCCTGGAGGACGAGCGGCAGCTCGCCCGAGTGGAGGTCACCACCGTGGACGCCTTCGCCCACCGGACAGTCCGTGACCTGGCTGGGCGAGTTCCCACGGTGATCGGCGACATCGACGAGCGGCAGATCTGGCGGCGGATGCGCCGCCTTCTGGACCTGCCCTGGACCGAGCAGTTCCTGGCCCAGGAGTTCCGGCATGTCGTCTTGGCCCAACAGGTCAGCGATCTGGAGGCGTACCAGCGGGTCAACCGGCGGGGCCGGGGGACAACGCTAGGGCCCCGGCAGCGCGACCGTGTCTGGCGGGCCATGGAGGCATTCACTGCGGAACTACGGACCGCAGGCGCCATGACGCACCTGCAGGTGTGCGCGCGGGCGGCTGTACTGCTCGCTGGAGCCGATCTGACGGTGCACGGCTTTGACCATGTCGTCGTCGACGAGGCGCAGGACCTGCATCCGGCGCAGTGGCGGGTGCTGCGCGCGGCGGTGGTCGAGGGTCCGGACGACCTGTTCATCACCGGTGACCCGCATCAGCGGATCTACGACTCGCGGGTGTCTCTCGGCGCGCTCGGCATCTCCGTGGCGGGCCGCAGCAGCCGTCTACGGATCAACTACCGCAACACCGAGGAAATCCTCACCTGGTCGACCGGTGTCCTCGACGGTTCGGCTGTCGAGGACCTGTGCGGCGGCGGCCGGGACACCCTCTCCGGCTACCGCTCACTGCTGCATGGCAGGCGGCCGTCCGCCCTAGGGTATCCGACCGAACATGACGAGGTCATGGCGGTCGTGGCACAGGTGGAGGAGTGGCTGGGGCAGGGAGTGCGGCCGGGCGAGATCGCGGTGTGCACCCGGTTCAACATCCTGCTGGACAAGATCGCCGACCGGCTGGCCGCCGCGGGTATTCCCGCGGTCCGGGTGAAGGACCGCGCGGATGCCGACGGGGTACGGCTGGCGAGCATGCATGCGATGAAGGGGCTGGAGTTCCGCTGCGTCGCGGTGACCGGGGTGACCGCGCGGGCCTTCCCGTTCGCCAAGGAGGTCACGCCGGAGGAGGTGGACCGGATCCAGCATCAGAGCGACATGCTGCGGGAGCGGTGCGTCCTCTTCGTCGCATGTACGCGGGCACGCGAGGCACTGCACATTTCGTGGAACGGTACGGCCAGCCCGTTCGTCACCCAGGAGACTCCGGGGGGCGCAGGGCACCGCCAGTGAGAACGTCCCAGCTCTCCGCTAGCGAAGTCGGGAGTGATATACGGTCTTCCCTACCCTCCGCCTAGGTTCGCCCATGATTCGAGAAGGTTGAATTGTTAACAACGTCTCCGCTGAGAGAGCGAGCCTGCAGGGGACGGCTTGCCGCGTCCACTCGGTGATCTCCCGTTGGATGGTAGGGGCCGGCTCCGGAATGATCTACAAAGATGTCGGCGACATGGTCAATGCAGATATTGAACTTGCCCGCGCAATTCACGCATTCCGACAGATCGGAAACAGACTGGGTGAAGTGGATGCGCTTATCGAGCGCTCCGGTGTAGCGGTGCTCAATAATGATCCACAACTGGCGATTCGTCTCGCGAAGCGAGCTGCACAGGTGTCGCAGCTGATGGCTATCCCATCGGGGATAACAGAGAGTATGATGGCCCTTCACGCTGCCGAGCTCGCTCGAGAGAACAGGAAGGTCACAATTCAAAGTTTTACGAGCGGCCTCTCTTTCTACATTGACCTCGGCAAATACTAAGACTTAGTCGGTGATGTCGACAATCACCGACTAGCGTGAATCTCAGGTCTGTGAATCTCCGCCGCTACACAGGTTGAATTCGTAGAGGCCGTGGGGTCGTGACAGCTCGTTGTCGTCGCGGTACGACGGGGTCATGCGGTACGGGCAACGAGGAGGGTACACGCCCGCTGAGCAGGAGCGGCGTGAACGGTTACGGCTGGGTGCGGCCGAGCGGTTCGAGGCCGGGCAGAGCACGAAAGAGATCGCCCGGGAGTTACGGGTGCACGAGCGGACCGTGGGTAAGTGGCGTCGGGCCTGGAAGAGGGGTGGACGGGAGGCGCTGCGGTCCAAAGGGCCGGTGTCGAGGGAGAAGCTGTCACCTTCGCAGTGGGCGCGGCTGGAGGCCGAACTGCGGCGTGGGCCGCTGGCGCACGGTTTTGCTGATGACCAGCGTTGGACGCTGAGCCGGGTCAAGACGCTGATCGGGCGGCTGTTTCACGTCGGCTACACGGTCGAGGGGGTGTGGCGGCTGCTGCGCCGGCACGGCTGGTCGTGCCAGGTGCCGGCCCGCAAGGCCGCCGAGCGGGATGAGGAGGCGATCGCGGCGTGGAAGGCCGAGGTGTGGCCGCAGGTAAAAGAACCGCCGCGGACCTGGGCGCCTTCATCTGCTTTGAGGACGAGGCGGGTCAAGGGCTGAGGCCGCCGAAGGGACGTACCTGGGCGCCGCGAGGAGCCCGGCCTGTCGTTCATGTCCGCGGCCGGGGTAGCGGCCGGGTCAACATCGCGAGCGTGCTGTGTTTCCGTCCCGGGGATCGGCCGCGCCTGTTGTATCGGCTGCACGTGTATCGCGGTCGGCGCGGTGAGCCGAAGACGTTCGGCTGGCAGGCCTACCGTGACCTGATCATCTCGGCGCATCAGCAGCTCGGCGCGCCGCTGGTGTGGTGCTGGGACAACCTGAATGTGCACCTGGCCCAGGAGTTGGCGGACTTCGCCGCCGGCAACAAGGACTGGCTGCGTGTCTTTCAGATGCCCGCCTACGCTCCCGAGTTGAACCCGGCCGAGGGGGTGTGGTCGCTGCTCAAGCGCGCCATCGCCAACTTCTACGCCGCCGACCTCGACGCTCTGGTCCGCATCGTCAAACGCAAGCTGAAGAAGATCCAGTACCGGCCGCATCTGATCACAGGGTGCCTGACCAGCACCGGATTGACCATCGAACCCGTGTAATCACAAGGACAGCCTCTACGAGTTCAACCTGTGTAGCGGTAGTCCGTTGAATCAAGGTGGGCGGTAGAGGTGTATGCCTTGGCCTGCGGTAACGGCGTCGATGAGGGCTT
>NZ_JBQHCV010000051.1:0-34929 GCF_052068215.1 Nonomuraea sp. H19 | reverse complement strand
GTACGCCAAGCGGGATCGGGTGGAGGCTCTGGTCGGGAGCTTCGGCCAGTAGCTTGTGCCGGTCGCCGATGGGGGTGTGACAGGAGGAGGGCGGCCAGAGCGTCGTGAAGGGAGACAGTTACCGGCTGAAGAACCGGGATCTGGGCCGGGTTCCACCGGCCCGATCCGAGCACGAGCAGTAGCCAACGACAACATCAGGGGGTCAAAATTCGGCCGTCGTCAGGGGGTCAAAATTCGGCCGTCGTTGACAACCCGAGGCCAAGCCGCCCTGCGCCAGCCCCGTTACGTCTGCTCCTGAAGCCGATTACCCACCTTGGCCTTGCCGTCTGCACGGATGCCTTTCACACGGAGAACCGCTCGGATCAGTCACCCTCGAAAAGCAACCAAGAACCGGGATTTCCATGACAGGCTTTGGCAATCCGTGTGAGCTCGCTCAGCATCTCCTGCTCAGACTCGTCACTCAGCACGTCACGCAGCCTGGACAACTCTCCCAGCAGGCGCTCGGCTTCCCAGGACTCCAAGACAGTGTCACGGTAAGGATCGATGCGGCTCAGGCTCGGCATGTTCCTGGAGTTGTAGGCGTGGAGAATGATGGAGCCGGACAGCACCTCGTAGCGATCATGGACGCTGTCCAGCGCAACTTCATGCATGGAGCCTCGTCGGCTCGTAGGCACGGTGGCATCGACTAGGTAGACGCGGACTCCCATGCCTGAAGCCAAGCAGACCCGAGGTATCCATCGCCAACAGGTTTCGCGCTATTTGAGTAGGAAGGCGGATTCATACCGCGGTCTGGCAGTTGGCGATGCCATGACCGCGACCGTGGGGTCGGTAACGATGAATCGCTTGCGGTTGTTGGCCCGTTTCGCCTGCGTCGTAGCCGGCCACTCTGGCGAGACCAGCTACGTCGTCATGGCGTCACCCAAAACATGAATGATCTTCTCAAACACGCACTCAGACAAGGTGCTTGGACACGGAAGCGGCGCTGGTGAGGCGACGACAAGTCGAGAAGAACTCACTGCCGAGGGCAGTCTGGACCAATCAGACGACAGCGAAACGACGCCAGGACGACAACGAACGAGAGCAGTGTGAGCAACCAGGGAACTCACAGTGATCAATCTCGACCGAGACCCTCTTTTGTGAACATATGTTCGATATTGGGGATGATAATGGAACTGTATCGGCCGAGCTCTCCCGGTTCATCCGGTGCAGCGAGAGCCCTACAAGTACTTGTGGCTGGCACTTGGGCGCTCGCAACCTAGCGACGGCTTCGACATGTTAAGTGAGCCGTGACGTAAACCTCGAGCGCCTCCCAGCAACCTACCGGCCGCGACCGGCACCCCGGGCCGACGCCAATCGCACACAGCCGGCTCTTTCTCGCGGTGGCCTTCTCCGCGCATCGACGAGCCGGGCTGCCGTTCCGCTGTGACCAGCCGCATTCGCCAGCGATCTTAGGCTCGTGTGGAAGGAGATCCAAAAGGTGATCATAGATGGACCACTATCGCGGTCCCCTGTACGCCAAGCCTGCATACAGCGATGGCAGGTCGAAGGCCACCAGCCACTTGGAAGGTCCGCCAAGAACGCACGGACCCCCTTCCTGTCTGTGCTCGCCTACGCCCCCTGCGGGGTCAGTGCGTTCGGTCTGAGCGCGGTCAGCAACATCTTCGCCGATCGGAGCCACCTAGGGTTGCCCCGGTTCGACTTCGCCGTCTGCGCCGACCAAGCGGGCACCCTGAGCACGGATCTCGGCATGTGCATGCGTGTGGAGCACGGACCCGAGGCGATGGCGAACGCCGACCTGATCATCGTGCTGCCCACCGACCGTCGACCGCTCAGCCTGCCCGCGCCTCTCAACAAGGCGCTCACCGATGCCTTCCACCGAGGGGCTCTCATCGCGGCCTACTGCGCCGGCTCGTTCCTGTTGGCCGAGACCGGTCTGCTCGACGGCCTGCACGCCACCACCAACCGGCACCTGTCCAACCATCTGGCCCAGCGCCACCCGGCGATCACCGTGGAAACCGACTCCCTGTACGTCGACGAAGGCCAGGTCGTCACCGGTGCCGGCGCGGCCGCCGGTATCGACATGTGCTTGTACCTGCTGCGCCGCGAACACGGCGCAGCCGTCTCCAACGCCGTGGCCAGGGAGGGGATGGTCACACCGCGCCGCGAGAGCGGACAGGCACACTACGTTCCCAGCCCTTCGGAGGCCGAGACCCTGTCATACGCCGACGACGAGGACACCCGCCTGGCCGACCTGCTTGTCTGGGCTCGCACCCGCCTGCGTCAGCCCATGACGGTCAATGAGCTGGCCAAGCAGGCATTGATGAGCTCTCGTACCTTCGCCCGCCGCTTTCGGGTCGCAACCGGCACCACACCCTACGCATGGCTGACCGATCAAAGACTCGACCTCGCAGAAGAACTGCTGGCGACCAGCACCCTGTCAATCCAGGAGATCGCCGAACAAGTAGGTTTCCATTCCAACAGCGTCCTGCGCACCCAATTCGCAAAACGCCATGGCATCTCCCCGATCGCCTACCGTAAAGCCAACGCCCCGCTTGCGAGCAAACACAATATCTATAGGTCGCAAGAGGTCGTGGAAAGACAACCGCCGAGCGATAACTCCATACATGCGAAGACATTAGAATGAGCGCTTGCGGCCGGCTAGGTGGATCTGCATATCTTCGTTGGCTTCCTGCCGCTCCCGCCGCTCGACTCGACCACGGACGACCGATACATTCACATGGATCAGAACCGTCCGCGCCCAGCAGTCGCCTGCCCGACCGAACATGCAAAGTATGTCATCGTGATTCTTATTCCGACCAGTGATAAAGGCGCCAGTCTACGATGCTTTTCCGCCACCGAAGCGGCCACCGGGCCCTTCGGTAAGGGCTGCGTCTGCGAAGGGCGAAAGTCGCTGGCGTCCAAGAAAGCTGGAGCGGTTCATGGTGGACGGAAGCGGAGTACTGGACCTGGACGTGGCGCGGGTGAGCCGATCCCGCTGCGTCATCGACAACGCGCTCATCGCGCGTAGCCTGCTCAAGGCGATGGAGGAGGCTGACCTACTAGCGCCAAAACTGAATGATGCTTCGGGTGGAGACCGGATCAGTCGAGAACCTTGATCTTCTTCATGGTCGGCTGGGAGATTACCCGGGCCACACCGGGAATACCGATGATCTTTCCCGTTTGGAACGCCTCGTAGGCGGCGTAGTCGGCGACGAGGACACGCAGGTGGTAGTCAGGCGTGGCGAACAGGCGGCGGAACTCGATGACCTCGTCGTAGGCGGCGATGGTATTCTCCAGTTCCTCCAAGGTCTTCAGATCGCTCACGCTGACCTCGATGGAGATGATGACCTCCAGCCCGCCACCGAGGACTTCGTGGTTGATGGTCGCTCGGTAGCCGGTGGTGATGCCCGCTTCCTCCAGGCGCTTCACCCGCCGCAGACACCGCCGGGTGGCCCGGAGGAGTCTCACCTCCGGGCTCCCACAGAACAGAGCGTGACAATCTCTCGTCACTCCGCTCGTCTCATCCAGTCCGTCAGAACTCGGTCATCCAGGCCCAGTGTGCGAACAGGGTCGGCTGCCGATGCAGGAGCCCGGTCCACCACCGTTCGGCCTTCTTGAACGACCGCAGCCGTTTGAACTTCCGCCGCGCCCAGCGCACCAGGTAGGTGTTGATGCGCTAGAGGAAGGCATTCAGCGCGGTCCGGTAGAACGTGCCGTAGTAGTTCATCCAGCCACGAATGACCCCTTGTTGGCCTGGTCGAGGTCGGCGATGTCGCAGGCCGAGCAGTTCGTGGGCACGGGCGGCGCTTTCGTAGGCGAGCTGCCAGAAGGTTTTCTCCCGGAGGGCGACGTCGCGGCGGGCCAACAGGGCGGTGATGCGATGACGAGCGATCGCCTTGGTCTTGTCGGTGCTTTCCTTGCGCCGCTCGATGAGGGCGGGCAGATCGGCGATGGGCCAACGGCCGGCGGCCCAGGTGGTGAAGGAGCGCACCGCCGAGCGGTGCCGGTTCCAGGTTCGCGCGGACAGGTGTGCCCAGGCGCGCGTGAAGATCTCGCTCACCAGCTCGGGCGAGACCGTCCCCAAGGCGATGTGGGCGCCAAAGGTCGGTGACCGGGCGGCCGAGCGCCTGGCGATAGGAGCGGATGGTGTCGGCATCCAGCTGAGGTCGGGCCAGGAACTCCTCCACCGCCTCGTCCATCTGCGGGTGGGGCAGCAGCGAATCGACGGGAGCGGTCATCCCGAGACTCCTTCGCCGATGTGACAAGGAACGTGTCGGCTTCGAGCCTAGACCGCGCTCACGGCGGCGCAGGTGGGAACCGGCCGATGATCCTTGATGTGGCAGGGAATGGGCTGTTCCCTGCCACATCGCGCTCATCAGCCAAAGCGTAGGGGCTCGGGGTCCGCGAAGGCAGTGCTGATCCTCAAGATGGGCGATCTTCGGTTGGGCGGGGTTCAGAGGACTCCACCGTCCGCTTGAAGATGCGCAGGCCGTGCTCCATTGCAGCGCCCCTGGGGATGGTGAGGTCGTTCGGTTGTACGTCGTGGATCCATACGAACCGGCTGCGGCTGTCCCCGTACGGGACGACTGCTCGTATTTCGCATCCTGACGTGGGCAAATACCACGACTTGACCTTGACGCACGGCCACACCAGATCATCGGGCACGATGGCCTGGCTCAGTCTCCGTCGGTGAGTTCGGCGCTTGGCGCGGCACGCAGGACGTTATGCCTCGGCCTTCTCCTGGGTGGAGGGGGTCGGCAGAGGTGCCGCGGGCGCACCGTGGCGTGCGGTTGTCAGGTGGTAGAGCAGCGCCAGGGTCGTGACACCGGCGGCTATCAGCCCCAGCGCGGCGGGCACGATGGCGAACCACTCCTGGGCCAGCCCGCCCAGGCCGCCGCCGAGGGCTATCCCGACGTAGACGGCCGAGGAGTTGAGGCCGAGGAGAACCGGTGCCGCGGCCGGGCTGAGGGCGATGAGCCGGTGTTGCTGGGGCACGACGACGACGCCCAGGGCCGCGCCCCAGATCGCGGCCCATGCCAGGGTGGACACGAGCGTGGCGGTCGCCACCGAAGTGAGGGCGAGGGCGACGGCGGCGACGGCGAGGGGCCCGGTCAGCACGTGCGCGGGGTTGTGCCGGTCGACCAGCCGTCCTGCGATGATATTTCCGGCCAGGACGCCGATTCCCCAGGCCAGCAGGATGAGGGTGAGCAGCGATTCTGAGCCGCCTGTCACGTCCTGCAGGGCCGGGCTGATGTAGGTGTAGAGGGTGTAGGCGCCGAGGAAGACCAGCGTGGTGACGGCCAGCAGCGCAAGGACCCGGCCCTGCTTGAGCGGGCGCAGCCGGCCGCTCAGTGAGGCGGCGGGGAGCGTCACCTTGGGCAGGCCGGCGGCGATTCCGAGGAGCGCGACGAGACCGATCCCGGCGACGGCCCACAGGGTGATGCGCCAGTCGGCACGACCGATCAGCGTGCCAAGAGGAAGGCCCAACGCCGTCGCCAGCGTGAGGCCGCCCAAGACGAAGGCCAGTGCCGTGCCTCGGCGTTCCGGGGGTGCGATGGCCCCCGCAGTACTGGAGGCGGCCGAGTTGATCATCCCGGCCCCGGCCGCGGTGACGATTCGAGCGATCATCACTACCGCGTAGCTGGTGCCCAGGGCGGTGACAACGTTGCCGACCACGAAGACACTCAACGCGATCAGCAGCGCGGCCCGCCTGTCCAGTCCACCGGTGAGCGCACCCATGACGGGCGCCGACAGCGCCATCACCAGGGCGAACACCGTCACCAGCTGCCCGGCGGCGGGAGTGGAGACCTGCAGGTCTGTGGCGATGGCGGGGAGCAGGCCCGCGATGACGTAGCTGTCGGTGCCGACGGCGAAGGTCGCCAGCGCCAGAGGCAGAAGTCGTTTCAACACCGGGTGGTGCCGCCTTTCCAGAGGAAGCTCGGAAGTACCGACCGGGAGCCTAAGCGATACATGGATGCTTGTCCATGTATCAATGTGTTGGTAGTGTGCGAGTGTGCGGAACACAGGGGGCGGCGATGCGTGAGGTGTCACAGCCGGCGACCGAGGCGATCCGGCTGGTGGAGGTGCTGCGCGCTCTGGCCGATCCGGTGAGGCTGGACCTCGTCCAGCGGCTCGACCGGATGGGCGAGGACTTCTGCAACGCGATCGGCGCTGAGATCGACGTGCATCAGACGACGCTGTCTCACCACTACCGAGTGCTACGCGAGGCCGGCGTGACGTGGACCAAAGTGCAGGGCCGATCCCGGCTGGTACGACTACGCCGAGAGGACCTCGACGCCCTGTTCCCCGGCCTGCTCGACTCCGTGCTGAGCGCACAACGCCAAAAACGCGATAACGCGACCACCAGCACCGCCGAAGTGCCGTAGGCGCCTGCCCAGCGGGCGACCTGGTCGCGGCTGGCTCACTCGGGATCCGGGTGAGCCGTCCTGAGTTCCCGGCGCAGCCGGGTCGACTTCGGATGCCACACTGGCGACCTCGCGTAATCAGGTGTCGCCTATTCGATGCTTCTGAGAATGACGGTTGTCACAGAGAGTGGTCGTCACCTGGGGCATAGCGACTCCATGGGCTCCCCACTTCGGAAGCGACGCGGGTCAAGACGCGTCACAAGATCACCGGGATCGGGGCCTGCGCGGGCATGCGCCTGGTCAAGAGCGGAGGCCGGCCGACGGCGATCTCACGAGGTCGCAGGCCGGTCCAGGGAGCAGGCGGGCCGGGACTCACCCGAGTCCCGCCCACTGTCGATCGGCCTGTCCAGATCTGTCAGCCGATTGGGGTGTTCATGATGGTCTTGATCTGCGCGGGGGACAGGGCGGCGTCGTAGGAGCGCACCTCGTCGATCACCGTCCCCTGCAGGTCGTAGTCCATGGTGCCGATCTTGAGGTTGCCGGTATCGGCGAACTGGATCGTGTAGAACCCCTCCGCGACGAGCTCGCCGTTGACGAACAGACGCACTGTACCGTCGTCGTACGAGGCCGCGAGGTGACTCCACTCGCCGAGGGGGAGCGGTTTCTCCGCAATGGCGTACGTGGTCCACACCAGACGCCTGTCCAGCATCGCCGCCGGCGTCGGATAGCTGGAATTCAGCGACGTGAGGATGCCCAGCGTCTTCTCGCCACCGTTGAGCTGCCAGCTCAGCACGGGCAGACGGAGCCCGGCCACCGTCGGCTTCACCCACGCTGAGATCGTCCCCGCACCGGTGGAGGGGTGGGGCCAGACGTGGACGTGCGCACCCTGACCGCGGAAGGCCAGCGCCTTGCCGTGCTTCCCCTCGGCCCAGGTGATGTCGGGTCCCCATATCGAACCGTGCCGTTCCTTGCCCGAGGTGTCGGCGACCTCCTTGCCCGTGCCCTCGTTCATGGCGTACGCCCCGGCGATCGTGGTCTGCAGGTCTGGCGGCGCGGAGATGTCGGACTTGGTCACCGGCGAGGGCTCGCTGGGCTGGCCGGCGGTGTCGACGACCAGCGTCCGGTAGTAGAAGGTCCCGGCCGCAGGCACGGAATCGTAGACCTGGGATACCCAGCGGTCGAACCTGGCCACCAGCGTCTCCGCGCTCGGGGTGAAGTCCGGTCGCGTGGAGCGGTGCACCTGGAGGTCGCTGATGCCGTGTTCGTCGTAGCCACCTCCCAGCCGCAGCTCGGCCCAGCCCTTTCGCGGGTAGACCGTCACTTTGGGGGCCGTCGGCGGGCAATCGGGATCTTCGGCCTTGGCGGAGACGAGGTCGCTCGGCGGCCCGTACTGCGGGAGGGCGTCCACCGCCACCACCTGGTAGTAGTAGGTCCACCCGCGTTCGACGCAGGCGTCGGTGTAGGAGAGCCCGGTCACCTTGGCCACCTTCGTGCGGTCCGACGGCTCGAAGTCCGGCGAGGTGTCGCGGTGGATCTCGTAACCGGTCACGCCCTTGTCGTCCGTGGCCGCGCCCCAGGACAGCTGGGCCACGCCGGTGCTGACGTCGGCGGTGAGGTCCGCAGGGGCCGACGGGCGCGTGTCCTGCGCGATCGCCGTGACCATGTCCCGCGCGATCTCCTCGTTCGTCAGCGCCCGCGCGTACAGCCGCACTTCGTCCACGATGCCAGCGAAACAGGAGGTCAGATCGCCCTGCCCGCCGATCACCAGCGGGCCGGAGCCGCTGTCGATATTTCCCGACACCGGTGCGGAGGACTCCTCGTTGCCGTTGACGACCAGGCGCGTCCGCGCGCCGTCGGAGACCACCGCCAGATGGAACCATTCGCCGGCCGGGAGCGGGCCGTGATACGTCCCCTGGAACTCGCCGCCGATGCGGAAACCCGAGTTGGTCATGCTGATGCCGGCGGAGAAGTCCGTCTGATCGATCATCTTGGCCGCGATCAGGCAGTCGGGCCGATCGTCGGCCGATTGCACCCAGGCTTCCAGCGTCATCGCCGACGACGGGCTCAGCTCGGGAGCGTCCGGGACGACCAGGACCCGGTCCAGGTCCTGGGCGTTGTCGAAGCGGAGCGCCTTTCCGATCTTTCCGTTGACCCGCAGCGGGTCCTTCACGTTGCCGTCGTGACCGTTGCCGGACATGTCGAGTACGGCGCCGCCCTGCTCCTCTTCCATCCCGTAGGCGGCCACCAGATTGTCGTCGGCCGCGTGAGCCGTGGCTGGGGAGACCGTCAGCACACCGGCTGTCACGATCAAACCCACGAGAACACGGGACAAACCTCGCGTGATGTTGTTCACGCCGATCACCCTGGCTGAGCGCCCGCACAAACCGCCGTACATGGCCGCGCACATGTTCATATAAGGCCTTTGACCTCGGATCCTGCTGGCCGCCACTCTTGAACTCTCGTGCCGAGAGTAATTGATTCAGCTATCAGGGGATAAGTTGTTTTACCGCCAAATAGCGCTGCATCTCTGCCACGGGTACGGCGGTTCGGGAATACGGAAGATTCGGGCCGCCGGGCCTCTGACTTGGGACGTTGCAAGGCCGGTCGCTCGCTGTCCAGAACCCCTACGACGGAGGGAGCCCAAGTATGGGAGAAGGGACAGTCGTGTCTCTGACCTCGGCACAGTAGGCGGCGGGCATGACCTTTCTCCTCGATTCTCCGTCGTCTGGAGGGCCGGTGGGCGAGGTTGTCCGCGAAGATGTAGCGCCTGGTTAGAGCGGGAGAAGAGGATCCTGCGGAAGGCGTAGCGTCGCCGACGTGACAGCTGACAGCATGCTCATCGTCGCAAAACTTGCCTCCGTCGAGCTCCGCAGTGACCGCGAACAACCAGAGGCTGCCGCAGCCAGCACCCATGAAGCCGTTGGATCCACCTTGGTTGGGTGAGGGCTGCGGGCGCGTGTCAGCCGAGCGCTTTTCGCAGCAGCGCCGTCAACTGATCCTGTTCGTCGGGTGAGAGCCGTCCGACCGCCGTGCGGGCGAAGGAGAAGGCTGTTACGAACCGGTGGTTGACCTCGTCTCCGCGGGGGGTTCGCGCGACGAGACGTGCGCGGCGGTCCCGGGGATCCGGTTCGCGGGCCACGAGGCCGAGCGCTTCGAGACGCACGACGATCTGGGTGATGTTGGAGGCATCGCAGCCAAGCTCCTCGGCCAAGGCCCCCATGCCGCGCCGCTCATCGAGTCGCCCGAGCACACATGCCTGCGCCGGGCTGAGCGACAGCTCGGCCGCGGCCGCCTCGTAGGCGCGGTCATATACGTCGACCAGGTCGAACAAGACGGCCTCGGCCTCGGACGAGGTGGCTACGGGTCCGTTCGGCAGCGCCATGACTCCCAGCTTAGAGGAGTTATTTGATTCGCTCAAATAGTTGTGGTCCAATGACCCTTGAGTCACTCAAGCAAATGAGGAGAGCCGATGGACAGCAGAGCCGAGCGCACAGCGGGCGGCGCGATCGTGGTGTCGCAGATGAACGCGGTCGTCCTTGATCGGTTCGGCGGAGTCGACGAACTCTCACCGCGCCGGATACCGCTCCCGGAGGTCGGCGACGACGATGTTCTCATCCGGGTGGAGTTCGCAGGGGTCGCGTCCTGGGACGCGGTCGAACGGGAGGGGCACTACGACGGCGTTTTCGGCATCCCGTCGACCTTCCCCTACGTCCTCGGCTGGGACGCGGCGGGCACGGTGGCCGCGGTCGGACGCAATGTCACCCGGTTCGACGTGGGCGAGCGCGTCTACGCTGCGACGATGCCGGTGACGCGTGGCGGCTTCTACGCCGAGTACGCCGTCGTTGAGGCGGAGTTCGTGGCGCGCGTGCCCGACCGGCTACCGACCGAACAGGCCGGCACGATGGCTTGGGATGCCCTGACCGCACTGAGCGGTCTCGATCTGCTCGGCCTGCGACCGGACGAGACGCTCATGGTCTTCGGGGCCAGCGGCGGCGTCGGGCACCAGGCCGTGCAGCTGGCGCGGCACAGCGGCATCCGAGTGTTGGCCGTGGCCTCTGGTGACGACGGTGTCGCCCTGTCCCGGCGGCTGGGTGCCGACGACGTCATCGACGGCCGCAAAGTCGATGTGCTGGCTGCGGCCTTCGAGTTCGCACCAGGCGGGCTCGATGGCGCTCTGGTCACGGCGGGAGGCGAGACCGCCGAACGGTCTCTTCGCGCGATCAAGAGCTCGGGACGGATCGCCTGGCCGAACGGTGTCCTGCCCTTGCCCGTGACGTCGCCAGGTGCGACGGTGTCCTACTACGACGGAGATCGAAGCCGCACCGCCGCCGATCGGCTGAACGCGATCATCGAGGCGAGCTCCTTCGAGGTCCACGTCGCCCGGACCTTCCCGATGGAGCGAGTCAAGGATGCGCATCGCGCCTTGAACGATCACTATGTAGGGAAGCTGGCCCTCAAGGTCGGATAGGACGCGGCAAGCGGCCCGAGGCTCCGGCTGTCAACGGCATCAACGCCGCTCAGCCTTCCTGACACGCTGGTAGTGGACAAGGGCCGGGTGTTTCAGATCGAGGCGCTAGTTCTAGCCTGTCCGAGAATCCCGCCAAACGACGAGCGGCTGGTTAGCGGGGTTCGTCGCGAACGATCCACCCGTGCTTGGCACTCCACCATCCATGCCCCGCGATCCAGAACGTCGCCGGCGGTCGGCACCCGGAGTCGGTCAAGCACGATCTCGCGGCCGCTGAAGGGTGAGCGGCTGGCAGTCAAGGATTTCATGCTGGCCTTGGCCAGGTGCACTCGGTGCCGGCTCAGCCTGCGCGAGATCGCCGTCCATCGCGCCATCACTGATGGCAGGAAGAGGGCCAGTCCCCCTTCCCCGGCTACTGTCTCGCGCCTGCTCCGCGATCACGAAGCCCTTGCCTCCTGACACCGAAGCGCCAAAATCCGGTCCAATCCACCAGTACCGGAGGCGGGATCGGTGAAGTGTTCCATAAGTGGTCGCTTATGAAACGCCTCGACGACTCCCACAGCCGAAAGTGTGGGCATTTTTGGGCATGGTGCTGGCCACCGGCGTGGACTACGAGGTGGAGACCTACACCACCCAGCAGCACGACCCCGTCTTCCGGCACGAGTTCCTGGCCACCCTCGGCCGGCTGGAGCAGATCCGCTGGCCGCTGGCCCCCTCCCACGGCCAGGTGCACCTGCGCCTGCCCTGCCCCGAGTGCGGCTGGGCCGAGAAAAGCGCCGAACGCACCAAGCTGGTGCGGGCCGGCTCGGGCGGCGCCGACTTCGCCGCCGTCTGCACCGATCACGGCCCGTACGGGGTGGCCGTCACCGCCGACACGGGCGCCTACCCGGACCTGGCCACGCTGTACCGCAACCTGGTCAAGGAACGCATGGCCATGCGCGACCCGGTCACCCTGTCGGTCATGGTCAAGGGCGGCGACTCGGCCTACGGCTGCCAGCTCGTCGACGAAGCCTTCGCCCTGCTGCCCGACCTGGCCCCGCCGCCGCGCATCTTCACCCCGATGGTGCTCACCGACACCGGCGCCAAGCTCTCCAAATCGCTGATCCGCGACGGCAAGGTGCCGCCGCCGCCCGGCGGCTACGCCACCGACGAGGTTGCCCACGCGCCCGAGCCGTTCGACGCCCGCCACCACTGGTCAGGATCTTCGCGATCGACCTGGTCCACGAGCTTGCCCGCACTGGGCGCACTTGAGGAGGTGGAGCGCGGTCGCCGCGACACTGTCGTGCTGTCGGATCGATGACGACCGGCGTCCCGGAAAAATCCTCAAAGAAGTCCAGGAGGAGGTGTCGGACCGGGGCGGTGGTGTTCGTAGCAGGGGTGAGGCCGCCCGCAAGGGGCGGCGCCAAGGCAAAGGAACCGCGATCATGAAGCTGACGACCATGACTCAGGTCACCATCGATGGAGTGATGCAGGGAAACGGCGCCGCGTCGGATGACCGCAGGAACGGATTCGAGCGCGGCGGATGGGCCCGGGGGAAGGGCGACGACGAGACCAGGACGTTCATCACGCAGACCTACCAGCGCGCAGAGGCGTTCTTGTTCGGCCGGCGCACCTACGAGCTGTTCGCCGGCTCCTGGGGATCAATCGACCAGATGCGCGCACATCCCATCGGCGTGGCCTTGAACGAGGCCTCCAAGTACGTTGCCTCGACCACGCTCACCGCGCCGCGTTGGGAGGACACGACCGTTCTCCGCGGTGACCTCGCGGCGGCCATCAGTGAGCTGAAGGCCAAGCCCGGGGGCGAGCTGCAGGTGCACGGCAGTGGCATCCTGACCCAGTGGCTGCTGGAGAACGACCTGGTCGACGAGATGATTCTGATCGTGATCCCGGTGATCCTCGGCCAGGGCGCGAGACTGTTCCCGAAGACCGGTCCGGATCTTGCGCTCGACCTGGTCGAGTCGCGGGTCGACTCGAAGGGCGTGACGATCCAGGTCTACCGGCCGGCCGGGCGCCCGCGGTATGCAACGGCCTGAAGTCCCTACCACCGAACCACGCTGTCTTGACACCACAGGAGATGATCTTGAGATGCAGTACCTGGTTTCCGTGATCGATGACAAGAGCAATCCCGGCAGCACGGACAGGCGGCCTGCCATCAGCGCGTTCAACGAACGACTGATCGCCGAGGGCTACTGGGTTTTCTCGGGCGGACTCGCGGACACCGACGCGGCCACGGTCATCGACAACCGGGGCGAGCATGCGGTGTTCAGCGACGGGCCTTTCGTGGAGTCGAAGGAGTACCTCGCCGGCGTCTGGGTGTGGGAGGCCCCCGATCTGAATGTGGCGCTCAAGCTCGCCGCCGAGGCGTCGAAGGTCTGCGATCGGAAGGTCGAGGTGCGGCCGTTCCTGTGAGCGACGTCGAGGAGGCGATCACCCGGGCCCACCACGACGAGTGGGCGCGGGTAGTGGCCGCCCTGACCAGGCGTTTCGGTGACCTCGACATCGCCGAGGAGGCGGCTGCCGAGGCGTTCGCGACCGCCGTGGAGCGGTGGCGGGCCGACGGCGTGCCGCCCAATCCCGGCGCCTGGCTGACCACTACCGCCAACCGCAAGGCCATCGACCGGATCCGGCGTGAGAACAAGCGCGACGACAAGCACAGGGAGGCTCAGATGACGTACGACGACCCGCCCGAGCCTGTTGGCGCCATCGATGACGACCGGCTCCGGCTGATCTTCACCTGCTGTCACCCGGCGCTGGCGATGGAAGCGCGCGTGGCGCTGACGCTGCGCATGGTCGGCGGTCTGACCGTGGCCGAGATCGCCCGTGCCTTCCTGGTGCAGGGGACCACCATGGAGCGGCGCATCACCCGCGCGAAGGCCAAGATCAAGGCGGCTCGCATCCCCTATCGGATGCCGTCCGCCGACGATCTGCCGGCTCGTGTCTCCGGCGTCCTGGCCGTCCTGTTCCTCGTCTTCAACGAGGGCTACCTGGCCAGCGGCCCCGACACCGATCCCGTACGACACGACCTGACCACCGAGGCGATCCGGCTCACCCGCCTGATCCGCGCGCTCCTGCCGCAGGACGGAGAAGTGGCCGGGCTGCTGGCGCTGATGCTGCTCACCGAGGCCCGCCGCACCGCCCGGATCTCGGCGAACGGCGAACTGGTCGCGCTCGACGAGCAGGACCGTGGGGCCTGGGACGCCGCGCTGATCGCCGAAGGTCATCGGCTGGTGCGCGAGCGCCTGGCCGCTGCCGCTGCCGGGGTGGCTCCGGGTCGCTACCAGATCCTCGCCGCGATCAACGCGGTGCACACCTCCGCCCGTGACATCCGAGACACCGACTGGTCGCAGGTCCTCGCCCTCTACGACCAGCTCGTCCGCCTCGACCCCTCGCCGATCATCGCCCTCAACCGGGCCATCGCCGTGGCGGAGCTCGACGGGCCGGAGGTGGCACTGGCCATCGTTGACCGCCTCGCCGAGGTGTTGGCCGGCTATCACGCCTACCACGCCACCCGCGCCGACCTGCTGCGCCGGCTGGGCCAAAGTCAGCAGTCACGCGCGGCCTACGACCGGGCCATCGAGCTGGCCGGCAACACCGGCGAGACCGCCTACCTCACCCGCCGCCGCGACCAACTGCAGTAGCGCCCGCGCTTGAAGAGCGCACTTGATACAGCGATGAAAGGCGACGCGGAACACTGGCACTATTGACATGTTCAGACGCCACCCCTTCTCGCCGAGCAATGGCGCAGGATTCGGGGGCGCCGGGTTGCGGCGGCCGTAGAGACGCGGCCTGTTGCCGACCGGCCGCGACTCTGCCGCCGCGCGGCCGAGGGGTGACGGCCCTTTTTCGCGCCGCTGGTGATGACGAGCCGGGCGGCGATGTCGCGCAGGCTGAGGTTCTGCTCGCGCAACGTGTCATAGGCCGCCAAACCTCGAAGATTCCTTACCTGACCTTCTGGGCCCGAGCGCCGGGCCACCGAGACAGGCTGACCAGCACGGGCAGGAAGGGAACGTCCCAGTACGGGCCACACTCGCGGGGGCCGGTTGGCCCCCGCGAGCCCCGGGAGATCTACGCTCCTTCCTCCTCCAGGTCGCCGCTGCCGGGAAGTCGGGCAGGTCGGGGACCTCACCGAGCTGCCGCAGTCCTTCGGCCGGCGTGGAGGAGGAGATGGAGTAGCGGCCCAGGACGTTGAGGTGGGCGTGGCCGAGCGGGGACAGCCGGGCGGCATCCTCGTCCTTGACCGGGACGCCGTCGGCGCGCAACCGGTCGACCGCGGCCGACAGATACTTCGAGTTCCACAGCGCGACCGCGTTGACGACCAGACCCAGAGCCGCTAGTTGATCTTCTTGCCCTTCACGGTAGGCCTTGCGGATCTGCCCGTTGCTCCCGTGGCAGATCTTGCGAGCGAGCCGGTGCCGCGACTCCTGCACGGTGAGCTGCTTGTTGAGCTTGCGCCGGTAGTTGTCGTCGATCGGGTCCAGGACCGACAGCAGGTGCAGGGTGTTGTCGATCCGGCCGTACTCGGCGAACGCCTGCCCCAACGGCGTCGGGCGCCCGTTACGGGCGAACATGCGCAGCAGGTCGTAGGCGCGGACCTGGTTGGTCACCAGCGATCCGGCGACCCGGGTCATGTCCGACCACCGAGTATGGATCTTCTGCCGGTTGATCTTGTTGCGGGCGATCGCCTCCAGCGGCCCGTAGGCCGGTGTCGTCCCGTCGGGCAGGGCGGCGCGCCAGAACCTTTGGTCGACATCAGGGGATGCCGTGATTTCTTCCCTACTTCTGAGTCCCTCGCCGGGGGCACGCTTCTCCACCAGGTATTTCGCACTCTGACCTGCGGTTTCTCAGCCGCAGGTCTTTGCTTGCCAGGCCTTGGATAGGTCACCGAGCGCACCCGTATGCAGCCGTAGGACCATGATCACGGGATATATACGGGATGATCTTGATGGCGTTTCCTCAGGTCAGGAACCGAGTTGGGCCACCTGGGGTTTCCAGCAATCCCCCACAACCGCCCGGGCTGTGGGACCAGAGCCATCGCGCCGGCCTCCGACAGCTCGACATCACCAAAGCCATCGGTATCAGCTGCGCCATGCACACCAAGATCACGATCAAGCTTCGCTGATAGCACAGGTGTGCCGGAGGCTGTACTCGGCGGCGCGAAGGAACAAGGCCGTGTAGAAGACGATGGTGGGATCGTCTCGCCAGCGGTTGTCGAGCTGTGGGGCTGGATCGAACGAGGTGGTGAGTGCTAGACCGGTGGGATCGACGGGCACACCGGGTGGAAGACCGACCCTCGCAGCCAAGAGCCGCATCACCTCCCGGGCACGATGCGCACTGCGGACGGTCGTGGTGTCGCCGTACATCGACGGCACGGGCAGGGTGATGGGACCGTCGAACTCGACGGGAATGAGGATGTTCCAGCCGAGCACCGCATCGATATCCTCCTGGCGCAGCTCACGCTCACACAGTTCCCCGAAGCCGTCCATGGACCAGATCAGCTTCTCTTCGAACGTCCGCTCAGCGGCGCGCGGCTCGGGCATGAACGGCGCCAGGCCGCGATCGGCGAGCGCGAAGTCCAGCGCTGATCCGAGCTTGAGGAACCGCTCGCTGTTCCACCTCTCGAACGTGACTTCGCTGAGGTAAACACCCACACGCCGGACCCTAACCCGCTACGAAGCGATGCGGCTTACTCCCTCTGCGGGCGCCGGGATTCTCCCGTCCTGGGCACTCTGCTGCCCATCGCTGGTTGCCGCAGGACGCCCACCGACAAATCGGTGAAGGAAAGCCGCGGAAGGCATCAGCACAAGACGAGACGTCGAAGGGCGCTGCTCTGCCGCCCAGGGATCCGCTGTGGTAACCAGCCGGATTGGCCGGCCCACCACGACTGTCAGTCTCCAGACATATCGTGATCCAATGGCTTTATCCGACCTTGATCGCGAGATGGTCCTAGCGGCCATCGAGGAGTACGACCAGTTGGGCCGCGATGCCTTCCTGGAGCGGTATGGCTACCGTGAGGCGCGCGACTACTTCGTGGTCCACAATGGGCGTCGATACGACTCCAAGCCCATCGCCGGCGTGGCACACCGCGGTGTCGACGGGCGTCCACTTCGCGCTTCGGAGTTCTCCGGAGGGGCTGCCACAGTCGGCAGGACCCTCGGCCACCTCGGGTTCCTCGTCACTCAGCACCAGGACGCGTCGCCTGCCAGGGTGTTCCTCGAGAAGATCAGGAATCTCCACACTGCCGCCTTGAACGGTCAATCCAAGCGGCACCAGCCGCTCACGCTGCTGTGGGCCCTCGGTCGAGCCGCGCGCCGAGAGGAACGCCTCGTTCCCTGGGATGTCACTCGGGCTGAGATCAGTGCTCTCATCAGGGAGTTTGGTTTGGACGGCGACAGGCCCAATCCCGAGTACCCGGTCTTGAAGCTCACGCACTTCGAGTTATGGACTCTGCCTGATCATCGAGAGCCACCTCACCCCAGTGGCAGCCCGCCTCTGGGGTGGATGACCCGAAACCAGCCGATCTCCGGTCTACGCGAGTGGGTGTACGACCTGGTGGCGGCGAACGAGGCAGTACGGGCCCAGGCGAGCGCGTACCTCTTGAGCACGTACTTCCAGGACAAGGACCAGAACGCACTGCTCACGCGCGTCGGCCTGGACGCCGTCGACAACGAACCGCCTCCGCGGCCCGATGATGTTCGCACTCCCGGCCGCCGCCCGACCACGGCCAGGCGGATCATCCGGGACAACGCGCTCTCACGGCTGATCAAGACCTTGCATGACCACACATGCCAAATCTGCGGAACTCGGCTGCTGCTCCCTCACGGCCCGTACGCCGAGGGAGCTCACATCCGCCCGCTCGGCAGCCCGCACGACGGTTACGACGTGGCAGGCAACCTCCTGTGCCTCTGCCCCAACGACCACATACTCTTCGACCAGGGCGCGATCACCATCAAGGACGACCTCACGGTGATCGACCGGCTCGCAGGCGAGTCGAGGGGCCGTTTGCGCATCATCGCTGGTCACGACATCGATCCGCAATACTTGGCGTACCACCGAGACATGTACTGACGCCGTCGCTCAGGCCGGACACACCAGAGCGCCCTAGACCCACGTGAACCGTCACGGTCGGGTGCGGGCTGCACCCCGCAATCACCGTCAAAGAGCGACGATCGTGAACCGCTGCGCTTCGCCCGTACGGACTGGGCGTCGGCTAGTACTCCAGTGACACTTCGGGATCTTGAGGGGTCGGGGTCACATAGCTCGGGGTCATGGCCCTCCCGCCCGCGATGGACCCGGCGGCTCACCTGCTCAATGCCCTGAACGGCGTCATGCTCCGCCAGCAGCCGCCGCCACGGCCCCGGGTCGTCCAGCAGGAGGGGGTGCGCCGGAGTCACCGGGGCGCCGGGCGGCGACTCGTACGGGACGCCGTCCGCCGTCCTGACGCTCACCCGCCTGTCCTCGGACACCTCCTTCAGCAGCTCGGCCCGCCCCCTCTACGCGGACCACCAGGTGCCGCAGGCAGGCCGGCCACCAGGGGTCGGGCCACACCCGGCGAGGAGCCCGGCAGGCACCGGCAGCCCGTTCAGCATCCATGACTCTACGGTGGCGCGGCACTCCTTCTTGTGCCCGTCCAGGTGCTCAAGCAGCGCCGCGAACTGCTCACCGACCCGGCTGGACCGCACGGCCCTGGGCACGGACGCCAGCAGCTGGCCGCCGGTCTTCCTGCAGCGCAGGGTCATCCCGTCCAGCACCAGCTCGTGGCCGCGGACGGCGCGGACCCACGTGAGGGGAATCGTCATGGCGACGACTATGTCAGCGGGCACCGACAATCGTCCCGGTCTCGAACGCCGGAGGGTGCTTGATCACGGTTTGGTGTCGCGCGTCCAGATGATCTTGACGTGGGAGCACTCGTGAGACGTTATTAGAACACATGTTCCCGTCCCGGCAGGAGGCTCTCGTGTCCCCATCCCTGGTTCGCCGATTAGTCGCTTACTGCGGCGCCGCCGGCCTGATCACCGGCCTGATCACCGTCACGGCCCCCGCCGCCTCGGCGGCCGGCACCACCACCGACCTCGGGGTCACCGACTCCTACACCGCCGACCTAGCCGTCGGCGGCGGCCGGGTGTTCGTTCCCGCCGGCGACCGCATCATCGTGGCCGACACTGACGGAAACCTCACCGGCGGCGTCGTCACCGGCCTGCCCGGCGTCCAAGAGCTGGCCGTGAACGCGGACGGCACCCGCCTGTACGCGGCTCTCACCGGCTCGAACGAGGTCGCCGAGATCGACACCGCGAGCCTCGCCGTCACCCGCCGGATCGACCTGTCGGCCCACCCCTGCCCGTCCACCCTGGCGTTGCTGGGCGAGCGGTTGTGGGTGGGGCACGGATGCGACAACGGCCCCGGCGGCGTCGTCGGCCTGGATCTCAGCGCGAGCGCCCCGGCGCCCGTGGCGGTCGGGGGCGAGCACCTGCGGCCTCCCGTGCTCGCGGCCGCCGGCGACACGCTCGTGGTCGGCCAGACCGCCCTGCACCACGCCGACATGCTGGTCTACGACCTCGGCGACGGCGCCCCCGCGCTGCGCGGCACGATCGACGGCGAGGAGTGGCGCATCGACTCCCTGCGCGACCTCACCCTGAGCTCCGACGGCGGCACCCTGTTCAGCGCGGCCGATACCCCCGGTCACTTCACCAGGTACGACACCAGGACCCTGGCGGCGACCGGCACCTACGGCGACGGCTGGGACGGGTACCCGTCCGCCGTGGCGCTCGGCTCGGACGGCGCGTACGTCGCGGCCGGAGGCCAGTGGGGCAGCACCGACCTCACCCTCTACGACGCCGCGACGGGCGCGGAACTGTTCGCGGCCGACCAGCCGGACGCCGAACTGCTCTCGGACGGCGTCGCGTTCTCCGGCACGGACGTCTTCGCGCTGCTGCGCAGTTCCACGGACCGGCTGCTGCTGTGGCGGGTGACGGGCGTCGCGCTACCGGCCACCAAGCTCACGGTGACGGCCCCCGCGGACGCGTACGCCGGCTCGCCGATCACCGTCGAGGGGCGGCTCACCCGCGCCGACGGCGAGGCGCTCGGGCTCAAGCCGCTCACGGTGATCCAGTACCTGCCCGGCTGGACGAAACTGCCGATCACCGGCGTGACGACGCGGCAGGACGGCACGTTCACCTTCCAGGACACGCCCGTCTTCGAGCTGCCGCCGTACGTCGGCGAGGTGATCTACTCGGTGTTCTGGGACGGCGACGACGGCCACCGCCGCAGCAGCGCCTCCGTCACCGTGACGGTCAAGCGCGAAGCCACGCTCACCCTGACAGGGCCGCAGTCCGGCGTCGCCGGCACGGCCGTGGAGCTGAGCGGCGTCCTGACGGCGGGCGGCAGGCCGCCCTCTCCGGGGTCCACGCTCACCGTGCAGCGCACCCTGTACGTCAAGGGCACCAGCGGTAAGACCGTCAAGCTCCCGTCGGTGAGGGTGAACGCCGACGGCACGTACACGTTCACCGACACGCCCGCCAACGCCGGCAGGTACAGCTACCTCGCGAGCTATGCGGGGGACGGCGGGACCGGACCGGCCCAGGCCACCCATCAGATCATCGTCAAGTGACCCGATGACCGGTGCCCGGCCGCCGGGCCGGGCACCTCGGCCGGGATCCGGTGGTGACTCACCAGGCCCCGCCGACGTGTTCCAGGAGCCAGGGGACGTACGCCAGGTACGCCTGGATCAGGAGCACCAGCACGTCCGCCGAACGCGGTCGCCAGTCGTCGCTCATCGGCTTCCTTCCCGTGCGCGGATTCACGCTCGTAGCGCTGGGCGGAGGGCCGGGTAGGTCCCCGCCGTACCAGGGCTCGCCCCCAGGGCCGCCGGTGCCGGCGAGCCCGGGGACGGTCCGCTCGGCTGATACTCCAGTGACATTTCGCGATCATGGGTCGGATCTGCGTTGGTAGTGGCAGTGCCGGGCGGTGGCTTGGTGGCGTCGGCGCCAGTGTGACCAGCACAGGATGTCCGTAAGGGGGCGGTGCCGGGTTAGTACGAGTGCGGCGAGCAGCCGGCGGATCTCGGGCAGGGTCAGTGGGATGCGGTCGTCGGTGGTGCTGAGTGGCTGGGCGGCGGCGATGACCGTCAGCACGGCCAGGGCGAGCAGGGCCAGGGTGATGTGCCGGTGCTCAGGCTGTCCGGCCCCGCACCTGGTAGTGGTCCAGGCCGACCTGGCCCTTGGCCGCCTGGAAAGATTTTTCCACAGCCCAGCGAATCCCTGCGAATCTTGACCAGGGCCATCAGCGGGTGCCGGGCAGGGGCGTAGCAGCGGTAGAACGCCAGTTCGCCGGTGGTCAGGTTGCGGCGGATCAGCAGCCACCGATACCCCTGGCTGTGGTCGCCGGTCTCGTCGATGCGGGCCCAGGCGTACCAGCGTGGCCCCTTGGCGCCCTGCCCGGCGCGGTAGTGGTGCCAGTGCCGATCGGCCACCCGGGTGGCGACCTCGGCCGCGCTCACTTGGGCGCCCTCGAGCTCGACGCGCCGGTTGCCCGCGATCGCCAGCACGTATCCCATCCGGCGCGGCTCCAGCGCGGCGCGCAGGCGCGGGTCCTGGCCGTAGACCTCATCGCCGGTCACCCAGCGAGCAAGCACGCCGGCCTGCAGCGCGGCCAGCACCATGGCGGTGGCCAGGGCGGGCTTGGCCGCGAAGCCGACCTCATCCGGGACACCGGCCGCCCGGCAGCGGTCCGGGTCGGCCAGCCAGGTGTGCTCGGGCAGGTAGAGCCGCCGGTCCAGCAGCGCCCGCCCGGTCGGGGTGGCGTAGGCCAGGAATACCCCGACCTGGCAATTCTCGATTCGGCACGCGGTGCCACTGTATTGCCGCTGCACTCCAGCCGAGCCGGTCGGCGACGAAGGCGCGCACGTCATCGCGCACGGCGTCGGCGTCCCACCGGGCGGTGCGCAGCAACCGTTGCAGCCTCTGGGGCCTGGCCAGTCCGGCGTGCTCGGCCAGGTTCCAGCAGTTCTTACGGTCGAGGTCGGCCAGTAGTCCGCGCACGTACGCGGTCGCGGCCCGGCGGGGCTCGACGCGGCCGAACCGGCCGACGATCCGGGTCATCATCTCGTTGAAGATGACCATCCAGCCATCAGGATCTACGCTGTGGCTCGCGGCCACCGCACGGTCTTTTGTTGTCTTCACAAACCACGAATGATCACGCGGTGGCCGTCGCCATGTGACTCCGACCCCTCAAGATCCCGAAGTGTCACTGGAGTACTAGGCGTTGACTCCAGAGGTCGCCATGGAGTATCAGCAGACAATCACGGCCGCTCGCACGCTTGCTCCAGTTATCTGGCACCAGAAGGGAGAGAGCTACATGAGCCAGGCGGTTTTCGGCTTAATTGGGGTCCTGGTGGGCTCCGTCATCACGGCATTCGTAACGATTTACGCGGAACGCCAGAAGGGCAAGCGCGAGGCAGCGCAAAGCGATCGGCAGTACGAGCGGGAGCGCCAGTCAGTACGCGACACGTTCCAGCGAGACAGCATCCTAACCCTTCAGAACGCGATAGCCGATCTAATCAAATCGGCATACGCCGAACTCGACAGGCTCATCGCCGCGACGAAAGAGACTGGACAGTGGCCGGGCCGGCAATGGGAGACTCCTACAGCTGTCGGATGGTCCGCCTCTTTGCTGCTGCTGAAGTCGTCTCGGGCTCGGGTCTTCAACGAAGAGATCCGCTCGCTGGCCACGGAGCTCGAGAAGGCGGCAGGGGACTCTATCTGGGCCAACAGCCTCGATGAGGCAGAACAGCACAGCAAGCGCATCGAACCACTGCTCGATCGCTTCAACGATGCGGTCGCCCGCACGCTACCTTCGCTCTACTGAGGTTGAGAGCCAGCGGTGGGAGGGCCGCAAGTCAGACATCAGCTGACACACTTGCCCCTCCCATCCAATCCAATCCAATCCAATCCAATGCTGATGTAATCTCGCCGTCGAGGAAGCCCGAAAGTAGCACAGCTACCATTCGGGACGGACTCCCGAACACCTCTTCGAGGCAGCAGGACGTGGCCCGCTGAAATGCGGGGGAAGGCGGTAGGAAGGTGTGGACTGATCGGCCTGCCAAGCTCTAAGGACAGCAAAGGCTCGAGTGGCCTATACCGGACATGGATCCATCAAGGCCGAGGAGGGTCGACTTGCGCGTCTTTCCAAAAAGGATAGTCACGTAGTTGCTAGAAATCTTCCGAAGTCAGTTTTATGACCTGAAGAGAGCGCCGAAGAGCAGAAGACCGAAGAGCAGAAGACCCGCACGCAGGACCTCCATGGGTAGAGCCTCAACGAGTAGACGTCTCGAAGCGTAGAGCCTCAACGAGTAGAAGCCTGCGAGCGGAGCCTCATGAGGGTAGAGGGTCGAGTGAGGAGAAGAGGAAGGCAGTCGAGAATGAACGGTGTTCGATCGCTCTATCGAACGGCGCGCCTCGCTGCGGCAGTTATGATTCTGCTCGCCGGGTGCACGCCGTCAAAGGCGGGCCTCTACGAAGACGAGCGGGCGTTCGCGGAACTCGTCCTCAGTGCCCTGTCGGTTGCCCACCCGGACTACAGCTTCAGCCCAGCCCCCACTCACGAAAGGAGGACGGACGGTCTGTCGGTGACGCTGACCGCACATCCCATTGGTGCCTTCATGGCGGGGGATGTAGGCACGGTGACGGTCTCAGTGGTGTATGACCAAAACACGAGGGTCACGCGCGTGTCCTCGCTCCCCAAAACGCGCCTCGGGCGTGTGCTAAAGCTATTGGGGACCTCGAAAGAGAGCGGTAGAGCCATGCAGGACACACGGGAACTGCTTTCAAATATGGGGAGCAGTGTTGAGGTGGTGGCTGTTGCCGAGCTTGCTGAACCGATGTCAGATTCTGCGGTCCTGCGAGATGACTCGCGGCTGGCCCAGCCCCAGCGGGTGTTACTGTCGCCAGGAGGCGGTGAACTACTCCTCGGCAATAGTCTCTACTGCGGCCGAACATGCGATGGGCACTCCTATGCGGCCTCCTTTCAGGAATGGGTGTCCACCCTACAGCCTCAAGACCAGCCCACTCTGAAGGCGTTTGGCCTGAACCTGAGTAGTCTAAGAGCGGCTGCGCAGCAGTCCAAGATCTACAGCACGATCTATGAGAACTACGATGCGGAAACACTGTTGAAGATCTCCAAAGATCCCAAGGTGAGGGCGCTGTATGTGGCGGACGTCAACTTGAAGTGTGCCTCCGATACCGCCGCTCTCTGCGAACCGGCAAGGAACTGGAGAGTTTTCAGGATGGGAGTTACGTGCGTAAGTGTCTCCCGCTGGTTGGGTGACGGTTGTTCGCGCGGTGGGGCTATTCCAGAGGGATGAGGTATCCCGAAGGCGGTGGGTTAACCGCCGCATCCCGGGCCCGGCGGAACAGGTGCGCATGCAGGCAGCCGACCGATTCGCCTAAGGCGCCACGGACACGCAGGTGGCGGCCGAGTTCCGCGTCAGCCGGATGTCGGCCAATCGCTGGCACCGCGCCTTCGACGCCGGCGGCCGGGAGGCGCTGCTGTCCAAGGGGCCCGGGCGGGGAGAAGTTCAAGCTGACCGAGCGCAGTTGCAGACGTTGCAGCAGGCGTTGGACGAGGGGGCCGGCCGCGTACGGCTGGGGCGAGAATCAGTGCTGGACGCTGGCGGCGGATCACCGAGTTGATCTGGGAGCTGTTCCGGGTGTCCTACACGCTGTCGGGAGTGGACTATCTGCTGCACCGGCTGGGCTGGAGCTGGCAGGTACCCATGCGTCCACGGATGGCTCGGTCGGATGGTGCTCTTGCAGCATCCACGCACCGTCCTTGCCTGTCATGCGCTGCTTCCCTTCCTCACCGTTCCTGCCAGCACTTCCGCAAGTGTTCCCAGCGATCTTCTCGTACATCCAGCGTTCTGCAATTCGTCGTCGGCTGAACCTCTGCGTTTGCTCCAGCAGTACGCCGACTTGGGGCCGATCTACGTTGGCGCGCAAGGGTCGCATCGACCAGCAGTTGCTTCGGCAACTCGGCTCACCGGGGTGCAACGAGTCCGTCACATCGGGTTTAATTAATGGCTGCCGCGCGGCTTCCACTTCTCGGGCCTGGCGGCCCTGCGGTGCGGGGCCACTCGCCACCGAGTGACGTGGTGGCCGGCCTCGGCGGGTGCAGGGATATGCGCGAGATGATCTTCCGGATGGTACGGGCCGCGCGAAGCATCTACGCAGGTCAGAGCTCACGAGCCAGCCGTACAGCCACCACTCTCCTACAGAGGTGCTTTCCAGCGTGCCACGCTGGCTACGGCCCTATCGGACGACTGGAACTCTTGGCCAGTTCATCCGGCGCGGCCGTGCTGGACAGCGCTGCGCCATTCCCATGGCCTCTCGTACAAGGACCTGGAACGGGCCGCGCGGCTGGACCGGTTGCCGTCCCGCAAGGGTAGCGACCTACTGAGCGGCACAACGCAGTCGACCTGGGGGCGCATGGAGCTGTTCTTGCGGGCCTGTGGGCTGGACGCCGAAGATCGGCGGCCGTGGCGAGCGGCGTGGGCCCGGGCAGGCGGCCGGCCCGGTCGGTGCGGTCCGGGCGGAGAAGGCACAGCCGCGCCGACTGGGGTGCACGCGGTCATCAACGCCCAGGGAGCGGTCGAGGCGCTCCCGGTGTACGTCGAACGCGACACTGACACCGCTGAGCCGCTTCGGCATTGGGAGCGTACTACGCCTTGCTTCTACTGCTCCTTGTCGCATGACGATGCGCATTCATGCCGTCAAGAACCGACGCGCAGCACGTGCTGGCGGCAGCGGATGTGAACACATGGCGCTCGACGTCGAACACGTATTTGGTGGAATCGTGAGTTGCGTAAGCGGGGCGTAGTGCATACTTCTGATCATCAAACGCCTTATGGCGTCTTCACCGTGTGGTAGTACTCAGACTGTGAGGGACGAAGATGTACAGTTGGGATGCGGAGATCTCGGTCAAGGCGTTTCTGCACCTGCCGTTTCGCACCCTGAGTGACGGTGGATTCGCCGGGTTGGTGTTCCTGCTCGCCCGTTCGGCCGATGCTCCGGAGTTGCAGCGGACGTTCTTCCGGAACTGGGCGGACATCGACGACCTCACCGGACGTTATTTGGGAGTGTTCACCCCCGCGCCCGGGCGCATCACACTGTCCTCAGAACGTGCAACGTGGTCTAGCTACGAGCCGCAGGTCCTACTGGTGGACGGCGTGCAGTGCGCCTCGAACAAGCGTAAATTGTACAGCTCTTCACGAGTGTCCCCATGGGCGGTCCGGATGGCCGCGGAGCGGCCCAATGTACGCAGGCCCAAAGGGCAAACATCCACCGCTGTCGCCACACCGACCCCACCAAGCCCCTTGCGTGAGCACCAAATAGCGCTCACCCGAGCTGTCACTCACATGCAGGAGTTCTTCGGCATACCGGAGTCCTTAGTGCCCTGCGTCGTGGTCGTCTCGCTGCAGGAGCGGACGGTATTCGCAATTCCGCTGGAGGAGGATTCCAGCGTGTATCGATTCCTCAAGAAGATCAAGACGAGGATCGAACCCGTGCTGCCGAGGATCAGGGAAAAGGAGTTGGAACTGGAGTCGGCGAAGGAGGCACGCGTCGCCAATCGCCGTGATATTGGCGTGCGGAAGGTGGCGGCTCAGGCGGTCACCAAGGACTGGGAGCGATACCGCGCCGAAATTGCGAAAGAGCTGGACGATGTCGCTGTCAGATGGGACGGTGAGGAGGCACGTCTTTGCCGGTGGATGGCAGCGCGGCTGCGCGCCGGGAAACCACTCGGCATCGCGGACCGCGCGCCCTCGCGCACACTGCTGTACCTGCTGAACAGAGATAAGGCGTCCGGCAGGCTCCCGAGGAGACTGCGGCGCGCCCTGGCCAAGATGACCGCCGGTTACCTCGAACAACAGCCCGCGGTGATACGGCTGGCAGATGCGAAGGCGGAAGGCTTGGGCATCGAGCAGAGAATCGGCCGGATCAAGGCCGAAATGGACAGCATGGGCGCGGAACTGCGTCTTGCTGATGCGGTGATCGCCGCAGCTCAAGATCTCAACCTGCGGCGGGAGGTTTCGACGGACCTGTTGCCGGAGCGGGATCTACAGTGGCCGATCAGAGTATTGTCGCGGCAACCTAGATCCCCCAGGCCGACGATCAAACCTAGGCTGGGTTGATGACGGAGAAGGCACCGTCGGGCGGCCGCTACCTCTCCCTCCTCTTGGACCAGTTGGCCGACGAACGGGCACTCAAAGGGGCACTCGAACAGCGAGCCATCGTCGTCATATCAACCTCTGGCACCCTGGTCGCGATCGTTCTCGGCTTCGTCTCACTGGCCGCGCGTACGCAGGCTTATGCCGTGCCACAGCCGACGGTGCTGTTGCTCACATGTGCCTTCGGCGCGCTCATCGCCGCCGCGATCACGGGTTTGCTCATCAACCTGCCGGTGCGTACATACGTGATCGACGACGCCGAACTGGTCAAGGCGGCCGATCAGCCCGACTGGCACATCGCCGACGAAGAGAGTACGCGGGAGGAGTACCAGCTTCAAGCGAGCTTGATGGTCAAACTGAGGCGGGTCAACAGGGTGCGCGTCAGGCTATTGTTCATCGCACTGCTGCTGGAGGTCCTGGCGCTGATCCTGATGGTCGCCAGCATTGTGGTCGCCCTTCAAACGCTTCCGTAGGCGGACTCAGCCTGGCACAGGCACCCCACAGTGTAGGTCCGTGTGACTCCGAGTGAGGTGGTGGCACCCTCGACTGGTGCAGGGACATGCGCGGGATGATCTTCCGAACGATGCGGGCGGTGCGAATCATCTGTGCAGGTCAGAGCGCGTAATCCAGCTGGACAGCTACCACTCTCCTAACTTTGCGCTCTTATGGACTGCCACAGGGCTTACGCTCTTCGGCCGCGTGGACGCTCGTGCCGTGGTGCTTGTGCTTTCCGGAGGTGTAGGCCCGCTCGTCGGCAAGGCATCGATGGGATCCGGGTGCCGTCGAGGATGGCGTAGGTCAGCCAGTAGACGCGCTAGACGGCGGCATGGCCGTTGTCGGCGCGATCTCTGCCCAGCCCCTCTATCGTCGGGCCTTGCCGCCGGGCGACCGGTCGGCCGCGGGGATGATCCCCCCGTCATCACTTTCCGAGGTGACGATGTTGTGCTCCCGGGCACGAGGGATGGCCTTCATAGGCATCTCAGCCTGCTCTATCGGTCTGGTAAGGGGAGTCGGCCGAATGCCGACGCTCGCGTCTCGCGGGTCCAGAAGATCGGGAATTAGACATTACCGATTTCGATCTTGTGTTCGATATAAGGCAAATGTAAAGATCAACTTGCTTATCCCTCCACACGATCGAGGTGAACTTGAACGCATCAAGACGATCACGCATTGCGCATTCCCGATTACTGATCGCGGCAATGGCGCTTTCCGTGACCGCGTCATTCCTTCCCACAGACGCAGCCGCCGCCCAGCCATCTCCCACAGCGAGCCCCTCCACTAAGGACACCACGCCCCTGTCCCCGGTCGACTCGGCCAAGGCAGAGGCGAAAACGGCCGGCCGTCAGGTGGAGATCCCCAGCCTGCACACCGAGGCCTCGACCACCTACGCCAACAGCGACGGCAAGACTCTCGCCACCGAGTTCTACACCGACCCCATCCGCTTCAAACAAGGCGACGCCTGGCAGTCGGTCGACACCACCCTGGTGGCCGAGAACGGCACCATCAAGCCGCGCGCCACCAAAGCCGGCCTCACGCTCTCGCCCGGTGGCGGCACCGACCTACTCACCGCGACGAGCCAGCGCGACGGGTCGACGATCAAGATCTCCGCCCCCCAGAAGCTGCCCGCTCCCAAGCTCTCGGGCAACAGAGCCGAGTACGCCAACGCCTACGGCCCGGGCATCGATCTCGCTGTCATCGCGAATCCGACGGGATTCCGGCAAGAAGTGGTCATCAGGCAGCGACCGGCCAGCCTGCTGGAACTCTCGGTCCCGATCCAACTGCCCGCCGGGCTCTCCTTCGACGAGACCTCTACGGGAAAGCTGGCACTGCACGACAGCACCGCCAACGCCAAACGTCGCACCACCGAGATCCCGACTCCGCTGCTGACCGACGCCAGCGCAGACATCAGCGTCGGCGAAGAAGGGCAAGTCGGCAAGGTGACCACCGCGGTGGAGAAGACCGCGGCAGGTCAGTCGCTCGTGTACAAACCTGACGCGAGCTTCCTTGCCGATCCGGACGTCACCTACCCAGTCTCCCTCGTCGTAGCCGACGACATCGTCTGGACTCAACTGCCGAACGCCAACGACACGTTCATCAACAACTCCTCCTATCAGAACGGCTACGCCAACAGCGGCGCCTACCACCTGCAGGCCGGCATGACCAACAGCGGAACCGTCCGCTGGCGCACCTACATCCGCTTCGAAGACATCCCCGAGGACTCCCCCCTGCGGGGTGGCCGGGTGACCAACGCCGACCTCGTCCTGTGGAACATCGACTCCAACGACTGCGGCCTACCGGTCGGCTCGGGCATCACCGCCCGCAGGATTATCCAGCGGTGGGACGTCTCCACGCTCACGTGGAGCAACCAGCCGACGGTGACCAACGAGGGCGCCGACACCGAATACGGCGCCTACAAGCCGACGTGCACCCGCGGCTACATGGACTACGAACACGACCTGATTCACTTTGTGAACCCGATCGCGCAGGCGTGGGCCAACGGCGAGCCCAACTACGGATTCCAGCTCACCTCTGGCAACGAATCCGAGAACACCAACTGGCGCGCGTACCGCTCGAAGGAGTACGTCTCAAGCGGCGAGGCCCACGGTCCCAAACTGGTGATCGGGTATGAGCCCGCCAGGGAAGTCATGGTGGCATGGGAGTCGGACGCGGAGGTGCCCGAATGGCCGACGTACTCCGAAGCCGTCGCCATGCAGGCTGACCCGCGCCAGGTCACGGCTCCACCGATCGACAACGCGCAGGCGGACGAGCTCGAAGGAATGCGCGGGCAGCCCTACGAGGTCGGCCCGGAGCTCCTGCATCCGTTGCCCGGCGAACCGACCACTTCTCCAGGCCCGGATCCGGACACGCCTGACGATCAGACTCCGCCTGTCGTGGTGTCGGTCCAGCCGGAGGCGGGAGCGCCCAATGTGCCCGTGGACTCGCCGCTCACGGTCACGTTCGACGAGCCCGTGTGGGATCCGGAGTTCTCGCTGAAAGACCAGGCGGGCGCTCAGGTAGCCGGCACTACGGCCATGAGCGCGGACCGCAAAGTACTCACTTTCACCCCCGCTCAAACGCTCAAGGCCAGCGCACAGTATCTCGCCGAAGTCCGTGAGGTGACGGACGAGGAGGGAAATACCGCCAACCCGTATTCGTGGTCGTTCACGACCGAGAAGGACACTACGGTGCCGCAGGTCACGACCGTCGCCCCGGCGGACGGCGCCACCGGGGTGTCACTTAAGGAAAAGGTGACGGTGACCTTCAGCGAGTCGGTGTCTGACGCGCAGATCGTGTTGAAGGACAGTTCGGGGCAACCGATGCCTGGGGATGTCGCGGTCGACAGCGATGGCAAGGTGTGGACCTTCACGCCCGCCGGTCCGCTGGCGTGGAACGGCACGTATTCGGTGGAGGTGAGCGCCGCCAAAGACACCTCCGGCAACGTGATGGCGCCATATATGTGGTCGTTCGCCACGGTCACCGACCGTACCGCGCCGAGTGTGACGGAAACCAGCCCTGCCAAGGACGCCACCGCGGTCCGGGTGACTTCGAAGATCAAGGTGACCTTTTCGGAGCCGGTGGGCGATGCCCAGATCGCGGTGACCGATCCGGCCGGGGTGCAGGTTCCAGGAGACGTCACCGTTGATGCCGAGGGCAAGGTGTGGACGCTGACCTTCGGCGGGCCGCTGGCCCCTGAGACCACCTATACCGTCACTGTCAGCGGCGCCAAGGATCCCGCGGGCAACGCCATGGATCCGTACTCGTGGTCCTTCACCACCGCGCAGCCGGACATCACCGCGCCGACGGTCGCCGAGACGGTCCCGGCGGCCGACGCGACGGATGCGCCCCTTGCCGGTCCGGTCAAGGCGACCTTCAGCGAGGAGGTGACCGAGGGGAAGATCACGGTCAAGGACCCCGCGGGCAATCCGGTCGCCGGTACTACCACCGCGGATTCGGTCACCATGTTGTCCTTCGTCCCGGCTCAGTCGTTTGAGGGAGGCGCCAGGTACACCGTCGAGGTGAGCGGTGCTAAGGACGAGGCGGGCAACGTGATGGCAGCGTTCACCTGGTCGTTCACGACCGTGGAACCGCCACCGCCGCCGAATTCCCCCACGGTGACCAGCGCGTACGTGTTGCCCACGAACAACAATGGGGCCGCCACGACGCTGATCCCGACGTTCTACGGCACGCTCCAGGACCCACAGGGGCGCTCGTCGACCATGACAGTACAGGTGGAGCATGATCCGTCCGCTCCCAGCCAGGGCACCGGCCTGATCTGGTCGGGCACTACTACCAGCACCACTACCAGTGGCAGTACCGCCTACCTCACCACTCCTTCAGGCAAGCTCACCGACGGGTGGAAGGTCCGCTGGCGCGCCCGCGCCACCGCCGCAGGAGTCAACGGCGCTTGGACCTCCTGGCGCAGCTTAACCGTGGACGTCTCCAAGCCGTCGGTAACCAGCGAGTACGTATCGCCCACCAACACCAGCGGGGCCGTCACGACGCTGACCCCAACGTTCTACGGCAAGGTCACCGACCCCGACGGCCGCTCTTCCGCCATGACCATCGAGATCGAACACGACCCAACCGTTCCCAACCAGGGCACCGGCTCGATCTGGTCCAGCACCAGTGGCACCACCTCAAGCGGCAACACCGCCTTTATCACCACCGCTTCGGGGAAACTGACCGACGGGTGGAAGGTCCGCTGGCGCGCCCGCGCCACCGCCGCAGGAGTCAACGGCGCTTGGACCTCCTGGCGCAGCTTAACCGTGGACGTCTCCAAGCCGTCGGTGGCCAACGAGTACGTATCGCCCACCAACACCAGCGGGGCCGCCACGACGCTGACCCCAACGTTCTACGGCAAGGTCACCGACCCCGACGGCCGCTCCTCCACCATGACCATCGAGATCGAACACGACCCAACCGCCACCAGCCAAGGCACCGGCCTGATCTGGTCCGGCACCACCACCAGCACCACTACCAGTGGCAGCACCGCCTGGATCACCACACCGACGGGGAAGCTCACTGACGGGTGGAAGGTCCGCTGGCGCGCCCGCGCCACCGCCGCAGGAGTCAACGGCGCTTGGACCTCCTGGCGCAGCTTAACCGTGGACGTCTCCAAGCCGTCGGTGGCCAACGAGTACGTATCGCCCACCAACACCAGCGGGGCCGCCACGACGCTGACCCCAACGTTCTACGGCAAGGTCACCGACCCCGACGGCCGCTCCTCCACCATGACCATCGAGATCGAACACGACCCAACCGCCACCAGCCAAGGCACCGGCCTGATCTGGTCCGGCACCAGTGGCAGCACCTCAAGCGGCAACACCGCCTTTATCACCACCGCCTCGGGAAAACTCACCAACGGGTGGAAGGTCCGCTGGCGCGCCCGCGCCACCGCAGCCGGAGTCAACGGCGCCTGGACCTCCTGGCATAGCCTCACCGTCAGCGCGTCCGCTCCGTCACGCGCAGTGGCTCAGGACCCGTCTCCCACGGACAAGCCGTTCAACTACGAGCGGATGACGCTCGAGCAGTGCACCCAGGTCCGCAAGGACGGCGGACGGCCGTATCACGCGTTCGGCTGGGCCAAGGTCACGCCCTACACCGCCTGCTACAGCAGGTGGAAGGGATGGGGCGTCTACAAAGTGGACTTCCTGACCGGCCTGCCGGCGGAGCCCATCAAGAACGGCGTGATGATGGAGACGTCGCTCGTTATGAACACCTACCTCGGTACTCAGGACGGAAACGGCGTGCAGGGCGCCGGAGTCGGAGGCTCGGCTCTCAGGCCCCGCGACATCTCGGTGTTCACCTCGGTCAGGAACATCAAGGTGATACGGGATGGGCAGGAGATCCCGCCTCCCGACGAGTTCAAGCTCGAACTGGACATCGACACCATCGGATCGGACGGTTCCTCCTGTGACTGGATCATCGGAGAGCGGCGTCTCGATCCGCTCAGCAAGTGGGTCGCGGACGGCTACGACGAGTTCCTCTTCAGGTCAAACGGCGACAATTTCGTGACCTGCACCATCAAGCCGACGATCTGGCTCTATCATCCGGCTTGGATATTCGAAAACAATGCCAAGGTGCCCCTGTGGGCCAAACCGGAAATCGAGCGGGTTCCGAGCAGGCGCGATCCTCTCGTACCCACCGTCCGCTGCGACAGCCTCCCTATGGGGCCAAACAAGGATCAGTACGTCGTCATCTACAAGGGTGCCTGCAGGTTCCTGGGGGCTGACAGGATCTTCCGAATGTCCCGATCGGACCAGTATGCCCAGGAGGTCGCCCAGCATATCTGGGACGCCTTCAACGACTCCACGAACACCAAGCCACCCAAACGCAACGACTTCGGCGAGATAGTCCGAAAGGATATTCCAGGAAACTACGACGCACCCCGCTTCCTGCCCGGCGGCGTTGAGAATCCGTCCGGAAAGGCGCTCACCAAAATCAATGAGGGCACCCTGGCCGCAGACGGAAAGAAGATGCGAGGCAAGAACCGATATTGGACTCGCAAAGCCTGCCTGGACTACTATCCGAACTGGACCGAGAAAGATCAGGAGTGCGATGAGTTCCCGTTCGCCTCGACGAAAGAGGGCGCTGGCGATGGATTCTTGACGACCGATGGCAAGTGGTTCCGCTGGGAAAACGCCTCGGCACGTGCCGTGAAGAAAGCACACAACCAGGTGGCCGGACGGGATCTCTGGCTCTTCTACGCTCGTTATCGAGTAGTCAACAACAGCAAGTTCTGGGTCAGCGTCAAGTAGCCGCCCGCGGAACAGGTGCCCGATCTCATGGTCGAGCACCTGTTCCGCCGTCTTATTGAAAGGGCACTCATGCCTCACCCGACCGATCTGTATGACCTGATGGTCTCTTTCGATCTCGATAGCGAGGAATACTCGGGCTTCCACCTGATGTGGGCGGAGGGAATGGGCGCCAACGAGCTGTGCCGCCGTCTGGGCGGCGACCTGGCCAGCGCGTTCCGGTGCGACATCAACAACATGGCGCGACCAGACGCGGAGCAAGGTCCCAGCATGTGGGCTGGCACGGCCAACGGCTGGGCGCAGGCCTTGGTCTTCCAGCTTTACACTTCGCCAATGTCCTTCCTCCAACAGGTGTCGCGCGGCACGCGAGCGCTCAGCATCCAATGCGGCTACTCCACCTATCGCCTCGACTGGGCAGTTGACGGGGTCCTCGTCACCTGCTTTCCTATCGACTGGCCGACCGAGCGGGGAGGTTTCGACCCGCACGCCCTCGACCCGCTCATGGAGGGATTGGCCTTCCAACTGGACAACCCTGATGATTACAGCATCAAAGACCCGGTGACCATCGAGGTCAGCGTCACTTCCGCCCTACGGTTGGCAGGCCGAATCACCGGGCGCGAGATCGACGCGAAATGGCTGAACGCCGTGCATAGCTGCTACTCCCTTAGGTCGAACTAACCGCAAAGGCGTGCTGATGCCGGACTCACGCTGCCGACCCGCTGCCGACATGGAGCAGGCCAACCGCCGCATCCGAGCCCTGCTTACCGTGGCGTCTGCCATGTGCTGCGGCGAAACGCCGATCTGAGTGAGCGCGGCACCGCGACTTTCCTCGGTATGGCGCAATTCATCGAACGGCTCCAGGTAATTACCGTGGAGTGCAGGACAACGTAGCCGCCGGCGGTGGGATGAGGTTGTGCAGTACGCGGCTCTACACTCATCAAGCTCGGGGACATACCAGGGATGATCTCGGCCGCTCAAGCTTCGAGACAGGGTATTTACGCAGGTCAACAGGCCAGATTAGGCGGCAGTACATCCGCTCTCCTAAAGCGGGTGCCGCAGACATCCGATCTGCCCAAGTTGTCAAGCCATGGCCTTCGATCGCGGTTGGAAGGCGACATCTTCGTTGTAGGT
>NZ_JBQHCV010000050.1:0-38130 GCF_052068215.1 Nonomuraea sp. H19 | reverse complement strand
TCTGCGCAAACGAGTACTCCTCACGACCTAACGATCATCACGCTTCGTCACCCATTCACGGACTTTGAGCCAGATCCTGAGTAGCGACAGCGCTTGTCGGTCAGGGTATGACCGGTCCTTCATATTCGCTATGAAAGCCTGTGGTTATGTCGTGATCCCGTAGCGACTTTGTCGAGGGTGGCGGTCAGGCGTGGGGGCTAGTGCGCCTGTGGGCGGATCAGGGTCGGATTCGCTTGGCGCAAGCGGGCAGGCTCTTATACCGAGCGCCGTTTCGGCCAAGCGGGCCTGGACGCGTTGGCCGGTGTTGCGGTCCCGCGGTGCGGAGTGGATGTGGGATCAGCTAGATATGTATCGCTCAAATGTTCTACCGCACGATGCAAACCGTTGGTAGTGTTGCGGCTACATAACGTGGAGGAAGGGGGGAGGGGTGGCGGGGTGCAGATCGTGCAGTACACGCCTCGATACCGCCCCGGAACAGGGGGTGGTGTATGAGCAAGCTCACCGCGACCGCCCCCTGCACCGCCCATGCCGCGGTGGTAGAGCAGAGCGGCGAGATCGTTTCTCAGGCGCTGCTGGTGCAGCGGGTGGCGTGGCTGGCCGGCCTGGCCCGGGACCTGACCGCCCGGCTGGTCGCCGAGCGGTGGAATCCAGCGGATCTGGACGCGCTGGCCTGCGGGGTAGGTCTGGACGGGCGGGCGTTGCCGTCGAAAGGCTGGATGGCCCTGCGCAGGCTCGGCTGGGCCGTGGCCCCGGCCGCGGGCGTGCATGTCTGCGATCGGGTGCTGCGGTGCGCACAAGAGCAGGCCGCTCGCGCATTGCGGCTAGCGCTGCACCGGCGCACGCTGGTCGCGGCGATCGCGGCGATCGCGGCGACCTGGCCGGCCGATGCGCGTAAGCGGACCGGCGCCGAGTGGCAGGCGCTGCGCAAGATGCTGCCGGATGGGGTGAGCCCGGCGGAGATCCGCAACCGCACCCGGCAGATCCGCGCCTACCGCGATGAGCATGGCGCTCTGCCGGCCGATCTGACCGACCTGGAAGAACCCCCGAACATTGCGGCGCAGATCGTGCTGGCCGCGGCCGACCGGCAACTCCTCACCCTGGAACGCACCGGCGAAGACAGCGCCCGCCTGCGGGTACGCCTCCCCCTGGCCGAATCCCCCGCCTCCGGCAGGGACTGGGCCTGGCACGTGCTGCCGATCACACTGCCGCCCACCGTCCCACCCCAGGCCAAGCTGTGCACCCCCACGCTACGGGTGAGCAAGGGCCGGGTGCGTGTCGATCTGCCGTTCCAGACCCCGATCGGCTTCGCGCCCGCCACCGGCCACGTGGTCGCGTGCGGGTTCGACTGGGGCCTCAACACCCTGCTCACCGGCGCGACAGGACGACTGACCGGCGGCCGGGTCCTCTGCGACGGGCGGCCGCTGACCTACGACGCCACCGGCATCTCCGCCAAGCTGCACCGGCTGCGGACCGAGCGCGAGCATCTGGCCGCCAAGCACGAGCATCTGGAACGGCTGCTGGCCCGCCTCACGCCCGCCGACCCCCGCCACGCGAAGCTGGCCGCGGCCTGCGAGGTCCTCGGGGTCGAGCACGAGCGCGTGTGCGCGCGCATCCGCCACCTGAACAAGGCGCTGGCCTGGTCGGCGGCACGCTGGGCGGTCGACCAGGCCGCCGCCGCGGGGGCAACGGTGGTCTACCTAGAAGACCTGGCCACCCTGGAAGCGCGCGGACGCCGCGGGCGGGCGAACGCGCGCCTGTCGGGGCAGGTGCGCGGGCAGATCGCCGAGGCGATCCGGCACCTGGCGGCCAAGCACACCATCGCCGTGGTCACCGTCCCGGCCCGCGGCACCTCCAAATACTGCCCCCGCTGCGGGACCGGCACCTCGGCGCTCCAGCACTGCCCGGCCCCGGACCGGCTCACCGAGAAGGGCTGGGCGTGGGCGTCCTGCCCGGCCTGCGGGCTGTCGTGTGACCGGGACTGGGCGGCGGCCGAGCGGATCGTCTCCCGCGGTCTGCTCGGCCAGCAGGCCACCCGCACCCACCGCACCACCGGGGAGCGCACCATCGGCACGGCGGTGGAGGGCAACATCGCCCGCGCCCGCCGAACGCGCAAGCCCACCCGGGCCGCTCGCCGCGCCCGCCGCACCCGGACCGACCTGCACCCCCGCGGGACAGATCCAAGAACCGTTCCACCCCGAAACGGCCCGCACGCACACAGAGCCACACGCTCGACAACCCGATGACCTCCAGCCGTGTGCCCGACCGGCGCACGGTGCCCGCCCCATTCCCTGCCGGGAGTGGACAGCGTCCGGCGGGCCATGCACCCCAGACGGAACGGCGACCGCCGTACCGGACAGGGCATGTCAGGAATTCTCACCACCGGACCGGCTTCCACCACGCCCAAGCCGCCCCTGTGCTCGCACTCGCCGAGCGCACAAGCGGCTTGGGCCAGGCTACGCCCGTCCTAATTGCCTGATTCCCTCAGGGAATTATAGAGAATTCAAGACGCTGCTCCGTCACTGCGTTGGATATGGAGCCCGGCCTGCAGGGGCCCGCAGGAGGTCTCGCCAGTCGGCGGGCCAATTGGCCAGCGCAAGAGCGCCGGCCATGACGAGGTGTGTCGGCGCGGCCCAGCTTTCACTCAGCCCGTCTGGGCTGATGATGTGCGTGGTGACCTCTCCGGTGAGCACGAACGCCAGCGTGGTCGCGCCCAGGAAGCGTGTTCGTCTACTGGGAATTGCGAGCGGGATGGCGCTGAGGCCTTCCAGACTGCCGATGACGAAGCGCATCCAGGACGGGTAACCCCACTCAACGTGACCGAGGCGTGTCAGTCGGCAAGCGCGAAGCCGGCCGCCGCCTCCGCGTGCAGTCGAGCGCTCGGCAGCACCGGGATGGCGCTGTCCTTCTCACTGATCAGCAGCTCGATCTCCGTGCAGCCGAGGATGACGCCTTCAGCGCCGTCGTCTGCGAAATCATCGATGATCTGGGCGTACGCGTCCCTGGACGATTCCTGGAGCACCCCGCGCACCAGTTCGTCGAAGATCACGCGATGGACCAGTTCCCGCTGCTCACGCTGCGGGACGACCACGTCGAAGCCGTGGGCGGCCAGCCGATCCCGGTAGAAGGGCTGCTCCATGGTGAAGCGAGTGCCCAGCAGACCGACCTTGCGCATGCCCCTGCCGCGGACCTCGGCGCCCACGGCGTCGGCGATGTGCAGCACGGGCACGGTCGCCGCCCGCGCCACGTCGTCGCTCACCCGGCTGAAGGTGTTGCTGCAGACGAGAAGGAGGTCGGCGCCGAGATCCTCCAGTTTCCTGCCGGCACCGGTCAGCAACGTACTCACCTCGTCCCAGCGGTCGGCGAAGATGAGGTCCTCAACGGTCGTGTAGTCGATCGACCAGATGAGGCTGTTGGCGGAATGGCTGCGGCCGAGTCGCTCGCGCACCCGCTGGTTGATGATCTGGTAGTAGATCACCGTCGATTCCCAGCTCAACCCGCCGATGAGACCGATAGTGCGCATGGAACTCCGTTTCGCCAGCTTGTGCCGGCAGGCTAGACGGAGTGCCTGCTCATTTAGAAGACCAAAAGCTGTTCAGCCGTCCGGGCCGTCCGTGCTCTGGATCGGCTCGATCAGGTCCCCTATCGTGCAGTCGAGAATGTCCAGCAGGGCCAGCTGTATGCGCAGATTCAGCCGTTCCGGCCGTTCGACGACCAGCCGGTAGACCTGGCTCTGCGACAGCTGGAAACCCCGTTCGGTCAGGAGCGGTCGAAGGTCGGTGGTGGCGTACGTGCCGCGGCTGGCCATCACGGCGAAGCGAAAGCGGCTGCCTCGCTCGGTCAGCCAGAGGGCGTGCCCTGCAGCCGCGACCACCAAGGACTCCGCTGCCTCCGCCATCGCGAGCGGATCCCCTGCTCCGACCGCGGTCAGCACGTTGAAGCGGAGGTCGGCGACGAGTCGGCCGATCTCCGCGTGCCGGGCGTGGGAGGCGTCCGCCTGCTGCCCCATCGCGCCGAGCACGGCGACGGTACGACGGGTGCCGGCCAGGGCCTTCACCGCCCGCAGCCCGGCCCGCATGGATTCGGGGTTGGCGTTGTAGGGGGGCAGACCAAGTACGGGAGAAAGGGACAGTCATCCGCTGCGGCGGTTATGCTCAGCCTGCTGAGCGTGCCCTCAACGGTTCTTCCGCTTCGTGCCGCGCGGAGTCATCGGGCTGTGTCGGGGCCTGACCGAAGGCGTTCCAGATGGGCAGGACTCACGTACGTGCCCTCCCAGCGCGGAGGGGGGGCATCGCACGGTTCAGCACGACGCGGATGAGCTTGGAACATGCACTCTGGCGGCTGCCACCGGGGGGATGGCGGCTCTGGGTCCCTCATCCGGAATGGCGGTCACTGGAGCCATGTGCCTGGCCGCCGGCGTCATCGCCCATCAAGCCGTCCCCTCCCGCGACACACATGGTCCCGGACTGCACTGTCCTGCCGCTGACATGGCACGCCTGGCCGCTGGCGCTCAAGGTGGCCGCCCACGAGGCGAGGAGGGTGAGGGCGTGGGCAGTCGGTGAGCCGGGTTCGGCAGTGTAGATGGTCATGGTGAGGTCGGGTTCGGCGCGTAGGTCGACGCTTTCGTAGGCGAGAGTAAGGTCGCCGACGATGTGGTGGTGGAAGTGTTTGACGCCGGTGCCGTGGGTGCGGACGTTGTGGGCGCTCCAGCGGCGGCGGAAGTCGTCGCTGCGGGTGGACAGCTCACCGACGAGGTCGTGCAGGCTCTTGTCGTGGGGGTCTTTGCCGGCTGCGGTGCGCAGGTTCGCGACGCACATGTCAGCGGCCAACTCCCAGTCGGCGTTGAAGCGGCGGGCCGCACTGTCGAGGAAGGTGAACCGGGCGAAGTTGGGTGGGCTGCTGGGGTCGGTGTAGAGGTCGCAGTACATGGCCCGTCCAAGGTGGTTGGCGGCGAGCAGGTCCATCCGGTTGTTGCCGATGATCGCCGGGGCGTTGATGGTGTCGAGCGACCATTGCAGGCTTGGCCGGATGGTCCACTGCTTCGGGCGGCGGCGGGGCCGCAGGATGGCGTTGCTGCCGTCGGCCTCGTGCGCAAGGCGGAGCAGATGGGCGCGTTCGGCGTCGTCCAGTTGCAGGGCGCGGGCGATCGCGTCGAGAACGCTGGCTGAGACTCCGGCCAGGGAGCCGCGTTCGAGTTTCGCGTAGTACTCAACGCTCATCCCGGCCAGGGCGGCGACCTCGCTGCGCCGTAGCCCGGGGACTCGGCGGTGACCGGCGACAGGCAGGCCGGCCTGCTCGGGGGTGATCTTGGCGCGGCGTGAGGTGAGGAATTCGCGCACTTGGGGCCGGTTGTCCATGACGCGACGGTATGACAAGCCCCCGGGAGGTTGGGATGTACTGGGAGTACACCCATCAGGAGTGACTTCCTTCCCGGAGGCGGCCCCGACTTTGCTGGATGCCATGACCGATGCCGTGACTGCCGCCGTTTGGACCCGCTGCCTGGCCGCCTGCCTGCTGACCGTGTCGATGGTCGCCGCCCTGGCCGGATGCTCGCTCTCAGCAGACCCGCGTGTCACCGGGCCCATGTCACCGTCGGTTACACAATCGGCACCACGGTCGGGGTTATCGTCGGGTCCGGCGAGCGCTGCCTCGGGGATGCCGGTGGTGCTGCGGTTCGGTGACCATGCCGCGGCCGCGAGGTTGACCGACACGCCGCCATCGCGGCGCTTCGCTGCGATGCTGCCGTTGACCGTGCAGCTCGAGGACGTGTGGGGGCAGGCGAAGTCGGGGCGGCTGCCGCACCTGCTCGCAGTCGAGGGCGGCACGCCGGTCCATGATCCCACCCCGGGCGACATCGCCTTCTGGCCCCCGAGCGGGATGATCGCCGTCTACTACGACGACCTCGGCCAGGCGGTGCCCGATCCGGGCCTGGTCCGCCTCGGCGTCGTCGAGGCCGGCCTGGACAGGCTCGCCGACGCGGGCAGCCGGGTCGTGGTCCGGATCGATCTGGCCGCCGCAACCAGCTCCTGAACTCACCGCCTGAACCGACCACCATCACCATCACCGACCACCATCACCGCCTACAAGGAAAGTGCTCTGCTCATGCGTGTTGCTGTCATGACCGCCCCTGGTGAGGTCCACGTCGAGGACCGTCCCGATCCGCAGATCATCGAACCGACCGATGCGATCGTCCGCTTGTCGGCGACCTGTATCTGCGGCTCGGACCTGTGGCCGTATCGAGGCGTGGAGAAACTCGAGGGGCCGCGGCCGATGGGCCACGAGTACGCCGGCATCGTCGAGGAGGTCGGATCCGCGGTCACCACGGTGCGGCCGGGCCAGTTCGTGGTCGGTTCGTTCTTCGCCTCCGACAACACCTGCGAGATCTGCCGGTCCGGCTACCAGCCCTCCTGCCTGCGCCGGGAAGCCGCCGCCCCCGGCGGCGCGCAGGCCGAACGCATGCGGGTCCCGCTGGCTGACGGCACCCTGGTCGCCACCCCGGCCTCACCCCCCGATGATCTGGTGCCGAGCCTGCTCGCCGCCTCCGACGTGCTGGGCACGGGCTGGTTCGCCGCCGTCGCCGCCGAGGCCGGCCCCGGCAAGACCGTCGCGGTGGTCGGTGACGGCGCGGTCGGGCTCCTCGGCGTGCTGGCCGCCAAGCAACTCGGCGCCGAACGCATCATCGCGATGAGCCGCCACGACGCGCGGCAGAAGCTCGCGTTGGAGTTCGGCGCCACCGACGTCGTCGCCGAGCGCGGCGACGCCGGCGTGGCCGCGGTCAAGGAGCTGACCGGCGGGCTGGGCGCGCACTCGGTCATCGAAGCCGTCGGCACCCAGGAGGCGATGATGCAGGCGATCCACGCGACCCGGCCCGGTGGGCACGTCGGCTACGTCGGCGTCACGCATGACGTCGCCCTGCCGGGGATGGAGCTGTTCTTCTCCCACGTCCATCTGCACGGCGGGCCCGCGCCCGTACGCCGGTTCCTGCCCGACCTGATCGACCGGATCTGGACCCGCCAGATCGAGCCGGGCAAGGTCTTCGACCTCGAACTTCCGCTGGACGAGACCGCCGCCGGCTACCGGGCCATGGACCACCGCGAGGCGATCAAGGTTCTCCTGCGTCCCTGACCAGGCCGGCCTCGCCCCGACCCGGCTCGATCATCCAGGAGGACAGCATGACCACCATGGCCCGCATCGGCGCGCGCCCTGCACCCACCCACGCGCGAGGCGAGACATCCACACATAGACGCCATCACGGCACTCACCCACTGGCTGCCGAAAACGGACCGCCCGCCATGACAAGCCGTTCCGCGCAGCGGCGCCGGAAGGTGCGCCCCGCTCTCCACACCAGGCAAGGGAGGAAAACCCCTGACCTGACGTATGCACGACGCGACGCCGTGCGACGCCCCACCGAGCAAGCCATGCGAGGCCGCACCATGCGGCCGTCGTACGCCACCCTGAAAAGAGCATGCCCCGCATGTCACCCTCACAAGACAGCCGATCCCGCCGACTGCCCCTTGTCGTGTGGGTGCTGGCTGCCGGCACGTTCCTCATGAGCGGCACCGAATTCGTCGTGGCCGGTCTGCTGCCCGAGATCGCAGACGATCTGGGCGTCAGCGTGTCCCAAGCCGGCCTGCTGGTCACAACATTCGCCGCAGGCATGATCATCGGCCCTCCGGCGATGGCGATCGCGACGTTGCGCCTGCCGCGGCGCTCCACGCTGGTTCTCGCACTCGTCGTGTTCGCCCTCGGCCATGTGGTCGCCGCGCTGAGCTCGGACTTCGCCGTCGTGCTCGTTTCGCGCGTGGTGACCGCTCTGGCCACGGGCGCCTTCTGGTGCTTGGCCACGGTCATGGCGGCCATCGCGGCAGGACCGACGGCAACCTCACGCGCCATGGGCCTGCTGATGGGGGGCCTGACGGTGGCCAACGTCGTCGGAGTGCCCCTGGGCTCATGGCTGGGCCAGGTGTCCGACTGGCGCGCGCCGTTCTGGGTGCTCGCAGCGCTGTCGGCCGGCGCCGCGGCAGTCGTCGGCCGGTTCATCCCGGACGAGCCGCGACAGCAACCACCCTCCGTCCGGGCCGAGTTCGCCGCGCTGCGGCAGCGGCGGCTCTGGCTGGTGCTCGGCTTCATCGCCCTTCTCCTGGGTGGTGTCCTGGCGACCTACAGCTACATCTCACCTTTGCTCACCGACCGCGCCGGCGTCCCTATCGGGTCCGTGCCCTTGGTTCTGGCCGCCTACGGTGTGGGCGCCGTGCTGGGCACCGCGGCCGGCGGGCGCGTGGGCGACGACCGGCCGCTGGCCACGATGATCGTCTCGGCCGGGGCGACCACGCTGATCCTTTGCCTGCTGGTGTTCTTCTCCACCAGCCCGGGGGTGACCGTCGTCCTGGTGATCCTCCTGGGCGTGACCGGCTTCGCGGCGACCCCGGTGCTCGGCGCGCTCGTTGTGCGCTTCGCCGGTTCCGCGCCGACCCTCGCCACGTCACTGGGCAGCGCGGCGTCCAACGTGGGCGTCACCATCGGCTCCTGGGCCGCAGGCATCGCCCTGGCCTCGTCCCTGCGGGAGGCCGGCCCTCCCCTGGTCGGCACGGTGGCGGCCGTACTGACCGCCGTACCGCTGACCGCGCTGGCTCTGATGCATGCCACCCGGTCCGAGACACCTTCGCCTCAGCCTGGAGCGGCGGCGGGCCCGCCGGCCCAGACCAGGACCCGGGACCGTTCCTGAGCGATTCCTGAAGTTGTCTGTCAACGCTCGAGGTGTCCGAAGCTCTGAAAACCGCGTATTCGGCGGGTCCCCGGCCCGGCCGGCCTGCCGGGTCCGGTGGCGGCATAAGGCCATCACCTTCCCTAGCTGAGGGTGCGCGCGTCACTACTGCTGATCTCGGCCTGTCATCACCTATGCGGCAGATGCCGGTTATGAGGGAGGAATGGATGCCAACCGGCGCCGGACGTGTCACGCTGGCCACCATCGCCGCCTCGGCCGGTGTCTCCGTGGCGACCGTGTCGAAGGTGCTCAACGGCCGCAGCGACGTCGCACCGGCCACCCGGGCGCTGGTGCGGTCCCTTCTGGCGGAACACGGCTACGCCCCTTCCCCGTCCCGCCGCCAGGACGGCGCGCCGGCCACGGTCGAGGTCCAGCCGCCCGGGGAACTGTGCGCCTACTCCGCCGAGATCGTCAACGGCATGATCGAGGCCGGAGCCGAGGCGGGCGCGGCAATCGTCGTCGCCGACAGCGCGAGCATGGCCGGCGGCGGCACCTTGTGGACCCGCGGCCTGGTCGCCGCCGGGCGGCGAGCGGTGATCACGGTGGCCTGCGAGCCGAGCCCGGCCCAACGCGCCGCGCTGTCGCGGGCCCGCCTGCCGGTGGTCGTCGTCGATCCGCTGAACCTGCCCGACGGCCAGGTGGCCAGTGTCGGCTCCACCAACTTCGCCGGCGGCCTGGCCGCCACGGAGCACCTGCTGGCCCTGGGCCATCGCCGCATCGCCTACCTCGGCGGCCCCGCCGACACAACCGCCAACCAGGCCCGCATGCACGGCTACCGCGCCGCCATGGAGGCCGCGGGCGTGCCCGTGCTGCCCGGATACGTCCGCGCCGCGGGCTACTGCTACCCGGACGGGCTGCGCGAAGCACAGCGGCTGCTCGATCTGCGGCCCATGCCGTCGGCCGTCTTCGCCGCCAGCGACGAAATCGCCGTGGGCGTCCTGCACGCCGCCCGGGGCCGCGGGCTGCGCGTCCCGCAGGACTTGAGCGTCGTCGGCTTCGACGACACCCAGATCGCCTCCATGACCTCGCCGCGGCTGACCACCATCCGACAGCCGCTGCGCGAGATGGGCGCGCTCGCCCTGCGCACCGCGCTGCGCCTGGCTGCCGGCCAGGCGATCGAGTCCCGCCACATCGAACTCGCGACCGAGCTGGTCGTGCGCGAATCCAGCCTGGCCACCCTGACTCCACAACCTTCTCCCAGCTGCGACACCGCATAGGACCCGCGCATACCCGACGGATCAGGCGCCCAGGCACATGGCAGTCTCTGACAAACAACAAGCTCATCGGGCATCGCGGGCCTTGGGAGCGCAGCTCCAGCACCGCCCTGGAATATTGTCTAGTGGCTCGTCTCTGAACGTTGACCCGGTAATTGATCTCGGACGGTGAACCCGTCAGGCTGACTGCCTCTGCAACTCTTGGGAGGTGGTCGTGGCTCGCCGACCGGATGTGTTCGTCCGGCCCTTGTCGATGGAGGAGGGCCGCAAACTACAGCGCATCACCCGGACCGCCAAGGACCCGGTCAAGCTGCGCCGGGCGATCGTGGTGATGATGTCCGGCCAGGGCCAAAGCGTGCCGGACATCACCTCGTTGATGCAGGTCAGCGACGATTATGTGCGTGATGTCATCCACGCCTTCAACGAGCGGGGGTTCGACGCGCTGGACCCAAAATGGAGCGGGGGCCGGCCACCGGCGATCAGTGAGCAGACGCGCGAGCACATCTGCCTCATCGCCCGCACGGCCCCCGCCGAGTGGGGCATCACCGGCCACTCCACCTGGAGCCTGCGCACCCTGGCCGAAGGCGAGATCAGACACCGCGCGGCGAGTCCTCCCCGCGACCAGCACCCGTGACCCCCTCCGGCCCGCGAACCCTGCGTCTCTGGGGCGTGACCACGATCTTGTCACGCCCCAGGGATTTCTCGGCAGGGGTTATAGCAGGGCGTCGGCGGTGATGGGGAAGTCGCGGACGCGGCGGCCGGTGGCGTGGAAGACGGCGTTGGCGATGGCGGGTGCGATGCCGACCAGCACGATCTCGCCGAGTCCCTTCACACCCAGGGGGTTGGCTTCGGGGTCGTTGCCGTTGAGGTAGATGGCGCGCAGGTCTCGGATGTCGGCGTTGACGGGCACGAGGTAGTCGGCGAGGTTCGCGTTGACGATGCGGCCGTCGCGGGGGTCGGTGACGGTGTGTTCGAGCAGAGCCTGGCCGATGCCGCCGACCATGCCGCCGATGGCCTGGCTGTCGGCGAGCTTGGGGTTGACGATCTTGCCGGCGTCGTAGACGGCGAGCATGCGCCGGATTCGGACGAGGCCGAGGCGGGCGTCGACGGCGACCTCGGTGAACACCGCGCCGTAGGCGGACATGGAGAACCGGTCGTGGTTCGCTCCGGCGTAGTCGCCGATCGCTTCGAGGTGGGAGCGCTGGTTGCGGGTCAGCAACTGCTGGTAGGTCTCCCCGCGGGCCGGGTCGTTCTTCACCTGGAGTCGTCCCTTGCGGACGATCACGTCGTCCGGGTCGACCCGGTGCAGGGGTGACCGGGGGTCGTTGACCGCCAACGTGATCGCCCGCCGGCGCACCTGGTCGCTGGCGTCCAGGATCGCGGTGCCGACACTGGCCATGGTCGTCGAGCCGCCGTGCGGCCCGGTCCGCGGCATGATCGAGTCACCCAACCGGAAGTCGACCGTGGTCATGGTGAGGCCGAGCGCGTCGGCAGCGACCTGCGGCATGGAGGTGTAGGTGCCGGGACCCATGTCGCTGGTCGCGGACTGCACCAGGGCGGTGCCGTCGGCGTCGAGCCGCACATGTGCCTGGGCTGGGAACCCTCCGGTGTCGTAGACCGCGGCGGCCATGCCGGTGCCGATCAGCCAGTCACCGTCCCGTGTCGACCGCGGTTTCGGGTTGCGGCGATGCCAGCCGAACTCGCGGGCGCCCACCTGGTAGCACTCGCGGAGCCTCCGGGTGGAGAACGGCAACCCGGACGACGGGTCCTCGGCGGGTTCGTTGCGCAGTCGCAGTTCGATCGGGTCGATGCCGAGTTCGTGGGCGAGTTCGTCCATGGCGGACTCGATGACGTAGGAGGCGGTGGCGAAGCCAGGGCCCCGCATCCAGATCGGGGTGTTCACGTCCAGCGGCACCGTCGCATACGCCTGACGGACGTTGGGCATGCTGTAGAGCATCTGCCCCGGCGCCAAGACCCCCTCGGTGAACGTCTCATAGCTCGACGTCTCGGCCTTGATGTCGTGCGTCATCGCGGTGAGCCGGCCGCGCCGGTCGCTGCCCATGCGCACCTTGTACTCGTAGACGGGCCGGTATCCGGTGCCGAAGTAGAGCTGGCGGCGGGACAGGACGAGCTTGACCGGGCGGCCGGTCTCGCGGGCAGCCAGCGCCGCGACGACAGTGTGCGGCCAGCACCGCAGCCCACTGCCGAACCCACCCCCGACGAACGGCGAGATGACCCGCACCGAGCTCTGGGAGATGCCGAACACGGCCGCCAGTTCGACCTGCGTGCCGTTCGTCACCCACTGGGTCTTGTCCCACACCGTCAGTTTCCCGCCATCCCAGCGGGCGATCGTGGCGTGCGGCTCCATCGGGTTGTGATGGTTGCGGGCGAGCCGGTAGGTCATGTCCAGGCGGACCTGCGCCGTACCGAGCGCGGTGTCGGCGTCGCCACGTGCGTAGGTCTCCGGCTTGTCGGCCGGCGCGGAGGTCAGGTCCGTGGTGGGTTGCTCGGCATCGTAGAACACCTGGACCAGGCTCGCCGCGTGCTGCGCGGCCTCCAGGGTGGTGGCGACCGCGACGGCGACCGGCTGCCCGAAGAACAGCACCCGGTCGTCCTGGAAAACCCGCAACCGCCTGCCCGGTGGGTTGTTCGACCCCGGATTGTCCTGATAGGGCAAACGAGGCGCGTTGCGGTGGCTGAGCACCGCCAGCACACCAGGCTGTGCGGTTGCGGTGCTGGTATCGACACCGGTGATCCGTCCGCGGCCGATGCTGCTGTCCACCACGACCGCGTACGCGGCCCCGTCGATGCCGTCCTCAGGGCCGTGGTCGGCGGCGTAGCGCGCGCTCCGGTCACCTTCAGCCGTCCGTCCACCCGGGAGTGCGGGGTGCCGACAGCGACCTGTGGCTGCAGGGTCATCGGGTACCTCCCACCACGCGCAGCTGGCGTGCCACCGTGCGCTTGAGCAACTCGACCTTGAAACCGTTGTGCGTGAGTGGCTTGGCCCCGTCCGCCGCGCGTTCCGCGGCCTCGGTCCACAGCGCGTCCGACGGCCGCTTGCCGACCAGATACCGCTCCACGGCAGGCAGTTTCCACGGCACGGTGCCCACACCGCCCGCGGCGACCTTCGCCGTCCGGATGACCCCATCCTGGACGTGCAGCGCCACGGCCGCGGAGGTGAGGGCGAACTCATAGCTCTGCCGGTCCCGCACCTTGAGGTAGCCGGACCATAGCGGGCGTGGATGAGCGGGGATCTCCACCGCGGTGATCAGCTCGCCGCGCTGGAGCGCCTGTTCGCGGTCCGGGGTGGTGCCGGGCTGGAGCAGGAAGTCGGCGAACGGCACAGTGCGCTCACCGCCAGGGCCGAGCAGCCGCACGCTCGCCTCCAGCGCCGCGAAGGCCACGGCGACGTCGGAGGGATGCGTGGCCACGCATTGGCTGGAGGTGCCGAGGATGGCGTGGGTGCGGTTGAAGCCGTCCAGTGCCGCGCATCCGGAGCCGGGGCGGCGTTTGTTGCAGGCCGCGCTCACGTCGCGGAAGTAGGTGCAGCGGGTGCGTTGCATGATGTTGCCGCCGATGGTGGCCATGTTCCGCAGCTGCGCCGACGCGCTCAGCTCCAACGCCTCGGAGATCACCGGGAACGCGCCCCGCACCTGCCGGTCCGCGGCCGCCTCGGACATCCGCACCAGCGCACCGATCCGCAACCCGCCGTCGCGGGTGGTAGTGATGTCCCGCAGCGGCAGCGCACTGATATCGACCACCGCCTCGGGGCGTTCGACGGTCTCGCGCATCAGGTCGACCAGCGTCGTGCCGCCCGCGATGTACCGGCCGCCGCGCTGGCCGGCGGCCAGCGCCTCCCGCGTGTCAGCGACTTTGGTGTAGGCAAAAGGAAACATGGGTCACCCGGCCTTCGCGGCCTGCTCGACCGCCCGGACGATCTTCACGTAACAGCCGCAGCGGCAGATGTTCCCGCTCATCCACTCCCGGATCTCCTCCGGCGACCCGATGTGACGCTCCCGGATACACCCGACCCCGGACATGATCTGCCCCGGCGTGCAGAAACCACACTGGAACGCGTCCTGGTCGATGAAACGCCTGCTGCAACGGATGCAGCTTCTCGCCAGACGCGAGGCCCTCGATCGTGGTGACCTCCGCACCCGCCAGTCGCACCGCCAACGTCAGACACCCGTTGACACGCCGCCCGTCCACCAGCACCGTGCACGCACCGCACGCCCCGGCGTCGCAGCCCTTCTTCGTGCCGGTCAACCCGAGGTGCTCACGCAGCAGATCCAGCAGCGACGTGCGGTTGTCGACGGTGACGGTGCGACGAGTCCCGTTCACCGTCACCGTGACGCGACTGCCGAACCCCTCGGCAACCGCGTCGGCGGCGGCGGCCTCGGCGGCGGGTTCTGTGTCCAACAGCGACGGTCCCGCGACGGCGGCAGCCCCGCCAACAGCCGAGGCGGCGATGAACGTACGCCGGGACAACGCCGACGACGACTCTGACGTGAAGTCCGACGAGAAATCCGATGGGGATTCTGGCATGGACGTCGACTCGGTCGTCGGCAGGAAGTCCGCGGCCGAAGAACGTGGTGGATCAGGCAGTTCGGACATGCGATCGACAACACCACATACCCGCATCCGCGTGGGAGTCACTGTTAAGACATCTACTGGCAGTACACCCCAGAACCGACCAAACAACCGTACGAGGAAACGGGTCTCTCCGGCCCACACCACCCTGCCCGACGCAGCCTTGGCGATGACACGTCTCGTCCTGCTCGATCGGGAGCTCACGCGAGGGATTCGAGCGCGGCGGCTTCCTCGTCGGTGAGCGTGATGATCGCGGCGGAGAGGTTCTCGTCCAGATGGGCGACCTGAGAGATGCCGGGGATCGGCAGCATGACCGGCGACTTGACCAGGCGCAAAAGCCAGACTCGGGTCGGTGAGGTCACGGGTCTCGTTCCCCACCATCGGCCGGGCGATGGCATACCTGCATGACCGGGCCGGACCCCGAGCTGGAGCCGTGCCCTGAACTTCTGGACGGTCTGCGCGCACGCCTGCATGGACTGGACGAGCAGATCGACACCCTCGCCCGTTCCCGCCAAGCCCTCGCCGACTACATCGAAGCCACCGAGCGGCGCGCGCCCAAGGAGTATCAGCCCTGCGACTCCACCCCCTAGTCGAACCATCGACCGGGTGGGCGTGAGGGCACCGGGCTCACACATCGACCAAGTGGAGCCGTTGCTCCGCAGATCCTCCAGGACGACGTGGCCGCCCTGAAAGCCGATCCGTCGGTGGAGAACCTGGTCAAGCTCGTGCGGGACGCCGTCCGGTCATGGCGTCGCCGAACCGGGACAGCCAGCGCGGTGAGTGCGCGCCGAAGTCGGTGCCGGCGAACACCCGCAGCTGCTGCTTGAACTCCTCGAGGGCCGGCGGAACCGTGCGGTCCTCGGCCACCCCTTCGGCGGGCACGACGACGCGGTACACCCCGTCCCCGAGAGGCCCGGCACCGAACCGCAGCTGGGTCTTGCGGACTTCCGCGACGATGGCGGCAACCGTCGCCGGATCCTCGGTCACCTCCATCTCGCCCAGCAGCGTCTCGACCTTGGTGGGCTCACCCGGGAAGCCGACGCCGAGCAGCTTGCGCACCGTCCTGCGGCCGCCGTCGCAACCGACGAGGTAGCGTGAGCGCAGCTGCGTGCCGTCGGCCAGCTCAGCGGTCACGCCGTCCCCGTCCTGGCTCAGCCCGACCAGCGCGCAGCCGCGCCGGATCTCGACGCCGACTTCGGTGGCGCGCTCGGCCAGCAGCCTTGACATTGTGTCGGCCGGCTCGCCAAGAACGCCGGCCGGATCCGCGTCGACCTGACCAAGGCAGAACACGGCACAGCCGTTTTCTGCCTTGGCGGAGAGCGTCGCACCGACACCTGGCCCTACTGAACCGACTACACCAGGACGAATGAGAAATCTAGTTTCGTCCTGCGGTTCAGTGGGATATCGATCTTGACTCTGCGAGCGATCTCATGACGACTGATGCCTAATCCATGAGCGATGAGCCGTTCGGGACGGACTGGCACGGGATCGTCGAAGGTGACCGTGATCTGAAGGGGCCACGGATCCTCGGGAACGGGAGGTGTGTGGAGTTCCCAGCACCCGTCCCAATCGAGAGCGAACCGGTTGCGCCGGGCGATCAACGGGTCGAGAAGGGTAGCCACGACGAGGGAAGGCGAGTTGGCCGAGTAACCGGCCAGAAGGTCAGCGGGCAGTGAGCGGACCGGGACGCGATCGTGGACGGTGAGCTTGCTGGTCCGGCCACAGGAAACGCAGTGGACCAGGAGCCAGACGTCGAGAAGTTTGCCGTTGGCGTTGACGCGGAACCTGCCGTTGCCGATGGTGGCGCGGCCGGAAGGGCAGGCCACGCAGCGGAGGGCGAGCAGAGGCAGGCGGGTGCGCCGCACCGCCCAGGGCAGCACGATATGAGGATGTGAAGACATGATCTCTCTGAAGACCTGACGAAGAGCACGGAAAACAGAGCCGACGGCGTCGTCGGCGACCGATGCGCGGGGGAGTGTCAGGTTTAAAGAGCAGGCGGCGTCATGCGCGCGAAGTCCTCACGTTGGGGTGAGGACCCAGGCTAGGTGACCACCATCCGAAAGATCCACCCGTTTTCGCGACCGCCGTCAGCAGAACGCGTATCTCGGCGCTGGAGTGTCGGTGGCGACGGACACTTCTCGGGCTCTGGCCGGTCGATACCTCGTGTTTACCGTTTGACCTGCAGTGACGCCAATCGGTGCGCCGTCGATGATCTCAACGGCAGCCCACGGGGCGCTGTGGTGCTGTTCGAACTCCCCGAACAGCACCCTGGTCACGCGACAGATGATCGAACATGTGATCTAAAATCTGTAGTCCCGGGCTTCGGCCGTGGTTACGATCTTGATGTTCGCCGGCCGTGCTGATCGGCCGGCTCTACCGGACGGGAGAATGCCCTTGAGGCGTGCAATGATCGCGTTAGGCGTCGGCCTGAGCGTGCTGAGCTCCACTGTCGTCGCCGGCCCCGCGCAGGCCGCGTCCGTAGTGGCGGTCCCGCTGGCCCCCGCCGTGGCGACGGCCCAGGAGGTCGCCAGGTTCTGGCTCGCCGACGACTCCGCCAACCTGCGGAACGCCACGCCGTACACCCTGCGAACCGTGGCCGGCGGCGAGCGCCTGTCCACCGAGATCCTCCCGGACGGCCCCGCGCACAGCGTCCCGCCGGTCGAGGCGGAGAACCCGGCGGCCGGGGACCTGCCCGCGACTTCGGGCAAGGTGTTCTTCATCGGCGGCGACGGCCGGCCGCACTGGTGCACCGGCACATCCGTGCAGTCGAAGTTCCGCAACCTCGTCGCCACCGCCGGTCACTGCATGCTCGATACTGAGGCTCCGGCCGGCGGGCTCGGCAAGTGGGTCTTCGTCCCGGCTTATTCCGAGGGCACGACCCCGTTCGGCCTGTACGTCGGCAAGCAGGGCATCACCCACTACGACTTCGACGACATCCGGGACTACGACCGGGACTACGCCTTCGTCACCGTCTACAGCGGAGTCGTCGTCTCCTCCCCGGATGTGCTGACCAACGTTGGCAGGCTGGGCGACAACGTCGGCTGCCAGGGCCTCGCGATCAACCAGCCGCTTCCGCCCACGGCCGACGTCTTCGGCTACCCCGCCGGGACCCACCCCGACGGCACCGGCCCTTACACGGGCCAGACCCTTGAACGGTCGACCGGCTCGACGTTCGCGCTGAAGCCGACGGGCCTGCCCGCGGACCGGCCCGTCGGCGTGGAGTCGCCGTTCACCGGTGAAGGCTCACTCGGGTCGGCGTGGGTGACCGGCTACGCGAGCGACACCCGTACCGGCTATCTCAACGGCCTCACGATCAGCGTCGCCGACACCGACGGCGACAACCGGTACGACACCGGCATCTCCCCGTACTTCGACACCGAGCTGTTCCTGGTCTACCGGGACGCCGCCCACCGCTGGACCGGCTCCATCACGTACATATCTGGTTGAGCCGCCTCCCGGGTCGCCTCGACGGATCGGGACGGCCCGGGAGGTCCTTGCCGGCCGTGACGGTCAGCGTCGCCTTCGACTGCCGAACGTGTCGTTCCCGGCCCACTGGACGACGCGCGTGTACTCACCGGGCAGCCGGCGGCGTGTCGCCGAACATGTACGACCCGTTCTCCCTGGTCAGCGCGCTCGGCAGCGTGGTGGCGACCGTGCCGTCGTCGGTGGTCTGAGTGCGCTGCACGGTGAGCCGGACGAACCGCGGGCGGGCCGGCCCCTCGGCTCACCGGGCCGTCAGCACGTTCGACCTGGCCACGCTCGCGCAGGTGCTCCAACGTCAGGACCGGATGACCGTCAGGTGACGGCCTTGCGGCACACGGTGCCCGGCGCGGGGAGGCGCAGGCTGATCAGGTAGCGGTTGACGTGGGAGATGATGCAGGAGACGCCGGCGTTGTAGAGGCCGTGGCCGTGCCACTGATACTGGACCGCGGCCGAGCCGGGCACCCGCCGCACGATGTCCGCGGAACCGTCGAAGTCCGTCCAGGAGCCGACGCCCAGGTAGGGCGGCAGCCCCTTGGCAGGCAGCGGCGCGGGCGGGTTGGTGACGGGGGCCGGCCAGCCGACGCAGGCGAGCGGGTGCCAGAGCTCGATCCCGGCGATGTTCGGCAACAGGCGCTCACCCTTGCGGCGCTTCTTCCGGTACTCCTCGTAGTCACGAAATCCCAGGCCGTCGAGGCAGTGGGTCATGTTCATCCCGATGAACGCGGGGACCTTCGGGCTTTTCGTGCTTTGCCGGACGTAGTCGGCGAACCCTGAGGCGTCACTGTCGGCGGCCCGCTTGATCGCCTCGGCCAGTTCCGTCCATCGGGGGAACCCGGGCTCCGGACCCGGTGAGATGATGCTCGAAGCGGCGGCCTCCTTGATGTCGAACCCGCTGTAGGCGGCCTGCGGCGATTCGCCCTTGACCGGCACCGGGACGCGGTCGGCCCGCGCCACCAGCGCTCGCCAGACCTCGCCGACGTCCTGGCCGTGCAGCGCGCAGGTGGTGGTCGCCGCGCACCAGGCGGCGAAGCGGGTGAAGGACTCCTCATGGGTGAGCCTGCCCTGCGCGCGGTCCATGTACGGGCTGACCGAGCCGTCGAACACCATCGCGCGCACCCGGCCGGGGAACAGCCGGGAGTAGTCGATCCCGGGTACGCCGCCGTAGGAGGTGGCGATGAAGCTCAGCTTCTCCTCGCCCAGCGCGACGCGGATCGCCTCCATGTCCCGCGCCACGGAGGCCGAATCCATGTGGTCGAAGAACTCGGGATCGGCGGCGCGGCATCGCTCCGCCGCCGCCCGGTTGCGCCTGCCCAGCTCGGCGTACTCGGCGCGGGTATCGGGCCAGGTGATCCAGGGGCCGGAGACGAGGCAGTCGTAGGGCAGCACCCCCTTGTCGATGGTGTTGCGGGGCTCGACGCTGACCACGTCGAAACGATCGCGCAGCTCGGCGAAGCTGCCCGCGTTCTCACTCAGATCCGCCACGCCCGAGCCGCCCGGCCCGCCGGGGATCGCGAACACCGTGCCCATCCGGCGTTGGGCACCGGTGGCCGGCAGCAGGCCGACAATCAGGTCGAGCTTCCGCCCGGACGGCTTGGCCCAGTCCAGGGGCACCTTGATCGAGGCGCAGCGCATCTCCTCGAAGAGGTTCTTGTCCGCGCAGTCCGCCCAGGCCAGCCTCGACGGGCCGGAGCCCGGCGAACCGGCCGCGGCGGCGGGCACCGCCGAGACCAGGACGGCCGCGGCCGCGCCGATCGCCAGTACCTTGATCCGGCGCCCGGTCAACGCGATCATCGTGGCGCCCGCCGTCAACGCGGCGATCACGTACGCGACCAGCAGCCCCGCCGCCGCGGCAGGCGGCATGATCCCGCCACCGACCCCCGCGATCTGGAGCGGAAGATTTTCGATCATGAAGGAGCCGGCCTGCGCGCGCAGCGGCATGGGCAGCGTCTTGGCCACCACCGGCAGCACCACGATGATCACGCTCAGCACGACCAGCACGCCGGGGGTGGAGCGGACGGCGGCCCCGACGCCGAGCCCGATCAGCGCGACCGCGGCCATCGACAACCCGGCGACGATCACCGAGGCGAGCGCGCCCGGCTCCGACAGCGACGTGCCCAGCGTCACCCCGTCGCGAAGCAACTGCTCGGCCCGGTCGCCGAGCACCGCCATGGAGGCCGCGTGCATGACGAACGCCAGAACCTGACCCGCCACCAGCGCGACCGCGGCCAGGCCCGGCACCTTGGCCAGCAGGAGTACCTGCCGGCGCGGCACGGCCACCAGGCTTGTCTGGATCATCTTGGTGCCGTACTCCGAGGTGATCGCCAGGGCGCCCAGCACGGCGAACACGAAGTAGGCGACCGCGATCCCGTTGCCGATGCCGTCCCCGTTGCCGGGGAAGGCCATCCTCTCTTCCATCGTCTGGTTGTCGAACCCGCGGCCGATCATGAACGCGATCCCGGCGCAGGCCAGGACGGCCGCCACCGAGCAGGCCAGCAGGTAGAGGTTCGAGCGGAGCGAGCGGAGCTTCAGCCACTCGGAAGCGATCACGTCGATCATCGGGCGGCCTCCTTCGGAGTGGCCCTGTTCCCGGTCCTGTACTCGGTGCTGTCCTCGGTGAGCCGCATGAACGCCTCCTCCAGGGACGCGCCGCGCGGTGACAGCTCCGCCAGCGCGATCCCTGCGGACAGCGCCAGCACGCCGATCTCGGCCGCGTCCAGGTGACGGACGGACAGGGCGCCGTCGTCCTCGGCCACCACCGTCGCCCCGTGCGCGCGCATGATGGCGGTGAGCTGCTCCGGGTGGGGCGTGCGGACCAGCACGTCGCCCTGGAAGTGCCCGGACAGGGCGTTCATGGCGGTGTCGGCGATCAGCCGGCCCCGTCCGATGACGATGACGTGGTCGGCGCTGAGCGCCATCTCGTTCATCAGGTGACTGGACAGCAGCACGGTACGGCCCTCGTCCGCCAGCGAACGCAGCAGGTCGCGCAGCCAGCGGATGCCCTCCGGGTCCAGCCCGTTCAGCGGCTCGTCCAGCATCAGCACCCCCGGGTCCCCGAGCAGCGCCGCGCCGATCCCCAGGCGCTGGCGCATGCCGAGCGAGAAGCCGCTGATTCTCTTGCCGGCCACGTCTGTCAGGCCGACCTGGTCGAGGACGGCGGTCACGCGGGTGCGGCCGATGCCGTTGCTGCGGGCCAGGCAGGCCAGGTGCGCGTACGCGCTGCGGCCCCCGTGCACCGCTCCGGCGTCGAGCAACGCCCCCATCGACCGCATGGGACGGGGGATGGAGGCGTACGGGCGGCCGTTCACCAGCGCCTTGCCCGCGCTGGGCACCTCCAGGCCGAGGACGGCGCGCATGGTGGTGGACTTGCCGGCGCCGTTCGGGCCGAGGAAGCCGGTCACCAGTCCCGGTTCCACGGCGAACGTCAGGTCGTCGACGGCTACCTTGTCCCCGTATCTCATGGTCAGTTCATTGACTTCGATCACGGTCGTCAGCCTCGTTGCTCGGCCGGCCGATCTCGATGGTGGTGCGCCCACCGCGCCGGGCGTGCTTCCCCACCTTTGCTGGTAGGGCTAGGCCTACCGTCCGCGCCGTCCATGACTGGGGCGATCGGCTCATCAAGGCCCGGAACTCCCAAAGCTGGCCGCCGAGGGGCACCGCCGACCAGATCGCGGCCCTGTCGCCGTACCGTGCGGTCGCACATCACCCGGTTCGGGACCTGTGCCACCGACGAACTCGCGCTGATCCCCGCCGCGTTCCACCCCGTCCTCAAGGAGGTGGACTTCTCCGCCCTGGACCTGGCTGCCTGACCGGCCGGCGGAAAGTCGATCATGGACGTCGGCTGCTCCCCGGTGCTCGGCCAAGACCCGAGCGCCGCAGGCTTCGGCCAGAAGGCCGCGGCCAGTGGCCCCGGTCGCCGGGACTCCGACCGTCACACCACCATCCCGGCAGACGGGGGAGTCTTCATAGGGTGCCCCGCCGGCGCCGACAGCGGCCGGGGCACGATGCGTCGCCACGCGCGAAGCGATCGACAGTCAGGCCGCATCGTCGGCGAAGTGCGGCAGAACCATCCCGATCAGTGCGTCGACGTCGGCATCCACCATCGGCTCGCCGGTCATGCCCATCCGGTGGAGCAAAGTTCCGACGACGACGTCGATGAAGAACAGGACCCGGTTCTCCGGCTCGCCGAGCGCGTCCTGGAGCGCGAGTCGGTAGGGGTCCTGCAACTGCGCGGACAGGATTTCGCGCAGGGCCGGGTCGCTGACGGCGTCGCTGAACACGCCGGCGAACGCGTCGCCGACTCCGGGTTCGCCGATCTTCGCCGCGATCCAGCGGATGGCGGAGGACATGAGCTCAGCTCGACTGGTGCCCTCCAGCGGCGCCGGGCCGAACGCGTCCAGGAGGCAGTCCACGATCAGCGCGCCCTTCGAAGGCCAGCGGCGGTAGATCGTCGTCTTCGCGACGCCGGCCGCGGCGGCGATGCGGTCGACGGTGGCACGCGCGTAGCCGAGCTCGTGGACCGTGCTGAGCGTTGCGGCGAAGACCACGGCGTTGACGCCGGAGCGCGGGCGACCGGGCGGTCTGGCTGATGTGGTCGAGGTCATGTTCATACGATACCCATTTGCGCTACCTTAGGTATCGAAACCTTGGGTAGCGAAACTACGTGAGCAAGGAGAAGACATGAGTGAGGTCACTGCTACGGAGCGGCCGCCGGCGCCGGACTGGTCGACGATGACGGCCCAGGAGCTGCTCGCCTACCGCGACGCGGAGAACCGCTTTCGGGCGTCCAGCGCGGCGCGGGCGATCACCGGGGATCCGGATCCCGGCGCCGCGATCGGTTGGCAGGAGGTGGCGCTGCCCGGTCGCGAGCTCCCGGTCCGGGTGTACCGGCCTTCTGCCGGGCGCGACTGGGACGATGGCAGGGCCGGCCTGCCGCTCGTGCTCCACGTGCACGGGGGCGGCTTCGTGGGCACGGCGGTGCAGAGCGACTGGGTCAACAGCCATCTCGCCGCCCGGCTGCCCGCGGTCGTCGTCTCGGTCGAGCACCGCCTCGTCGACCCGGAGACTCCGCTGTCGGCGGCCGTCGACGACGGCTGGGACGTGCTCCAGTACGTGGTGCGGCATGCCGCGCAGTGGGGCATCGACCCGGCGCGGACCGCCGTCTTCGGCGAGAGCTGCGGCGGGTTGATCTGCGCCCTGGCGGCGATCCGGGCCGGAGACGCCAGCCCTCACCTGCAGGCGCAGGTGCTGGTCAACCCCGCTGTCGATGCGACCGAGACGATGCTCGACCACGCCTCGGTCACCCAGCACGCCCACACCCCGACCCTCGCCGTGCCGCAGCTGCAACTGTTCCAGCGGCTCGCCGTTCCACCGGGAACCGACCCTCGCGCGCTCTCGCCGCTGTATGCCGGCAACCTGAAAGGGCTGGCCCCAGCGCTGGTGGTGGTGCCGACCCACGACCCGTTGGCCGATCACGGCCGCCGCTACGCCGAACGACTGCGAGCGGCCGGGACGCCCGTGCGGCTCACCGAATACCCCGGAGCGGGGCACGCGTTCCTCAGCATGCCGGGCGTGGCGCAGCAGGCCGAGGCCGCGCGGGCGGAAATCCTCGAGTTCCTCCGAGCCTCCCTCACCGCGTGACCCGAAAGAAAGATGGGCCCGCCCCGCCGCGACCGTGTTGTTCATGCTCGGCACAAGCGTCGGGCTGACCGATCTGCTCACCAAGGACACCTCCGGCGACACCGGTCCCGTCCCGGAACGTTCCGGGGCGGGACCGGGGCACCGCAGTGCGCTCGACACGGACTCGACTGATACATGCTTAACGTCACAGACCCGGACCAATATGGGTCACGACCACCACGCACGCACGCACTGGAGGAAGACACAGTGAAGCGCATCGGCATCATTGGGGTAGGGGAGATCGGCCGAGCCGTCGTAGTGGGCCTGTGTGACGGAGCTGACAAGTCCCCCGAGGTGTTCCTCTCCCCACGGGGAGCCCGCACTGCTGCGGAGCTGTCCGAGCGCTACGAGGGCGTCCAGGTATGCGCCGACAATCAGGAGGTGGTGGACCGCTCCGAAGCGGTGATCATCGCCGTACGCCCTCCAGACCGGTATGAAGCACTGGCCGGCCTGAGTGTGGACGACGACAAGATCGTGGTGAACGTGATGGCCGGCGTCGGCAACGACGATCTGCGCCAGATACTCGCCACCGACGCCCTCCTGGTACGGGCCATCCCCTTGCCTGCCGTACGCGAACGGCGCTCCATCACGGTGACGTACCCGTCGCACCCGGCGGTGAACTCCCTCTTCGAGCACCTGGGCGGGGTGCTCCCGGTCGCGGACGAGGCGGCCTTCAACGTCTTCTCCGCACTGACGGGGACGCTGACCACCCACTACTCGTACCTCGCCACCCTCACGTCGTGGGCCATCGGCCACGGCATCGCCTCCGACGAGGCGGACAGCTATGTTCGCAGCCTCTTCCAGGGGGTCGGTCGCGGCCTGAGCGACGAGGCCAGATCCCTGCACCAGCTCGCGGCCGACCACGAAACCCCGAACGGAATCAACGAACGCATCCGCACCACATGGTTCACCCCTGCCAACTCCGAAGCCCTCAACCAAGCGCTCGATGACCTCCTCTCCGATCTGAAGTAGCCCCGGGCAGAGGGCTCGCGCCCAAAACCGCCCCGTGAATCGACCGCTGACTCACGGGGCGTGTTCTGTTGGGGCATTCGTTCGGAACCAATATGGCCAGCTATTTCTTAATGGCCCATCCTGAGCGGGTGGCCGGACTGATTCAGAGGCGCGTCGAGCTACTCGGGGGTCAGAGAGATTTGGAACGGAATCCGGCGTTAACGGGGTTCTCCCAGGTCAGCAACCCCCTGCCGCTGCGGTCTTCCGGACGTGGTTGACGCCGGATTCCGTTCCATCGCACAGACGGTTGGCGCTGATAATGATCACGTGTGGGAGGCAGCCCTGGGTCTCTATGTGGTGAAGGTGCAGCGGGCGGCTGGTGGGGGTCTGGGACGATCTGAGGCATGGCGCGTGGTGATGGTGGCGGCAGGGACGGCCGGGGCGAACCCGAGTGGCGCCCGGTGGCCGACGTGGACATGATGACCGCGGTCGTCCTGGAGCAGCTGGGCGCCAACCGCGATCAGGTGCGGACCCTGGAGCCGGCGCGGCGCGCCCCGCATCTGCTGGACGACCACACCGTGGAGCGGATCAAGCAGGTAATCAGGCAGCAGCGCGATCACATGTGGCTGTGGGTCGAGACCGGTGAGCGCTGGCAGGCTCAGGACCTGACCGCGGCCGAGGCGGCGAAGGTCGATCAGTACGTGGCGGCGGTGGAGGCGTCCGCGGCGAGCAACACGGTTATCCTGGCGCTGGCCGATGAGTTGGCCGCGGGCACGATCGAGGCGGCGCTGGCCAAGTCGGACCTGGAGCTGGGCGTGGAGGCATTGGCGGGAGCGCTGGCCCGGCAGGCGAACCCGTTCCCGGACGCGTCTCCGGTGCGGGTCCGCTACCCGTTGACGGCCGGCGACACCGATGAGACGTGGTGGCCGTGGCTGATGGGCCTGGTGGTGGGCAGGGTCGCCCCGGGCGAGTGGGACGTCGTGGTGATCGATGACCGTCTGGTGGAGGGGCTGGACGCCGGCGGGAACCCGGTCTACCCGGTCTGCCGCCGCGCGGCCGAGGCGATCCGCCTGCAATAGCTCTTGTCGGCATCCGTAACGACCGGCTGCTGTATCGTGATCCGCCGCCGCGCGAGCCGGAAACGGCGGCTGCGCCGGACGTCCCCGGCCGCCACGGCGAGCCGTTTTCCTGCGCCCGCCCCGACACCTGGGGCGAGCCCGACCAGCAGCTGACCCTCCACGATGGGCACTACGGCCAGGTCAGCGTCACCGCCTGGCACGGCCTGCACCCCAAGCTGGACAAGAAAGACCACTTCGCCCACCGGGCCGAAGCGCCGATCCTGTCCGGCACGGTCATTTGCGTCCAGGTGGAGCGGCTGCCCGGCGGACGACGTGCCGCCCTCAAGCCGGCCTGCCAGTAGGAGTGGAACGGCGAACCGGGCTTGGTGTCAGATTCGTTGACGCTGTAGATCCGACCAGGCCAGTCTTGCCCGCAGCACGATGTGGGCAAGGCCACCAAGCGCGTCGAGACGGTCACCGGACCAGGAAAGGTAAACGTCAAGCTAAGCGGGGAAGGACCCCCGCCAGCCCCTCACGGAACGCGATGGCCGCCGCCTCGGTGCGGGTGGCCGCGCCCAGTTTCGTCAGGATGTGGGAGACATGCACCCCCGCCGTACTCGGTGAGATGTGCAGCCGGGCGGCGATCTGCCGGTTGCTCAGGCCCTCGGCGATCAACCTGAGCACGTCACGCTCGCGCTCCGTGAGCCCACCCTGAGCCGGTCGGGGTCGCCCGAGCAGGGCGATCTCGCGGGTGAGCGGCGCGGCGCCCAGGTCTTCGGCCAGCCACGCGGCTTCCCTGAGGCGGGCCGTTGACCCGGGCCGGTCGCTCGCCGCCAGCGCGGCTCGCGCGCCGTGGAACAGACTCAGCGCCAGCTCGTACGGCTGCCGCAGTTCCCGCCAGGCACCCGCGGCGTGGTCCCAGCCGTCGTCCTTGATAAGCGCGCGCAGCATGATCTGCCAAGCTCGGTCGAGCGGCCCGTCCACGCCGAGCGCCGTATCGGCCGCGGAGAGCTCGGCCTGTCGTTTCGCGACCCGCTGCCGTAGGTCCCTGCCGTCGCCGTGCGCGAGCCGGGCCCGCTGCGCCAATGCGCCGGCGACCAGGACCGGCCGGGCGTCGCTGCTGTAGATCCGGGTGAGCGCCGGGTCGGCCAGCGCCCGGTCCAGGAGCAGGTCTGCCCTCTCGTGGTTGCCCTGGGCGACGGCGAGCAGGCAGAGCAGCTGATAGCGGGGGAACAGGCCCCCGTTGCCGGTGTGCTCCACGGCCGCCGCGGCGTCGGCCGCCCTGGCCAAGTCTCCGCGCAGCAGCGACAGGTAGCCGGCGAGCACGCGCAGGGCCTGCCGCGGCAGCGGTGGCGGGTCCTCCTGGAGGCTCTCCTCCAGCACGGTGGCGGCCTCGTCCCACCGCCCGGCCAGGATCAGGCTGTGTCCGGCGAAGCGCGCGAGCTCGGCGCCCCGGCTGCGGCCCAGCCCGTACCGGCGGGCGTGGCGGATGCCGTCGCGGGCCGCCTCGATGCCGCGGTCGTGGTCACCGGCCTTGGTGTGCAGCGTCGCCTCGTACATCGGGACGGTCATGAGCAGGTCGTGGCCGTCGAGCCGATCGGCCAGCGTGCGGGCCTGCGCCAGCATCCCGAGGTCGCCCGTCATGGAGCCGACGCCCAGCAGCCCACGGACCGTGACCGTGGCATCGCCGGTACGCCGACCGATGGCGAGCGCCTCCTCGAACGGCTCGCGAGCCCGGTCCACCTCCGGCAGCAGGCCCATGGCCAGCACGCCGAGCAGCCGCCCTCGCTGAACGCCGCCGGGGGTGGCGGGCACCAGTTCCAGGGCTCGTTCCCAGTCGGAGACGCCGGTCGCCTCCAGCCGGTGCCGCAGCCTGCCTCGATGTTCCAGCAGCTGGGCGGCCCGCTCGGGCTCGCGCCGCTCGTTCACGGCGGCCAGCCCGGCGCTGGCGTACTCGACCCCGCGAGCGTAGTCGCCGCTGAGCATGCACGCCTCGGCCGCGCCGGTCAGTACGTCGATCCTGTCGACGCCCAGCCGCGCCTGCGGGTCCCAGAGTTCGAGGACCTGGTCGAGCATGCGGACCTGCTCCTCGTAGGCGTAGGACCTGCGCGCCTGGCCCGCGGCCAGGTAAGCGGCGGACAAGGCCAGCCCGCGATCACCGGCGGCGTGGGCGTGTGCGGCCAGCTCCGCGTGGGCGCCGGAATCGCGCAGGGCCTCGGCGTAGCGCGCGTGCAGGCGCGCCCGCTCGCCGGGCAGCAGGTCCTCGTACACCGCCTGCCGGATCAGGGCATGGCGGAAGTCGTAGCCGTCCCCTGCGGTGACGAGCAGGCTGCGGTCGACGAGCTCGCGCAGCAGGGCATCCAGCCCGGTCCCGTCCTGCCCGGCCACCTGCGCCAGCAGCCGGTGGCAGACCCGGCCGCCCGCTGCCGAAGCGATGCGCAGCAGCTCGCGCGCCGGGCCGGGAAGCGACCGCGGGCCGTGCAGCAGCAGGTCGCGCAGGCTGTCCGGGGTCCGTTCACCGGCGTGGGCGAGCGCCTCGACGAACAGCGGGGTGCCGTCGCTGCGTTCGTGTACGCGGCGTACGGCGGCCGCGTCCGGCTCGGTGCCGAGGATCGCGGCCAGCTGCCGGCCCACGCCCTGCCGGTCCAGGCCAGGCAGCCGCAGCGTGGTGGTGCGCGGGCGGCGGGCCAGCTCGGACAGCAGCGGCCCGAGCAGTCCGTTGCCAGTTTCCGGCGGCCGGTAGGTGATCACCAGGAGCACACCGGCCTGGGTCAGGTTTCTGGCCAGGAAGCCGAGCAGCTCGCGGGTGGCGGCGTCGGCCCAGTGCAGGTCCTCGATCGAGACGACGAGCGGCTGGTTCGCGGCCACCCGCTCGACCAGCGTCAGGACCTCCTCGTACAGCAGATGCTTGCCGCCTTCCGCGTCGCCCGCCTCGCCGAGCTCGGGGAACCAGCGGGCCAGCTGGCGGTAGGGCCCCGGCAGCACCCCTTCGACCCGGATCAGCCTGCGCAGCACCGTCACGAACGGCGCGTACGGCAGGCCGTCGCTGCCCAGCTCCGCGCAGGCGCCCTCGACCACCCGCACGCCCCGGCCCAGCGACCGCGCGAACTCGGCGAGCAGCCGCGACTTGCCGATCCCGGCCTCCCCGGCCACCAGCACCACCGCCGGCCCCTGCCCGACAGCCGTGTCCAGGGCCGCCACCAGCGCCGACAACTCCTCGCCCCGGCCGACGAACACCGGGCTGACCACGCGCTCCGCCACCACGACGCCAGCATATAAATACACAGATCACCCGATGTGCGGTGCCTGTTTACCCGGCCATTCTCGAAGCATGACGGCGACCTACCCCCTGCGGACGATCCGCGCCGACGAGCTCGACGCGTGGGCTCGCATGATCACCACGACCTACGGCCAGGACTGGTACGAGGGCGGCCTGCGGAACGCCGCCGACTCCATCGAGCCCGGACGCACGATCGCCGCCTACGACGGCGAGGAGATCGTCGGCGGTGCGTCGATCTACGGCCGCGTCATGACGGTCCCCGGCGCGGTGACGCCCGTCGCCGGCATCACGCTCGTCGCGGTCCTGCCCACCCACCGGCGCCGCGGCATCCTCACCGCGATGATGCGCAAGCAGCTCACCGACCTGCACGAATCAGGCGGCGAGCCGATCGCCGCGCTCAACGCCGCCGAGGCCACGATCTATGGCCGCTTCGGGTACGGCGTCGCCAGCTGCGTGGCCGAGATCCAGGCGGACAAGAAGCTCCTGGCCCTGAGGCCCGGCACCGACCTCGGCGACGGGACGATCCGCCTGCTCGACCGCCGGCAGGCCCGGCCGCTGCTAGAGAAGGTCTACGACACCGCCCGCCGTACCGGGGTCGGCTGGGTGGACCGTACGGAGAAGTTCTGGGAGGCCCGGCTGGCCGACGGCGAACGCGCGCGCGACGGCGGGACGGCCCTGCGCTTCGCCGTCCACACCGAGCCCGGCGGCGAGGTCAGCGGCTACGTCTTCTACCGCTCCAAGCCGCGGCTGGTGCAGGTCATCGAGGTCGCGGCCACCACTAGGCAGTCCTACGCCGCCCTGTGGCGTTACCTCATCGACCTCGACGCTCACGCCGGCCTCACCTATGACGGCGCCGTCGACGAACCGCTGAAGCACCTGCTGACCGACCCGCGCGCGGCTCGCACCAGCGTGATCGACAACCTCTGGGTCCGCCTGGTGGACGTCGACCGCGCGCTGGCGGCACGCCGCTACTCGACTCCGCTGGACCTGGTCCTGGAGGTTCAGGACACGTTCTGCCCATGGAACGCGGGGCGCTACCACCTGCGGGCCGACGGCGACTCCGTCACCTGCGAACGCACCCAGGCCCGGCCGGGCCTGCGGCTGACCTCCGCCGAGCTGGGTGCGGCCTATCTGGGCGGCACCACCCTGGCGGCCCTGGCGGCCGCGGGCCGCGTCGAGGAACTGCGCCCCGGGGCGGTCACCGCCGCCTCGCTCGCCTTCCGTGGCGAGCGCGAGCCCTTCCACCCCTCGGGCTGGGCCTTCCCCGCCTTCTGACGGGCGCTTTGGAGACCAAGGACGTCGCCTGGCGGACTCCACTGGAGAGCCGGCGCTTCAGCGGCGCAGGACGCGGCGACGATCGCACCCACCGCGACCCTGGATGCAGCAGTGCTTCCGGGAAGGCGAGGGGCGGTTGGACGTGCCGCGGCTTCGCCGCATCTGGAGCCGACTGCGGCAACCGTCGCGCAACGGCGCCGAGGTGGTGAGCCACGACGACCTGGTCCCCGGAACGTGCTGGTTCGGACGGCCGTCTCACCGGAGTCCTCATCACACCGGGCGCCGAAGCGGATCAGATCGGCATGAACATCATAATGTCCGGCCGGAAGCCGGAACCGCACACGAGGGAGACAAGTCACATGCGCACTCATCGCCTCGGTCGCAGCACGGTGGAGGTCACCGAACTGGGCTTCGGGGGCGGGCCGCTGGGCGGCCTGTTCGAACCGCTGGACGACGACACCGCGGCGCAGGCACTGGCGGCCGCCTGGGACTCGGGAATCCGCTACTTCGACACCTCGCCGCACTACGGCATCGGGCACTCTGAGCGCCGCATCGGCGAGCTGCTGCGCAGCAAGCCGCGGGCAGAGTTCACGCTGTCGACGAAGGTCGGCCGGCTGCTGGTCCCGCAGGATCCGAACGGCCGGATGGACGAGGGCTTCGCCGTGCCGGCCACGCACCGCCGGGTTTGGGACTTCTCCCGCGACGGCATCCTGCGCAGCGTCGAGGACTCGCTGACCCGCATGGGCGTCGACCGGATCGACGTGCTGTATCTGCACGATGCCGAGGAGCACTTCGAGACTGCCCTGCGCGACGGCTACCCGGCACTGGCCGAGCTGCGCTCCCAGGGCGTGGTCGGCGCCGTCGGCGCGGGCATGTACCACCCCGGCAAGCTGACCCGCCTGGTGCGGGAGACCGACGCGGACGTGGTCATGCTGTCGGGCCGCTACACGCTGCTGGACCACACCGCCCTGGACGAACTGCTGCCCGCCTGCGCCGAACGCGGAGTCTCGGTCCTGGCCGCCTCCGTCTTCAACTCCGGTCTGCTGGCAACCGACCGGCCCGCCGAGGGGGCGCGGTTCGACTATGCACCCGCCGCCCCGGAGCTGCTGGAACGGGTCAACCGCATCGCGGATGTCTGCGAGGCGCACGGCGTGACCGTTCCCCAGGCCGCCATGGCCTTCCCGCTGCGCCACCCCGCGGTCGCGGGCATCGTGGTCGGTATGCGCTCGGCGCAGGAGGTGCGGCGCAATGCCACCGCGTTCTCAGCGCGCATCCCGGCCCGGTTGTGGTCTGATCTGCGCGACCGGCTCAAGACCTGGGCCGACTGGCAGGACCTCTCGGCGCAGGCTCACGGCACGCTCGATCAAGAAGATCGGTGACCCTCTGCTGGACCGCACCCTTCAACGTCACCAGAGTTTCCCTGCTCGGTGCGTCTGCAGGGCCGGCCTCCATCTGGAGGCGCAATCTGGCCCGGTCGGTGCTGCTCAGCGGTCGGCGAGGGGCCGGCCGGTGCGGTGGTGTCCTTCGCCGTCACGAACCTTCCGGCCGAATACGCGCGGCCGGTCGCGGAAGGCGCCGCCATTTCCCGCCCGCTGCGCACCGAGCCGTAGGGCGAACTGGTGGTGCAGCTCACCGACCCCGCCGGCGCGCTCGTCCACCTCACGGAGTGGCTTCCGCCCAGCGGGCGGTGACGCCCGCCGTACACCGACAAGACTCGAGGAACCGTGCGGCCTGGTCGCCGTGACCAACCCCGTCAACCGCATCAATCGCCACCATCAAGCAGCCCACAGGCTGAGGAGCAAGCAATGGCACACGGGATTGACAACCCCGCGCGAGTTTCGCATCACATGCATCGGCGGGAGTCCAAGGACTCCGCCGGACTCTTCCGTGTGGTCGGCGCGTGAAGGGCCTGCAGGTACGGCTGGCGCACGTTGCGGGCAAGCGGCCACTCAGCCGTACCGACCATTGGTCGTTCCTGTTCGGCCAGATCGCGATCTACAGCCTGGTGGTCCTGGTCCTCACCGGAGCATTCCTGACCTTCTTCTACGACCCGGACACGACCCAGGTCATCTACCAGGGCGCCTACACTCCGCTGCGCGGCGTGCCGGTCAGCCAGGCTTTCGCCTCCACCTTGGAGGTCAGCCTGGAGGTACGCGGCGGTCTGCTGATGCGGCAGGTCCACCACTGGGCCACGCTGATCTTCATCGGCGCCGTGTGCGTGCACCTGCTGCGCCTGTTCTTCACCGGCGCCTTCCGCCGGCCACGCGGCCTGAACTGGCTGATCTGGGTCGCCCTGTTCGTCCTGGGCATCGCCGCGGGCGTCACCGGCGGCATCCTGCCCGACGACATGCTCTCCGGTGGCAGCCTCAGCCTGATCCAGGGCGTCACCCAGTCCATCCCGCTCGTCGGCACCCACCTGACCGGCCTGCTGTTCGGCGGCGCCGTCCCCGGTGATCAGGTCATCCCGCTGTTCTACCGGCTGCACGTCCTGCTCATCCCGGTGATCATGGTCGAGCTGCTCATCGTCAGACGCTGGCTGCTGCTGCGGCACGGCCACAGCCACTACCCGGGCGCCACCCACATACCGCCGCTCAGCTCGCTGGCGTTGTTCTTCGCCACCTGCGGCATGCTCACCCTGCTGGGCACCGTCGCGCAGATCAACCCCATCTGGCTGTACGGCCCAGCCCGCCCTGGCACCACCAGCGCCGGAGCCGTACCCGACTGGTACATGGGCTTCCTCGACGGCGCCATCCGCATCATGCCCGCCTGGGAACCCATCGTCGCCGGTCACCCGCTCACCCTGTCCGTTCTCATTCCCGCCCTGATGGTGCCGGGCGCCTTCTTCACCGTCCTGGCCGCCTATCCGCTCATCGAACGCCGGCTCACCGGCGACAGCCGGATCCACCACACCCTGGACCGGCCCCGTGAGGCCGCCGTCCGCACCGCCGCAGGCGCGGCCGGCATGACCTTCTACGGCCTGCTGTGGGCGGCGGCCGCCAATGACCAGCTCGCCCACCACTTCAACCTGTCCTTGTTCGCCGTCACCTGGTTCTTCCGCGTCGCGGTCGTGGCCGGGCCGGTCGTGGTCTTCGAGCACACCCGGCGCATCTGCCTGGCCCTGCAGGAACAAGACAGGCAGCAGCTCACGCACGGCATCGAGACCGGCGTCCTGCGCCGCTCGCCCCGCGGTGAGTACACCGAGGTCATCGCATCCCCCGCTCGGAAAGGTATCCATGCCGATCAACACTGACATCGAGATCCACGCGGTGAACGTCCTGGTCATCGGCTCCGGCGCGGCCGGATTGCGGGCGGCGATCGCCGCCGCCGAGGCGGGATGCGAGGTGCTCATCGTCGGCAAGCGCGCCAGGACGGACGCCCACACCGTCCTCGCCGCCGGCGGCATCAACGCCGTCCTGGGCACCCGGGACCCGCAGGACACCTGGGAACAGCACTTCGCCGACACCTACAAGGAGGGCTACGGCCTCGGGGACCCGGCGATGATCGAGATCCTGGTCCGCGAGGCGCCCGAGGCGATCCGTGAGCTCGCCGACTGGGGCACACCTTTCACCCGGCTCCCCGACGGCCGGCTGGACCAGCGCTTCTTCGGCGCGCACACCTATCGCCGCACCTGTTTCGCCGGTGACTGGACCGGCCGTGCCGTACTCGAGACTCTCGCGCGCAGGAGCGCGGGCATCGCGATGCGTGAGCGCTTCTACGTCTCCGGCCTGCTGCACGCCGACGGCGAGTGCTTCGGCGCCTTCGGCTTCGACCTGGACACCGGGACCAGGACCGCCATCTATGCCGACGCCGTGGTGCTGGCCGCGGGTGGGCACACCCGGTTGTGGCGGCGCAGTTCCTCACGCCGCGACGAGAACACCGGCGACGGCATGAGCCTGGCCCTGCGCGCGGGCTGCCGGCTGGCGGACCTGGAGCTGGTGCAGTTCCACCCCACCGGGATGGTCCATCCGGAAGAGGTGGCCGGCACCCTGGTCACCGAGGCTGTGCGCGGCGAGGGCGGACGGCTGTACAACGCGCTCGGCGAACGGTTCATGACCGCCTACGACCCCGAACGCATGGAGTTGTCCACCCGTGACCGGGTCGCCCTGGCCTGCTACACCGAGATCACCGAGGGCCGCTCCGGACCGCACGGCGGGATATTTCTTGATATTTCCCACCAGGACAAGGCTCTGATCTTGGAACGGCTGCCGCGCATGTACCGGCAGTTCCTCGAACACCAGCTCCTCGACATCTCCACCACCCCCATGGAAGTCGCTCCCACCGCGCACTACTCCATGGGCGGCGTGGTGGTCGACGCCGAGACCACCGCCACCGACCTGACCGGCCTGTACGCCGCCGGCGAGGTCACCGCGGGCCTGCACGGCGCCAACCGGCTCGGCGGCAACTCACTCGCCGAGACGGTGGTCTTCGGCCGCCGCGCCGGCCAGGCGGCGGCCGCCTGGGCCAGGGACAGGACCACCATCAGCCGCCCCTGCGCCGTCGTCACCGCGGCCAACGAAGCGCTCCTCGGGCTGGTCAAGCGTGGCGGCGAGTTCGCCCGGCCGATCCAGCGCGACCTGCGCACCCTCATGTGGGAGCGCTGCGGCGTAGTCCGCGACGAGGACGGGCTGAAGCAGGCCCTGGCCGTCATCGAGGCCCTGACCGAACGAGCGCGGGACGTGGACGTTTCGCCCACCGCCGAAGGCTATGAGGACCTCGCGCATCTGCTCGACCTGCGGGCGGCGCTGCTCGTGGCCGAGGCGACCGTCCTGGGGGCCATCGCCCGCCGGGAGACCCGAGGCTGTCACAACCGCAGCGACTATCCGGCCTTGGACGAGACGCTGACCAGGACGCTGGAAGTGTCCTCGACCGAGTCGGGACTCCGGCTCGCCAGCCGCGCGGTGCCCGAGCCCGCCCCGGAGCTCGCCCGCCTCGTGGAACGCACGGCCGACCTCGAATCCACCGGACGGCTGGTCGAGTGACGCGATCGTCACCGACCGGCCCCCGGCTCACACAAAGAGAAAGAAATTAAGGAGATCTCAACCATGATCCTGGTAACCGGTGCCACCGGAAACGTCGGTTCCCACGTCGTCCGCCAACTCCTGGAGGAGGGTGAGAAGGTCCGCGTCCTGACCCGCAACCCCAGCGGCCATGCATTCCCCGACCAGGTCCAGGTCGTGACCGGCGACCTGACCCGGCCGGAGACCCTGCCGGAGGCACTGTCCGGCATCGAGCGGGCCTTCCTGTTCCCCGTCCTCCAGGGCATCGACGGATTCCTCGACGTGGCGAAGCGAGCCGGCCTGCGCCATGTCGTGATGCTGTCCTCGGTGTCGGTCACGTGGTCCGAGCCCGGCTGGGTCGGCGAGGTGCACCTGCGGCTCGAACGATCCGTCCAAGCGTCCGGGTTGGCGTGGACCTTCGTGCGGCCCGACGGGCTTCCGACCAACGACCTGGTCTGGGCGCCCCAGATCATCGAGGGCGATGTCGTACGCGGACGCTACGGCGAGGCCGCGACGGCCCCGGTCGACCCGCGCGACATCGCCGCGGTCGCCGTCCGCGGCCTCCTCGATGGGCGTGCCGGCGAGGGGTACTCGGTGACCGGACCGCAGTCGCTGACCCAGATCGACCGCCTGCGCATCATCGCGGAGACCCTCGGGCGACCATTGCGGTGGCAGGAGCAGTCCGAGGACTGGTTCCGGGACCAGATGGCCCGCCACGGCATGCCCGCTGCGGGGATCGACGATTACGTCAACTTGCTCACCGCGAGAGTCGGCAAGCCCGCGGAGGTCCTGCCGACGGTCGAACAGGTCACCGGCCGACCGCCCTTCACCTACGCGCAGTGGGTCGCCGACCACGCCGCCGCCTTCGGCGCAGCGTCGGCCTGACGGATAGGCGGCACCTGCCGGCCGCCGGGCACGTCCCGAGGGACGCGCCCGGCAGCCAGGGACGCGGCTGGATCGCCGTTCGGCTCACCCCTTCGGAAAAGGCTAAGTCCTTCAGAACGCTCACCCCTTCGGAAAAGGCTAAGTCCTTCAGAACGCTCAATCCTTCAGGAAGAGAGAAGTACGGCGAAGACGTGGAAGACGAGGCGGCCGCCGGGGGTGGTGGTGTCCAGGCGCTCGTGCAGGCTGGTGCAGCCGATCTCGCGCTTGCGCAGGTCACCCACCATGGTGATGAGGTCGTGAAGGCAGCGGCCGTAGCTGGGCCTGGCTCGGGCAGACGACTTCACGAGGGCAGCGGGCATCGACGTGCCGGCGGGTGCGATGTGCGAGCTGGCGGACGGCCGCGGGGGCTCTTGCCGACGGCGTCGGCGATCTCGTCGTAGCCGATAGCGAAGGCCTCGCGCAGCACGAAGACGGCGCGCTCGGTCGGCGACAGCGTCTCCAGGACGAGCATCAGCGCCATCGACACGCTCGACGTCCTCGGCCACGTCCGGCGCGGTGAGCAGCGGCTCAGGCAGCCAGGGGCCGACGTAGGACTCCTTGCGGCGCTTCATGGCGCGCAGCCGGTCCAGGGCCCGCCGGATGGCGATCTGGACCAGGTAGGCCCGCTGGTCCGGCACTGCGTCGAGATCGACGCCCGACCATCGCAGCCAGGTCTCCCGCAGGACATCTTCGGCATCGGCGGCCGAGCCGAGCATCTCGTAGGCGACGGTGAACAGCAGGGTGCGATGGACGACGAACGCCTCGGTGGCCCGGTCCATCTGGTCGCTGCCCTTACGCATTGCCGGCCTTCCACGCTGATCTCGACGGCGCCTGCACACAAGACGCCGATCCCGCCGGCTTGTGACAACCGCCGCTGGTGGCCTACATCACACCTCGGCAGTGTCACAGGAATCGGGTCGGAACCGCCACATGGTCGTAAGTACAACAACGTCAGGAGAGAACATGACCTCAGTATTGATCACTGGAGCGAACAAAGGCCTGGGCTACGAGACCGCGCGTAGGCTCGGAGAGCTGGGTTGGAGGGTCTTCCTCGGCTCACGCGACGAGGGCCGGGGAAGGGCCGCCGCGCAGAAGCTGGCCGCCGACGGCGCACACGTCATCATGGTCCCATTGGACGTGACCTCGGAAGAGTCGGTGGCCGGGGCTGTGCGGCTAGTCCGGGAGCACACCGACCGGATCGACGTGCTGATCAACAACGCTGGCACGCCGGGCCGCGGCGTCAACCCGGCGGACGCGACGGCCAAGGACATCCACGCCGTCTACGACACCAATGTGTACGGGCCGGTCCGGGTCACGAATGCGTTCCTGCCGCTGTTGCAGGCGGCCGATAACCCGCGGGTGGTGATGGTCACAGGCGCCGGTGGGTCCATCGCGTTCGTGACTGACCCCGGGCAAGCCGTCTCGAAGATGTACGAACTCGCCTACACCTCGTCGAAGGCGGCACTGAACATGATCACCGTCCGATACGCCCAGGCGCTGCCGGCCATCAAGTTCAACGCCGTGACCCCCGGCGAGGTCGCCAACGGCAGGTTTCCCGCCACCGACATGAACCCCGTGGGCGTGCTGACGGTCACCGAGGGCAGTGATCCGATCATCGATCGCGCGACGCTCGCCTCTGACGGGCCGACCGGGACCTTCATCGACCGCCTCGGCCCCATCGCCTGGTAAACATCCCAGAACGGAGAGACAGACGGGCAAAGGCTGATTCGTCACAGGCTCCTGACCACCACCGCCAACCGCAAAGCGATCGACCGTACCCCATCGAAACCCCGCGCAGCGGCAGATGTTCGGGGAGCAGCCCGATGACCTGTGGCTGTGGGTCGAGCTGGCCTCAACGGCCGCAAGGTCCTCGGCGGGATCACCGATCGTGACCTCATCCCAATCGATCACCCCGCTGAGC
>NZ_JBQHCV010000049.1:0-38445 GCF_052068215.1 Nonomuraea sp. H19 | reverse complement strand
TGACGGTCCCGCTGAACGCCGGCGGCAACACCATCCGATGGGACCCGACCACCGCAGCCGGACTGCCCAACATCGACCACCTCGACCTCGGCGCCACCGCCGGCTGACTACTCACTACGTGCGGTCAGGAGGATGTCCGCGGCGCCGCGGTGTGCGGGCTCACAACGCGGGAGCCATCGAAGTCCCTACCGCGGGCCCGCCTAGCACGCCGTACTGGGCAACGGCTGGAACCCGGCCGACATCAACAACTCCGGCAACGGACCCAACCGAACTCCAATCGCAACAGCCATCCCTGCACCCAAGGAGTCATCCATGACCATGCAACGGCGGACATTCCTCAGCGTGAGCGCGGCCGGAGCGGCAGGCCTCGGCCTGTCCCTGCTCGGCGCGGGGCAGGCGCTCGCCGCCGTCGGACCGCTGGACACGGCGCCGACCACGCCGTTCGCGGTCGGCGTGCGCCGGTATGACTGGACCCGCGGCAGCCGCCCGTGCACCACCTACGTCTACTACCCCGCCGCCGGCACCCCCGGCGGCAACCCGGTCACCAACGCCCCGGTCGCCAACGGTGTCTTCCCCGTCTACAACTTCACCCACGGCTTCCAAAGCAGCCCGCAGAACTCCCTGTTCATCATCCGGGCCCTGGCCGCGGCGGGCTTCATCGTCCCCGCCCCGCACTTCAACCACAACTTCGACGACGTCAGAAACGGCAACACCTCCAAGGACGTCTCGCAGACGCTCACCCAGACCCTCGCCCTCAACACGAGCGGACCGCTGGCCGGGCACATCAACACCGGCATCGGCGTCGGAGTCTCGGGCCACTCCCTGGGCGGCATGATCACCCATGGCCTGCTGACCTCCTGGCCCGACAGCCGGATCATCTCCGCCAACCCGCAGTCCTGCGAGGACATGGGCAACCCCGCCGCCTCGGTCTCCGCCAAGGTTCTGTTCGTCCACGGCGACCGGGACCCGACCACCCAGTACTCCTCGGCCCGGCAGGCGTACACGGAGATGACCTGGCCCAAGGCGTTCCTCACCTTCGTCGGCGGCAGCCACACCAGCTTCTGGAGCGACAACCGCTTCCCGAACACCGTCGTCGACTGGGCCCGCTGGACCATGTACGGCGACACCGCCGCACGCGACCGCCTCCCCTCCGACGCGGCCGGGCCCAACACCAGGTGGGAAGCCCAGCTGGGTGACTCGCCCGGCGGCCCGGCCGCCTACACCCTGGTGGCCCAGCACAGCGGCAAGGCCGCCGACGTCAACGAGGCCTCCACCGCCGTCGGCGCACGGCTCATCCAGTGAACCACCAATAGTCGCCCCAACCAGCAGTTCGAGTTTGTGGACTCCGGCGACGGCCACGTCCGCGTCAAGGCCCGCCACAGCGGCCTTTTCCTCCAGATCGCCAGCAACAGCAGCGGCGCCGACATCACCCAGCAACCCTCCAGCACCGCCACCAGCCAGCAATGGCGCATTGTGGACCACGGCGGTGACGTGATCAGCCTCGTCAACCGAGAGTCCGGCCTGGCCATGGACGTCTGGCAGCACTCCACCGCCGACGGCGCCCGCATCTCCCAATACACCTACAACGGCAGCCCCAACCAGCGCTTCACCCGGCGCCGCGTCTGACACGAGACCTGACGGGGCACCGCTCGGGCAGCAGGGCGGGCGGTGCCCCGACATGGCGCCGGCAACCCTTCACAACCACACTGGACGGGTTCAATGACACAGCTTTTCCACGATCGGACCTCACCGCGACGTCCGCACCGGCGTCGCATCACATTCGTCCTCATCGGCGCACTGATCGCGAGCGGCGCCGCCGCACTGGTCACGGGACCGTCGGCGAACGCGGCCGTGATCGACCCGGCGGCGTACTACCAGATCGTCTCGCGGCACAGCGGCAAAGCGGTCGACATCGCCGACCAGTCGACCGCCGACGGCGCTGTCGTCCAGCAACGGACCCGCGCCGACCAGGCCAGCCAGCAGTTCCAGTTCGTCGACGCCGGCAGCGGCTACTACAGGCTCCGAGCCCGGCACAGCGGCAAGGTGGTGGACGTCGCCTCGGCGTCCACGGCGAACGGTGCGAACGTCGTCCAGTGGACCGATAACGGCGGCACCAACCAGCAATTCCAAGTCGTGGATACCGACAGCGGATATGTCAAGCTCATCAACCGCAACAGCGGCAAGGCCCTCGACGTCTGGGAGCAGTCCACTGCCGACGGCACGCGGATCTCTCAGTACACCGACACGGGCGCAGCCAACCAGCAGTGGCAACTGGTCCGGGCCGACGCGCCACCGGCCCCGAAGTACGCCGGCTATCTGTTCACTTACTTCACCGGCGAGAACACCTCCGCCGGCGAGCAGGTCTATTTCGCGCTCAGCCAGGGCAACGACCCGACTCGGTGGCGCCAGCTCAACGGTGGGCGGCCCGTGTTGACCTCGACCGTGGGCACCCGCGGCGTGCGCGACCCGTTCATCATCCGTTCCCCGCAGGGCGACAAGTTCTACCAGATCGCCACCGACCTGCGGATGTACGGCAACGGCAACTGGGACCAGGTCCAGCGGACGGGCAGCAAGTCCATAGTGGTCTGGGAGTCGACCGACCTGGTGAACTGGAGCGCGCCGCGCCTGGCACGCGTCTCACCGGACACGGCTGGCAACACGTGGGCCCCGGAGGCGTACTACGACGAGGGACTCGGCCAGTACGTCGTGTTCTGGGCGTCGAAGCTGTACTCCGCCGGCGACCCGAACCACACCGGCAACACCTACAACCGGATGATGTACGCCACGACATCCGACTTCCGGACCTTCAGCGCCGCGCAGGTCTGGGTCGACAAGGGCTACTCGACGATCGATTCGACGCTCATCAAGCACAACGGTACCTACTACCGCTTCACGAAGGACGAGCGGAGCTCGTCGCAGACCGCGTGCGGCAAGTTCATCCTCGCGGAGAAGTCGGCGACCATGCTCAACCGCACCTACTCGTTCGTCGCGGAATGCCTCGGGAACAACGCGATCAGCCAGGGCGAGGGTCCGTTGGTCTTCAAATCGAACACCGACGAGCGCTGGTACATGTTCATCGACGAGTACGGGGGGCGGGGCTACGTACCGTTCACGACCACCGACCTGAACACCCGGCAATGGTCACCCGTCTCCGGCTACACCATGCCCGGCCGGCCGCGCCACGGCACCGTCCTGCCGATCACCCAGGCCGAGTACGACCGGCTACTGCAACGCTGGGGCTGAGCCGCCAGCCGCTCGACACGCCGAGCGCCCCGCCCGTGTTATCACCCGTCAACGGCTCGACCCGCGCGGCGGCGCGGTCGCCGATCCCTATGACGGCGCCTGACCTGGCCGGATGATGAATCGACTCTCCACCCAAGACTGATAGCGCTGACATCGATGGCGCTCGGAAAGAGGCACGCATGACGGTGAGCAGATGGGCGGCCGCCACGGCTGCGCTCGTTCTGGCCTGCTTTGACCTAGTGGCTACGGCCGCTCCGGCGCTTGCCGCGACGCTGCCGACCGGCGCCCGGTCCTTGGAATCGGTCAACTACCCCGGCCGGTACGTCCGGCACGCCGACGCGCTCGGCCGCGTCGACCCGGTCACCTCGGCCGCCGCGACCCAAACCAAGCTCGACGCGACCTTCACAATCGTCAACGGCCTGGCCATGCCCTCCTGCTACTCCTTCCAGACCAAGGACGGCCGATTTCTGCGGCACCGCGACTGGCGGCTGCGTGTGGACGCCAACACCGGCGACGCGACGTTCCGGGCTGACGCCACGTTCTGCGCCGTCGACGGTTCCGTCGCCGGATCGACGTCGCTGACCTCCTACAACTATCCGAACCGGCGGATCAGGCACCGCGACTTCGAGCTCTGGCTGGACCCGTACCAGGACACCGCGACCTTCCGCGCGGACAGCTCGTTCCGGATCGCCGCGCCGTGGGCACCCAAGACGAACCGGAACCCGGTGATCCCCGGCCTGTTCGCCGACCCGCACGTCACCGCGATCAACGGCCGCTACTACCTGTACGCGACGACCGACGGCTACGCGGCCTGGCGCGGCACGTACTACAAGGCATTCTCCTCCGCCGACCTGGTGACCTGGACCGACCACGGCGTTGTCCTGGATCACGGCCCCGACGTGTCCTGGGCAGACGACTCGGCCTGGGCCCCGGCGGTCGCGGCGGCCAATGGCCGCTACTACCTGTACTTCAGCGGCGGCGCCGCCACCGGAAACACCGCCAAGCAGCTAGGCGTCGCGGTCTCCGACTCGCCGACGGGCCCGTTCCGGGACGCGCTCGGACGGCCGCTCATCGCCGCCGGCCAGTACTCCGGCCAGGCGATCGATCCGATGGTCTTCACCGACGACGACGGCCGCTCATACCTCTACTGGGGGCAGGGCGTCGCCCACGTCGTGCCACTGAACGGCGACATGACCTCCTTCAACCCAGCGCAAGTACGGACGATCACCCCATCGGGCTACAACGAAGCGCCGTTCGTGTTCAAACGCGGCGGGATCTACTACCTCATGTGGTCGGAGAACGACACCCGCAGCGAGGACTACCGAGTGGCGTATGCGACCGGGGCGAGCCCGCTGGGACCGTGGACCAAGCGCGGCGTGGTGCTGCAGAAGCGGCTGGAGGCCGGAATAAAGGGCACCGGGCACCATTCGGTCGTCCGCATGCCCGGCACCGACACGTGGTACATCGCCTACCACCGGTTCGCCGTGCCAGCAGGGAACGGGACCAACAGGGAGGTGGCCGTCGACCGGATGGAGTTCGCCGCAGACGGAACGATCCGTCCGATCGTGCCGACCCTCTGAGCCTGTGGGTGGCGATTCATCATCCGGCCAGGTCGAGCCGCATGCCGATACTCCCTCAGGATGCCCCCAAGTCGATGGATGTCGAGCGCCATGATGCGGATCCCGGCATCGAGCAGCACGGCGTCGAAGGCTTCGGCGAACACGGCCGACCTAAGTCACCGCCGCCGTCCCTACGTACGTAGCAATGTCCCCCAGCCGCCGGTCCTGCTGTTGGAGCAGCACGATGCGCGCGCCCGGACGTGCGTCAGCAACATGATGTCTGCAAGTGAGGTTAGACCCAGCAATTTAGATCTAGTGATTGGACATTTCATGACACTGATCACCGCGTCTGATGGTTACTCATCAGGACCATCGAGGAGCACCCGGTCGTTACGCCGGTTGCTGATCGCCCTTGTGGTGACCGCACTCACCGCAGTGGCAAGCCTCGTCGTCTCCGAGTCGCCGGCCAATGCCGCCACCCGCCAATTCCGAGGCATGAACTGGGCCGTGCTGGGTGACAACTTCAGCACCGGCACGCTCGTCGTGCAGGGCCTGAGCCAGTCCGACAGCAACGCGACAGTACGGGCCAAGGCCAACGCCCTCTACGACGCCATGGCCTCCACCATGGGGGTCAACACCGTCCGGCTGCCTATCAACACTCACACCGTGGCCAACACCACCTGGTGGAACGCCTACCGCGGCGCCATTGACGCCGCCACCGCCCGTGGATTCAAGGTCATCCTCGCATATTGGGAGGACGGCGCCGCCTCCGGTGGCAAGATCACGAACATCGCCGCATGGAACACGATGTGGTCCAGCGTGACCAACACGTACGGCTCGAACAGCAACGTCTACTTCGAACCGATGAACGAGCCGCACGGCTACACATCGGCGGAATGGCGCAACGTCGCAGCGAACTGGCTCAGCTATCACACCTCGGCAGTGCCCAGCCGGGTGCTCATCGGCGGCACCGGCTACAGCCAGGACCTGCGGGACATCTGCAACGACAGCCGCTTCAACTCGACGCTGCTGTCCTTCCACCACTACGCCTTCTTCTACAGCGCGATGACCTACGACGCCTTCCGAAGCCACATTCAGACGCGTCTGGGCAACTGCGCCTCCCGCGCGGTCGCCACCGAATTCGGCGCGCCGATGTCCACCGGCCTCAACTACGGCGACGCGAACAGCACCGACAACTTCGTGCGCCACATCCGCGCCATGGCCCAGGTCATGCGTGACAACCAAATGGGCGGAACCTACTGGCCCGCCCTCGGCGGCAAGCCGGGCGACATCGGCTACGACTGGTACTCGATGTACGCCCTGAGCGGCAGCGGCACCAATCTCAACTTGACCGTCCGCAACACCTCCGGCGCTGACCGGATCCGGTATGCCTGGGGCGACACCATCGGCGGCGGCGACTCCACCTACAGGATCAACGTGCGCCACAGCGGCAAGGCCATGGACGTCCAACAACCGAACACCGACAACGGTGCGCGCGTCGGCCAGTACACGTACGGCGGCAACGCGTGGCAGCAGTGGCAGTTCCAGGACGCCGGCAGCGGCTACTGGCGCATCATCAGCCGCCACAGCGGAAAGTGCCTCGATGTGGTGAGCGCTTCAACCGCCGACGGTGCCGAGCTCATCCAGTACACCTGTGGTACCGGCACCAACCAGCAGTTCCAGATGGTCGCCAACGGCAGCTACTTCCAGCTCCGGGCACGACACAGCAGCAAATGCGTGGACGTACCGTCCGCATCGACCGCAGACGGCGTGATCCTCAAGCAGTATCCGTGCAACACCGGCACCAACCAGCAGTGGTCGCGCACGGCCGTCTAACGGTCATCTCGACGTGACCGCGGATCCGCGGTACGGCCCTCACGCCCCCGGTGCCGAGCGCGTGCTATGTGCTCTTTGCCGGGAGAGCCGGACGGATCGGGAAACGAGCTTGTAGGCCGCGTAGAGGGCCAATGCGATCATGGTCGCGCCGGCGGCGCCGTGGGCGGGGGTGAGCAGGCTGGGCAGCAGCGCGGAGGGCACCTCGTGCCCGACGTCGGCGAGCAAGCTCGCCCCGCCCATGCCGGCCACCCCCGGACTGAACCAGCCACTCCCCGGCACGTCGCCGGGCTGAGCGGGGTTGCCGGCGGACTCGTCGGGGGCGGAGGCGGCGTCGGTCACGGCCGCAAGCATGCCCTAGGACCAATCCGGACCAAAGGCGATATTTCGCCGGTATGCATACGACCTCCACACCGGCTGTCCTGGCTGCGGCAGCGCTCGCCCTCACGGCTTGCGGTGGGGCCGACCGGCCGACCGCTTTGGTTTCGTCAAGCTCACCCCTGAGATAAACCCATATTTCCTACATAATTTGTTGACTATGTGATCACACTCGATCTACCTTGGGGAGCGTGACGACCACGGATCTGACCATCCGGGGCCACGTGGACTACTGCCGCGTGGCCAGCGCGCTGTGTCCCTCCTTCCGACTGCAGGCCAGCCCTCAACCGGAAGGACCAAACCCATGTCATCCCTGTCCATCGCCCCTGTAGCCGGTCGCATAGGCGCCCAGATCACCGGCGTGCGGCTCGGCGGCGACCTACCCGCCGACCTGGTCGCGGAGATCCGCCAGGCCCTGCTGCGCCACAAGGTGATCTTCTTCCGCGGCCAGGACCACCTCGACGAGCGCAGCCAGGTGGCCTTCGCCAGCCTCCTCGGCGAGCCGACTGCGGCGCACCCGACCGTGCCCGCGCTCGACGGCAACGCCCACATCCTCGACCTCGACTACCGCAACGGCCACAAGGTGGACCGGTGGCACACCGACGTCACGTTCGTCGACCGGCCGCCGCTGGCCTCCGTCCTGCGCGCCGTCACCGTCCCCGACTCGGGCGGCGACACGCTCTGGACCAACACCGTCACCGCCTACGAGCACCTGCCCGCCGAGTTGCGCGACCTGCTCGACCGGCTGCGCGCGGTGCACACCAACGCCTACGACTACGCCCGCCTGACCGGCGCCGACGACCGGAGCCGCGAGTACGCCAAGGTGTTCGCCTCGACGGTGTTCGAAACGGAGCACCCGGTCGTGCGCGTGCACCCCGAGACCGGTGAACGCTCGATCCTGCTCGGCGACTTCGCCAAGCACCTCGTGGGCCTGTCCAAGTCCACCTCGGCCGCGCTCATCCGGCTGATCCAGGAGCACGTCACCGAGGTGGAGAACACCGTGCGCTGGCGCTGGGCGCCCGGCGACGTGGCGGTCTGGGACAACCGGGCCACCCAGCACCGGGTGGTGCACGACTTCGGCGACCGGCCGCGTCACCTGCACCGGGTCACCATCGCCGGCGACGTGCCAGTGGGAGTGGACGGGCGGCCCAGCGTAGTGCTGGCGGGTGATGCCGCAGCGTACTCACCGATCGCCGCCTGACCCCGTCGACCGCCGTACGACCCCGGCCCCAACGACGTGGCCGGGGCGTGCGGCCGGGGCTTCGGAGTGCCCCGCCCGCCACACCCCCGGAGGAAGCCACATGACGTTCCATGGACGTGTCGGCCGGACCGTGGCCGAGTCGGCCCCCTGGTGGCCGGAACAGGTGCGCGCGCCCGAGGGCGCCCCCAACATCGTCCTGGTGCTGCTCGACGACATGGGCTTCGCCGACATCGGGCCGTACGGCTCCGAGATCGACACCCCCACGCTCGACCGGCTCGCCGCCCGCGGTCTGCGCTTCACCAACTACCACACCACCCCGCTCTGCTCCCCCTCCCGCGCCAGCCTGCTGACCGGGCTCAACCACCACCGGGCGGGGTACGCCTTCGTGGCCAACGCCGATCCCGGCTTCCCCGGCTACGCCTGCGAGATCGCCGACGACGTGCCGACGTTGCCTGAGATCCTCCGCGGAGCCGGGTACGCCACCTTCGCGGTCGGCAAGTGGCACCTGACCAAGGACGCCACGATGCACGACGGCGCCCCGCGCTCCTCCTGGCCGACACAGAAGGGCTTCGACCGCTTCTACGGCATCCTGGAGGGGCTGACGTCGCTGCACCATCCGCACCGCCTGGTACGCGACAACTCCCCGATCGAGACCGACGCCTACCCCGAGGGCTACTACCTGACCGACGACCTCACCGACCAGGCGATCGGGATGATCAAGTCGTTGCGGGCGCACGACGCGCGCAAACCGTACTTCCTGTATCTGGCGCATCCGGCGGTGCACGGCCCGCTCATGGCCAAGCCCGCCGACATCGCGAAATATCGGGGCAAGTATGGGAAGGGCTGGGACGCGCTGCGCGAGGAGCGGTTCGCCAGGCAACTCTCCGACGGGCTCTTCCCCGAAGGTACCGCGCTGCCGCCGCGCAACAGCGAACCCTTCCACGACGTCCCCGTCTGGGATTCGCTCCCCGCGGAGGAGCGGGAGCTGTTCGCCCGGTACCAGGAGGTCTACGCCGCGATGGTCGACAACGTCGATCAGAACCTGGGCCGCCTGCTGACCGTGATCGAGCAGTACGGAGAGCTCGACAACACCATCGTGATCTTCACCTCGGACAACGGCGGCACCGGCGAGGGCGGCGCGCGCGGCACCCGCTCCTACTTCAAAGCATTCGGCAACCGGGCCGTGCTCAGCGTGGACTGGGGCCCCGATGTGCCGCGTGATCCCGAGCTGATCGGCGGGCCGCAGGCGATGGTCCACTACCCGCGAGGCTGGGGCATGGCCTCCAACACGCCCTTCCGCCTGTACAAGGGCACCACCCACGAGGGCGGCGTACGCGCGCCGTTCCTCCTGTCCTGGCCCGCCAGGCTGCGCGAGGCGGGACTGCGCGACCGCTACCAGTACGTCACCGACGTGCTCCCCTCACTGCTGGAGCTCGCCGGCGTGGCCCGTCCCGAACCCGCGGCGAAGCTGGACGGGACATCCTTCGCCGACGCCCTGACCGACCCGGCGGCGCCCAGCACCCACCGCGAGCAGTACGCCGAGATGACCGGCAACCGCGCCTTCCACCGCGACGGCTGGAAACTCGTCGCCCTGCACCGTCCCGGCCGTCCCCACGACGACGATCCCTGGGAGCTGTACGACCTCCGCGCCGACCCCACCGAGGCCCGCGACCTGGCCGCCGACCATCCGGAGCTGGTGACCGAGCTGGCCGCGGCGTGGGAAAGCGCCGCCTGGCAGAACCAGGTGTTCCCGCTCGACGACGGCACCGGCTACCTCTGGACCGCCCGCCCGCCCGCGGAGGCCGCCTTCCACGAGCCCGTCACCCTTCTGCCCGGCACGCCCACGCTGGAGCGCTACCGCGCCGCCCAGCTGATCGCGTTCCGTGACTTCCGCATCGACGTGCGGCTCACCCACGGCCCCTCCGACCAGGGCGTGCTCGTGGCCCACGGCGATCAGGGCGGCGGCTACGGCCTCTACGTCGAGGACGGCCGCGTCCATCTGGCCTACAACGAGTACGGCGAGCTGAAGGTGGTCGCCGCTGATCACCTAAGGCCGGGCTCGCACATGGTCTCGCTGACCGCCGCCGCGCTGCCCGGCTTCCGCTGGGACCTGCGGCTGGAGCTGGACGGTCACCGCGGCGCCGAGCTGGAGGGGGTGCGCATGCTGATCGGGCTGGCTCCGATGGAGGGCATCGATGTCGGCATCGACCGCCGCTCCCCCGTCTCCTGGCCCGTCTACGAACGCCACGGCCCCTTCCCCTACAGCGGCGATCTGATCTCCGTCACCTACCGGCCCGGAGCGCCTGCCGCCTACGACCCGAAGGAGGTCCTGGCCACCCTACGCGCCGCCGCCGACTCCTTCGACTGAGCCGCGCGACCGGCCTCATCAATGCCGGACGGGCTCAGCGTGGGAGGTCCCGGCGGGCGCGCACCGGGGACAGGAAGGCCGTCCCGAGTACGGGCCGACCGTGCTGTGGGACGCCCCTGTAGCGGGCCGGTCGTCACGAGGGTGGGCGGGCCGTTCGGATCCCGAGAAGCGAGACGATCGCCGCGAAGACGGACCCCGCGCAGAAGAGGACCGCGTGCCAGTAGGCCGCGCCGTATCCGGCGCCCGCGGAGCCGCCCAGGTAAATGCCGCTACCGCCGAGATGCAGATCGCGGCCGCGATGCGCTGCGCCATCTGGAGGATGCCGCCCGCCACCCCGGCCACCTCCGCCGGCGCGTACTGGAGCACCGAGGCCTGGAGAGGCGAGATGACCAGCCCCGCGGCGGCGCTCTGGCACATGGCGCAAACCGCCAGCAGCACGGGGAGGCCGCCCTGGGGCGAACAACCCGGCGAGCCCGGCGCCGGGTCACCAGCGGGCGGCGGCCTGTCGGTGTCGGTTGCTCACCATATAATCAGACATTACCTACTTGATATACATAGAAGCCGCCACCGTCCCGCGTGGTGACCTATTTGCTCAGGAGTCACGTTGACCAGGAAGTTCGCCGGCGTCGCGGCCGCACTGGCCCTCGCTCTCGCCGCATGCGGCTCCGGCCCGGCGGCCGCGCCCCAGAACAGCCCGAGCGGCGGCACGGCCGCCACGATCGAGATCGGCTCCCTGTACGAACCGCAGAACCTCGACAACACGGGCGGCGGCGGCCAAGGAGTGACGGAGGCGTTCAACGGCAACGTCTACGAGGGCCTGTCCAGGCTCACCGACGCGGGCAAGGTGGAGAACCTGTTGGCGGAGAGTCAGGCGGTGTCCGCCGACGGTCTCACCTACACGTTCAAGCTGCGCCAGGACGTGCAGTTCCACTCGGGCAAGGCACTGACCTCCGCGGACGTGAAGCACAGCATCGAGCGGGTCATCGACGAGGACTCCCAGTCGGCGCGCAAGAGCCAGCTCGAAGTGATCGAGTCCGTGGCCGCGCCCGACGACCGCACCGTGGTGGTCAAGCTGGCGAGCAGGTCGATCTCCCTGGTGTACAACCTCAGCTACGTGTGGATCGTCAACGCCGATGCCAAGGACCTGGCGACGAGCGAGGACGGCACGGGACCGTACAAGCTGGGCGCATGGAAGCGCGGCTCCACACTCAGCCTGGAGCCCTTCCCCGGCTACTGGGGGGCGCGGCCCGCCAATGGCGGCGTGGTGTTCCACTACTTCACCGAGGCCACCGCGCTCAACAACGCGCTCGTGACCGGTGCCGTGGACGTCGTCACGAGCGAGCAGAGCCCGGACGCGCTGGCCCAGTTCACCGGCAACCCCGACTACAAGGTCAGCGAGGGCCACTCCACGACCAAGCTGCTGCTCGCCTTCAACGACAGGAAGGCGCCGTTCGACAAGCCGCTGGTGCGCAAGGCCGTCTCCTCCGCCATCGACAACGCCAAGCTGCTGGAGTCGATCTGGGCGGGCCACGGCAGTCTGATCGGCTCGATGGTGCCGCCCACCGACCCGTGGTACGAGGACCTGACCACGGTGAACCCGTACAACGTGGAGCTGGCCAAGCGGCAGCTCGCCGAAGCCGGATACGCCAAGGGCTTCCGCTTCACCCTCGACACGCCCAACTACGACCCGCACCCGACGGCGGCCACGTTCATCAAGAGCGAGCTGGCCAAGGTCGGCATCACCGTCGACATCAATGTGATCACCGCCGATGAGTGGTACAGCAAGGTGTTCAAGAGTCACAACTTCGCCGCCACCCTGCAGGAGCACGTCAACGACCGCGACGTCGTGTGGTACGGCAACCCCGATTTCTACTGGGGTTACGACAACAAGCAGGTCACCGAGTGGATCCGGCAGGCGGAGCAGGCGAAGACCGCCGAGGAGCAGACCGAGCTGCTGAAGAAGGCCAACAGGCGAATCGCCGAGGACGCGGCCGGCGACTGGCTCTACCTCTACCCGCAGATCGTCGTGGCCTCGTCGAAGCTGTCGGGCTACCCGGTCAACGGCCTGAACTCGCAGTTCTACGCGTACGGGATCAAGAAGGGCTGATGGCGCGCTACCTGCTGCGCCGCACCGCCTTCCTGCTGGGCTCCCTGCTGCTGGCGGCGTCCCTGCTGTTCGTGCTGCTGCGGCTGCTCCCCGGCGATCCGGCCAACGCGCTCCTGCCGATGGGCGCGACGCCCGAGCAGATCGCGGCGGCGCGTCGGCAGACCGGCTCGAACCTGCCGCTGCCCGAGCAGTACGCCACCTGGCTGGGCGGGCTCGCCCGGCTCGACCTCGGCACCTCCTACGTCAGCAGACTGCCGGTCGGAGGCGAGATCGCCGTCCGGCTGGCGGTCACCGTGCCCCTGACGCTGCTGGCGTTCGCCCTGGCGGTGGCGGTGGCGGTGCCGGTGGGCTTCTTGGCCGCCCACCGGGCCGGGCGCTGGTACGGACCGCTGCTGAGCGGCTTCGCGCAGCTCGGCATCGCGGTGCCGGTGTTCTGGATCGGCATGCTGCTGGTGACGGTCTTCGCGCTGCGCCTGCGGCTGCTGCCGGCCGGCGGGTTCCCGCGTGAGGACTGGGCCGAGCCGGGGCGCGCGCTGGCGGCGCTGGTGCTGCCGGTCGTCACCATCGCGCTGGTCATGTCGGCCTCGCTCATCAGGTACGTCCGCTCGGCCACGCTGGACGTGCTGGGCAGCGACCACTTGCGTACCGCGCGGGCGCTGGGCGAGTCGTTCGCGGGCGCGATGTGGCGGCACGGCCTGCGCAACGCCGCGGCGCCCGTCATTTCGATCCTCGGCATCGAGCTGGCCACCACGTTCCTCGGCGCGGTGGTGGTGGAGAGCGTGTTCGCGCTGCGGGGGCTCGGCACCCTGCTGGTCGAGGGCATCGCCGAGCACGACTATCCGGTGATCCAGGGCGTGCTCGCGGTCAGCACGTTCGCGGTTCTGGTGATCGGGTTCGCCGCCGACGTCGTGCAACGCCTGGTCGATCCGCGGCTGCGCGCCCGGCTGGGGCGGCCGTGAAGGGGTTCGTCGCCGGGTGCGTGCTGGTCGGGGTGGTGCTCGCCGTCGCCGCCGTGTCGCTGGTGTGGTTGCCGTACGATCCGGCCGACACCTCGGGCGGCCGGCTGGCCCCGCCTGGCGGCGCCCACCTGCTGGGCACCGACAAGCTGGGCCGCGACCTCCTCACCCAGCTCATGATCGGCGCCCGCATCGCGCTGACGGCCGGAGCCGGGTCCGTGCTGCTCGGCGGCGTGCTGGGGGTGGCGGCGGGACTGGCCGCCGGGTTCGCCACGCGGTGGTTGGACGACGCGCTGGCGGCGGCGCTCGACGCGCTCATCGCCTTTCCGACGCTGCTGCTCGCCATGCTCGTGGTGGCGGTGCGCGAGGCGTCACTCGGCTCCGCGGTGCTGGCGATCGGGCTGGCCATGTCGGCGGTGGTCGCCCGATTGACGAGGATCCTGGTCAAACGGGTGCTCGCGCAGGACTACATCACGGCGGCGCGCACGTCGGGCAGCTCGTGGCCCCGGATCATCGTCGAGCACGTGCTGCCGAACATCTGGCCGACCCTCCTGGTCAACCTGGCCCTCCAGCTCGGCCTCGCCGTGCTGGCCGAGGCGTCGCTGTCCTACCTCGGCCTCGGCCCTCCCCCGCCGAACGCCTCCTGGGGCGGGCTGCTGCACGAGGCCCAGGCCACCGTGCTCACCGCGCCGGTCGGGGCCATCGCGCCGGGCGTGCTGCTGGTCGTGCTCGTCGTCGGCGTGAACCTGGTGGCCGACGGCCTGCGCGACCTCGGCCCAGGGAGGAGCCGATGACACTGCTCGACGTCGACGGCCTGTCGGTGCGACGGGCCGACGACCACGAGCTGCTCCGCGACCTGTCGTTCACGCTGGCGCCGGGCGAGCGGCTGGGCCTGATCGGCGAGTCCGGCTCGGGCAAGTCACTGACCGCGCTGGCCGTCCTGGGCCTGCTTCCTGCGGGCCTGACCGCACACGGCAGCGTGCTGCTGTCCGGCACCCAGGTCGTCGGCGCGGCGGACCGGCGGCTGGACCGCATCCGCGGCCGGGCCGTGAGCGCGGTGTTCCAGGAGCCGCTCACGGCGCTGGACCCGCTGATGCGCATCGGCAGGCAGATCGCCGGGCCCATCCGGCGCCGGCGTGGGCTGCGCGGCGCGGCCTTGCGGGCCGCCGTCCTGACCGCGCTGGACGAGGTACGCCTGCCGGAACGGGTGGCGAGCGCGTACCCGCACGAGATCTCCGGCGGCCAGCGACAGCGGGCGGCCATCGCCATGGCGCTGGCCTGCGAGCCGGACCTGCTGATCGCCGACGAGCCGACCACGGCGCTCGACGTGACCGTGCAGGCGGAGGTGCTGAGGCTGCTCGACGGCCTGGTGGCTGGGAAGGGAATGGCGCTGTTGTTCATCGGCCACGACCTCGCCGTGGTGACCGGCGTGACCGACCGGTTGGTCGTGCTCAAGGACGGCTCCGCGGTGGAGTCGGGCAGGACGGAGGACATCGTGCGGGAGCCGCGGCACGCCTACACGCGCTCGCTGGTGGACAGCGCGTGGGAGTTCGAGGCTGAGCTCGATCGGATGGCACCGTGACGATCTTGGAGGCCCGGGCGGTCGGGTTCGCGTATCGGGGTGGAGCGCCCGTGCTCTCCGACGTCTCGGTCGCCGTGTCGCCGGGGCGCAACCTGGCGCTGGTGGGCGAGTCGGGCGCGGGCAAGACGACGCTGCTGTGGCTGCTGCTGGGCCTGGCCAGGCCGAGCAGCGGCGAGGTGCTCTTCGACGGCCGTGCGCTGCGCTCGGACAGAGAGTTCCGGCGGAGCGTCCAGCCGGTGTTCCAGGATCCTTACTCGTCACTGGATCCCCGGCAGCGCGTGGACCGCATCGTGTCGGAGCCGCTGCGCGCGATGCGGATCGGCGCCCGCGACGAGATCGGCGACCGGGTGGCGGAGACGCTGCGGGCCGTCGGCCTGCCCGCGGACGCCGCGCGCCGCTATCCGCACGAGTTCTCCGGAGGGCAGCGACAGCGCATCGCGATCGCCAGGGCCCTCGTGTGCGAGCCGCGGATTCTGCTGGCCGACGAGCCGGTCAGCGCGCTGGACGTCACCACCCGCGTGCGCCTGGTGCAGTTGTTGCGCGAGCTGAAGGCCGCCAGGGACCTGACGGTGGTGATGGTCTCGCACGACCTGGCCGTGGTCGCCGCCCTGTGCGACGAGATCGCCGTGCTCGACCGGGGGCGGATCGTGGAGCAGGGGGCGAGCGCCGACGTGCTCGGCTCGCCTCGCCATCCCCACACGCGCCGGCTCGTCGCCAGCGTGCCGCGGCTGCGCCGGAGCGCCGGCCCGCCCAGTGCGGAGTGCGCTGAACGTTGAGGTGATCGAGGCCGGAGGTGGCACTGGCGGCTCTTGGCCGGTACGGCTACGGCTTTACGTCGCTGAGCCGTGGCGCTCGCCGGCGCACACCACCCGGGATGCGGCCCCAGGGCCAGAGACCACGTCCGGCCACGCTGCCGGTGCTGGCACTCACATGCGGAGTGGTGCGACAGCCGATCAGCGCTGACACAGCGCGCCGGCGAAGACGGCGGAGTCGATCTCGCGCCTGGAGTATCGAAGCAACCCGAGAAAATCTACACTTTACCTACATGAAGAGTGGGTAAATTGCGATCTGGATCATAGGAGCACCGAACAGGAAGAACGGCTGATGAATCTGCAGTTCCTCTGGTACATCCCGAACCAAGCGCAGGCCGGGCACCGCGGCGACGACGTCGTCGAGAACCACAACAGCCTGGAGACCCTCACCAGCCAAGCCAAGGCCCTCGAGGAGCACGGGTGGAGCGGGGCGCTCATCGGCACCGGCTGGGGACGGCCCGACACCTTCACGGTCGCGACCGCACTTGCCGTACAGACGACGACGTTCCAGCCGCTGATCGCCGTCCGGCCCGGCTACTGGCATCCGGCCAAGTTCGCCTCCGCCGCAGCGACTCTCGACCATCTCACCGGGGGCCGAGTGCTGATCAACATCGTGTCGGGCAAGGACAACCTGGCCGCGTACGGCGACAGCGAAGGCGACCAGGCCCACCGCTACGCCCGTACCAAAGAGTTCATCCAGATCGTGCGCAAGCTGTGGACCGGGGAGAACGTCACCTATCACGGCGAGCACTTCAGCGTCACCGGCTCCACCGTCGCGCCGCGCACGGTCGTCCGCGGCGAACGCACGCACCCCCCGCTCTACTTCGGCGGCGCCTCCGAAGCCGCCGAGAAGGTGGCCGCCACCGAGGCCGACGTCCAGCTCTTCTGGGGCGAACCACTCGACGGCGTCGCCGAGCGGATTGAGCGGCTCAAGCGCCTCAGCGAGAAGCTCGGACGCGAGCACCCTCCGCTGGAGTTCGGGCTGCGCATCACCACGCTGGTGCGCGACACCACCGAACAGGCTGGGCCGACGCCGAGGCCAAAGTCGCGCAGATGGCGAACGGTGGCATCTCGCGCGACCCGAACCGGTTCACCGCCGTCGGCCAGCAGCGGCTGCTCGACCTGGCCGCACGCGGAGAGGTGCTCGACGACAACCTCTACACCACCCCAGGCAAGGTCGGCGGCGGCGGCGCGGGCACCACTTGGCTGGTCGGCTCGGCCGAGGACGTCGCCAAGTCCTTGCGCAAATACCAGGCCCTCGGCATCACCCACTTCGTGCTCTCCGACACCCCCTACCTGCCGGAGATCGAGCGCCAGGGCGATCGGCTTCTGCCGCTGCTGCGCGGATGAGCACCGGCCTGCACCTGGTGTGGTGAACCGCCCGGCTCAACCGCGTCACGCGGCTTCCCTGGCCGTCACCGGTGTACCGGTGGACGGGTCCCGCGCCGGAACCCGTACAGTGCGGAAGTCCGTGGTCCGGCGCAGGCGGAATCCGAGCCGCTCATACAGACGGATCGCGCCGACGTTGGCGGCCGACGCGTGCAGGAACGGCGTCTCGCCCCGGCTCCTCATGCCCGCGGCGACGGCGAGCACCAGCCTGGTCGCCAGTCCCCGGCCTCGATGCGCGGGATCTGTGCACACGGCGCTGATTACGCCACCTGGAACGTGGGCGCGTCACCGCGCCCCGCCCGCAACGCCGCCTGCTTCACCGAGGCGATCTGCTGGGCCGTCTCGGCCAGCGGCTCTGATCCGCCTCGTACAGCCTGCCGCGCGAGCACCTCCGCCTCCAGGAGTTCGGTCAATCGTCGTTCATCGGCATGATCCTCATCGTGGAGAGGGATGCCCTGCCGGAACGGGCCACGGTGGTGCTGGTACGCGAGCCGATCGGTTTCTAGCCCTCACGGAAGCAGCACCCTGTCCACCTCGACGTCATTCGTCAATGTCGGTCTTCTGGATACGCTCCCTCAGCTCGGGATCCGCTCCCGCCGGCGATCGCACTGCGGGCGTGGGCGCGGACGTCGGCGTCCGGGTCCGACAGTGCGGCACTCAGCGCGGCGGCCGCCTCGGGCCGGCCCGCCCAGGGCGACAGTGCGAGCACGGCCGCCTTGCGTACGTCGAGGTTGGCGTCCGCGAGCGCGCCGACGAGCGGCCCCGACGCGACGTCCGCATCCGCGGCGGCCAGGCAGCGGACCGCTCCCACGCGTACCTGCCAGTCGGGGTCGCGGATCGCCTGCGCGGCCTGGGCCTCCAGCGGGGCGCCTGTCGCGCCGGAGGCCTCCAGCGCGGCGGCGCGTACGAGCGGGTCGGGGTCGGCGGCCAGGACCGCCAGCGCGGCCGACGGCTTGCCGATGAGGCCCAGCCCTTTGGCCGTCCACACCCGGACCTCCCGCGACGGGTCCATTGCGGCCGCGGCCACGAGGTCGGCCTCGTCCAGTGACACCAGCCCGCGGATCGCCTCGATGCGCACCCGCCGGTCGGTGTCGGCCAGCCCTGCGGCGAAGGTCTGCCGGTCGCCGAGCCGCAGGGCGCGCAGGACGTCGAGCGCGCACGCCCGGACCACGGCGTCCTGTCCGCCGAGCTGACCGGCCAGGGCCGCGCCGAGTCCGGGGGTGGCGGGCAGTACCTCGACCAGTTCCTTCAGCGCGGTGGCCGCGGCCCGCCGCACCGTGCCGTGGGCGTCGCCGAGCGCGACGGCCAGCGCCGCGCCGGCGCCCTCGGGGACGACCTCGGTGAGCGTGGCGATGGCGGCCCGCCTGACCTTGGGGTCGGGGTCGGACAGATAGGGAGTGAGCTGTGCCGCGGTGGGCTGCTCCTCGGCCAGCCGGTTCAGCTCCAGGATGCGGGGCGAGCGGCCGACCGCGGCCCGGTCGGCACGTGTGGCGGCGGCCCGCCGCACGGTGGTGGCGGTGTGCGCGCCCAGGAGCACCGGTTCGGCGGCGGCCGGGGCGAACTCGGGCACGGGCACCACGTAGGGATCCACCGGGCGCTTGACGAATTCCATCGCGCCGTCGCCACGCTTGCGCAGGTTCAGGTGGAACAGCCAGGCGGCGTCGTCGCGGGCGGGCAGGTCGGCCCGCTCGTGGTACAGACCCCAGCGACTCTCCGTACGGGTGAGCGAGGCGCGGGCCGCCATCTCGGCGCAGTCCCTGATGAAGTCGACCTCCACGCAGCGCATGAGCTCGTGCGGGGTGCGCGCGCCCATCGACGCGATCTCCTCGCGCATCCGCTCGAAGGACTCCAGCGCGATGTCCAGTTTGGCGGCCGTCTTGGGCGGGGTGACGTAGTCGTTGACGAAGCGGCGCAGCTTGTACTCGACCTGCTGCTGGGGCGGCCCGTCGGGGTTGCGCAGCGGGCGGTAGATCAGCTCGTGGGCGTCGGCGATCTGCTCCTCGGGCAGCTCGCGGGGCACGCCGAGGTGAGCGGTGGCGTGGGCGCCGGCCAGGTCGCCGAAGACGAACGCGCCGATCATGTAGTTGTGCGGCACGCAGGCCAGGTCGCCGGCCGCGTACAGGCCCGGCACCGTCGTCGCCCCGTTCTCGTCCACCCACACGCCGGAGGCCGAGTGGCCGCCGCACAGGCCGATCTCGGAGACGTGCATCTCCACGTCGTGGGTGCGGTAGTCGTGGCCGCGCCCGGCGTGGAAGGTACCGCGGGTGGGCCGCTCGGTGGTGTGCAGAATGTTCTCCAGCGCCGAGACGGACTCCTCCGGCAGGTGAGTGAGCTTGAGGTAGATGGGCCCACGGGCCGAGGCGATCTCGGCGGCGACCTCGGCCATCATCTGGCCCGACCAGTAGTCGGAGTCGACGAACCGCTCCCCCTTGTTGTTGACCTGGTAGCCGCCGAAGGGGTTGGCCACGTACGCGCAGGCCGGGCCGTTGTAGTCCTTGATCAGCGGGTTGATCTGGAAGCATTCGATGCCGCTGAGCTCGGCGCCGGCGTGGTAGGCCATGGCGTGGCCGTCACCCGCGTTGGCCGGGTTCTCGTAGGTGCCGTACAGGTAGCCGCTGGCGGGCAGGCCGAGGCGGCCGCACGCGCCGGTGGCGAGGATGACGGCGCCGGCGCTCACCGTGACGAACCGCCCGGACCTGGTGTCGAAGCCGGCCACCCCGATCGCCCGGCCGCCGGAGGTGAGCACCCTGACCGGCATGACCCGGTTCTCGATGCGGACCTTCTCCCGGATGTCGCGGCGCCGCAGCACCCGGTAGAGGACCTTCTTGACGTCCTTGCCCTCCGGCATGGGCAGCACGTAGCTGCCCGAGCGGTGAACGCGGCGCACGGCGTACTCGCCGTACTCGTCCTTCTCGAACTTGACGCCGTAGCGCTCCAGGCGCCGGACCATGTCATGGCCCCTGGTGGCGGTCTGGTAGATCGTCTTCTGGTTGACGATCCCGTCGTTGGCCCTGGTGATCTCGGCGACGTAGTCCTCGGGCGTGGCCTTGCCGGGAATGACCGCGTTGTTGACGCCGTCCATGCCCATGGCCAGGGCGCCGCTGTGGCGGACGTGCGCCTTCTCCAGCAGCAGGACGCGCGCGCCCCGCTCCGCCGCGGTGATCGCGGCCATCGTGCCCGCGGTGCCGCCGCCGACGACCAGAACCTCGCACTCCAGGTGCAGGCGGTCCTCGATCGGGGGAATCTCCATCTACAGCTCCTTCACGATCCTGTCGCGCAGCCCGGCGCGTGCGTGCTCGTCCGTCCCGCGTGCGTCGAGCACCGCGCGCAGGCCGTGGCCGCCGATCACCGCAATCCGGTCGGCGAGCAGCAGCGCCTCGTCCACGTCGTGCGTCACGAAGACGACAGTCGCCTGGGTGTCGCCCAGCACGTCGAGCAGGACGCGCTGCATCTGGGCGCGGGTCTGGGCGTCGAGCGCGCCGAACGGCTCGTCCATCAGCACCGCGCGGGGCGCGGCCACCAGGGCGCGGGCGAGTTGCACGCGCTGGCGCATGCCGCCGGACAGCTCGCGCGGCAGCTTGTCCTCGGCCCCGGCGAGGCCGACGCGCTCGATCCATTCCTGCGCCGCGGCCGCGCGCTCGCGCCGGCCCACCTTGCGGATGCGCAGGGGCAGCTCGATGTTGCGCCGGACGTTGCGCCAGGGCAGCAGCCCGTCGTCCTGGAAGACCATGGCACGTTCGGCCGAGGTGCCGGTGATCTCGGCGTCGCCGGCGCGGACGTTGCCGCCGACCGGCGGGAGCAGCCCCGCCAGGGCACGCAGCAGCGTCGACTTGCCCGAGCCCGAGGCGCCCACGACGACCAGCACCTCGCCGGGCACGATCCGCAGGTCCAGCTCGCGTACGACGAGGTCGCCGCCGTAGCCCAGGGACAACCTCTCCAGGGTGAACCCGAGCCCGGCCTGCGCCTGCTCGGGTGGTGCCAGTGTGGTCATGTCACGCTCCCCTGGGCAGCCAGCGGGTGACCCGGCGCCCGATCAGCTCGACGGCGGCCGAGGTGAGCCAGCCGAGCAGCCCGATGGTGACCATCCCGACGATCACCCCGGGGTAGTCCACCAGCGTGTACGCCTGCCACGTCCGGTAGCCGACCCCGAACTCACCGGAGATCATCTCGGCCGAGATCACGCAGATCCACGACACGCCCATGCCGACCGACAACCCGCCGAACACCCCCGGCAGGATGCCGGGCAGCACGACGTTCCAGAGCACGTGCCGTCGCCGGCCGCCGAGCGTCCTGACGGCGTCCTCCCACAGGGTGGGCAGTGCCCGGACGGCGTGCCGCGTACTGACCATGATCGGGAAGAAGGCGGCCACGAAGGTGATGAAGACGATGCCCTGCTCGTCGGTCGGGAACATCAGGATCGCCACCGGGACGAGCGCGATCGCCGGGATCGGCCGCACCGCCTCCAGCAGCGGCAGCAGCACGTCCCGGATCCGCGCCGATCTGCCGACGACGACGCCCGCGGCGATGCCCGCGATCGTGGCCAGGCCGAACCCGGTGAGGATGCGGATCAGACTTTGCAGGAGGTCCAGCGCGTAGACGGAGGTGGCTAGCTGCCGGGCGGCCTCGGCCGCGATCTCGTCGAGGGTGGGCAGCCGGTCGAACCTGAGCCACAGCCGGGCGTCGGTGGCGGTGAGCAGCTGCCACACCCCGGCGGCAGCCAGGACCGAGGCGACCCTGACGGCCCATCTGCCGTTCACGCGCCGATCTCCTTGAGCGCGGCGTCGTACGTGACCGGCTCCGCCTTCGGATGGCCGGCCCGGTAGGCGTCGGCGCCGTCTTGCGTGGTGAAGGGCAGGAAGCTCGACCCCTCCCGGAGCCACACGGCGTGGTCGGCGAACCAGCGGGTGCCGGTGACGGTGTCGGGGACGTAGGCGGCGCGCACCTTGGACTTGGCGGTGGCGATCTGGCGCAGCAGGCAGGTGGGCGTGGCCGCAGGCTGTGTCGTGGCGGCGCCGTCGAGCCACAGCTCCGACGCGGTCTTCGGGTCCTGGACCGCTTGGCCGCACACGGGGTCGGTGCCGGTGATCGCGGCGGGGTTCGCCGTGGAGGCCACATCCTTGTCGTACGCCGGGCCGTACGCCTTGCGCAGGTAGGAGTCGTTGACGAAGGCGGAGACGTCGACGCCGCCGAAGTCGGTGCCGATGCGCTTCAGGTACGGCACGTCGTGCTCGTGCGCTGCCTTGAGCTGCGGCTTGAGCGTGACGTCGAAGGTGGAGATGCCGCCGGGACCGTTGTAGAGGTAGACGACCTCGGGAGGCAGGCCGGTGGACCTCGCCACGGACTCGGCCGCCGCCAGCGGGTGCTCGTGCAGGTAGCGGGTGGCGTCGATCTGCGCCTTGAGGAAGGCGTCGACCACGTCGGGGTGCTCCTTCGCGTACGCCTGACGCACCACCACGCCGTGGAAGGTCGGCACGTCCAGCGCGGAGCCGTCGTAGAGCAGGCGGCCCTTGTCCTGGAAGACGAGCAGGCCGGGCCAGGCCACGAACTGCGCGTACGCCTGGACACCGCCCGACTCCAGCTGCGAGGCGCCGACGGCGGGCTGGTGGTTGACCACCTCGACCCCGGTGACCCCGGCCTTCTCCAGGGCTTGCACCAGGGTGCCGTGCCCGGCGGAGCCGACGCTGGCGGACACCTTGGTCTCCTTCAGGTCGGACAGCGTCTCCGCCTTCGAGGCGGGCGGGACGACGACCATGTTGAGTCCGCCGCGCAGGTTGTAGCCGGTGGTGGAGATCAGCTCCGTACGGGCGGCGGGGACGTTCTGGGTGCGGGAGGCGTTGATCAGCAGCGGATAGTCGCCCATCGAGCCGATGTCGATCTTGCCGGCGACCATCTTGGCCGTGATGGGGGCGCCGGTGTCGTAGTCCTGCCACTCGACGGTGTACTTGTCGCCGAGCCGCTTCTCCAGGTAGCCGAGCGAGCGCAGCAGGGTGCCCGCGGTGACGGTGTTGATGGTCTTCGACTGGTAGCCGACGACCAGTTTCGTCTTGCCCGTGTCGCCGCCCGCGGCTCCGGCGACCGAGCAGCCGGCCGCGGCGAGCAGGGCGAGGGCCGCCAGAACGATGCGCATGGCGCTTTCCTTTTTCATCGCAGCAGGTAGGGGATGTCGATGGTGACGGCGTCCACGGGGCACCTGGCGGCGCAGGGGCCGCAGTACCAGCACTCGTCCACGTACATGTAGGCCTTGCCGGTCTCGTCGCTGATCGCCAGGGAGTCCAGTGGGCAGGCCTCGACGCAGAGCGTGCAGCCGTCGATGCACAGCGCCTCATCGATGGTCACGGGCACCTCGACCCGCTGGTTGATCAGGGCCATCGCCCCTCCTCGTCAGTGGCGCGGTTCAGGTGTCCGCGCATGGTCAGCCGGTCGCCTCTGAAACGGATGAACTCCAGGTCGACGGGGCTGCCGTCGGCCAAGTGGGTGAGCCGCTCGACCATGAGCAGCGCGGCGCCGCGCGGCGCCTCCAGCACGGTTGCCGTATGTGGGTCGGCGTTGACCGCCTCCAGCGTGAGCTCGGCCGTACCGAGCGGCTGGCCGGCGATCCCCTCCAGCAGCACGAAGATGTCGTTGTTCTCCAGGTCGGCGTCGAACAGAGGCTCGCCGACGTCCCGGACCAGGTAGGTCAGGTCCAGCGAGAGCGGCAGGCCGTTGAGACGGCGGAGCCGTTCGAGGTAGATGACCGGCTCGCCCGGGGACAGCCCGAGCCGGGTGCTCACGGCGGAGGGCGGCTCGATCACGGTCATGGTCCTGACCTGGTTGGTCACCTGGCCGTGCTCGTGCAGCGTCTCGGCGAGACCGAGCAGTTGGTGCAGGCCGTGCGGGTACTTCTCGCCCGAGACCGTGGTCCCCACTCCGGGGCAGCGCTCGACCAGCCCTTCCTCATGCAGCAGGCGCAGGGCGTCGCGCACCGTGTTGCGCGAGGCACCGAACTCACTTGCCAGCGCCGCCTCCGGCGGTAGCCTGCCGTGGGGGAAGATCCCGTGCACGATCTGGCGCCTGAGCAGATCGGCCACCTGCCTGGCCCGGTCAGCACGGCGCCGCGCGGCCGCCATCTGTCCCATTTCCACCTCACCACCTGGACACAGGCAATAACCTAGCAATTGGGTAGGTAAAGTGGGATAACGGTAAGATTGCGCCACCTTGCGCTACGCACTCACCGCCTGCGAGCAGCGGCTAATCTCCGGACGCCACAAGATCTGCCACCTCGCGGCAGCGAAATGGCCCGCCGCACCATCTACCAAGCCGCCCTCGCAGCAGCCGTTACCCAGTCCGAATCCGGGTGCACATGACCGAGGTGCCAGACCGGGATCGTGTCCCCAGTCACGGCTCACCCTGAGCAGATCTTGCCTCTGTTGTCGCGACTGTTAACCGCGGCCCCCCCGCAAGCCTTGAACGCTGCTGTCCTGCCCCTTCTGGCGGCCGCCGGCACCCACCAATACGGCATCTTTCAGCGCATCGTGGAGGCCAGGCCGCTCCGCAGCGCCTGCGCGTTGGCGGTCAGGTTGCGCGGATGTCCGGGGCTCGCGGCCGGTCAGATCCCGCACCGTAGTCGTCGTCGCCTCCAGTGAGCCGCTCGCCACCTCGGCATGCAGATTCGCCAGCTCCTCGTCGGCGGCGGGCGAGTCGATCGACAGCGGTTGCGGGCCGGAGACGAACACGCCGAGCTGTAGGTTCACGCCGTCCTCATAGTGGAGAATTCCATTCGGGGCACGGCGGCGACCAACGCCTGTGTGTAGGGGTGGCGGGGCTGGGTGAACACGTCCTCGACGTCGCCTTCCTCCACGACCCGGCCGTCCTTCATGACCAGCACGCGGTCGGCGACGTGGTGGACGACGCCCAGGTCGTGGGAGATGAACATCATCGCGGTGCCGTACTCGGCCTGGAGGTCGGCGAGCAGGTCGAGGACCTGGGCCTGGATGGAGACGTCGAGGGCGGAGACCGGTTCGTCGCAGACCAGCACGTCGGGGCGGGGGCCGAGGGCGCGGGCGATGGCGACGCGCTGGCGCTGGCCGCCGGACAGCTCGCGGGGGTGGCGGGCAGCCGTTTCGGGCGGTAGGCCGACGCGGGCGAGCAGATCGTGGACGTGTTCGCGGCGTTTCGCCCTGGGCAGACGGAGCGGTTCGGCGATGAGGCGGCCGACGGTGTGGCGGGGGTCGAAGGAGTCGAGTGGGTTTTGGGAGATGAGCTGGATGCTGGGTCGCAGCGGGCGGCGTTCGCGTTCCCGCAGGTGGCTCCATGGCTGCTGGTGCAGGGTGACGTGGCCGTGGTCGGGTTCGAGCAGACCGAGGGTGAGGCGGGCGAGCGTGGTCTTGCCCGAGCCGGACTCACCGACGACGCCGAGGGTCTCGCCCTTGTGGAGGGTGAAGGCGACGTCGTCGACGACGCGGCGCGGGCCGTACGAGCGGGTGAGCCCCGTTCCCGCGAGGACCTGGGCCGACAGGTCTGGGGCGGGGACGGCCTGCGGAGTCCCGGTGGTCAGGCGGGTGCCCCGGGAAGCGGCGGAGGGCACGGCGGCCAGCAGCACGCGGGTGTAGTCATGTGTGGGCGTGGCCAGCACTTCCCTGGCGGGCCCCTCCTCCACGATTTGGCCGTCCTTCATGACCAGGATGCGGTCGGCGATCGAGCCGACCACGGCCAGGTCGTGGCTGATCAGCAGTAGCGCGGTCCCAGCGGCCTTGCGTTCGGCGAGCAGCCGCAGGATCTGGGCCTGGACGGTGACGTCGAGGGCGGTGGTGGGCTCGTCGGCGATGATCAGCTCGGGGTCGGCGGCGATGGCGGAGGCGATCAACGCTCGCTGCCGCAGCCCGCCGGAGAGCTGGTGGGGATACTGTCCGGCCCGGATCACCGGTTCGGGTATGCCCACCGCCTCCAGCAGCCCCAGCACCCGCTCCCTGCGGCGGGCGCGGGGCACGACGTCGTGAACGGCGAGCACCTCACCGATCTCGGCGCCCACGGTACGCAGCGGGTCCAGCGAGACCAGCGCGTCCTGCAGGACGAGTCCGGCGAACCCGCCGCGCAGTCGCCGCCAGTCGCCGGGGGTGAAGGCCAGGGCGTCCCGGCCGGAGACGCGGAAGGCCGAGGCCCGCACGGTCGAGCCGGGTCCGGCCAGGCCGAGCAGGGTCCGTGCGGTGACGCTCTTGCCGGAGCCGGACTCGCCGACGATGGCCACGCACTCGCCGGGCTCGACCGTCAGGGAGACGCCGCGTACGACCTCGGCGTGGCCGAAGCTCACTCGCAGGTCCTCCACGGTAACCAGCGACGTCATGGTGTTCTCCTCTCGAAGCGGCGTTGCAGGCGGCGCCCGACGACGGTCAGGCAGACGACGGTGAGCGTGATCGCCAGGCCCGGGAAGAGCGCCTCCCACCAGGCGACCCGCAGGTAGTTGCGGGCCTCGGAGAGCATCGCGCCCCACTCGGCGGCCGGCGGCTGCGGTCCCATGCCGAGGAAGCTGAGCCCGGAGCTGGCGATCACGGCCTGGCCGAGCCCGATCGTGGCGAGCACGGGGATCGGGCCGAGCACATTCGGCAGCACGTGCCCGGTAGTGATCGCCAGGCGGGAGCGGCCGAAGGTGAGTGCCTGCTCGACGTAGCCGGAGTGGCGGACGACGAAGGTCTGGGCGCGGATCACGCGGGCGTAGTTCGGGATCTGGGCGATGGCGATGGCGAAGATCACGTTCGTGGTGCCCGGGCCGGTGATCGCCACGACGAGGAGGGCGAGCAGCAGCTCGGGCAGGGTGGACAACACGTCGAACGAGCGGGCCAGCGCCTCGTCCAGCCATTTCGGCGACAGCCCGGCGGCCAGGCCGAGCAGCACGCCGGCGGTGACGGCCAGTGCGGTGGCGGCGACGCCGATGCTGACGGAGTGGCGAGCGCCGTGCGCGACCCTGGCCAGCACGTCGCGACCGAGGTGGTCGATGCCGAACCAGTGAGCGCCGCTGGGTGAGGCGAGCGCGTTCAGCGGATCGGCGGCCAGCGGATCGGCGGCGGTGAGCAGTCCAGGGGCGACCACCGCCACGACGAGGAGGAGGAGAAAGGCCAACGGCACGAGCCGGCGCGGGTCGGTGGACGCGCTCAGGACGAGGTGGCGGCGGGCAGGGCGGCGCAGGGACTTGAGGGCAGGGCGGGATTCCCTGCGGGTGAGCACGCGTATCACCGGTCAGCCCGTATCCGGGGGTCGATGACGCGGTAGGCCAGGTCGAGCAGCGTGCTGATGGTGACGTACGCAACCGCCGACAGCAGCACCACCGCCATGACCACAGGCATGTCCCGGCCCGTGACCGCCTGCATGGCCACCTGTCCGAGCCCTGGCCGCCCGAACAACACCTCCGTGATCACCGCGCCGCCCAGCAACGTCCCGGTGAACCACCCGGCCAGCGTCACCGCGGGGATCAGCGCGTGCCGCAGGGCGTGCCGGGCGACCAGCGCGCGTTCGGTGAGCCCGCGGGCTCGCGCCGTCACCGCGAACGGCTGTTCAAGGGCCCGTTCCAGCCCGCCGCGCAGCACCTGCCCGAGCACGCCGGCGACGGGCAGGCCGAGCGCGAGCGCGGGCAGCACCAGCGACCGCGGCCCCTGCGCCCCTGAGACGGGGAACCAGCCGAGCGTGAACGAGAACACCGACAGCAGCACGATCCCGATGAGGAACGGCGGCACCGACACCGAAACCAGCTCAGCGGCCGAGGCGGCGCCGCGCAGCCACCGCCCCCGCCCGGCGGTGACGATCGCGATGACGCAGGCCAGCACCACCCCGGCGCCCGCCGCGGCGAGGGTGAGCTGCACGGTCGGGCCTACCTGGGTGGTGAGGATCTCACCGACGCCGCGCTGCAGCTGATAGGAGCGCCCGAGGTCGCCGTGCAACAGCCGCCACAGGTAGGACAGGTACTGGACGATCTCCGGCCGGTCGAGCCCCCACTCCGCGATGATCTTCGCCCTGATCTCCGGGGTGTCGGCTCCGTCGCCGATCAGGATGTCGATGGTGTCGCCCGGCGCGAGCAGCAGCGCTATGTATGAGGCGGTGGCGGCGGCCCAGAGCACGGCCAGCCCGGTCGCCAGCCGCTTGATCATGTCCCGATCCGCACGTCATAGGCGCTCGCGGGCGTGCCGGAGGCGGGGTCGAAGCCGAGGCCCTGCACGGTCTTCTGCGCGGCTATCTGGTCGGCGGGCACGTAGAGCGGGAACACGATGGCGTTCTCCACGACCGCCGACTTCTGCAGCTTGGCGTAGAGCTCCTTGCGCTCGGCCTGGTCGGAGGTGGCCGAGGCGGCGGCGAGCCACTTGTCCACCTGCGGGTCGGCGAAGCGGGTGCGGTTGATGGCGCCCTTCTCAGGAAGGATGAGGTTGAGCGCGGCGCCCGCGTCGGAGTCGCCGCGGGAGTTGCCGAACAGCTCGTACTGGTTCTCCTCCAGGGCCTTCTGCGCGCTGCCCTGGTCCACGATCTTGAGCTGGAAGTCGATGCCGGCGTTCTGCTTGACCTGGGCCTGGATGGCCTGAGCGAGGATGTCGCGGCGGTCCCGTACGAATGGCGCGGAGGCGACCTCACGGACGGTGAGCCGCTTGCCGTCCTTGACCCGGAAGCCTTCGGCGTCGCGTTCCTTCCAGCCGGCGGCGTCGAGCAGGGCGTTGGCCTTGGCCACGTCGCCACCGTAGCCGTTTTCGAGGGTGGCGTCGTAGAAGGGACTCCGCTTGCCGACGATGCTCCACGCCCTGGTGGCGGTGCCCTGGTAGACGGACTTCAGCACCGCGTCGACGTCCACGGCCTCGCGGAACGCCTCGCGCACGCGCTTGTCGTCGAAGGGGGCGTGGGAGGTGTTGAAGTAGTAGGAGTAAGCGGTGCCGGAGTTCAGCGAGGTCAGCAGGGCCAGCGCCGGGTCCTTCTTGATCAGGGCGACCTCGGTGGCGGGGACGCCTTCGATGACCTGCACCTGGCCGGAGGTGAGCGCGCCGACGCGGACCGCGGCCTCGGGCAGGAACCGGTAGGTGATCTCCGACAGGTGGGCGGGACCTTGGTGAGCCACTCCGGTGGGCGGCCAGTTGTAGTTCGGGTTGCGGCGGTAGTGGATCTCCTGGCCCTGGACGTACCGGTCGAGGATGAACGGCCCGGTGCCGACCAGGTCTATCCCGCCGAACTTGAGGTCCTTGGCGCTCTTCAGCGACTTCGGCGACACCTGCCCGGCATAAGGGGAGGCGAGGAAGTCGAGGAACAGCCCGTCGGGCTCCTTGAGCGTGATCTTGAGCGTGTACGGGGCCGCCACTTCGGCCTTGTCGAGGGCCTTCAGCTGGATCGCGGCCACCGCCGGGTTGTAGCCGGGCACCTTGAACTGGTCGAGGTTGGCCTTGACGGCGGCGGCGTCGAACTTCGCCCCGTCGTGGAAGGTCACGTCGTCACGCAGGTCGAGGGTGTAGGTGAGCCCGTCGTCCGACACCTTCCACGACTTGGCCAGCCAGGGACGGAACGTGCCGTCCTCGGCCTTGGAGACCAGCGCGTCGAACTGGTTGAACACGAGCAGCCGCACCTTGTTCTGCGCCCACAGCTGCGGGTTCAGCGTAATGGGCTGCGTCTCGATGGCCCAGGTCAGCGAGGTGACGGCGGCTTCCTGGGCAGGCTGCCCGCCGCAAGCGGCCAGCGTGGCGACGAGCAGAAGAGGTATGAGGCGCTTCACGGGCGTTTCCAGGCTTCTGCGAGCAGCTCGTACGAGCGCACGCGGTCGTGATGGTCGTGGGTGATGGTGGTGACCAGCAGCTCGTCGGCCCCGGTCACGTGGCGGAGCACGCGCAGCCGCTCGGCCACCTGATCGGGCGTGCCGACGAACTGGGTGTCGACGCGGTCCTTGACGAGCTCGCGGTCGGCGTCGGTCCAGACGTGCGCCTCGGCCTCCTCGCCGGTGGGGTACCGCATCGCGCCTGCGCCGGTCCTGATGCTGCGCACCCAAAGGCCATAGCCTCTGGCCAGCTCGCGGGCCTTCGCCTCGTCCTCGGCGACCACCGCGTCCGCCGAGACGACGACATACGGCTCGGCCAGCGCGTCGGACGGCTTGAACGCCTCCCGGTAGGCCTCCACGGCCTCCAGCACGTTGGACGGGCTGACGTGGTAGTTGGCCGCGAACGGCAGCCCTCGCTCCCCCGCCACCTGCGCGCTCTGCCCACCGCTGCTGCCGAGGATCCACACCTCCACGTCCGCGCCCTCACCAGGCACGGCCCGCGCCTCGTGCGTGCCCTTGAGGAAGGCCAGCACGTCGTCGATCTGGTCGGCGAAGTCGGGCGTCTGCGCGCCGGGCTGCTGGAGCAGCGTGGCGTAATGGGCGAGATGGGGGTGCCTGGCCAGCTGTGAGAAGTCGAACGGCGGCGGGATCAGCAGCCCGTCCACGACCTTGGCGGGCTTCGGCTCCGAGGCGGCGGCCTTGGCGAGCTCGGCGCGGCGCTGCCCCGAGCGGCCGATCCCCAGGTCGATCCGGCCCGAGTACAGCGCGTCGATGAGCCCGAACTGCTCGACCACCGACAGCGGCGTCTGGTGCCCGAGCTGCACGGCCCCCGATCCCACCCGGATCGTGGACGTCGCCGCGGCCACCAGGGCGATCAGCACGGCCGGGGCCGAGCTGGCCACGCCCGGCGCGAAGTGGTGCTCGGCCAGCCAGTAGCGGCGGTATCCGTACTCCTCGGCTCGCCTGGCCAGGTCGATGGTGTTGCGCAACGCGTCACCGGCGGTGCCGCCCGACACGATCGGGGCGAGGTCGAGGATGGACAGTGTCACGAGGCACCTCCGGGGAACGGCCGGCTGGGGATCTCCGCGCGCAGCACGGGCGCGATCTCGGCTTGGAACAGCTCAAGCGCCTCCCGGTGCTGCTTCGGGGTGAGCCCGTCGGCGTCGGCGTGCAGGTGCATGACCTCGTGGCCGAACCGCTTGTGGTAGCGCAGCACCTTGTCGATGATCTGCTGCGGGCTGCCGACCAGGATCGAGCTGCGCTCGATGGCGTCCTCCAGCGTCGGGAACACGATCGGCAGCCCGAGCTTCCGCTGGAACTTCACGCGGGCGTCGTAGATCGGCCGGTAGGCGGCGATGGCCTCCTGCGAGGTGCGGGCCGCGTAGTAGCCTGCCGTGCCGGCCCCGACCAGCGCGTCGGCCGGGTCGTGGCCGTAGTGCGCCCAGCGTTCCCGGTAGTGGTCGATCAGCTCGGCGTACGGGTCGATGGGGTTGGTGACGTTGGCGGAGAACAGCGGATCGCCGTAGCGGGCGGCCAGGTCCACCGACTCCTTGCTGGTGGCGCTGCCATGCCAGACCCGGATCGGCCGCTGCAGCGGCCGCGGCCAGGTCTCGGCCTCGGTGAGCGACGGCCGGAACGTGCCTTCCCAGGTGACTTCGTCCTCCCGCCACAGGCGGCGGAAGAGTTCGTACGACTCCCGGTTGCGCTCCCACTGGTCCTCGGCCGTGACGTGGAACAGCTTGGCCTGCGCCGCGCCGTTGCCCTTGCCGATGATCAGCTCGAGCCGGCCCTCGGACAGGTGGTCGAGGGTGGCGTAGTCCTCGTACGCGCGCACCGGGTCGAGCAGGCTCAGCGTGGTCACCGCGGTGAACAGCCGAATCCGTGACGTCTTCGCCGCGATGTGGCTGAGCACGACCGGCGGCGAGGAGGAGATGAACGGCCGCTCGTGCCGCTCTCCCACGCCGAACCCGTCGAAGCCGAGCTCCTCGGCCAGCACCGCGTTGTCGACGACCTCGCGGAAACGTTCGGTGGGTGATCGGTCGTCGTTGTGCACGATCAACGTGATGAGCAGAAATTTCATGACACCTCCGCGTAGCGGCTGACCGGGTGAGGAAGGCCGAGCAGCCCGCGCAGCGTGGCCGCCTCGTACTCGCGCCGGAACGCCCCGCGCCCGCGCAGCTCGGCCGTCAGCTCCCGGGTGATCCGCTCCAGGTCGTGCGGCAGCGCGCCGGGCCGCAGCCGGAACCCCTGGATGCCGGCCCGCCGCCACTCCAGCAGCACCTCGGCCAGCTCCCGGGCGGTCCCCGTGAAGATCGCGGCGTCGGAGACGAGCTCGGCCCCGTCCAGTTCGTCGAGCCGCGCCTTGCGCCCGGCCGCGTCCTCACCCAGGAAGACGACGAGGTCGGCGAAGATCTTCAGCTCGGCGGACAGCCCTCTGAGCTCCTCGACGATGGCGCGGGCCTGCTCGGGCGAGTGCGGCGTGACGTACACGACGTCGGCGCTGCTCGCGGCGAACTCGTACGGCAGCCGCGCGTGCGCGAGCGCGGTCACCACCGGCTGCCCCTGCGGCGAGCGCGGCGTGATCGACGGCCCCCTTACGGAGAAGAACCGCCCGGCGAAGTCGATGTGGTGGAGCTTGTCCCGGTCGATGAACCTGCCGGTGGCCACGTCGCGGATCTCGGCGTCGTCCTCCCAACTGTCCCAGAGCCGCCGCGCCACCTCCACCGCGTCCGCCGCCTCCGCGAACAGATCGCGCACCTGCGGGTCGGCCGACAGGTCCACGCCGCCCTGCCGGTTCAACAGCCGATCGAGCGGCGGGAACTCCCGGCGGCCGACGAGTCGCGCCTCCGAGGCCCGCGGCGAGACCTGCGCCCGCCACCCTGCCCGGCCGCCGCTGATGTGGTCGAGCGTGGCGATGCCGATGGCCACGTGGAAGGGCTCGGTGTGCGTGACCGTGGCGGTCGGCACCAGCCCGATCCGGCTCGTGAGCGGCGCCAGCCGGGACGCGAGCAGCACCGCGTCGAACCGTCCCCGCACCTGGTCGGTACGGTCGTCGTCGCCGTCGGGCAGCGTGGACTGCAACCCGAACGCGTCCTCGATGGTGACGAAGTCGAGCAGCCCGCGCTCGGCCTCGGCCACCAGCCCCGCCCAGTGACGTGCCGAGAAGATCGCCTCCGGGGAGTCCCATGAGCGCCAGGCGGCAGGATGCCAGCCCGCGCCGTCCAGCGCCACGGCCAAGTGCAACGTCATGCCAGCTCCAAATGGTCGCGAAGGGTGGCGCCGGTGTACTCGGTGCGGAAGACGCCGCGCTCACGCAGCAGCGGCACCACCCGGTCCACGAACTCGTCCAGCCCGCCCGGCGTCAGGTGCGGCACGAGGATGAACCCGTCGGCGGCGTCGGCCTGCACGTGCTCGTCGATCAGCCGGGCCACGCTCTCGGGGGTGCCGATGAACGTCTGCCGCCCGGTCACCTCGATGACCAGGTCCCGGATCGACAGGCCCTTCTCCTCGGCCAGCGCCCGCCATTTGGCCGCCACGGCCGCGCGATCCTTGATCGGCACCCGGCCCTGGGAGACGCCTTCCGACAGGTCCGGCTCGACCTCCGGCAGCGGGCCCTCCGGGTCGTAGGCCGACATGTCACGACCCCACACCTGCTCCAGGAACGCGATCGCGGTCTGCGGCCCGACCTGCTGACGCCGGATGCGGGCGGCATTCTCCGCGGCCTCCGCCTCGGTGTCGCCCAGCGCGAACGTCACCCCAGGCATGATCTTCAACTGGTGCGGCTCGCGACCGTACTTGCCCAGGCGGCGCTTGACGTCGGCGTAGAAGCGCTTGCCGTCCTCCAGCCTGCCGTGCGGCGTGAAGATCACGTCGGCGTTGGCGGCGGCGAACTCGCGGCCCTCGTCGGAGTCGCCCGCCTGGATGATCACGGGGCGGCCTTGCGGGCTGCGGGGCAGCGTGAACCGGCCACTCACCGAGAAGTGTGTGCCGCGATGCTCGACCGTCGTGATGGCCCCCTCTTGGATGAACCGTCCCGCCGCCGGGTCGGCGACGATCGCGTCGGGCTGCCAGGAGTCCCACAGCTCGCGCGCCAGGCGGACGAACTCGGCGGCCCGCCCGTACCGGTCGGCACGGTCCAGGTAGCCGCCGCGGCGGAAGTTCTCGCCGGTGAAGGCGTCGGAGGTGGTGACCACGTTCCACGCGGCCCGGCCCTCGCTCAGGTGGTCGAGCGTGGACAGGCGCCTGGCCAGCTCGTACGGCTCGTTGAAAGTCGCGTTTACGGTCCCGGCCAGGCCGAGCCGGTCGGTCACCGCGGCCAGCGCGCTGAGCGCGGTGAGCGACTCCGGCCGGCCCACCACGTCCAGATCGTGGATGCGGCCCTTCAGCTCGCGTAACCGCAGGCCCTCGGCCAGGAAGAAGAAGTCGAACGTGCCACGCTCGGCCGTCTTCGCGAGATGGACGAACGAGGCGAAGTCGATCTGGCTGCCGGAGCGGGGGTCGGCCCAGACGGTGGTGTTGTTCACGCCGGGGAAGTGGGCCGCCAGGTGGACCTGCTTGCGCGTCATCGGCCCCGCCCGTGGGGCGCGTCCCAGGTTGCGGGCAGGCCCTCGGTGGTCTCGCGGAAGGCGGACCGCTGGTAGAGGTCGCGGGCGTAGGGCCACAGGTATTCGAAGTCGCTCAGTTCCCGCTCGCTGACGAGGTGGCCGCGGTTGTACTCGGCGTCGAACCTGGCCAGCGTCACCCAGAGCCGCACATCGGCCTCGGTGATCGTGTCCCCGGCCAGGAAGCGCTGCTCGGCCAGGCGCTCATCCAGGCGTTCCAGTGCCGATACAACCACGTGGCGCTCCCGCTCGCGGTCGTCCTCGGTGGTGGCACGGGCCACGCGGGAGACGCCGGCGTTGACGTCGTAGTAGATCCACCCGTTCAGCTTGTTGATCTCGGGGCGCAGCGTGTCCGGGTAGAGATCGATCGATGTGTCGGCCCATTGCTCGAACTTGGTGGCCAGGTCGATCGTGATGTCGGGGAAGTTGTTGCTGACGATCGAGCCGGTCTGCCGGTCCCAGAGCACCGGGACCGAGATGTGGCCGCCGTACCCTTTCTCGGTCGCCTCGTAGGCCTGCTCCAGCAGGGTGAAGCCGTTGACCGGGTCGGAGCCGCGGCCTTCCCTGAACGCCCAGCCCCGGCCGTCGCGCTCGTCGTCCACGTAGGACAGGGAGACGACGTTCTCCAGGCCCTTGAGCTTGCGGACGATCGCGGCGCGGTGCGCGTAGGGGCAGACCCAGGCGACGTAGAGGTGGTAGCGGCCGGGCTCGGCGCGGAAGCCGCTGGAGCCGTCGGCGGTGATCCGGCCCTGGAAGGGGTAGACCGGGCGGTTCCAGTCCGGGGACAGGTGCAGGCGGCCAGGACCGTAGTGGCCGTACGCGGTGTGGTCGACGGGGCTCGCGTAGGCCCGCGTCTGCGTGGTTGTGGACACAAGCTGCTCCGGGGTTCAGGAGTCGGGGTGGGCCAGGAAGCGGCCGAAGCGGCCCTGGTGGTAGAGGAGGGGGCGGCCGGCGTGCCGTACGTGGGCCTCGGCGACCAGGCCGACCACCAGGAGATGGTCGCCGACCTCGGCTCTCTCGTAGGGCAGGCAGATCAGGTGCGCCGTGACGTCCTGCAGCAGCGGGGCGCCCAGCGGTCCGGGCCGCCAGCGGGTGGGCGCGGCGAAGCGGTCGATGTTCTTGCGGGCGAAGCGGGCCGCCAGCTCGGCCTGGTCGCTGGCCAGGATGTTGACCGCGAAGTGGTCGGCGGCGCCCAGGTGCGGCCAGGTGGTGGAGGAACGGTCCACGTAGAAGGAGACCAGGGGTGGCTCCAGGCTGACGGAGGAGAAGGACGTGGCGGTGAGGCCCACGGGAATGCCGTCGTTCTGCGCGGTGATGACCACGACGCCGCTGGCGTGCACGGCGAGCGCCTGCCTGAACTGGTCGGCGGCGATGGCGCGGTCGGGCAGCGTGTCGGTCATGAGAGCACCCCGATTCTGCCGGTGGGGCACAAGGTCTTTGATGGCACGATCACGAGAGAGTTCCTCACGGGAGAAGGCATGCTCACGCGGCGCCCCGGCGGCTGCCGGTGCGCGGAGAAAGAGGAGTCGTCGGAGAAGGCGTGGACGGCGTCGGCCACGCCGGGAGCACGAGGGTGGGATGCGGCGACTACGGGTCCGTGATCAACGACACTGCGCGCTGGCGACGTGGCCGAAGTCCACGTGGGAGCGCCTGGTCAAGAGGAAGCCCTGGCTCATACCAACGACGCTAAGCCGCGATCCCCGATAAGTCAATATTCCCTACTGGTTTAGAGGGTAATTCTCATCGCGTAGCCGGCCGGGCGGCACTGGGATGGCGGGGAACGGATTGTCGGGCAGGAGGATGACCCGGCGTGCGTGGCGTGGCTGCATGGCGGCATCGAGGTGCAGCAGGGCCGCGCTCGGCGCGAACTGGTCGTTCACCAGCACCGTCGCGGGCAGGCAGCACGCTTTCTCGCCGAGCATCTCATCGGCTCCGCCAGCGACCCCGACGGCCGGGGTCTTCGCTGGTACCAGGCCTACCGGCGGCTGCGTCCCGGCGAAGTGAGCGCGGACACCGGTTGCATGGCCCTGGTCCGCGGCGAACTGGACGCGCTGGAAGCCGGCCTCCTGCAGATGGCGCGAGGTCGCGGCATGACCTGGCAGGAGATCGCCTTCGGGCTTGGACTGGGCACCGCACAGGCCGCCAGGCAGCGCTGCGAACGCCTCGCCGACCGCACTGATATCGGTTTGGAAGGCCCGGAGTAGGACGTCTTCAGCCGCGGACGGGCGGCAGACCTGCGGCGATGGTTATCTGGGGTTGGCAAGCGAACTAGCTGGTCAGCCGCTTGAAGGTCGTTAAGGCACGTAACGCAAGTAGGTGTTGGTACGCCAGGGCGACCATTGTCAGGGCGATCAGCGCGATGCTGGCCGCCCACCGGGTTGCCAGCCATCTCGCGCGAGAATCGGCCGCGCGGGAGCCCGCCCGACCCTCGTGGCCATTGCCAGGCCAAGACCATCCCGCTCGGGGCGGTGGCCATGCTGGTGGCCATGCTGACCGCGGAGCACCTCAGCCGCGAGCCCGCTGCCGACGCGCCGCGCGGGGCTGGCTTGTGGCCGGCCCGCCGGCACTGCGGCGAGGCGATCCCGGCGCAGTCCGACGGACCACACGCGTGACCGCAGCTGCATAGGTGCCTGCAGCCGACGCCCGGCCGGCCCGAAGAACCCGCCGGCCTGGCCGGCTCCAGAGGACACGTCGGCCGGCGATCTGCGAATAGCGCGGAGTTGCCCCATGGGCAGGCGATCGAGGTGCCGGCGCCAACCGACTGACCGGCCCAGGGAGCGTCCGGGTCGTGACCCTTCCGGACCGTGAGCCAACAATTGTCGGATGGGTCCGGCAGGATGGCTGCCGTGGTTTCTTATCAGCTGGTCATTGACTGTGCGGCACCCGAGCGGATGGCCCGGTTCTGGGCGGGCGCGCTGCGGTACACGGTGGAGCCGCCACCGGGTGGATTCGACACGTGGCGGGATTACTGGCGCAGTCTCGGAGTGCCGGAGGACGAACTGGGCGAGGGGGACGGCAGCGACAGCATCGTCGATCCCGAGGGGCACGGGCCGAGGATCTGGTTTCAGCAGGTGCCTGAGGGCAAGGTGGTCAAGAACCGGTTCCACCTGGATGTGAAGGTGGGCGGCAAGCGGGAGGACGTACCGCTGGAGACCCGGAAAGCGCGGGTGGATGCCGAGGTGGAGCGGCTTGTCCAGGCGGGGGCGTCCGTTGTGCGGGTGCTGTCGCAGCCCGGGGTTGATCACTATGCGGTGGCGATGGTGGATCCCGAGGGGAACGAGTTCGACGTGGTCTAGCGCCGTTTTCCGCACGTCATCATGGCTATCCCGCGTCTCCGCATCCGCCGCCACTTCGGCTTGGGTCCTTCTGGAAGAGAGGGAGGCTTGGGTCCTTTGAAAGGGAAGCTTGCGTGGAAGACAAGGACGGGGCCTCCAGGGCCTCATCGATCTCGTCGTCGGCCACCGCCGCGAGCGGGCGATGCTTGCCGAGCCGCAGCGCGATCTTGCCGACGCCAGCGGCGTAGGCGCGCACGGTGTCAGGGTTGGGCAGGGTGTCCAGGAAGGCGTCGGCCGCGGCGCGGACCGTCAGGTACCGGCCTGCCGGCAGTTGCACCACAACGGGCACCGTGTCCTCCTTGCCGCAGATAACAGGGCCGCTTCACGCGCCGC
>NZ_JBQHCV010000048.1:0-43921 GCF_052068215.1 Nonomuraea sp. H19 | reverse complement strand
ACGCTCGCCCCGTTCCGGCAGCAGCCCTGAGCTCAGCTCAGAAGATCACTGCCTTCGGACCGCTGTGGAGGGAGCCACGGCCGTCACATACTTGATGCTCGCGCGGCTACCTGAAGGAGGCTTGTGTGCCTTCGACGCTTATGAAAGCGCTGTTTGTCGGCGCGCCCGCGTGCGGTTAGGCGCGCCCCGACCAGGACGTCGTCGAGGCCCGCGGGATCAGGTCGGGCTCGACCAGCACGCTCCGGGGCGCCCGATCAGGATCTTCCAAGCGGTCCAGCAGCAGCCGCGTCGCCCGCGCGCCTACGATCTCCGGGTGCCCCGCGGCGCTGGTGAGCGGCGGTTGCTGGAAGGCCGCGTCGGGCACATCGTCGAAACTCGCCACGGCGACATCGCGCCCTGGGATGATTCCCCGGGCCCTGAGCCCGTTCATGACGCCGACGGCGTACATGTCGTTGTACGCCACGATCGCGTCCGGGCAAGGGATCCGCTCGAGCATGCGATCCACCAGCGAGATCCCGCCCTCGTCGCCGATCGCGGGCAGCGACAAGGCCAACGGCGACGTCACGCCGGCGCTTCTCAACCCCACGTTGAGCCCCTCGATGCGATCACCGCGCGCGGACGATCCCTCGGCGCCTCCCAGGAACGCCGCCGAGGAGACCCCGAGCGTGCCCAGATGCTCGCCGACCAGCACGCCGGACCGCACGTTGTCGGCTCCCACGTAGTCGCAGTCGTACCCGCGCACCGAGCGAGCAATCAGGACGTGCGGCAGTCTCGCCCCGCCCAGGGCCTCCCGCAGGTCCTCCTGGCGGGAATCGTGGGAGGGCAGCAGGATGAGCCCGTCGATGCGGTGCTCGGCCATCGTCTCCAGGAGCCGCCGCTGCCGCGGCACCTCGTCCCGGCTGAAGCCCTGGAACAACGTGTAGCCGTTCGTGGAGGCGGCGTCCTCGATGGCCATCGTGAGCTCGGCGAAGTACGGGTTGCGGAGATGCGTGACGACCAGCCCTAGAGTCCGCGACCGCTGGCTGCGCATGTCGGCGGCCCGCCGGTTGTAGACGTAGCCGAGCCGGACCATCGACTCCCGCACCCGCTGCTTGGTGTCCTCGCCGATCTGCGGGCTGTCCCGAAGCACCAGGGACACGGTCGCCTTGGAGACACCGCAGTCAGCGGCTACGTCCTTGATCGTCGGACGTCTCATCACCCCTCCATGGCCGGCCCCCGAACACGCCGTCCAAAGCTACCGGAACGGGATCTCTCTCAAGGTCGTTCTCTCCTCGACCCGGCGGCCCGCCACCAGCTCGGCAGATCATCTGACTGGCTGACTCCGGATAAAGGCATCGAAGGCGGACCTGTCGATGAGCGTCAGCTGGGTATGCGTCTGATCGGAGGCGGAGGGGTCGAGGTCGCCGAGGAGGGCGTGGGCGTGGCGCCAGTGCTCGCCGGCCACCGCGTGGTCGCTGGCGACACGCCTGCACCAGATGCCCCCAGCTTCGGCCGGATCCCGCCCAAATGCCGCGGCTGCCGCAAATCCGCGACAACCTCCTCGCTCGCTTCCAGGAGGCCAAGGACCAAGGCCGGCTCGGCGAAGTCGCCGCGATCGAGGTCAGCATCACCGCAGCCGACCAGAAACTCGACGCCATGCAACGTCTGGCGGTCACGCACACCACCGTCGATCTCGGCATGCCGGACTTCCATTCTTCCGCTGGCCGCACCGCTCCCGAGCCCTGGTCCCGCAGGCGCCGTTGTCATCCCCAGTAGGGGGCCGCCTCCAAATTCGTGCGCTCAACCGAGTACGCCCAAATCCGTATATCTGGCAACACCGGAATCGACGGCATATAGCGGCCGAATTGGCCTGAATTCAGTTAAGGTCAAGCGCATGGATCGCCTCTCCGAAATCACCTTCTCTTTGCCCACGACTCCGGAGTCACGTACCTTTCTCGGCGAACTACGCTCGCTGCTCGCCGAGGTCGTATACGCCACATCCGGCGGGGCGGCTGACCATCTGATCCTCACCCCGCCACAGCCCGCCGGCGCCCGTCCGGTGACGGCGTTCAAATTGGCCGACGTGCCCGCGCCGCAGGTCGTCTTCGACACGGGCCAATCCATCGGCGTCTGGCGGGGCGAAACGCCCGATGCACAGACGCCGCCTGCCACGGTCGAAATAGGGGACCTGACCCGCCGTCTCGCCGGGCACGTCCAGCGGGTCGATCACACGGGTGTGAACCTGCCCGCCGGCCACACCTCGCCCGAGCAATGGCAGAACCTTGTCAACGCACTCGCCTCGGCCTCCACCATGTACCGCTTTCCCACCGGTGAAACGTGGCCCTTCGTCCTTCCTTCGACATCAGATGAGCTTCTCGGCGACATCCACGATTTCGTCGCCGGCCGCGAGCCCCGGTTCGAGTTGGTCTACGACCAAGGACTAACGCAGACGGAATGGCAGTTCGCGCTCTGGACCGACCTGACCCGCGCAGAGCTGGAGCAGCTATTCCCCGAACCCGAAGGGACCACATTCCCAGGCCTTGAGGAGATCTTCCGCGTCGTCACGGTCAACCATCCCTGGTCGAACCTCGAGATCCGATTCGACCTGTGCTACCGCATCGAAGACGGCCCATCCGATTGGGAAACCGGCGAGTGGCTGGTCACCGAAGGCGGCCGCATCCGGTAGCACCCGCCAAGATTCTTTGCGCTACTTTCTGTGAGCGAAATGGCGGCAACCAAGCCATCTGGAAGCTTAAAGACCATTTCGGTTAAGAGCCGCCATGGGGAGATGGTCCCGAACAGGCGTCACGCCCCCGAGTGCAGGAACGCCGCCCGGCCGACGGCTGCCCCGGCTGCGCGACGGCGGCCGGATCATCAACATCTCCACGATGCTGACCCGCGGCTCGGCCATGCCCCAGTCCATCAGCTATGCCATGTCCAAAGGGCGCGCTCGACGTGCTCACCACGACGCTCGCCAAGCAGCTCGGGCCCCGCGCGATCACCGTCAACACCGTGGCACCCGGCGTCATCGACACCGACATGCACCAGGGCAGGCTCGTCGGAGACGCGCTGGCGCGGCTGTCATCGCTGTCGCCCATGGGCCGTGTGGGCGCACCGGAAGATGTCGCCGACGCGGTGGCCTTCCTGGCCTCCGACGACAGCCGCTGGGTGACCGGGCACTGGCTGGACGCCTCGGGAGGAACCCTGCTGTGACCGAACGGCGCGCCGGCTCACGTCTCGCAAGCCGGCGCGCCGTCTTCACCACGGCCTTGGCGGCCAAGACCCTCGCCCGCTACAGGTCGAGCTGCAGTGTCACCCTCTTGTGGGTCGGCACGTAGCCGAGCGCGTCATTGATGACGCGCATATGGCGGTTGCTATCGGCGGTGTCGGTCAGCAGGCCGTCCAGGTCCGGGTAACGCTCGCGTGCCTGCCGGATAGCCTCGGCCTTCATCCAGCGGGCCAGGCCGTGCCCGCGATGCTCGGGGAGCACACCCGTGGCGTAGTGCTGGGCATCTCCCTTGCCGTCTCCCGGGACGACCAACTCGGTGAACCCTGTGATCGAGCCGTCGGACTCGTCGACGGCGACGACGGTGTGCAGGAGGTCGCCCCGGTTCGCGATCGCCTGAGCTGCGGCCCGCACGCGGTCCACGTCCCAGCTCACGGTGCCGTAGTCGGTGTCGTCCATCGGCATGTCGTCCATGGCGCGGCGGGAAGCGGCGAACGTCTCGGCCAACTCCTCGGGCACGGTCCCGTCCCACGAGACCAGCCGGTAGCCGGGATGCGGGCTGTGCACGATCTCCCTGAGGGCGGCGAGGTCGGTCTGTGCCAGCGGCAGCCGCGTGTAGGTCAGGGTCAACACCTTGCGGAAGCCGCGCGCCGACAGGAAGACGTCTCCCGGCGAGCCAGGCTCGGCCTGCGCGATGACGCAGCGTCGACCCTCTTGGCGGGCTGCGGCCACCGCGGCCGTCAGCAGGCGAGAACCGACGCCGCTACGCTGCTCGGCCGGGTGGACTTGGAGATCGAGCTCGGCCAGATGATCCTGGCCCGCCCTGATGAACAGGCGGAGGAAGGCCGATCCGAGGGGTACGCCTGTGGATCGGGTGGCGAGCCAGGCAAAGCGCCGGCTGGACGGCGAGAGCTGAGAGTCAATCAAAGGGGTGATGCGAATCGACACGATGTCTCCGGCTTGACGAGGTTGGAAGAGCAGAGCTGCGGCTTTGCTGCTGAACGGTCCTGCGCATCTGCTGCACACCTCCTGAAGAACGGCCTCGACATCGGACGTGATCCAAAACCATAGCGGCAGCACCGCATCGCCCACCAGTTCGGCCCGCACCGCCGCACCAAGGTGACCTTGGTCAGGTCCCGCATGCGGAAGTGAGGGGATCTTTGTGCCGCGGCAAGCGCCACGGTCACCCGGGAGAGCACAGCCGACCTGTTCACGCTCGGACGCACACAAACGGTCCTGACCGGCCCGTACGGGACACTCCCGGACGAATGCCAGGATGGGGGGTCATGGGCGCGGGGGAGCTGTACGGGAGAAAGCCCGAAGCGGATACGATCGCCGAACTGCTGGCGGGAGCCCGGGCGGGCACCAGTTCGTCGCTGGTGCTGCGTGGCGAGCCGGGCATCGGCAAGACGGCGTTGCTCGACCACGCCGCCGCAGCGGCCGGGGACATGCGGCTGGTCCGCGGTACGGGGGTTGAGTTCGAGGCGGAGCTGCCGTTCTCGGGGCTGCAGTTGTTGCTGCGCCCGGCGCTCGGATCCCTTGCCGCGCTGCCCGGCCCGCAGCGCGAGGCGCTGGAGGCGGTGTTCGGGCTCGGGCCCGCGGCCGGCTCCGAGCCGATGCTGGTGGGGCTGGCGGTGCTCTCCCTGCTGGCGGAGCACGCGGACGAGACCGGGCTGCTGTGCCTGGTCGACGACGCGCAGTGGCTCGACCGGGCGTCGCGGGACACGCTCCTGTTCGCCGCCCGGCGCCTGCACGCCGAGGGCGTGGTCATGATCTTCGCCGCCCGGGACGGCGAGGGTTCCTTCCCCGCCCCCGGCCTTCCCGAGTTGCGCCTCTCCGGGCTGGCCCCGGAGGCGGCCGCGGCCCTGCTCGACCGGCATCCGCTCGCGCCCGCCGTGCGCTACCGCGTGCTCGCCGAGGCCGGCGGCAACCCGCTGGCTCTGCTGGAGCTGCCGGTCGCCCTGGCCTCCGAAGGCGGCAGCGCGTTCTCGCCGGGGGCGCTCCCCCTCACCAGCCGCCTGCAACTGGCCTTCCACGGCCAGGTCAGCCGGATGCCGGAGGCCTGCCAGAGTCTGCTCCTGGTGGCTGCGGCCGACGAGACCGGCGAGCTCGCCGTGATCCTGCGTGCCGCCGCCGCGCTGGGGGCGGCCGTCGAGGACCTGTCCCCCGCCGAGCGGGCCGGACTGGTGCTCCGCGGCGACGCCGACGGCACCACGATCCGCTTCCGCCATCCTCTGATCCGCGCCGCCGTCTACCAGCGGGCGCCGCTCGGGCAACGCCTCGCCGTCCACCGCGCGCTCGCCGCCGCCCTCGGCTCGCCCGAGCACGCCGACCGCCGGGCCTGGCATCTGGCGGCCGCCGCCACCGGAGCCGACGAGGAGGCCGCCGCCGCGCTGGAAAGCACCGCCGCCCGCGCCCGCGAGCGCAGCGGCCACGTGGCGGCCGCGGCGGCGTACGAACGGGCCGCCCGCCTGAGCGTCGAGCCCGCCGCCAGGGCTCACCGCGAGGCCCTGGCGGCGGAGGCGGCGCTGGAGGCGGGTGATTTGGAGCGTGCCCGAGCCTTCGGGGGCCGCGCGGCCCGGCGGCTGGAGGAGGCTCCGGCGGTGAAGGCGCGGATCGCCCAAGTACGGGCGCTCGCGGACTTCTGGCAGGGCTCCTACCCCGCCGCCCACCGGTTGCTGCTCGACGGCGCCGAGCTCATCCGCGACACCGATCCGGGCCAGGCCGCCGTGTTGCTGATCCAGGCCGTTCACACCTCCTGGTACCTGGGAGAACGGCAGCTCGCGGCAACGCTGGACAGGCTGATAGCGCTGCCGTTGGACGATGCGGATCCACTCGCGCCGGTGGGGCCCTACCTCGTCCACCTCGACCGGGGCCGTTGCGAGCGGCCGCCGCCGCTGGGCGACATCCTCGCGGCGGTGCGGCGGCGGGGCCGGGCCCCCGACCAGGCGTTGATGATCCTCTGCGGAGCGGCACTCGCGTTGGGCCAGGACGCCGACGCCTACGAGCTTGCGACCGCGCTCGCCGCCGAACACCGCGCCCGGGGCGGCGCCGGGCGGCTGCCTACAGTGCTGTTCTTCATGGTCGAGGGCGAGGTGTTCACCGGACGGCACCTGGACGCGCTCGCCACGACGACCGAGGCCCTGGGGCTCGCCCGCGACACCGGCCAGCAGCAGTGGGTCAGCCAGTTCAGCAGCGTGCTCGCCTACCTCGACGCGGCCAAAGGGGAAGAGGCGGCCTGCCGGCGCAACGCCGAGCAAGGGCTGGCGGGGGCCACCGCCGGGGCCGTCTCCCCCGGCGCGCCGTGGGCGCACTGGTCGCTCGGGCTGCTGGACCTCGGCCTCGGCCGCGCCGAGGCGGCGCTCGCCCGCTTCGAGCGCCTGACCCGCGAGCCGATGCGCCATCACATCTGCGCCACCCGTTCCACTCCCGACCTGGTGGAGTCGGCCGTACGGGTGGGAGCGCCGGAACGCGCCGCCGAGCCTCTGGCGCGCTTCGAGCGGTGGGCCGGGTCGGTCCGGCAGCCGTGGGCCGACGCGCTCGTGCTGCGCTGCCGTGGGCTGCTCGCCGCCGACGACCAGGCCGAGGCGTTCTACACGGCGGCCCTCGAACTGCACGACCAGGACGGCCGCGCGCTGGAGTACGCCAGGACCGCGCTGCTCTACGGCGAGTGGCTGCGCAGGGCTCGGCGGAAGGCCGAGGCACGCGGTTCGTTGAATGACGCCCTGGAGGTCTTCGACCGGCTGGGCATGCGGCCGTGGGCCGAACGCACCCGCGGCGAGCTCACCGCGACCGGCGCCCAGGACCAGGGCGCCAGGCCCGCCGAAGGCGTGGCCGCCGGCCTCACCCCGCAGGAACTGCAGATCGCCCGGCTCGCCGCGCAGGGCCTGTCCAACCGCGACATCGCCGCGCAGCTCTTCCTCAGCCACCGGACGGTGGGCTACCACCTCTACAAGGCCTATCCCAAGCTCGGCGTCGCCTCCCGGGGCGAGCTCAAGGATTTCGCCGATCAACTGGGGCTGTGAGATCGTGTCGCGGTGATTACTCCGGAACAGGTGCTACCTGGACAGATACTCCCCGTGGACGTCGACGAGGTCCCGCCGATCGAGCTGGGTCCCGGCGTCCACGTACGGACGCTCCCTGGCATGCCGGGGATCAGGGCGTGGGTGATCGACATCGCCCCGGGCGCCGAATGGCCGGACCTCGACGTCCACGAGACCTACGGCGAGGCGTACTTCGTCGTGAGCGGCGAAGTCATCGAGGGCGACCGCACCCACGGCCCGGGCACCTACGTCGCCTTCGGCCCGAAGACGAGTCACCGGCCCCGTACGGAGACCGGTGTGCGCGCCTTCGGCTTCAACTACGACGTCACCGCTTGACGAACTCCAGGAGATCGGCGTGGAGCCGGTCCTTGTGGCCCCCGAGGACTCCGTGGCCCGCCGCCGGGTACTCCTTGCAAACCGCCCCCGGCACGAGAGGCGCGATCCGGCGGCCGGTCACGTCAGCCGGGCGCGGAGAAGTCTCGCGCTGCCGGCCCGGCCCGAACCCGGGGGCTACCCGGCAGGCAGCGCCTCCCGCATCGCCTTTGCGGTGGAAGCCGGGTCGTAGCCCTCGGGGATGCCTCCGACCAGGACGATGTCGCTCTCGACGTGCCGCGAGCGCAGCGGTGCGATCTCCTGGTATGCGGGTGAGTCCCACCAGGCCCGCGCCTCGGCGAGCCCGGGGAAGGCGATCATCACGACGTGCCCGGGCCAGTTGCCCTCCTTCACCTCGTGCTGCGTGCCGTGCACGAGGAAGCGGCCGCCGTACGGCTCGAAGGTAGCGGAGATGCGCTCGATGTACTCGACGATCTCCGGGTGCGGAGTGACTTCCTGCAGGTGTGCTATGGCGTAAGCGGTCATGGTTCCTCCTGTTTTCCATGGACGACTGGTGCGGAGCGGCCCAGCGGTCCGCCCCGAGGTGTTCAGGTTCCGGCCGGCACCTTGTCGAGGAAGCCGAGCACCTGGCTGATCCGCCCGTCGTCACCGATCACCGCGACGTCGAAGCCGATGACGATCGGCTCGGCGCCCTCAGGTCCCAGGTGCCAGGTGAACCGGGCGATGTCGTGGTGGGCGTCCACGGCGCCGCCGAGGCTGAAGACCAGCCCGCCGAACTGCCCCTGGACCGCCGCAATGGTGGCGTCGAGCCCGTCCCTGCCCCGGACGGAGACCAGCGGGTCGGTGTACACCGCGTCCTCGGCGAAGACCTCCGCCAGAACAGCCTGCCGCGCGGCGGCGTCGGTCTCGTTCCACGCGGCGAGGTAGCGCTGGACCAGCTCGTTCATGTCGCTCATGTCTCTCTCCTCAGTGGTCGTGCTCTCTTGTGACCACCAACTTAGGGAGACGGGAACGACGGGGAATCTGACATGCTTAAGTACTTCCGCCCATCCCTTCAGTACGCGGCCGGCTCGCCACGTCCGTGTGAGCCCGGGCCGCGCGTCAGGACGGTGGCCGCGACAGCCGCGGCGACGGCGGCAAGGACCAGCCGTCGCGTCCGGGACCGCGCATCTGGCGCCCGCCGGGCGCTTCCGGTACGGGCTGGATCGCGTCCTCAACGGAATCGGCGCGCAGATCGCGCCTCGTTGACCTCGGCATGCCATTAGATCGTACCGATCGGTTCGTTCTACTGCTAGCATCCAACTTCGTACCGATCGGTTCGATGTTTGGGAGTGCCATGGCAGAACTTCTCGCCCCGCCGATCGTCCGGGACGCCTCGGACGATCGGGCCGCGCCGCCCCAGGGCGCTGCAGCCCCGGGGTGGGCCCGATGACGCAGGCCGAGCCAGAGGCGGGGCCCAGGGAGGCATGGCGGGCGGGACGGCTGGCGCTCGGCACCGCCTCGGCGCTCGGGCTCGCCCGCTTCGCCTACGGGCTGCTCCTGCCGGCCATGCGCGAGGATCTGCGCTGGACGCTGGCCGAGGCCGGCGCGATGAGCGCCGCCAACGGGCTCGGCTACCTTCTCGGCGCGTTGATGACCAGCGCAGCCGTCCGCCGCCGGGGCGCCGCTGCCGCCTTCCGGGCGGGGATGGTCCTCACGGCCGTGTCGCTGGCCGCCACCGCCGTGAGCGACGGTTATCCGGCGCTGCTGGCCGCGCGGGCCGCGGCCGGAGCGTCGGGCGCGGTGGTGTTCATCGCCGGCGGCGTGATCGCCTCACGCGTCGCCGCCCGCACCGCCTCGAGCGTGCCTATCACGGTGTACTTCGCCGGCACCGGGCTGGGCATCGTGGTCAGCGGCGTGACCATCCCGGCGATGGGCGTGCACTGGCGTCTGGCCTGGGTCGTCCTGGCGGTCGCCGCCGCGCTGGCGACCGTGGCGAGCTGGACCGCGGCGGGCACGGAGGAGGACTCCCAACCTGCGGCGGCCGGCCGGGCCCGCATGCGCTCACTGTGGGGTCCCGCTCTGGCCTACCTGATGTTCGCCGCCGGATACATCACCTACATCACGTTCCTGTCCGCCTACCTCGCCGACCGCCACGCCCCGCCCGCGCAGGTGGTCCTCACCTGGACGGCGCTGGGCGCGGCCGTCGTGGCCGCGCCCGCACTGTGGAGCCGCCCGACCGCCGAATGGCCCGGCACCAGAGCCCTGGCCACCCTGCTCGCCGTCCTGGGCGGCGGCGCCGCGCTGGCGCTGGCAGCGCCCACGCCACTGGTCATCCTCGCCTCCGCGCTCGTCTACGGGGCGACGTTCATGGGCGTCCCCGCCGCCGTCACCGCCCTCATCAAGAGCAACGTCCCGCCGGTCGATTGGACCGCCACGCTGGCGGCCTTCACCACCGTGTTCGCGGCCGGGCAGACCGCCGGTCCGTGGATCGCCGGCGTCGTCGCCGACCACACCTCCACCGAGGCCACCCTGGCATGGACCGCGATCCTGTGCGCCATGGCCGCCGCGATCGCCGCCGTCGGCGGCCGCGTCCCACGAGCTGCGAAATGACGAATCCGACCAGAGAAAGAGATCACCATCATGTCCGACTTCGTCCTCATCCCGGGAATGTGCCACGGCGGCTGGTGCTTCGAGGAGCTCACCTTGGAGCTTCGCGCCCACGGGCATGCCGTCTACCCGCTGACGTTGACCGGGCTCAGCGAGCGCAGCCATCTGCTGCACGGCGGAGTGAACCTCGACACGCACATCCAGGACGTGACCGGCGTGCTGACGGCTGAGAACATCCAGGACGCGGTGCTGGTCGGCCACAGTTACGGGGGGATGGTGATCACCGGTGCCGCCGACCGTGCGCCTGAACGCGTGAATGCGCTGGTGTACCTGGACGCCATGGTGCCGGGGCCCGGCGACTTCTGCTGGGGGCTCGTCTCGGATCAGGAGCGGCAGTGGTACGCGGACGTGGTGGAGACCGGCTACGCGGTACGGCCGCTCCCCTTTTTCGACCCCCGGGCCACGCCCCACCCGCTCGCCTCGCTGCTCCAGCCGCTCCGGCTCACCAGCGACCTCGCGCACATACGCCGAAGAGAGTACGTGTACGCCACGGGATGGGACGGCCCGTCCCCGTTCACCACCCTCTACCAGCGGTTGCGCAAGGAGCCGTCGTGGCGGACGCACGCCCTGGACAGCGGGCACAACCTCATGCGGGACGCGCCGCAGGAGCTGTTGAAGATCTTGCTCCAGGTCGTTGCACCGGCCGAAGAGCCGAGGATCGAGCCACCCATGACCCGCTGATGCCCCTGGTGGCCGCCGGGCACGCGTTCGGCGGCCAAGCCCCGTCAGCACCAGCAGCGGAGCCGGCGGATGCTCATCGCAGCCGGTGGCGCCGGCCCGCCCGCTCGGCCGCGTTCGGGCCGGTGAGAAGAGCAGATGCGGCTCATGCGCGGCGATCAGCCGTTTGAGCCGGCCCCGTAGCCATGCAGGAAGGCGTGGACGCCCGCGGTGACCGTCTCGTCGATCTCTTTGGGACCGGGCTCGTCGGCACCCGCCGGCAGTCCGGCCGCGACCAGCAGCATCAGGTGCAGGGCGGCGCGCTCGGGATCGGCGGTCGCGAGGAGCCCGCGCTCGGCCATGGCCGCCAGGTGTTTGGCCAGTTCCCGGCGGACGCGCCGCGGCCCCGCCTCCTGCCAGGCCTCGACGGCCTCCGGCGGGATGTGCCCGGCCTCGGCCTTGACCTGCCGGACCAGCGCGAAGTGCGGGGCGTACTCCGGCATCGGCGTCACCCATTCACGGCCGAAGTCGATCAGATCGGCCTTGACGTCGACGACCTTGCGCAGATGGCGCTCGACGATCGCGATCTGCGCGTCCGCCGCCCTGGCGGCGCTGTCGTGGATGACGGCCAAGAACAGCTCGGCCTTGTCGGTGAAGTGGTTGTAGATGGTGCGCGTGGACACCCCGGCCGCGGCGGAGATCGCATCGACGCTGGCGCGGGTGTAGCCGTCGCGGGCGAACACCGTCAGCGCCCCCGCCATGATCGCCCGCCGCTTGTCCGCCAGCCCGCCGCGCGGCCTCCCCTTCGCCCCGTCCTGCCCGCCCACACCCGTCTCCTTGCTGCCATCGTTGCATTCATTGCCGTGTACGTTTTACTTTACTCGTCGTCGCGCCACCACACTGCCATGAGGAGAGACCAATGTGATCGGATTCGCCGTCAGCGCCGCGCCCTCGGCCCTTCCTGCGGATCTTGATGCCGCGCACGCCTCTCGCCGCGACCTGCATGATCTCGTACGGGTGCCCGTGTGCGTCCAGCGCGGCCATCGCGTGCAGGGCCTCCTCCTCCTCGCCGTCGTCCGGCCCGGCCGGCCCGCTCGACGGCGCGCCGGACGGCGGGCAGGTGGACGTGGAACGGCCGGACGACCACCGCACTGGCCGGCAGCGCGTCGCGCACGGCGTGGGGACGCCCCTGCTGATGCCGCTGAGTACCTCCCGCAGCACAGAGAACAGCGTGGCACCGGGCGAGCGGCGCACGTCGACGCGCACCTCGTCCAGTGAACCCAGTGACAGTACGCCTCCGGCCACGCGAGTCTCCTTGTCGCTCGACCCGACAGCGCCGGTGAGCCCGCGCCGGGGATGGCGCGGGCTCACATCGGTGGTCGAACGAGGTGTGTCAGGGGGTGTCGAGAGAGACGGCGATGTCGGTGATGGTCAGGGGGAAGGGGTTGCCGACGGGGGTGGCGGCGCCGGTGAGCAGGTCGACTGTGTTGAGCGTCGCGTCGCCGCTCGGGGTGACAATGGTGGCGAAGGCCGAGTTCGAGACGGTCTTGCCGTTGCTCAAGTCGCTGAAGATGTCGAGACCCGCGTTCGTGGCGACAGGCGTGCCGAGTTCGCCGGTCGGGGCCAGCAGGCCATTGTTGGCCGGTGATTGGATGACGATCTGAGCGGTCGTGGTGTTGATGTCGAACAGCGTGGTCACGGTGGCGCCGTTGAGGTCGTTGTTGGTGTAGGCGGCGGCGGTGACCCCGGCGGCCGGCGAGCCTGGGCCGTTGCTTAAGGGGATGTCCGACACCGTTGTGCCGTCGTTGAGGTTGTGCCGCAGGTTCTGGCCGGTGTCACTGATCACGCGCAGCCGGTCGGCGGCGGGGTTGAAGTCGACGCCGAACGCCGTGCCTTTGAGCCCTACGCTGAGCTGGGAGACCTTCGTGACTATCACGTTCTGGTTGCCCGTCGGAAGCGAGATCGTGTAGATGCCGCCGTGGTTGCCGACGGCGTAGAACTTGCCGTCCTGCACGCGGAAGTCGATCCCGATCACGAAGGTGTCGGTGACCAGCCCGGTGATCCGTCTGACCCAGTCGAGTTGCTCGGGGTTGTCGGTCGTGAACGTGGCCATCAGCCTGCCGTCATCGGTGATCCCGTACGCCCGCAGTGAGGCGGCCGCGGCTGAACTGGAGCTTGCCGCCAGGCTGGTCCCCGCCGGCCCGACAGCGATTGCCGCCGCTGCCGCCAGCGCGATCAGCAAGGCGACCTTCCTCTTGATTCGTCCCCGCATCAGGTGCTCCTTCATCGAGTTATGCCGGCAAGTTCAGACGGTCCTTGTCACCTGGATTTACCGACGTGTCTGTGAGCAGCAGCTTGCCTGGAGCCGGGGGGGAAGCGTCTTCGTGACAAATGTGAATATGCCCCGCCATGAGCAAGGCTGGATTTGTTATCTCTCGCAACCTTGGCGCTGATGAACCCGGCGCCGGCAGCGAGGCCGCAGTAACGCCGATCCTGAATTCGTGTATGCGCCTAGGAAAAACGTGCGGTCATGGAGTCGTACGCGAACCTCATCGACGGCCGCCCCCTGATTTCGCCACAGACGACCTTCTTAGGGCGCGAGTGATTCCAGGAGAGTGTGAGCGAACGCCGCGGCCGCCTTGTCGTCTCGCTGGCCGGACGGCGACATGTGGCCCAGGAAGGCGAATTGGAAGCAGGCTCCGAGCAGCAACCCCGCCGGCATATCCAGGCCACCATCGCCCAGCCGCACAACCGGGCCGCCCACCGGCGGGCCGAAGGACGGCACAGTGGACGGCCGCCCGCCTTCGATCGCGCCCGCTACCGGCGCCGCAACAATCATGGTCTGGTTACGCGCCCACCCGGACCGAGCTCACCCTCCTGATCCAAAAAGACACGCTCTAAGATCGGACCATGGCCTTGACCGCGAACGACGTCGACCGGTTCGAGGCCTCCAGGCCGCGCCTGGAGGCGATCGCCTACCGCCTCCTCGGCTCCGCCGGGGAGGCCGAGGACGCCGTGCAGGAGACGTTCCTGCGCTGGCAGGCCGCCGATGTCGACCGCATCGAGGTCCCCGAGGCCTGGCTGTCGAAGGTCCTCACCAACCTGTGCCTCAACCAGCTCACCTCCGCGCGGGCGCGCCGCGAGACCTATGTGGGCCAATGGCTTCCCGAGCCGCTGCTCGCCGGGGACCCGATGCTCGGCCCGGCCGACACCGCCGAGCAGCGCGAATCGGTCTCGTACGCGGTCCTCACCCTGATGGAGCGCCTCTCCCCCAACGAGCGGGCGGTGTACGTGCTGCGGGAGGCCTTCGACTACCCGCACCGGGAGATCGCCGAGATCCTCGACATCACCGAGGCCGCCAGCCAGCAGATCTTCCACCGCGCCAAGAAGCACCTCGCGGACGGCAAGGCCCGCACCGAGATCGACGAGGCCGCCGCCCGGCGGATCGTCGAGGAGTTCCTGGCGGCCGCCACCAGCGGCCAGACCGAGCCGCTCGTGCGCCTGCTCACCGAGGACGCCATCTCGATCGGCGACGGCGGCGGGAAGGTCCCGGCCCGCGCCAAGGCGTTCGAGGGCGCCGTCGCGGTCGCGAAGTTCCTGCGGGGCCTGTTCAAACCCGGGGAGGCCAAGCGCGCCCTGGTCGGCGGCGCGCCCGAGGTCTACGCCTGGATCGCCAACGGCGACCCCGCCGTCGTGGCCGTCGTGGACGGCCGGGTCGTCGCCGTCATGTGCCTGGAGGTCACCGCCGAGGGCATCGCCGCGTTCCGCAACCAGGTCAACCCCGACAAGCTCGTACGCGCGACCGCGCACTGGGCAGCCGCCGACCACGGGGAGCCCCTGTTCAACGCCTTCTGATCGCTATGTGAGGTGCTTCACATCGCGTTCCTGTCAGGAAACGGCGGGCCGCCCGGTTCAAGTGGCAAACCCGCGCAAGACAGGAGCGAGGAAATGCAGCACCGCATCATCGTCCTCGGAGCCGGATACACCGGAGCCATCGCCGCCGGCCGCCTCGCCAAGCGGCTCCGCCGCGAGGACGTCGCCATCACCCTCGTCAACGCCGAGCCCGACTTCGTCGAACGCGTCCGCATGCACCAGCTGGCGGTCGGCCAGGACCTCAAGCCCCGGCCATTCAGCGAGATGTTCGCGGGCACCGGCGTCGAACTGAGACTCGCGAAGGTCACCGGCATCGACGTCGACCGAAAGACCGTCGCCGTCATCGACGCCAACGACGCCGGCGTGATCGCGCCCGGGTCCGGCGCCGGCGTGATCGCGCCCGGGTCCGGCGCCGAAGAACTCGCCTACGACACGCTCGTCTACGCCCTCGGCAGCGGCTGGAACGCCCAAGGCGTCCCCGGGACCGCCGAGCACGCCTATGAGATCGCCGGCCGCCCCGGAGCACTCCGGCTGCGCGAGCGCCTGGCCCGCCTCGACGCCGGGCGGACCGTGGTCGTCGTCGGCGGCGGCCTCACCGGCCTGGAGGCCGCGACCGAGATCGCCGAAGCCCGCCCGGACCTCGACGTCGCCCTCGCCGCCCGCGGCGGCCTCGGCGACTGGCTCTCGCCCAAGGGCCGCGAGCACCTGCGGAAGGTCTTCGGCAATCTCGGGATCACCGTGTACGAGCACGCCGCCGTCACCGGCGTCGAAGCCGACCGCGTCGCCACCGCCGACGGCAAGGCCATCCCTGCCGCGGTCACCGTGTGGACCACCGGCTTCGCGGTCCACCCGATCGCGAAGGCGACCGCCCTGGAGGTCACCGGCACCGGCCAGATCGTCGTCGACGGGACCATGCGCTCGGTCTCGCACCCGGACGTGTACGCCGTCGGCGACGCGGCCATGGCGATGGGCCCCGGGGACAAGCCGCTGCGGATGTCGTGCGCCTCGGGAACTCCGACCGCCTGGCAGGCCGCCGACGCGATCGCGGCGCGCCTGACCGGCGGGAAGCTCCCGAACACGCCGATCCGCTACTTCAACCAGTGCATCTCACTGGGCCGCAAGGAGGGCTTGATCCAGTACGTCACCGCCGACGACCGCGCCGTGCAGGCGGTCCTGACCGGACGGCTCGCCGCCGTCTACAAGGAACTGGTCTGCAAGGGCGCCGCCTGGGGCGTCGCCAACCCGATGCTCAGGCTGCCGACCCGGCGCCGCCGCGTCACGCGGGAGCGGGCCGCGGCGGGCTCGGCCGTCAAGGCGACGGCGTAGAGCACGAAGCGAAGCGGACGCCCTCGATGCGAGGGCACGCTCGTAGACGGTGAGCCCCATGGGCTCGGCGTGGCAAGACCATCACGAACTGCTGGGCCTGGAGGGCCTGGCCGTCGCCAGAGTCGTCGCTTCGAAAGGAGGGGCCGGTCGTGCGTCTGGTCACGGCCGATGAGCGGGCTCGGGCGTGATGGCTTTCCGCTACCAACTTCAGAACTTCAGATGGTCGAAGGCTTCGGATTCTCCACGGACCAGCGGCGCCCACGCCCCGATGACCATCGGGGCGTGTCGGTCGAGCCGCGACTCCAGTGCCTCCAGGATCTGGGTCAACGTCGCCCCCACCTGCCGCCGCCACAGGCGATCAGAGTGAGCATCCGCCCGGCCCACCTCCTGGCCGAACCGGGAGGAGACGCGCAGCGTCCCCGTCTTCTCAGCCTGATCCAGACCCGCGGCGAGGAGGAAGGCGAGGCCCTGCTGCTGAGGAAACTCCCCGCGAACCCCTCGCGTCGTCGCCCTGTCCGCGCACGCGACGCTGCACGTGTACGCCGGATGGCGCAGCAGGACGGCCGTGCTGTCGCAGGAGCAGGTCATGCGGCTGCGCCCGGCGCCGCCGCGGGAGGCGGAGATCCGCCTGAGCGAGCGGGATGACGCGCTGCTGCGGGTGCTGGCCCGCGACGGCCGGGCCGGGCTCGGGGAGCTGGCGGCGGCGCCCACCTGTTTGACCGCACCCGTGATCCGCACCGTCAAACGGGTGGGCGCCGTGTTTCCGTCCTGACGCCCGAGCTCCCGGCCCGACGGCTCACGGCATCGAGCAGGATTTCATCCGGTACAGCACCTAAGGTGTTGCCTTGCCGGAGCAGATGTTCCTCCGAGGGGCAGGCGGCGGCCTCTACGGATTCGATGCGAAGCGATTTGCAGATTGTGGGGTATGCGTGTCGATCGGACCACATTCGCAGGCGGCGGCAGGAGAGCCACGACTGTACAGGCGGATGATCATGCTGGCGGCGCTGGTCGTCCTCATCGATCAGACGTCGAAGGCCTGGGCGGTCTCGGCGCTCTCGGACGGCGAGCGCATCACGGTGATCCCTCCGCTGATCGGGCTGCGGCTCCTGTACAACCCCGGCGCCGCGTTCTCCATCGGGGCGGGAGCGACGTGGGTGTTCACGTTGGCGGCGGCCGCCGCGGTCGCCGCCATCCTGTACGCGGGGCGGCGGCTGCGCTCCCCCGTCTGGACCGCCGCGCTGGGCGGGCTCCTGGGCGGCGCCGCGTCCCACCTGCTTGATCGCCTCTCGCGTCCACCCGGGTTCGGCCAGGGGCATGTCGTCGACTTCATCGACTATGGCGGCCTGTTCGTCGGCAACGTCGCCGACATCGCCCTCACCGGGAGCTGTGCCGTGCTCATGCTGCTCAGCCTGCGTAGCGTCCCCCTCGGGGACGTAGCCGACAAGGGGCACGCCTGAAATCCCGATGGCCGAGCCGGTCTCCGCGGCGTGCACCGGTTGAACACCGGTGCACGTGCTCGACGGCGCACTCCTCAGCGGATCGGGATCAGCCCTCTCTGATAGGCGCGGACCAGCGGGCGGGGCACGAGCAGCTTGCGCCCGTCCACGGTGATCGGCACCAGGTCGGGGACGGCGGCCTTCCACTGGCTGCGGCGGTGCCGGGTGTTGCTGCGGGAGGTCTTGCGCTTGGGTACGGCCACGGTCACCAGCTCGCCTTCGTGACGCCGGGCAGCTCGCCCCGGTGCGCCATCTCGCGGAACCGCACCCGCGAGAGCCCGAACTTGGTCAGATGCCCGCGCGGCCGGCCGTCGACGGTGTCCCGGTTACGCACGCGGGTGGCGCTGGCATCACGCGGCTGGCGGGCCAGCTCCCCTGCGGCCTGCGCCCGCTGCTGCGGCGTGCCGGTGCGGATGAGCTCCTTGAGCTCGGCCCGCCGCGCGGCATAGCGCCGCACCACGGCCTTGCGGCGCTCGTTGGCCGCGATCTTGCTCTTCTTGGCCATCAGATCTTCTCTCCTCGCGCCCGGATCCGGGCGACGGCCTGCTCGATGCCGATCTTGTCGACGGTCTTGATCGCACGGGCGCTGAGCGCGAGCCGGACGAAGCGGTCCTCGCTGGGCAGCCAGTAGCGGCGGCTCTGGATGTTGGGGTTCCAGCGGCGCCGGGTGCGCCGGTGGGAGTGGGAGACGTTGTTGCCGAAGACCGGCTTGACGCCGGTGAGCTGGCAGTGTGCGGACATCGTTTCCTTCCATGGCGCCGGCGTGGGCGCGGTCATCGCTCTTCGCGGAACGGCACGTGCCTGCGCACGATGGGGTCGTACTTGCGCAGCGTGAGCCGGTCGGGGTCGTTACGCCGGTTCTTCGTCGTCACGTACGTGTAGCCGGTTCCGGCGGCCGAACGGAGTTTGATCACCGGACGCAGCTCGTTTCTTGCCAAAGCGGGTCCTTCCAGGTTGCGAATCCCTGCCATGATAACGACAACGGTTTTCATTTTGGCAACTGGAGGCGCACTCATGGGGCTCCGGCCCGGGCCCGGCCGCCCTATCGTGGTCCGGTGGACACCATCGAGACGCCGCTCCTCAGCCTGCTCCCCCTGCGCCCGGAGCACGCCGGCGAGATGGCCGCCGTGCTCTCCGACCCCGCCCTGCACAAGTTCACCGGCGGCGCCCCGCTCACCGAGCAGGAGCTGCGTACCCGCTACGAGCGACTGGCCGCCGGGCCGCCCGGCTGGCGCAACTGGGTGATCCGGTTGCGCGAGGAGGAGCGGCTGGTGGGCTACGTACAGGCCACGATCGACGGCCGCACCGCCGAGGTCGCCTGGGTGATCGGCACGCCGTGGCAGGGCCGCGGCCTGGCCAGAGCGGCCGCCAGGGCCCTGGTCGACCGGCTCACGGAGCAGGAGATCGACACGGTCGTCGCGCACATCCACCCGGATCACGCGGCCTCGGCGGCCGTCGCCGCCTCGGCCGGCCTGCGCCCCACGGACCGGTGGCTGGATGGCGAGGTCTGCTGGGAACGCGGGCCGGCCGGCACGATCCCTTCCGACAGGCCAGGCTGGTTCCTGAGATCCACACGAGGGGCAGCATGAGACAACTCCGGGTTCACGGCTGTGCCAGGCACTTGGCACCGGCGATTCCCACGGAGAGCTCCTTGCCGGACCTGCCCTGCACACTGATGGAGTTGGTGTCGCCGGAGTAGGCCACCTCGGCTGCTGAGTCGCAGATCTTCTGTGCTGTGTCTGACTCGCCGTCGCCGAGGGTGGTCTCGATTGACACCAGCGTGCACTGGCCCTGCATGGTGACCGATCGGATTTCGGGCTGCTGCGCATGCTGCTTGACCTTGCCGGCGGTCTCGCCGCAGGGGTCCTGGGCGGGTGCCGGGGTTGCGCTCTGACCGTCCCCGGGTGGTGGGCTCGGCGAGGGTGGGCCGGCTCCCGTCTGGCCGCAGCCGGACGAGATGACGAGAGCGATGGCCAGCAGGGCGTTCCTGGAGATCCTTGCCATCAGGCGGTCACCGAGAGGGTCCAGCCCTGCTTGCAACTGGAGCTGTAGGTTCCGTTGTCGCAGCCTTCGACGATGAATCGGTAGCCGCTGGTGGTCATCACGCGGACCCGCATCCGGCCGCTGGTGCCGCCGCCGATGTCTCGCTGTGTTCCGGCTCTGTCCGCGGCGCTGGTCCAGCGGACGAGGAAGCGGTCGTAGGAGCGGGGGGCGGTGGTGCGCCAGTCGACGTAGGCGTATCCCCCGATCGACCAGGCCGACACCACCAGCTTGGGCCCTTGCCGGGGTGACCAGACCATCTGCCCGCGCAGGAAGTTCTGCCTGCGTCCGGCCCAGACGCCGTTCAGGTAGACGTCCACCTCGGAGGTGCGCGGGCAGCCCAGCGCGCTGTTCTCGCCGCCGAGTTCGCTCCACCGTGCGCCGATCAGGCCGTAGGGCTGGATGCCGCAGGCGCTCGTCGCGGCCGCCATGGTGGCCGCCGTTGCGGTGCCGGCATGGGCGGGGACCCCGGCGCACAGCGTTGCGGCCAGCGCGAGCGGGGTGCTGATCGATAGCGCGCGGCGCAGGGTCATTGCTGTGGATGTACGGCTGGTGCCAACACTTGCCATGATGCGATCGTCTCGATTCTGGTGGTGTGTGAGGTTTCTTCGGGGCGCGCCAGGCGTGCGGCACCCATGATCGGCACGACGGCAGGAGCGCGTGGTCCGGGCATCCGCCGATCATGGTGCGGCCACGGCGGTGACCAGCCAAACCCGGCGGGAACCGGAAGCCGGCGCCGGGCCTGCGGAACCCTTCGAACAGCCGGGGGTGCCCGGTGCGCGAGCGCGGCACCTGGGCCCGGCTTCCCATGCCGGAGTGGCTTGGCCGGCCCGTGGTGAAGGGCTCATTGCTGCCGGCATCCCGACGAGGCCGGAGTGGATGGGAGCGGGACCGGCTCGTCGGCCGGCGTGCGTCTGCCGTTGCCTGATCTCGCGATCGACGCCAGGGGGACGAGGTCAACGATGGGCGGGCACGAGATGAGCTGGTAGGGACGCTGCCGAGGCCACGTGACCTGGCTCTGGTCAGGTCGTACTGGGCCCCAGAGAGCCGTCAGGCATTGGCGAGTCGCTCGCGGCTGGTTCCTTCAGCTCAACAAAGATCGTGTGTGTGTCGGTGTCGCCGATGTTCTCGCCGGAATGCTCTTGAGCGCCGACCCATCGCACCTGCCCGGCTTGGAGCTCGACATCCACCTGCCGGCCGCCGGCCGCGACCCTTCTCTTGAAGGAGCTCAGCGTGTACATGACGCTGTCGGGATGCCGATGGGGTGTGGTCTTGTCGCCCGGCTTGTCCTTGTACTCCAATACACGGATGCGCGCGTTCTCGAAGATCAGTTTATAGAGGTCGGGATTCGTGGCGGTGGGATCTTGGTCCATGAGCGCATCACCCGGTCTGCTTCGTCAGAGCACTGACGCCGATATGGGACTCAAGTCCCATGGGACGAAGATACCATGATGGGCATGCCAGTACCATATGAGTCGGGTGGCCGTCATCAGCAAAAGGCCCGCACGCGTCAAGCGCTCATCTCGGCCACGCGTGAGCTGCTGACACAAGGGGCCATCCCCACCGTGGAGCAGGCCGCGGCCGCAGCAGGGATCTCCCGGACAACGGCGTACCGGTACTTCCCCAATCAGCGCACGCTGCTGCTCGCCATACATCCCGAGACCCAGCAGCAGTCGCTGCTGCCCGAGCATGCGCCCAGCGATCCGCAGGCCCGGCTCGACCTGGTCATGGAGACTTTCACCCGGATGACGGTCGAATGGGAACCGCAACTGCGCACCTCACTGCGCCTGTCGCTGGAACCGGCCACTGACACCGACCAGCCGGTTCTACGCCAAGGGCGAGCCATCGGCTGGATAGAGGACGCCCTGGCGCCCCTGCGCGAGACCAACCCCGAGATCGACGTGCATCGGCTCGCCGTGGCGATCCGATCCGCCAGCGGCATCGAAGCGCTGATATGGCTCACCGACATCGCCGGCCTCTCCCATGAAGAGGCGGTGGAAACCATGCGCTGGTCGGCACGCGCCCTGCTGCAAGCGGCGCTCGTCAGCGCGGCACCCTCACCGTCGAGGCCCCGCTCATCCGCCTCCGAGCCCCATGCGAGAAACAACTCCTAGTGGAGCGGCCCCACATCGCACGGGGCAGGCCCGAGCCGCCGAACCGCTCGGCCACGTACGGCTGCATCTGCGTGATCTTGCGCCTGCGGGACGGGCTGCGCACGGGGGACGTCTTCGTGCCGCTACGCCGGCCCGGCCACCACCTGTACACGCCCGAGCAGCGGGCGCCCCGGCGAAGCGAGTACTGCCGCCTGGCAGGCAAGCCGCCGAGCGCGGCGGAGGCGCTGGAGCAGGGCAAGGAGGAACTGCACGCTGCCCTGGAAGAGCGGACGGCCGACTGAAGACCGTGGCCGGCGTCGAGGGTCAGCAGTATGGTCGGGACCGTGTTCAGGCGCGCTCACGCTCGGCCCGCTGCCGGACCAGTTCCTCGACCGCGCTCGGCAGGGTCGTCTCGAAGTCGATCAGCTTCGCCCACGTCGGGGTCACCACGATCCGGACGGCCTTCGGGGAGGATCGGACCGGATTTTGGCGCTAGAGAGACGATCTTGAAGACGATTCGGTGACGAGGGCTGTTTGCCCTGGTTGAGCGCTCTAGCGTGCCTGCTCATGCCCGTGGATTTCCTCTCAGATGAGCAAGTAGCCCGCTATCGCCGGTCCCGGCCCGAGGTGTCGGTAGCCGAACTCGAGCAGTTCTTCCGGCTGGATGCCAGGGCGCTGGAGGCGCTGGTGGGTAAGCGCCGCCCGGCGACCAAACTGGGTTGGGCGGTGCAGTGGGGCACCGTGCGAATGCTCGGCACCTTCCTGGCCGAAGATCCCCTGGATGTGCCGGGGGTGGTGCTGGCGTTCGTCGTCGAGCAGCTCGGCATCGACCCGGCGTGCGCGATCGAGTACCTGACCCGGCCGAAGACCGCCTACGAACACGCCTGGGACATCCGGGACCTGCTGGAGCTTTCGGAGTTCTCCAAACGTGAGCAGGAAGTCCGCGACTACCTGGCCGCCCGGGTGTGGTCGACGATCGAGGGACCGCGAGCGCTATTCGACCGCGCCGTGGTGCACATGCTGCGCGAGGGCATTCTGCTGCCCACGGGGATCACGACGCTGACCCGGCTGATCAGCGAGGTTCGCCGGGCCGAGCACGCGCGGTTGTATCGCACGCTGGCCGAGCGCGCGGGCCCGGAATCGCGGGCGCGGCTGGCCGATCTGCTGCGGGTTCCTGCTGATCGGCGGGTGTCGGAGCTGGAGCGGTTGCGTACCGCGCCGACGCGGGCCTCGGGCCGGGTGATGGTGGCGGAGTTGCATCGGGTGGCCGAGATCGTCGGGTTGGGCGCCGGGGCGGTGCGGGTGGAGCCGGTGCCGGTGGTGAAGCTGTCGGCGCTGGCCCGGTACGGGCTGGTCTCCAAGGCGCCGACGCTGCGGGATCTGGAAGGCGATCGGCAGGCGGCCACGCTGCTGGCCACCGTGCGGCACCTGGAGACCTCGTCGGTCGATGACGCCCTGGACGTGCTGGATTTGCTGATCACCTCGAATTTGCTGGCCCGGGCTGAGCGGGCGGGCAAGGCCGAGCAGCTGCGCACGTTCCCGAAGCTGCGTAAGGCGGCGCGCACGATGGCCTCGGCGGTGGAGGTGCTGATGTCGGCGCCGGAGGCGACTGCTGGCGATGGTGCGCATGGCCGCGGCGATGGCCAAGGGGCGTCGCCGCTACGGCCCTGGCGACGTCGCCGAGCACGAGGCGCTGATAACCGGGTCGTGGCGGCCGCTGGTCTACCGCAACCCCGATGTTCCGGAGGGGCAGATCGACAAGGCCGCGTTCGTGCTGTGCGCGGTCATGCACCTGCACGGCGCGTTGCGCCGGCGCGATGTGTTCGCCGAGGGGTCGGAGCGGTGGAGCGATCCGCGGGCCCGGCTGCTGGACGGGGATGCGTGGCAGCAGGCGCGGCCGCGTATCCTCACCTCGCTGGAGTTGGAGGTCGAACCGGCCGGGCATCTGGCCGAGCTCGCCGGCGCGCTGGAGGGCGCTTATGCCCGGGTGCTGGACGGGCTCGGGGCCAACACCGCGGTGCAGTTCGTCGGCGGCCGGCTGCAGTTGGAGAAGCTCGGCGCGACCGAGGAGCCGTCGCTGATGAAGGAGCTGCGTTCCCTGCTGGATGACATGCTGCCCCGGCTGGACTTTCCCGAGCTGCTGCTGGAGGTCTTTGACCGCACCGGTCTGCCGGCCGACTTCACTCACATCTCCGGTGCCGATCCGTCGATGGAGGACTTCGGGGTCAGTCTGGCCGCGCTGATCGTGGCCGAGGCGTGCAACGTGGGCCTGGTGCCGATCGAGAAGCCGAACGTGCCCGCGCTGACCAGGGCCCGGCTGCTGCAGGTGGATCAGGGTTACCTGCGTGGTGAGACGATCGCGGCGGCCAACGCCCGCTGATCGCCGCCCAGGCCGAACTCGACATCGTCCGGTGCTGGGGTGGCGGGCACATCGCCTCGGCCGACGGGCTGCGCTTCGTGGTGCCGGTGCAGAACCTGCACACCGGCCACAACCCGATCTACTTCGCGAGGCAGCGCGGTGCGACCTGGCTGAACGTGGTCAACGACCAGGTGATGGGCATCGGCGGGCTGGTGGTGCCGGGCACGCTGCGCGACTCGCTGTTCATCTTGGACGCCATCCACAACCTCGACGGTGGGCCCAAGCCGGATACGGTGGTCACCGACACCGCCAGCTATTCCGACATCGTCTCGGGCCTGTTCGCGATCTGCGGTTACCAGTTCTCCCCGCGTATTGCCGACCTGGCCGACACCCGGCTGTGGCGGACCAACACCCGCGCCGTCTACGGGCCGCTGGAGCACATGTCCCGCCACACCATCCGGCTGGACAAGATCCGCGCGCACTGGGGCGACATGCTGCGGGTGGCCGGCTCGCTGACGATGGGCACGGTGCGCGCCTACGACCTGATCCGGATGCTGTCGGCCGACGGCCGCACCACCGGCCTGGGCAAGGCGTTCGCGCACTACGGCCGCATTTCCAAGACGCTGCACCTGCTGCAGTTCATCGCCGACGAAGGCTACCGACGGATGATCGGCACCCAGCTGAACGTGCAGGAGGCCCGCCACCGGCTGGCACGGAAGATCGCCTTCGGCAACCGGGGCCAGCTGCGCCAGCGCTACCGCGAAGGTTTGGAGGATCAGCTGGGCAGTCTGGGTCTGGCGTTGAACGCGGTCATCTGGTGGAACAGCCTGTATCTGGATGCTGCTGTCAAGCACCTGCGCGAGCAGGGGTTCCCGGTCACCGATGAGATGTGCGCGCGGCTGTCGCCGATCCAGTACGACCACATCAACTTCCTGGGCCGCTACGCCTTCTCACGAGCTGATGTGGCCGGGGGTTTGCGTCCCTTCCACGACGGTGCCCACGCGAGCAGCTGAGCGTCGGTTCAGGGAACTGATCAGGAGGCCGCGCGAACATGGAGCTGGGTGAAGGTCAGTCAGTGGTTGACCGCCACGGTGCATGGGGCTCGGCACGGCGGGCGTCGGCGCGGACGCTCAGGGCGTAGATGGGACGGTCGTTGCCGGGCGCGGTGCCGAGGTAGAGGTGGCCGGTCAGATGGCACCAGGCCGGGGAGCGGCCGGACTAGAGCTGATCTTGTCCCCACCTGCCAGCCCCCGTGTCCGGGGGCAGGTCACGTACTCCTGAACAGCCGGTCCAGATGCACGTCGATCGCGGCGAGCGCGTCCTGGGGCTCGATCACGTCGAGTTCGATCAGGGAGGTGAAGCCGGTCAGGGCGAGGAGCAGGTTGGTCTCGGTCGCCGGGTCGCGGCCGGAGTCGATGTGCCCGTCGGCGATCGCCTGGCGGACCAACTGCTCGACGAGGGCCCGCCCTTGGACGAGGCCGCGGCGCGCCTGCTCGTGCACGGCCTCGTCGTGCAGCGCCTCCAGGACGTAGGCGGCGCTCATCCGGCTGGTCGCGCGGGCGTCGGCATGCAGGGGGAGCATTTCCGCGAGCGTCAGTCGCAGCACGTCACGGGGGTGCGGACGGTCACCGAGCTTTTCGAGCCCCTGGTGTACGCGCACCGAGGTCTGCTCGGACGCGAAGTCCATGGCGAAGGAGAGCATGGCGGTCCGGGAGGCGAAGTAGTGCTGCAGCTGCCCGAGTGACATGCCCGCCTCTTGCGCCACCACACGCATCGTCAGCTGTGTGACGCCGCGCTGCTCCACCACCCGCCACAGTGCGCGGGCGATCGCTTCGCGGCGTCCGCGGTGATCCACCTGTTTCGGCATCGCCGACCCCTCCCTCGTACCCCGGGACTGTTCCAATACGATTGACATAATACACCTGACCCATAATCCTGAGGTCCACTCGAGGGAAGGAATCGTCATGTCCGAACAGCCAAAGGTACGGACCACGGAAGGCGTGGTGCAGGGGCGCCGGCGGCAGGGGCACGCGGTGTTCCGCGGCATCCCCTACGCCCAGCCCCCGGTCGGAGCGCTCCGCTTCGCCGCGCCCGCGCCGCCGCACCGCTGGGAGGGGACGAGGCAGGCGGTCGAGTTCGGCCCCGTGGTGCCGCTGTCCCTGCCGATCGACGTGCCCCCGCAGGGCACCGACTGGCTGACGCTCAACGTCGGCACTCCGGATCCCGGCGCGGCGGGACTGCCGGTGCTGGTGTGGATCCCCGTGGGCGGCTACCTCTCGGCGGCGTCGAGCGACCCGATGTTCGACCCGGCAGCGCTGGCCGAGGCGGGAGTCGTCGTGGTGACCATCAACTGCCGCGTGGGCGCGGAGGGTTTCGCGTTCCTCGACGACGTGCCGCCCAACCGCGGATTCCTCGACCAGATCGCGGCGCTGGAGTGGGTGCAGCGCAACATCGCCGCCTTCGGAGGCGACCCCGGCCGGGTCACCGTGGCCGGGGTGTCTGCCGGGGCAGGGTCGGTCGCCGCCCTGCTGACGATGAAGCCGGCGCGCGGCCTGTTCCGGCGGGCCATCGCCCATTCGGTGCCGGGGCTGCACAGCACCCCCGCGCTGGCACGGCAGGTCACCGCCGCGTTCGCGGACCGGCTCGGCGCGGCGGCCCCCACCGCCGAGGCCCTGCGCGACATCGACCCATGGCACCTGGCCGCCGAGCTCACCTCCTTCAACGCCGGCCTCCACGCGCACCGGGAGAGCTGGGGACGCCTCACGGAGACCGGCACCGCGCTGTGCCCCGTCGTCGACGGCGAGGTCCTGCCGGAAACGCCCTGGCCCGCGCTGACCGGGGCGCGCGCGAGCGGGACCGAACTGCTCGTCGGCCACACCCGGGACGAATTCCGGTACTTCAGCGTCATGAGCGGACGGTACGGCACCTTCACCGAGGAGGACGCCCACGCAGCCCTGGACCTGCATGCCCCGCAGCCGGACGGCGCGCGGGCCTACCGTGCCGCGTTCCCGCAGGCAGGCCCGGAGGAGCTGGTGGAGACGGTGTACTCCGACGCCCTCTTCCGCATGCCGTCACAGAAGCTGGCCGAGGCGAACGCCGCAGCCGGCGGCACCTCGTACCTGTTCGAACTGTGCTGGGTTGCCCCGGCCCTCGGCGGCATCCTGGGCGCCTGCCACAGCCTCGACGTGCCCCTGGCGTTCGGCACGCTGGACAGCCCCGTCGGCACCCAGCTCATCGGCGAGGAGCCCTCTCCCGAGGCCGTCGCGCTCTCCCGCGAACTCCAGGAGGCATGGGTCCGCTTCGTCACCACCGGCGACGCGGGCTGGTCCGCCCACCGGCCCGGCGGGCACCTCACCCGCGTCCTGGACACCGAGTCGAAGACTCTGCCCTACCCCGAACAGGCATCCCGCCAGATCTGGGAAGGCCACTCCCCCGCCCCCTTCGATCTCTCGTAATTGTCCGGGTCGGCTCCTACGACTGCGACGCCGCCACTCACCTGCCCGTCGGGGACAGCGCGAATTGGCGTACAGCCAGGCAACACCCGGCCCGCTTGGCATCAGATCCCACCCGAGGGTGACGGACGACATCAAGAGCCGGGAGAGGCCGACGGGAGAGGGCCCAGGTCACGGATGATCCCGGCCAGGGCCCGGATGGGCTCGCTCTCCGCCTCCCTCCGCCACACCAGCGCGTACGGCAGCGGCTCCAGATCGGTGACCGGCAGGTAGGCGATGTCCGGCCGTGCCCAGTAGCGGGTGATTATCTGGGGTCCGTCTGGACCGTCAGGCAAGTACGGCAAGTGGCCTTCTGGGAACTTGCCTGACGGATTATCTGGGGTTGTCAGGCAAGTAGGGCACGTCAGTGGCGTGAGGTTTCTTGGATGACTCTTTGTAGTCAGATATGTGTGGCATGTAACGTGATCGCGTCTTGCCTCACGAGTGACTTCGGGGGTCTTCGGCATGTCAGGCATGTCAGGTGCACTGCCTCGGTTCTACCGGCCCGAGCGGGCGGTGGGCGCCGACGGGTCGGTGTGGTGGGTGGTGGTCGATGAGGATCTTAGGTTGCATGTCGAGGCGTGCGCGTACCTGGCAGGGCTACGCGCGGCGGGCCGGGCGTTCAACACCGAGAAGACCTACGCCGGCCGGATCGCCTTGTACTTGTCGTACTGCCTGGGGCACGGCGTGGACTGGTCGAGCCCGAGCCTGGCGCAGCTGATGGCGATGATGCGGTGGCTGGTGGACAAGCCGATGCCGGCGCGCACGCGCCGGCCGGGGGCGAAGGAGCAGTATCGCAGCGAGGAACCGCGAACGCGATCATGGGAACGGTGGGTGAGTTCCTGTCGTGGTGCTGCCTGCGGGGATGGGTGCCGCCGACGCTGGTCAACGCGCTGTCCCGGCCGAAGTATCTGCACTATCTGCCTGCGGGATTCGACGCGGGCGAGGACGGCCAGAACCGGACGGTGATGGCCCGGACGATCAAGTTCCGGGTGGCGGTCCCGGGCTATGAGTGGCTGTCGGATGAGGAGATCGGCGTGCTGCTCGGCCTGGCCCGGCACGCCCGCGACGCCTTCTTGATTCAGCTGCTGGCGGAGACCGGCATGAGGATAGGTGAAGCGCTGGGGCTGCGCCGCGAGGACATGCGCCTGCTGCCGGACTCCCGGGTGCTGGGCTGCCGGCACGAGGGACCGCATGTCCACGTCCGGCGCCGCCTGAACGCCAACGACGCCTTCGCCAAGGCGCGGCAGCCGCGGGCGATCCCGGTGGAGCGCGACACGATCGAGCTGTATTCGCACTACCAGTACGAGCGGGACGAGGTCAGCGAGGCCGCCTCGATTGACCTGGTGTTCGTCAACCTGTTCCACCCTCCGCTGGGCGAGCCGATGAAGTACGACAACGCCCATGAGCTGTTCTGCCGCCTGGCTGAGCGCGCCGGATTCCGGGCCCGGCCGCACATGATGCGGCACTCGGCGATCACGAAGATGCGGCGGGCCGGGGTGGACCGCCGGGTGGTCCAGGAGATCGCCGGCCATGTCTCGGCCTCGTCGCAGGATGTGTATTCCCACGTCACCGACTCCGACAAGCGCCAGGCCGTCGAGATGGTGGCCGCCGCGAGAAGGCAGGCGCGGTCGTGAGCGGGCCGGACAGCGTCATCGACAACGTGATCGCTCTCCGCCGCCCGGCCGAGGAGGGCCAGGCGGCCCCTGGGGCGCTGGCGCCCGCGGAGGCTGCGGCCTGGACCGAGTGGCTGGCGGCGAACACGCCGTCGCCCTGGCGGCCCGGGGAGTGGGACGCGAACACGAGGCTGTTCACCGGCGATGTCGACAACCGGTCCACGATGGCCTACCGCTGCACGGTGGCGGCCTGCGACCGGATCTCGCGCACCCAGGTCTTGTGTGATCTGTGTGAGAAGGCGTTCGCCAAGTCGAAGCTGACGGTCGAGGAGTTCCGGGCCACTTTCGTCCCGAACCGCAGCCTTGAGGATGGCAAGTGGGAGGTTGGCGAGCAGGCAGTAGCCGCGGCCGCGATCCCGCTCGGCGTGGTGTCCGGGTGGCCGGACGAGGGCATACGACATGTCGACCTCCCCTGCCAACACGGCGCGGACCGCTTCGGCCACCCCGCCCGCGCTCAGGGCGGCGATGTCGAAGGCGCCGGAGCCGAATCCGGCGAAGTCCCCGAGTTCGCCCCCTCCGGCTGCCGATAGCCGCCTGAACTCCTCGATGTATCCGGCGTCGTGCGCCCGGAGCAGGTCTTCGGTGTCCAAAGGAACGGGGTGAAGGGGGTGGCAGCAGGCCCGACTTGGCCAGCAGGTTCAGCAGGCGTCGGCGTGACGCCGGGGTTTCCAGCTCGGCTCCGGGCTCGATGTCGCCTCCCACGGCGACGATGGACTGGTGCCAGAAGTACCGTTCGTGGGTGACCAGGCCTACCCGGCGTAGGGCCCGGGGCTGCGTGCCGCCGGCACACAGCCCTTCGGTGAGGTAGTCGCCGATGCGGCGCACGGGGTTGATCGAGGCTCGAGGATCCTGGAAGATCATCGAAACCCGGGTGCGCCGCAACTCTCTGAGCTCCCTGTGGCCTGCGGCCAGCACGTTCATGCCGGCGACAGTGACGGTGCCGGTGGCGCTCGCCCCGCGTGGCAGCATGCCGAGGGCCGTCCTCGATGTGAGGGACTTGCCCGAGCCGGACTCGCCGACCAGGCCAACGGTCTCGCCGCGTCCCACGCGTACGGTGACGTCGGCCAGCAACGGCGTCGTTCCCAGCGACAGGTTCAGCCCCGAGATGTCGAGGGCCGTCGTCTTCTCCGTGAGCACCTTCATGCTCCTTCACCGTTCTTGCGGCCGACGGAGGCGCCGATGTGCTCGCCGATGACGTTGACGCTCACCACGGTCAGGAGCACCGCCACGCCCGGCACCAGCCCGCTCCACGGCGCGCCTTGCAAGATGGCGCTCTGCGCCTGGCTGATCATCGACCCCCAGTCGGCGTCCGGTGGGCGCACGCCGAGTCCCAGGTACGACAACGAGGCCAGGTCCACCAGCGCGTACCCGAAGGACAGCGCGCTCTGCGCGATGAGGACCGGCAGCACGTTGGGCAGCAGGTGGCGCAGGGTCACCCACACCTCGCCGAATCCCATGACGCGGTAGCTCTCCATGTACGGGCGCGTCCCCTCCTGGATGGCCACGCTGCGCACGACCCGGCCGATGAACGGCGTGTAGCTGACGGCCAGCGCGCAGACCGGCGCGATGACCCCCGGGCCGAACACGGCCACGACCAGCATCGCCAGCAGCAGGCTGGGAAAGGCGAAGACGATGTCCATGCTGCGTGAGAGCACGGCGTCCACCCATCCGCCGGCCCGCGCCGCGAGCAGCCGATCGCGGTGCCGAGCAGGCCTGACAGCAGCACCACGCCGAGAGGCGCGAGCAGCGACAGCCAGGCACCGTACATCACCCGGGACAGCACGTCCCGCCCGGTCGAGTCCGTACCCAGCCAGTGGGCCTGCGTGCCGGGCGGGAGCAACGAGTTCAGCAGGCTCGTGGCGTCGGGCGAGTGGGGTGCCATCACGGGCGCCAGCAGGGCCGTCACGGCGGCGAGGGCGAGGAAGGCGATGGCCAGGGTGACTGTGAGCGGCCGGCGGCGGCGCCGTCGCGCGTTCCTGGTCCGCAGTGCGGGGATCGTCAGCGGCTGGTCCGCTGATCCTGCCCGGCCGGCACGTCATCCGCTGACTGCGTACCGGCTCCCCCGTCGAGGAGCCAGGTCAGCTTCGCGATCACAGCGGAAGCAGAGGTCAGACCCGGCTTCGGTGGCTTTGCGGTCATTTCGGCAGGCGAAACTGATCTTGCGCCTGTAATGTTTCCTGCGTCGTTCGCCGGGCTCCTGGGATGCGTTCCCGCGGCGTGCCGGTGACGTCTTCATAGACACGACGAAAATGAGGAAAGCTCGTGATCCGACGCTCCAGGGCTCTGTTACCCGCAGCGGCCATCCTGCTGGCCTGTACCGTCGCGCAGCCCGCTGCCGCGGACGACGCCAGCATCGGCGGACCCGCCATCATACGGCCGGTCTCGGGCATCAGCCCGCTGCCCGCAGACTGCGGACTTCCCCCAGCCGACGGTTACACCCTGAACCCCAACACCGAAGTCCTGCCCATGCTGGCGCGGGACCCGAACCGCCCCAAGCACCTCGTCACGGTGTACCAGCAGGATCGCTGGAGCCGCTACGGCAGCAATGGCGCCGTCACCGCCGTATCGGACGACTACGGCCTGACCTGGCAGCGCTCCAAGAACCTGCCCGCCTTCTCCCGGTGCAACGGCGGCACGAGCGCCAACGGCGGGGACTACGACGTCACGACCGACCACTGGGTCACAGTCACACCATCGGGCGCCGCGGTGGCCGCCTCGTTGTCGATGTCCCGCGCCGGCGATGTGACCGCCATCCTGGTGGCCCGCTCCGGCGACGGCGGCCGGACCTGGGACGCGCCGGTCACCCTCCAGCGGGACGACAGCCCCCGCTTCTTCAACGACCGCCCGTCGGTGACCGCGGACCCGTACCGCCCAGGCGTGGTCTACGCCGTGTGGGACCGCATCGATGACCAGTCGACCAGCACCACGCCGAACTGGGTACAGCCGGTCTACCTGGCCAAGTCGACCGACGACGGACGCACCTGGACCACGAGCAAGGTATATGACGTACCCACCAACAGCGGCGTCATCGGCACCCAACTGGTGCCGCTCCCAGACGGGACGCTGCTGATCGCCATGCACCACGAGACGATCACCGACGGCTCCACCCAGGTCATCCGCTCGATCGACGGCGGCAAGACCTGGTCGACGCCGACGCTGAACGTCCCGGCCCCGCTCGCGGTGGGCCCCCGCATCCCGGACCCCGACAACTCGGGTGACCCGGTACGCAACGCCGCCCTGCCGCTGCTGGCCGCCCAACCGGGCACCCAGGTGGTCAACGCCGTCTGGCAGAGCCAGGAGGCCGACGGCACCTTCCACGTGGCCTACTCGCGCTCGGCGGACGGCGGACAGACATGGTCCGCCCCGATCCGCCTGGACAAGACACCCACCGGTTCCGCCGCCGTGCCTGTCGTCGCCGCCTCCAAGACAGGCACCGTGGCAGTCACGTACTACGACTTCCGCAACAACACGCCCGACCCGGCCACCCTGCCCACCGACCTGTGGGCCGTGACCTGCGCGAGCAACTGCACGAAGTCCGGGGCGTGGCGCGAGCAGCACATCGAGGGGCCGTTCGACACGCGGAAGGTCCCGTTGACGAGCGTGGGACGACTGCTCGGTGACTACACCGGCCTCGTCTCGGTCGGCAACGCCTTCACGGCCGTGTACGGCGTCTCCACCGACAATGCCGCCAACCCGGTGGACCTGCACAGCGCGATCTTCTCCGGCTGAGCGGTCCTACGCCGCCGGCGGGGTCCAGCCGGACCGGGCCCCGCCGCCTTCGTTGGGCGTTGACCTGCGGCGGCGCAATCGCGTGTACCTGGTGGTGCGAGTCATCGTGCGCCACCAGGCGCTGTCGTACCGAATGGAGATGAAAGACCGTCCATCTCCCCGCCGTCGTAGTGGTCGGGGTGAAGCTGTAGACAGCCTGAACCGCAAGTCGCCGGGGAGGGCGGGAGCAGCCTCGGCAAAGTCACGTCGGTCCAGCACTGCCGGACGGGCCGGGCACGGTGAGAGAGAGATGGGAAGGCACCATCCGCGAGGAACCGATGTTTTACGCCTCTTGACGCTGTCACCAGCTCTAACCCGGTGGATGCGGGCTGGGTCGCGGTGCGCACCCACTCCCCCTCGTGCGAGGCGGGGAACGCCATCCGTGGCCGCCGCTGGGACTGGAACGAAACCGGCACCACGCACTCGCCCGGCGTTCAGCCCGCCGACGTGCACGAACAGCTCGACCGAGGCTGTCAGGTCATCATGCTGTCCCGCGGTATGCCGTTGGCGCTGCAGACTCGCCCAGAGACCCTCGACCACCTCCGGGCCACGACGTCGGCCTCGGTTGTTGAAGGGCGTGCGGGCGGAGCCCGCTCCTTCGATGAGCAGGTGTTATTTTTGCTCAAACCCAACGCCTTTACATTGTAGATTCATAAGGTCACATCGGCGTCTCTACAGAGAGGTTCGTAGGTTCTGCTCGGGCAGAAACGAGCCTCCGGCGTTCCCTGTCGTGCCAGTCAGGATGGCGATGCATCCGGCGGTCACTGGCCATGCGGAGTGGCGTGTCCATGGTGGACCACCTGCACCGGCCATCTTGGATTGTCGGCCTCTTTTACCAGGTCAGAGCGAGATGATCTCTTCTGGCACGTGACGTCGCGGGCGTGCCGGGCCAGGCCCAGCAGCACGGCGATCTCCTCATCCGACAGCCACTCATAGCCCGGGACCGCGACCCGGAACTTGATCGTCCGGGCCATCACCGTCCGGTTCTGACCGTCCTCGCCCGCGTCGAACCCGGCAGGCAGAAAGCGCAGATACTTCGGCCGGGACAGCGCGTTGACCAGCGTCGGCGGCACCCACCCCTGCAGACAGCACCACGACAGGAACTCACCCACCGTCCCCATGATCTTGTTCGCGGTGTCCTCGCTGCGATACCGCGCCGTCGCCCCCGGCCTGCGCGAGCGCGGCCGCATCGGCTCGTCCACCAGCCACCGCATCATCGCCATCAGCTGCGCCAGGCTCGGGCTCGACCAGTCCACGCCGTACCCCGTGCAGTACGAGAGGTACAAGGCGATCCGGCCCGCGTACGTCTTCTCGGTGTTGAACGCCCGGCCCGCCCCGCGCACCCCCGCCAGGTACGCGCACGCCTCGACATGCAACCCGAAGTCCTCATCGACCACCACCCACCACACCGACTCATCGGCGCCTACCGCTCGCTCAGGGCGGTAGTACCGAGGCGCCGCACCTGACATGCCTGACATGCCTGAAGACCCCTAGATATCTGTGAGGCAAGTACACGCCAACGTTACTTGACGAACATGTCTGACTACCAAGAGTCACCCAAGATAACTCAAGCGATGCCGGGCCGAACGGATAGAGCCGCCCTCGCCGAACTGATCAACCAGTACGCGCAGGAGGAAACCGACCCTGAGCGGCAGCTGACGGCCTGGGAAGCGCCCGAAACCCTGGGTCTCCTGGTCTGAAAGCCTTCAGTGCCTGTTTTCAATAAGCGGCCCGATGACCAGGACACCGAGTCGTAGCGTTCACCGGGAATCGCTACGACTCGATGGCAGAATTCGACCCATGCCCGCACAAGATCCGCGCATCCACCTGTTGCAGGCCAGCCGGTCGCTCGCCGAATGCGAGTTCCTGCTTCGGCAGTTCAGCGGCGAACGGGCGGTCCCTGGCCTGATCGCCCAGGCTCGCCACCACTGCGACCAGGCCGAGCAGGGACCGCACGAAGACGCCGAGACTGCCGCCACCCTCGCGATCCTGCGTGCGGTGGCCTCGACCTTCGCCCTTCGGCAGGTGGTGCTGTCAGACGTGTGCTGCGATTTCGACGATGACGACGGAACGCTGCTCAACGGCTTGGGAAAGCATGACAGAAAGGGCGTGAGCCGTCCGCTCGCCGAGGAAGCCATCCTTACCGCAGAGGCGGCCCTTGTCGCGGACCCCCACGACGCCCTCATGCCGCTCTACCTGGGCCATGCCCTCACCTGGACGGGCGACCAGAACGCCGCAATCGCCGCCTACGAGGAAGCCCTACACCGCGCGCCCGACGACCATTGCGCCCGTTCCGCCCTCTCTTACCTTCATGCTCCGTCCGCTAAAAGGCCTCAGAGCGAGACGAGCCACCCCCGCCACGCCTTCGCGTTACTGCGCAGCGCCTACTGGATCAACAACAACGAATGGGAGGACGCCCTCTTCCTGTTCACCTCCGTCGCCGACGTTCGCACGCACCTGGCCGCCGTCCTCGGCCCCGGCCCCAACGCCGGCTCCCGATCCCCCTGCCTGACCGGTGAAGACCTGGACGATGAGGGTGCGGAGCTGACCCTGCACATCCACCGCCCCGGCCACCCCATTACCAAGTACGACCTGAACGCTCGTCTCCACGAGAACACCGAGACCACGTCCATCGACTGGACCGGCGTCCCAGTGGACGAGTTGCTGGAACCGCCTCTCCCACCCGGCCGCCCTCTTCGCCTCCACTCCAGAGTCTGCTTCCCCCACGACTGGTTCTTGCCGCGGCCGTAGGTGTGGCACAGGATCCGCCGGGGCGAGGTGTGTGCGTTCGGCCGCAGCCAGCAGGTGATGTCGGCGGCCAGCACCAGCCGGCCGTCCGCTGCCAGGGGCAGAGGGACAGCGGCCAGCGCCCGTCGTAGCCGTACCACCTCCACCTGGCCGGCGGCCAGGGCGTCATACAGCCCGCCGTGCCCGCGGCGGTGCTCGCCCACCAGCGACAATTCCACCAGCGACCGGACCGGGCCGTCCGCACACAGCACGGCATCCGCCAGCTCGAACAACCCATCCGCACGCTTGCTCAGGCAGGAGTAGAACTCACCCCCGGAAGCGTGACAGTTCCGCCAACGGCTCCCCGCTGGACGGCGTGATGCAACAGACTCATCCCACGGCCTTCGTGCTGGGCATGTGTATTCCTTGGTCGGAGCACATGATCAGCCGAAGGCCGCCTGCACGTACAGGAGTTACCGACGCGAGCGATCAAGTTCGAGACATCGTTCGACCGCCAAGCTTAAAGATCAAGCTGAGGGAGAGACGGACGGGTTTTGTCAGTGGGGCCGGTAAGAATGGCGTGATGACTCACGCCATACCCGTACCGCTACCGTCGCCGCTCGTTGATCACCACGCTATCGACCTGGAACGCAAGTACACCGACGGCTGGGGCGTGAAGGTCGACGACGTCGCCACCGCGTCCTCAGGAGAGATCTACGCCCTCTACAGCGTCCACCGCCACACCTGTGGCGTGGCGGACGAGGAAGCCGATCCGGCGAAGGCGGACTTCGGCTACTCGCTGGTGACCAGGTACGCGCCCGACGGCACCCTGCTCGCCACCGCGGTCTCGGGGCAGAGCGAGTACCTGCGCCAGGACACGACACTCGGCGGCCCCACGACAGGGCTGGGCAGGGACCTGTGGTGGGCCAAGGGGCTGTGCGTCCTGCCCGACGGGACGCTCGCCGCCACCGGGTCGGGAGACCACACCCATCTGGTCACCGCGGACCTCACGGCGGTGACGGCGCACCACGGAATGCCCCACCGACGCTACGACGACGGCCAGCGCGACCCGTTCGCCACCTGGATCAGCACAACCCCGGATGGCCGCCTGCTGTGCACGACCGGCGAGTACGGGCTCTACAACTACGCCAACCTGCTCGACAACATAGTGTCGATCACCGACCAGTCCCTCACCTCGACCTCGAAGCCGACGCTGCGGGCCCTGGCATCCATGGAGGCACAGCCCGTCAAGCACACCGAAGCCGACTTGCGGCCGGACGTCCTGTTCAACGGTGAGCCGGTCGGCATGGACCACCGGCCGCGTCCCTCGCTGACCGAGCACCTCACCGAGCTCGAGCAGACCGCGAGGCAGTGGGACTGGCACGACGCCCGGCTCGGCCGGCCCGCGGTGGTCCGTGAGGACCTGTTCGTCGTCCCCGTCTACGGGCACATCTACCGGGGCGGCAGCCGCGGCCAGAGGTTCGCCTTCGTCCTGGTCAGCGACGAAGGCGAATTCGTCGGCCAGCTCGGCGGCATGCACCTGTACCGCGACAGCCCCTTCACTGGCTTCTGCTTCGAAATCGCCGCCGACCCTGTACGCGAGCGGATCTACCACCTCAACCGGTACGGGCTGTTCGCCTGGACGGGCGGAGTGCGCGCCCAACGCCTCGATCTGGAGGACAAGCGGTACAAGCCGCTCAAGCACTTCACGCTCATGGACTGCACCCCTGCGGGCGAGCTGATCCTCGTTCACCGCACGCAGAACCTGCTGCTCCGCATCCCGTGTCCCGCTTCCCTCGGTGACCTCGGCCAGGTGGCGGAGGAGGCTGTGCGCTCCTACGCCAAGGAGCGCACGACCCTCAAGAAGCAATGGCAGCCGACGAATTGGCACTGGGTCGACAGCACGGCTTCGGTTCACCGCCTCTGATCGCGGAGCGCGGCCGGACTCGCGCCGTCGGACAGGCCGCTGGCCCTGAGGTATGAAGACCATGACAATAGAGTGATCCGTGTGCAGAACGTCCAGCCCCCAGCTGATGGGTGCGGAATCTGCAGGAGAAGTGCCGCTTCCCGAGCCGGGGGCGGCGCACGGGCCGAGGAAGTGGACACAGCCGCGGGACGAGGCCCTGGGGAACGCGCCGGCAAGCAGCCACTGGTCGCACGGTTCGGCGGGATACCCCTGACACGGAACAAGGACGCCAAGCTCAACGATCGCGTCCCTGCCCCGATCCGGCACCCTCGCAAGGAGTTGGTCGCTCGGCTCCTCAAGCGGCGGTGTGAACTGTGCGGCGACGCGGCCAAGGTGATGGTCCACCAAGTCCGCAAGCTCGCACGGCTCCCCGGCCCGGGACAAGACCAGCCCGCCTGGGCGGCTCTCATGATCAAGAAGCGGCGCAAGACCCTTGTGGTATCCGGCCCACATAAGCCCAAAACCCACATTGAGTCGATCTTGAACGGCGTTTCGGCTGGTGGCTGCGTCGCAGTCAATGAGTACGGCTGCGGGGAGCCAGGACCTCGGTGACCTTGGCGATGGCTTCGGCGCCGGGTTTGACGTAGCGCATGGCGGTGTGGGGGTTCTTGTGGCGGGTCTTGCCCATGATGAGCTGCAGCGGGACCTCGGCCTCGCCGAGGTGGGTGGCGGCGCTGTGGCGCAGTTGGTGCAGGTCGAGGCCGGCGTATTTGTCCAGCAGGACGCGGGCGCGGTCGTAGCCGAGGCGGGCGCGGCCGGTGTGCGGGCAGATGTCGGCGGCGGCCGGGCGGCGGGCCGGGACGGGGCGGCGTTCGGACAGGAACAGCGGGCCGTGGGTGCGCGAGGTGCCGTCCGGGAGCCGGAGCAGGCGGGGCAGCAGGTGGGTGGTGCCCGTCTCCCAGTACACCCACTCGACGGCGCCGCCCTTGGACCGGACGGGCGCGCGCCGGTGCTCTAGGTCGAGGTCCTCGACGTTCAGCGCCAGGATCTCCGCGGCCCGGGCCGCCGTTTCGTAGAGCATCCGCCACAGCGCCCGCTCCCGCAGTGGGATGTCACGGCGTGACAGCAGCCGGTGGATGGTGGTCTTGGCGACCGCGCGGGTCTCGTCGGCGCTCTCCTTGCGGCGTTCGGCGTCGGCCGGGACCGATGGGGCGGCCCAGTGCTTCTTGGTCTGGCACCAGGACAGCCAGGAGGTGACGGCGGCGCGATTGCGGTTCCAGGTGGCCGGTGCGCTGGTTCCCCACAGGGCGGTGAGCGCGTGGCCGATCTCGGCGTCGGCGACCTCGGCGAGCGACCGGTCGCGGCCGAGCCGCTCGATGGTGCGGTCGATGGCGGAGGCGTAGGCGCGGTGGGTGTTGGGGTTGGCCGTGCGCGGGGTGACCAGGAAAGCGTCGGCGGCCGCGGCGAGGGTGATGTGCCCGCCGCGCAGGGCGGTGACTTTCGGTGCGGCGCTCATGCTGGCCGCCCGGTGGCGCTCGTCGCATGGGTTCGGAGGATGTACCGGATAACGTGCCGGAGTCGCACACTGAACCGGCGCAGGCTTCTCCTGGTCGCCGCGCCGTCATGATCGCTCATGTACGTGATAATAAGCTGTTATTACATACATGAATATGACTGCGCGCAGATCCTGTGACTAGCGGCTCTGCCTCTCGCTCGGGAGCACGAGATGTGCGATCCATCCGCATCGTTGTGGGCGCTTGTTGATCGGGGCCGCCGCCGGTGTTGATAGATGCCACCAGCTGGACCGTGAGACGCCGGTGCTCCGGCAGCTGAAGAAGGAGCCCCGGGCGCCGAACTCGCCGGCTGAAATGCGGGCACGTCCTCGCCCGGTTTCCGCATGGCGGCGGTCTCAGTCGGCGAGGCGGGCGACCAGACCGTGGAGGACGCAGTCGAGCCCGGTGTCGAAGTCGTCGTCGCGGGTGCCGCCCGGGTTCTGGCGGCGCTGGGCGGCGTATAGTTTCCGCAGCCGCGGGTAGGCCTGGACGGCTTGTTCGGCGGCTGGCCACAGGCGGCCGGCCCACTCCTGCTCGTTTTGGCCGCTGCGGGCGAGCGTGGTCAGCCACGCGGCCTCGCTGGTCGAGATCCCGATGACGTAGGCCACGACGGTGTTCATGGCCTGGTCTGCCGCTTCGAGTGAGAAGCCCGCTTCTTCGAACACGGCGAGTATGGCCTCGCTTAGCCGCAGCATGTTCGGTCCTAGGTAGGCCAGGCCCGCCTCGCCGAGTACGGAGACGATCCAGGGGTGGCGCAGGAGCGTTGAGCGCATGCTGTGGGCGCAGCCGGTGATGGCCGCTCGCCAGCCTGCCGCGTCGCCGGTGCCCGGTGCCTGGACCTCGCCGTAGACCTCGTCCACGACGAGTTCGATCAGCTCGTCCTTGTTGGCCACATGGGTGTACATCGAGGTGGCCCCGGCGTTCAGGAGGGCACCGAGTTTGCGCATGCTCAGGGCGTCGATGCCCTCGGTGTCCAGCAGCTGAAGCGCCGCGGCCACGATCTGCTCCCGGCTCAGCGCCGGCTGCTCCCGCCGTTGCCGCTGCGCACGGGTCCACACCGATGGGAACGGCTGCTTGTCGGCTGGCATGCGCTCTCCTCGTGTCTCACGACCACTCTCCGCACAGTGTACGGCTTTGCCAACATCGTTCGTTGACCGTACAGTGTGCGGAGCGCCGAACACTGTGCGGCGCGATTATTCGGAGGTAATCTCTTCATGTCTTCACCACGATTCGATGTTGAGCGCTGGCAGGCCAGGCTCGATGAGCTGCGCGCCGCCCATCACGTGCCGGGAGCTTCCCTGGCCGTGCTGACCGGTGGAAACATTCACGAACTGGCCAGCGGCGTGCTCCACCGGGGCACAGGGGTGGAGGTGACGACCGACTCGGTGTTCCTGGCCGGCTCGCTGGCCAAGGCCTACACCGCCACGCTGGTGATGCGGCTGGTCGACTCCGGCGCCCTGGACATGGACGCGCCGGTCGTCAGCGTGCTGCCGGAGTTCGCCACCCCCGACCCGCAAGCCACCAAGACGATCAAGATCCGGCAACTGCTGTCGCACACCGGCGGGGTAACCAACGACTTCAACTATGACAGTGGGCGTGGTGACGACTGCCTGGCCAAGTACGTCCAGGCGGCCAGAGAGGTGGCACTGGACTGCCCGCCCGGAACGGCGATCTCCTACGGCAGCCTCGGCTACGTTGTGCTGGGCCGCGTCATCGAGGTGCTGACCGGCAAGACCTGGGATCAGGCGCTCAAAGACCTGCTCTTCACCCCGCTCGGGCTGGAGCACTCCATAACGCTGCCGGAGGAGGCGCTGCGCTTCCGGGTGGCGATGGGCCACCAGGGCGAACCCGGCCAGGACCCCGATCCGGCGCCGGTCTGGGACCTGATGCCGCGCTCGGCTGGGCCATACGGCAGGGTCATCGTCTCGGCCGGCGATGTCGCCCGGTTCGCCAAGATGCACCTGGACGGCGGCCTCGCCGCCGACGGCACCCGCGTCCTGTCCGCCGACGCCGTTGCCGCGATGCAGCGCCGCGAGGTCGACAGCCCAGACAAGTGGTCGATGTCGGCCGACGGCTGGGGCCTGGGGTGGACCCTGCACGACTGGGATGGCATTCCCGGCTACGGCCACGATGGCAGCGCCGTCACCCAGCACTCCTACCTGCGCGTCGTCCCGCACGCGGGCGTGGCCGTCGTCTTGCTGGCCAACGGCGGCGACTTCAGCCGACTGTATGCCGACCTGGTCGCCGAACTACTGGCCGAGCTGGCCGGGGTGCGCATGCCGCCCCCCTTCGCCCCGGCGGCGACCCCGCCCCAGGTGGACATGACGGAGCTGGTGGGCGCCTACAAGCGCGAGGGCGTCCTCACCACCATCACCCAACAGGACGACGGAGCCGCACGCATCCGGTATGAGTTCGTGGACGGCATGAAGGACTTCTCCCCACCGCTGGAGGCGGACCTGACGCCGGTGTCGCAGACGGTGTTCGCCGCCTCCGGCGGGCCTTTCGGCGACAACTACATCCCGGTGGTGTTCTCCACCCTGACCAACGGCACTCCCTGCGTGTACGTCAGCATGCGCTGCACGCCCAAGATCGCCTGACCTCGACCGCCCCAGCATCGCCCCGGCTCCTTCCAGTCCGCTCACATCGGAGAGCCGGGGTGCTGCGGGCGCCGGTTGCCGGGGCGTGCTGCTCAGGTCGCCCCGAACCCCCTTGAACGGAGCTCCTCATGCCGCACCCGCGCCGCTGGTGGACCCTCGGTGTCCTGTGCACGGTCCTGCTCGTGATCAGTGTCGACAACATGATCCTCAACCTTGCCGTCCCCACCCTGATGCGGGATCTGGGATCCACCCCGGCCGATGTCCAGTGGATCCTCGACGCCTACATCCTCGTCTTCGCCGGGTTCCTGATCACCGCGGGCAGCCTGTCGGACCGTTTCGGCCGCCGCCGCTTCCTCATCATGGGCCTGACCATCCTGGGCACGGCGTCGGTCTTGGCAACACTGGCCGAACAACCCTGGCACCTGGTCGCCTGCCGCGCGCTCATGGGCTTGGGCGCCGCGTTCGCGATGCCCAGCACCAAGTCGATCCTCATCGCCGTCTTCGACGAGAGCGAACGCCGCAAGGCGATGGCCGCATGGTCGGTGGTCGGCATGGTCGGCATCGTGGCAGGCCCCGTCCTGGGCGGGCTGCTGCTGCAGCACTTTCGCTGGTCGGCGGTGTTCTTCATCAACGTGCCGCTCGCGGTGATCGGGATCTTGGCGGCCTACGCGATCGTGCCGGAGTCACGGGGGCCCGCGCGGCCTTCCGACCCGCTAGGTGTGGCATTGTCCATCACCGGGATGGCCACGCTGGTCTGGGCGATCATCTCGCTGCCACACGCCGGATGGTCGGCGTCGGTGGCCGCGGCGCTCGCTGTCGCGGTGCTCGCGCTGGTTGCGTTCGCGGTGTGGGAGTCGCGTTCCCGCCATCCGATGCTGCCGTTGACGATGTTCGGCAACCGCGACTTCAGCGGGGCCAGCCTCTCGGCGGCGCTGCTGATGTTCGCCACCGGCGCGGTACAGCTGGCGCTGACGCAGTACCTGCAGCAGGTCCTGGGCTTCGACACGATGACGGCGGCGTTCGCGCTGGCGCCGCTGGCGCTGGCCGTGGCCCTCTTCAACGTCGTCGGCGCCACGCTGGCCAAACGCCTCAGCAACAAGACGCTGGTCGTGTCCGGCATGCTGGTGATCGCCGCCGGGTTCTGGATCCTCTCGCTGATCGGCCCTGGCAACGGTTACCTGCCGCTAACGCTCAGCCTGGTCGTCGTGGGCGTGGGCACCGGCCTGGCCACGCCAGGCGCCTACGCCGTGCTCATGAACGCCATTCCGCCCGAGCGCGGTGGAGTAGGATCGGCGGTCAACGACACCATCCAGCAGGGCGGCATGGCACTCGGCGTGGCCGCGCTGGGCGGCATTCTGTCGGCAGCCTACTCCGCCGCGCTGCCCCCGCACGTACCCAACGCGGCCAGGACGTCACTGACCGACGCACTCAGCACGGCCACCGCGACCGGTTCCGCCGAGCTGGCCAATACGGCGCGAGAGGCCTTCGTCTCGGCCATGTCGATGGTGTGCCTGACCGCCGCCTGCCTGTCGGTGGCCGGGGCCGTTTTCGCGCTCGCGACCCTGCGTAACCCGTCCCGCACGCCTGCCCTACCCCGCCAGCCCGACGGCGCGACCGCCCGCTGAACGTCCACGATCGACGGCACAGTGTTGGCCGGCAAAACGCGCCGAGAAGGCGACCTGAGCGAGGTGGTCTTACTACGCCGCCTCGGCCAAGGTGGTGAAGTCGATCTCGGGTAGGTCGGGGTCGAAGTCGTCGGGGCGCAACCGCAGCACGTCGGTGGCGTAGAGGCCGAACCGGCTGATGTGCGCGGTCAGGTAGGGCGACAGCTGCGCGACGTCCTCAGCGCTGATCTCCCAGCCCTCGGCCAGCAGCTGGCGCATCACCGCCATCATGTGGGTTTTGGGCTTATGTGGGCTGACCCCCTTCTAGGACAATTTCGTGCGTGAGCATCTTCGCCTCACCCCTGGGCTCGACAAAGGTCACAGACCATGACCACCGTCTATCGTTGGCCAGCTGGGCGGTGGGTGGGAAGTTCCTTCGGAGTCGGCACGCCCCGCAGCAGAAGATCCCACATGCCGGTCAGGTTATCCGGTGCCACCAGCACCGGGGTCGGCCAGCGTGACCAT
>NZ_JBQHCV010000047.1:0-45386 GCF_052068215.1 Nonomuraea sp. H19 | reverse complement strand
AACGAGTCCCTCTCAACCCAAACAGCCGCATAGGCTACGCCCATAAGACGGCTGTCCGGAATCTCCATGGCTCCTCAGCACGCTGGGCCAGACCCCGGCCGGACGGTGGGCCGAAGGTGTCGCGGCCGGCGGTCGTCCGGCCACGGTGACCAGCGAGACGGCGTTCCTGGTCGACTTCCTGCCGGTGATCCGGCGGACGATGAGGCGGACCGGCTTCACCGTCGATCACGTGCAGTACTACAGCGACGCGCTCAAGGTCATCGGGCAGGCGTGGGCCTCCACGCGGAGGTAGTCGTCGTCGCGCACCTCGGAAGTGTTTCATAGGAGCGTTTCACCCGGCTATCCGTTTGCACCGACCTATGAAACGGCGTTCGCCTTGGACGCATCCGGCCGCGAGCGGCGTTTCATAGGTGGTCGCCTATGAACATGCTTGGGGCTACGGCCTCCTGCACGAATTTCCCAAAGCCGTCTGCACGGGAGATTGCGACGAGGTGTGAAAGCGCCCCTTCTGGGAGCGGTATTGCCGGGTTGTGTTCCTGTCCAGGTCAACACCTGCTGTTCTTCGCATCGGGGACGGGGGTGGCAGTGGCCGCGGCGAGGCCGGGCTGGGCCCAGAGCAGGTAGGAGATGGCGCCGAAGTCTTCGGTGGGGCCGGCCCAGAAGACGCTGGTCACTTTCGGGACGGCGAGACCGTAGTGTCCGGCGTTGGTCTTGATACACCAGGCACGGTCCTTGTCACCTCCCTGCCAGTTCTGAAGTTTGCTCGTCCAGGCCGTGGAGGGAATGGACATGCATGCGCTGAGCGTCGGCTGACCGGTTCCGGTGAACTTCGCGGCCGTCGCCCCGTTGATCAGCTCCGGGCCTACGTTGATGCCGACTGTTTTGATCCGAATGTCCGCTGTGTGGGCCTCGGGCGGGTCGACCTGGAAGGTCTTGCCGGTGTCCAGGTCTTGGGAACCGTTCAGGTTGCCGGGGACGGTGCCGCGCACCGCGACGCTGTCGCCGCCTTTGGCGTCGGTGACGGCGACCTTCGCCGTGATGCCGGGCGGGATGATCACCTTGATCTGCCGCTCCTTGACGTAGAGGTCCACGTGCTTGAGCTGCGCGCCGTTCACGCTGACCTTGAGCTCGTGATCAGTGTTGAGCTCGAACACGCTCGTCTTTTGCTGCCCTTGGAGCGTCTGCTCGACCAGCAGCCATGTCTTGTCCTTCGGCACCGTGTGGTCGATGAGGTATTTCGCCAGAGCGTCCACCGCAAACAGACCGAGACTAACCGCTATACCCGGGATCGTCTTCGGTGCTGCCTCGGGCAGGACAGCCAAGACGATAGGCGAATAGGCCTCGTAGGCGCTGACGATCGGGTTCGGGGCGCAACTGGTGTGGTCGCAGCCCGAGACCAGGCCGCTGATCACAGCGCAGGTGAAAGCTACGGATGGCGCGTGTCGAAACAAGGTCTGTCCCCAGCTAGCCGCGTTGACCAGCTTCAGGATCGTCCTGCAGCCGCGCCCTGGCAAGAGAAGGGCCTACTCACCTGGACGCCGGTCAACGGTCTGATGTTCTCGGGGATTCTCCTAGCTCCACGCAGGCCGCCACCCCCTCCTGCGTTGGCACGCAGCCTCGGCTGCAGCCGGCACCGCCCTCAACGACGAGTCAGCCGACTCGCGGCGAGGCCAACACCTTCCCCATTCGAGAGAACCGCCCTTGGCCGCGCTCCCCTGAACGATTGGCCGGGGGGCGGCCAGGAACCGTCTGCTCGGATGGATCCGGCGATTACTGCTGGATCAACGCCGCCACCAGTCGTCGAATGGGGTGACCGGAACGGCCCGCTTGTGCCGGGTCGCGAGGTAGACCGACTCCACCTTTGCCGCCAGGTCCGGCGTGACGTCGGTACCTTCCAGATAGTCGTCGATCTGGCTGTACTTCAGGCCGAGTGCCACCTCGTCGGGCAGTGCGGGCCGGTCGTCCTCGAGGTCGGCGGTCGGCACCTTCTCCCAGATACTCGGTGGTGCGCCCAACTCCTGCAGCAGGGCGGCGCCTTGGCGCTTGGTCAGTCCGGTCAGCGGGGTGATGTCGGCACCGCCGTCGCCGTACTTGGTGAAGAAGCCGGTCACCGCCTCGGCCGCGTGGTCGGTGCCCACGACGAGCAGGCTCAGCTGCCCGGCGATCGAGTATTGGATCACCATGCGTTCGCGGGCCTTGATGTTGCCGCGCACGAAGTCCCGCAGCTTGGGCTCATCGCCCAGCAGCTCCCGCAAGCCGAGTACCGCCTCCGCGGCGACGGCGTCCGCGCTCGGCTTGACGTTCACCGCGATCGACCGGTCGGGCTGGATGAACCTCAGCGCGATCTGCGCGTCGTGCTCGTCGGCTTGCACGCCGTAGGGCAGCCGCACCGCGACGAAGGTGGCCTCATGCCCCTCGGCACGCAGCTCCTCGCTGGCGAGCTGGCACAACCTGCCGGTCAGCGCGCTGTCCTGGCCGCCACTGATCCCGAGCACGTAGCCCTTGGCCGGGGTCGACCGCAGGTAGTCCTTGAGGAAGTCGACTCGTTGCCGGATTTCGACTTTGGGCACAATGGTCGCCTTGACGCCAAGTTCGGTGAGAATCTGTTCCCGTAGGTTCGCCATCCAGGTACTGTACTGGCCGAAATCGAACTCCAGTGTTCCCCGGACCTTGATTCGGGATATGCCTGTTGAGCTGCGGCGATGTGTTGGAGACATGCCCCGGCGGCGGCTGCAGCCTGGGCCGCCGCCGGACGGATTCGCCGATACGGGGTGCCGCTGCTCACCCGGGCAGGTTCAGCAACTGCCACCGCGAGTCATCCCGGCGCGCAGCGGGTGGCCGCATGGCTCGGCCGTACACGTGGCAGAACAGTCGCTCGGCCGAACAGGCGGCGTCCGAGCGCAGCCACGGCGACACATCCACCGGCAGCACGATCCGCCCGTCCGGCCAGCACGTCGTGCAGCTGTTCCAGGTCGATCCGGCCGTGGTTGAGCCCGCCGTACAAGGGCCGGTCGGTCACGAAGTACACGGGAGGTCGTTAGCGCTGGTCAGCGCCGTTCTGAGGAGCCCGCGGACTGGCCACCAGTGGTGCGTCGCTCTGCGCGAGAAGACCTGCTGGAAGATGCTCCACGAATCGGCTGCACGGGCCGATGAAGCGCTGCGCCTGAACGTTGAGGACCTGCGCCCGGGGAGACATGACCGTCGAGTGTGTGCCTTGTAGGTGGCCAGTAGACTCGACGGCTGTGGCGGACACCCAGTACGAAGACCTGTTGCGGCTGGTGCTCACTTCCGGGACGGCCAAAGCCGACCGGACGGGCACCGGCACCCGAAGTGTCTTCGGGCACCAACTACGCTACGACCTCTCGCAGGGATTCCCGCTGGTCACCACCAAAAAAGTGCATCTCAGGTCCATCGTGTACGAACTGCTGTGGTTCCTGCGCGGCGACTCAAACGTCGGCTGGCTGCATGAGCACGGCGTCACCATCTGGGACGAATGGGCCGACGAGAACGGCGAGCTCGGCCCGGTTTACGGCGCACAGTGGCGCTCCTGGCCCGCCCCGGACGGCAGGCACATCGACCAGATCAGCGACGTTCTCGACGCTCTGCGCCGCGACCCGGATTCCCGCCGGATGATCGTCTCAGCCTGGAACGTCGCCGAGCTGACCAAGATGGCACTCGCGCCGTGTCATGCCTTCTTCCAGTTCTACGTCGCCGACGGCAAGCTCTCCTGCCAGCTGTACCAGCGCAGCGCGGACCTGTTCCTCGGCGTCCCGTTCAACATCGCCAGCTACGCCCTGCTCACGCACATGGTGACGCAGCAGGTCGGCCTTGAGCCGGGCGACTTCATCTGGACCGGCGGCGACTGCCACATCTACGACAACCACGTCGAGCAGGTGACCGAGCAGCTCTCACGCACCCCGTTCGAGTTCCCCGGGCTGCGTCTGCGCCGAGCCGACTCGCTTTTCGACTACACCTACTCCGACGTGGAGATGCTCGACTACCAGCATCACCCGGCCATCAAAGCCCCGGTGGCGGTGTGAACGTCGGGCTGATCTGGGCGCAGACCCTCGATGGCGTGATAGGCGCGGACAACGCGATTCCGTGGCGACTGCCTGAGGACATGGCGCATTTCAAGGCAACCACCCTCGGTAATCCAGTGGTGATGGGGCGCAAAACATGGGATTCGCTGCCTCCGCGATTCCGCCCACTGCCCGGCAGGCGCAACATCGTGGTGACTCGCGATCCACAATGGGCGGCCGAAGGCGCGGAACGTGCCGGGTCCATCGCAAAGGCTCTGGAACTCGCAGCCGAGCCGGTGGAGTCGGCCTCCCCCGCTGCGGCATGGGTGATCGGCGGCGGGGAAGTTTACCGTGCCGCCTTGGGATACGCCACGACGCTCTCGGTGACCGAAGTCGACTCGACGGTGGACGGCGACACCTACGCCCCGACATTGGACTCGACGTGGAAAGTCGCCGAGGACAAAGGCTGGCAGTCCTCGACATCCGGGCTGCGCTACCGCATACGCAGATACACCCGGTGACAGTCAACCCACCGCTTGGATCTGCGGATGAGGCCAACAACCCAAGATAGCTCTGCCATGTCGACTTCGTCCGGTTCTACGAGTAGCGGCATTTTCGCCCGGAACACCCGGTCCCGACGAAGGACGTCCAGCGCTTTGCGTTCGGCGGTGGTGACGAGCCAGGCGCCGGGCTTGCGGGGCACGCCGTCGCGGGCTCAGGCTTCCAGTGCGGCGAGGTAGGCGTCTTGGACGCACCCCTCGGCCAGATCGAGGTCGCCGGCGACGCGCGCCGTCGCAGCGAGCACGAAGGCCCACTCGCGACGGTGCGCGTCCGCCACGGCGCGTTTGTTCCGGCGCGCCGGTACCGGTTCATGGCTTGCGGAACTGTTTGATCATCGCTGCGTAACTGTCGTCGGCGTGGCCGTCGGCTGCCGCGCGTTTGGCCAGTTCCAGGAAGAAATTCGGCAACTCGGTGTTGACGCCGAGCGCCTTGGTCTCCTGGACCAGGTGCTCCATCCCGCCCATGTGGATGGCAACGGTGGCGTCGGTGGCCGGATACTCGCCCTCGTCGATCTGCTGCGCGTATGCGGAAACGTAGTCGGTCGTCACGTTGATCGCGGTGGTGGCCAGGGTCGCGAAAGTCGTCGCCTTGACGTTCGCGGTGCCCAGCAGTGCGGCACCCTGCAGGAAGCCGTTCAGGACACCCCACATGATGCTCAGGATGGACATGTCGTACAGGGCAGACAGGCCGTGGTCCTCATCGAGGTAAACGGTTCCGGTCTCGCTGAGTGCCTGCAGGGTGGTCTGGTGCTCCTCGAAGGCGGCCTTCGAGCCGGAGTACAACAGCGTGGCATCGGCGGTGCCGATGGCCTGGGGAAGGGCAAGGATCGCCCCGTCGAGGTAAGCGCTGCCGATCTTGGCCGCCCACCCGGCGGTTTCGCGTGCCTGGGTGGAACTGGCCGTGGCCAGGTTGACGAGGGTACGGCCGGCCAGCGAGGCGCCCACCGGGTCCAGCAACTCGTGCACGGCGTCGTAGTCCGAGACGCAGACAACGACGAGCGGACTTGCCTCGACCGCGCTCTCGATCGAGTCGGCCAGGGTGGCGCCGCTGGCGACGAGATCGTCGGCCTTGGCCGCCGAGCGGTTCCAGACGGTGGTCGGGTGACCGTTCATCAGGAAGGCCGCGGCCAGCGCATGGCCCATCAGTCCCAGGCCGACAACGGTGACCGGCGATTGCGCGGCGGAAAGGGTGGACATGTGTGCTCCTGCGTATCTCATGCGGCGTCCGCCGCGACGGGTGTGGTTGCCGTGGCAAGGGCTTGGGCGTGGTAGGTCGCCGGTCCGCGCGGCTCGGCCCGATATGTCGTGATGGTCACCGAGTCCAGCGCGCCGGCGGGGAACGGCACGCTGTCGGTGGCCAGTTCGGCGCCGGGCGGCACGGTGAAGGCCGGTTTCCCGGCCACGGTCAGTTCGGGCGGGTGGCGGTCCAGCCGTGCCGCGGGCGCCTCAGGTGAAGAACCCGACGACGCTGCGGATGCGGTCCCCGGCGAACTCGACGACGTCGTAGCCGGTGGCGACCGTGCCGAGTTTCCAGCTGAACAGCGCGCGGTCGTGGTGGGCGCCGACCACGGTGTCGAGGGTGAACCTCAGGTCGCCGAGCGTCTCCCGGGTGCGGCCGATCGCCTCGGACAGTTCGGCGTGCCCCCGCAGGCCCGCGTTGTCGGGGTCGCAGTAGAGCGAGTCCTCGGTGAGGACGGACTTCATCAGTGTCACCCGGGCGGCGGCGTCTCGCTCGTTCCAGATGTCGAGGTAGGCGAGGATCACATCGGTGGTGCTCACTTGCCGGCTCCTTCCAAAGTGGACGTTTGCTGTGGTTGCAGAGTGGGCCTGAGGGCGACGGCGGCGGACGTCCAACCTCGAGATGCAGGCCATTGGGTAGGTAGGTCGAGCTGCTGGTGAGGATGAGGCCGAGCGCGCCGCGCGTTCCCGATGTCGGGAAGCGCCACGTACCCGATGTTGTAGTCGAGCGCCACGATGAGCTGCGTCAACGCCGGCAGCCCGAGACGGGGTCCTTCTCTGGTCACAAGCTCCTGTTTCTACATGCCGTCTTATCACTACACGGCGTTTAGAAAGAACACGACGTAGATTAGTCCAACCCTGTAGACTGTCAAGTGTGAGCGACCACACGCTGAGCCGCCGCGACCGGCTGCGCGCCCAGACCAGCGCCGAGATCAAGGCGATCGCCATGAAGCTCATGGCGGACGGCGGCCCGGACGCCATCTCGCTACGCGCGATCGCCCGTGAGATGGGCATGACGGCCGGCGCGATCTACAGCTACTTCGCCACCCGCGATGACCTGATCACGACGCTCATCGGCGACGTCTACACCTCGGCGGTCGACGCCGCCGAGGCCGCCCGCGACGCGGTGCCGGAAACTGATCCAGGCGGCCGGATCCTGGCCTGGGCCCAAGCCATGCGCGAGTGGGCGTTGGCCAACCCCGAAGGCTTCCGGCTGATCTACGGCGACCCCGTGCCCGGCTACCGTCCGCCCGACGACGGCCCCGGCAAACAAGCCGAGGAGCGCGCCTGCAGCGGACTGATCGGCCTCGTCGCCGCAGCCTGGCCGACAGTCCAGGCGCGCCAATCCGAGGGCCGTGCCTACGACTGGGCCGATTTCGACCCGGACCTGGTAGCCCATGTCCGGAAGGACTTTCCGGACCTGCCACCGGCAGGCATCGCGATGACGCTAAGGGTGTGGGGCCGCATGCACGGGCTCATTGCCCTGGAGATCTACGGCCACCTACGCGCCCTCATGCACGACCCGGCCGCTGTCTACCGCGACGAGATGCACGACCTCATCGCCTCCCTCGGCCTCATATCGTGACCGCAGCCCGCAATCAGCGGAGATCCGGTGAACATGTCGACCATGAGGGGCACATGGCTGACGCCGCTGACCTCACCCTCTTGCAGCACGGCGCGGCCCGGGGGCAATGCCGCCATCGACCGCGTCGCGGCCTGGATGGCTGGACTCGGCCTGGCCGGGAGCTGTACGCGGCCACGGTCGAGGACCTGTTCTCTCGCCGTCTGCTCGAGTGATCTTCCATTCATGGTGGACGTGAGCACTTGGCAGGTGTGGCACCATCGAACCAACACCGGCAGGCGGAGCGAAGGACATGAACCGGGCACCAGGCATGGTGGATGTGGCACGCGAAGCGGGCGTGTCGCACGTCACCGTCTCCCGCGTCCTCAACAACCACCCCTCCGTGCGGCCGGAGACCCGGGCTCGCGTCGAGGCCGCCATCGAGAAGCTCGGCTATCGCCGCAACAGCGTCGCTCGCGCGCTCAAGAGCCGCCGCTCCTCGACGATCGGCGTGGTGCTCTCGGGCACCCAACTGTACGAGCTGCCCCGCATCCTGCGCGGCGTGCAGACCGCCGCGCAGCGGGCTGGATACTGGGTCAATCTGGCCAGCTGGCAGGGCGGAACCACCATGGACCTGGCCGAGACGCTGCAGCGCCTCACCGACCAGGCGGTCGAGGCCATCGCCGTCATCGCCGACCGGCCCATGGTGGCGGACGCCCTGGCCGGCATCGCCACCGGCGTGCCGATGACGGTGGTGATGTCGGGCAACGTGCCCAACCCGGACCTCGGCTTCGTCGAGCTCGATCAGGAGCTCGGTGCGTGCCTGGCCGTGCGGCACCTGCTGGAGCTGGGGCATCGCCACATCGTTCATCTGACCGGTGCGTTGCGCACCTTCGACGCGCGAGCCCGTGTCAAGGGCTGGCGGGCCGCGCTGAAAGATGTGCCGGAGGCCCGCGGAGAGGAGCTCGAGGGCGACTTCAGCGGCAACAGCGGTTACCGGCTGGCCCACTACCTGGTCACGCGCAAGGGACACGAGCCGCCGACGGCGATCTTCGCCGGCAACGACCAGATGGCCATGGGGGTGCTGGCGGCCTTCGCCGAGCTCGGTGTCAAGGTGCCCGACGACGTCTCGCTCGTCGGGTTCGACGACATCGCCGGGTCGGCCTATCTGGTGCCGTCGCTCACCACGGTCCGTCAGGACTTCGTCGGGCTCGGGGAGCGTTCGATCGAGCAGTTGTTGCGGATGATGCGGGGCGAGCCGGCCTCGTGTGAGCGGATCGCTCCCGAGCTGGTGGTCCGGCGTAGCACCGCGCCGCCCACTCCGCGGAGTTAACCGGCCGCGTCCACGATGCCGGTCCGTTCGGGATGCGGCTGGTAGTCGAACCAGTGGACCCGTGCGCGCCCGTTGCCGGCACCACCGTTGCTGGTGGCGTAAAGGCCAAGGTGAACCCCGACGAATCCGCCCGCGCGTTCGGTGCTGAAGAAGGACCGCTCGATGGTGGCCAGGCTGGTCCACCGGCCGGTGGCGGAGTCGTTGACGCCGAAGGCGTATTCGGTCTCATCTGCCTCGACTGCGAGCACGGCCTCGCCCGCCGTCACGGGTACGCCGGCAAGACGGGTGCTCGTGCCGGCCTCCCTGACCGTCAGCACCGCCTGCGCCCTTCCGTCGCCATCCATGGTGAGGGCGAGCGTGACGTGATGGTCCTGGTGCTGGAAAACGGCCAAGCCGGCCTCCTCGGCCGGGTTGGCGGCGGCGAAGCCGATCCGCGCCTGCACGCGAAAACGGACGTGCTGCTGGCGCCGGGCGATGAAGGCAGGCACCCCAAGGGAGCTGAGCGGCTCGGGCGCCAGATCGATCTCCAGCCCTCCCCCGTCCGCCGAGGGCCTGATGAGATCGGTGACCGGGCCGCGGAGGCTGTTCCACTCCAGGCCGAGCACCGGCTCGTCGAAGCGCACCGGGCCCGTCGCGGCCGCGTCGCCGATCGGCTGTCCGGACGCGAGCGCCGGCCGCCGCTCCGTCAGCCGCACTCCGCCTGTCTCCGGGGCGAAGACGGGCCCGCTGGGGCTCCAGGCGACAGGCACCAGGAACACCTCTCGGCCCAGCGTGTGGGTGCCGCCGATCTGCCGTACGCCCAGCGCCACCGCCCACGTCTCGCCGTCGGGGGTGTCCACCAGGTCGACGTGGCCGACGTTGTGGATGGGCTCGTCCGGACTGCGATGCCGGTGCGTCAGCAGCGGGCTGCGCGGATCGGTGACATACGGACCGGTGACGGCGTCGGAGCGGGCGGCGGTGACGCTGTGGTTGCTCTCGGTGCCGCCCTCGGCGGCGATCAGGTAGTACCTGCCATCGCGCTTGTACAGGTGCGGCGCCTCCACCCACGCCCCCCGTACGGCGCCGTGCCAGAGCACATGGGTGGGCCCGACGAGCTTGAGGCGGTCCAGGTCGAGCTCACGCATCCACAACTCGCCGGGTCCGCCGCCGTTCGGATGGGCCGCGTCGCGGCAGGCGGTGAGCCAGCACCGGCCGTCGTCATCGAAGAACAGCGACGGATCGATGCCTTCAGCCTCCAGCGGGACGGGGTCCGACCACGGCCCGGCGGGGTCGTCGGCGGTGACGACGAAGGTGAGGCTGCCCTGCCGATTTCTGGCCAGGGTGGAAACCACGTAGAACGTGCCGTCGTGGTGGCGGATGGTCGGCGCCCAGATTCCGTCGGAGACGTCCAAGCCCTCCAGGGAGAGCGGGCCCGGCCGGTTCAGCACGTGAGTGAGCTGACGCCAACCGACCAGGTCCCGGCTGTGGAACACGGGGATGCCCGGATAGTAGGCGAACGACGAGGTGACCAAGTAGAAGTCCTCGCCAACCCGGCAGATCGACGGGTCCGGATGGCAGCCGGGCAGGACCGGGTTGCGGAAGGTGGGCACGGGGGTGGGCTCCGAAGCGTGTGTCGGCTCGGTTACGAGCAGGGGGCTTGACAGGATGACAACGTTAACATCAGGTTAGTTCCCAACGCACGACCCGGCATCCCCGCCGCGATGCACCACCTTGCCGAGGAGATCGTCATGACCCCACCGACCCTCCCCCCGCTCCGACACCGTCGCCGCCGGACGAGGGTGAGCACCGCCGTGCTGGCGTTCACCCTGGCGGCGTCCCTGGCCGCCTGCTCGTCCGCCGACACCTCCTCCTCGGATACCGCGACCGCCAGTGGGCCGGTCACGCTCGAGTTCTGGACCTGGAGCCTCAAAGGCACCGACCCGGCGGCCAAGGCGATCGTCGACAAGTACCACCAGGCACACCCGAACGTCACCATCAAGCTGTCGGAGGTCGGCGGCACCGCCGACACCGCCTCCAAGCTGCTGGCAGCCGACCAGGCCGGCGACACCCCCGACGTGGTGCAACTGGAGTACCGCGGTGTGCCCGCCCTGGTGGTGGCCGGAGCCGTCAAGGACATCACCGCCGACGTGGCCGGCGTCAAGTCCTCCATCGACCCCAACATCTGGGCCCTGACCACCTTCAACAACCAGGTCTACGGCGTACCCCAGGACATCGGCCCGATGATGCTCACCTACCGCAAGGACCTGTTCGACAAGTACGGCGTCAAGGTCCCCACCACCTGGGCCGAGTACGCCGAGGCCGCCGAGCAGATCCACAAGAAGGACCCCGACGCCTACATCGCCAGCTTCTCGGCCACCCAGTTCGAGTTCTTCGCCGCCCACGCCGCCCAGGCCGGCGCCACCTGGTGGAGCAACGACGGCAACGCCTGGAAAGTCGGCATCGACAGCGAGCAGTCGCTGAAGACGGCCGACTTCTGGCAGGACCTCGTGGAGCGGGACCTGGTCAAGGTGGAACCGCTGCTCACGCCCGAATGGAACGCGCAAGTCAACAGCGGCAAGATCCTCAGCTGGGCCGCCGCCTCCTGGGCGCCGAGCGTGATCCAGTCAGTGGCCCCGGACACCGCGGGCAAGTGGGAATCCGCGCCGCTGCCGCAGTGGACGCCCGGCAACGCCGCCGTCCCGTTCCTGGGCGGTTCCGCGTACCTGGTGCCCGCCAAGTCGAAGCACGCCAAGGAGGCCGCCGCCTTCGCCGCCTGGCTCGGCGCCTCCGACGAGGGCTCCAAACTGCTGCTCGGCCTCGACATCTATCCCGGCGGCAACGCCGGCCGGCAGGCGACCCTGAGCGCCGAGCCGCCGAAGCTGATGCCCCAGCAGAAGGACTTCTACCAGGTCGCCGACCAGGTGATCAAGAACACCACCATCCCGGTGACCTGGGGACCCAACGTGAACGTGGCACAGACCGCCTTCGGCGACGCGCTGAACACCGCCGCGCTCAACAAGACCTCCTTCCGTGCGGTCTACCAGGCCACCCAGCAGGCCGTCGTCGCGGACCTGCAGAAGGCCGGCTACACCGTGACCAAGTAGGCGCTGAGGGCCCGGCGAGCGGCCGGGCCCGGAGCATCGCCTCTCGATCTCAACTCTGGACGTCCCATGCCCGCTAACCCCGCCGCGTCCGCTGGGCGGCGGATGCGTATCCGCGCCGTCACCACTCCTTGGCTGTTCGCCACGCCCGCGATCGTCTTCTTCACGCTGTTCCTGATCATCCCGATCGGTTACGCGCTCTACCTGAGTTTCCGCGGCTTCCGCGTCGAAGGCGGCGGCGCGTTCGGCCGGCGCGTGCAGGCCTTCGTCGGCTTTGACAACTACCTGGCCGCACTCACCGACCCCGAATACGTGGCCGGGCTCGGGCGGGTGCTGCTCTACGGCATCATCGCCGTCCCGAGCGTGCTGGGCCTGGCCCTGCTGTTCGCGCTGCTGCTCGACACCCCCAGGGTGCGGGCGCGCGGCTTCACCCGCACCGCGATCTTCCTGCCGTACGCGGTGCCTGGCGTGATCGCCAGCCTGCTGTGGGGCTTTCTGTATCTGCCCAGCACCAGCCCGATCAATGACATCGCCGAGCGACTGCACGCCGGGCCGCTGAATTTCTTCGGTTTTCCCGCCCTGTACTTCTCGCTGGCCAACATCGCGCTGTGGTCCGGCGTCGGCTTCAACATGATCATCATCTTCACGTCGCTGCGTGCCATTCCCACCTCCGTCTACGAGGCCGCCCGCATCGACGGGGCCGGCGAGCTGCAGATCGCCTGGCGCATCAAGATCCCGCTGGTCGCCCCCGCCCTCGTGCTCACCGGGCTGTTCTCCGTCATCGGCACCCTGCAGCTGTACAGCGAACCGGCCACACTGCGCCCGATGTCGACCACGATCTCCGCCAGCTGGGTGCCGCTGATGAAGATCTACCAGGAGGCGTTCATGAACGACAACCTGGGCGGGGCCGCCGCCGCCTCCGTCGTGCTGGCCCTGGGCATTCTCGTCATCTCGCTGCTGCTGCTGCGTTTCTTCCAGCGCCGGACCTTCGGAGACAACGCATGAGCGCCACCCTCCACGCCTCGCCCCGCACCGGCGACCGCCAGTTCGGCCACCGCCGCCGGTCCCACCGGCGGCGGCCGCGGCTGGCGCTGACCGTGCTGCTGCTCGGCGCGCTCTACTGTCTGACCCCCGTGGCCTGGGTCGTCATGGCCGCCTCCAAAACCCCGCGCGAGCTGTTCACCACCTTTTCCTTCGCGCCCGGCAGCGGATTCTTCGACAACCTCGCCAACCTCAGTGGCTACGGCGACGGCCAGTTCTGGCAGTGGGGGCTCAACTCGCTGCTGTACGCCGGCCTCGGCGCGGTCTTGTCGACGCTCGTGTCGGCCATGGCCGGCTACGCCCTGGCCAAGTTCCGCTTCCGCGGACGCGAAGCGCTGTTCTCCGTGATCCTCGCCGGCGTGCTCGTGCCCGGCATCGTGCTGGCCGTCCCGCAGTATCTGCTGCTGGCCGCCGTCGGCCTGGCCGGAACCCACTGGTCGGTGCTCCTGCCGGTCATCATCAACCCGTTCGGCATCTTCCTGTGCCGGGTCTTCGCCGCCGCCGCGGTCCCGCAGGACACCCTGGAGGCGGCACGCCTGGACGGGGCCGGCGAGATCCGCATCTTCGGCAACATCGTGCTGCCCATGATGGTGCAGGGGCTCGTCACGGTGTTCCTGCTGCAGTTCGTCGGCATCTGGAACAACTTCCTGCTGCCCTTCATCATGCTCTCCGACCAGGACAAATATCCGATCACCCTCGGCCTGTACACGTTCCTGGGCAAGGGCGCGGGCGACGGCGACCTGTACTCGCTGGTCATCATGGGCTCGGCCGTGTCCGTCATCCCGCTGATCATCCTCGTCCTGGTCCTGCAGCGCTTCTGGCGCGCCGACCTGCTGGCCGGCGGGCTGAAGGGGTGACGGCCGGGACGCGCTTGCGGCATCGCTCCCCCGGCGCATCCCCGTCGGGCGACATGGTCACCGTTGTGTCTGAAAGGATCACCCACGGATGAAGTTCACCGACGGGCTCCGGCAGATGCGCCCCGGCGTCAGCGCGTTGTACTGGCGCTCCCGACCCGGCGTCTTCGAGCGCTGGGTCGTCTTCGGGCTGATTGCCTCTCTATGTGCGTGAAGGCGCCGTGCTGCGATCGGAGCCAGGGACGATCGGCCGGGCTACGACTACCTCGACGGCCTTACCGTGCGCGTGTGTGCCCTGGGGTGTGTCCGCGGGCGGTCCGGGGCCGGGTGTGGGTCAGGGCCGCTGTGCGGGCCGGAGAATGGCCTCCATGTCGTCGAGTGCGGCCAGGGTCTCGGCCAGCCTGTCGCGCTCGGCTTCGGAGAGGGTGAGCGCGCGGGCCCGGGCGAGGGCGTCGCCGGCTGCGGCGGGGTCATCGGCGCGGAGCGCGAGCTCGGCGCGGTAGGCCAGCGCCTGGAGGTGCTCGGCCGCCGTCGCGGTGTCCTTGTCGCGTTCCAGGGCCGCGTCCAGGATCTGAGCCGCCCGTAGGTGCTTGCCGTGGGAGTCGCCCATCACGACCGCCGTGTGCAGGGTCGTGGTGAGCTTGCCGGAGGCCGCCTCCTTCTCCTCGGGCGCGGGTTTGGCGGCCATGATCCTGATCCAGTTCCCGCCGGGGTCGATGACGGTGAATCCGGAATGGTTCTCGGCGTTCTTGCGCTTGCGGGGCCGGGTCATCCGGGGGATCCCGGAGACCAGGAGTTTGCCGTGGGCCTCACGCATGCCCGCGGCGAACGCCTCGAAGAGCTCCCCGGTGTCGGGCACGATGACCAGGCAGGTCCCGTAGGAATCCTCAGGGTTGAAGTCCGGCATGCCGAAGAAGTCCAGCTGGAGGTCTTGGCGCTTGAGTGAGACGTACGGGTTCGGGCGGACCTGGTAGTAGGTCCGGGTGAAGCCCAGCATGGTGTAGAACTCGACGATCTCGTCGATGGACCGGCAGGGAAGCAGTGGCACGGTGATCTCGTTGGCCATGGATTTCTCCCTTTCGATGGAGGTGGGTTGCTGTGGTCGGCGAGCTGTGGCGCTGCCCGGCCCGGACGTGGTGGAGCGGGCCATTACTCGACCTGCTGCGTGGGCGCGGAGTCCTCGCCGGCCATGGTGAACGCGCCCTCTTCCAGGCGGCGGATCAGCCGGTGGGTCCATTGGGCGCCGGTGTCGGCGGTGGTCAGCCACAGGGACAGGACCTCGCCTATCGGCCCCCAGGTGTCCAGATCGGTGTCCGCGGGCAGGCGCGAGGTGATGCTCGTGCGCCACTCGTGCATCGCGCGAGCTCGCGCGCGCAGCATCTCCAGGGCACGCTCCCGGGGAAGGTCCTCAATCAGGCCGACAGCGGCGCCCAGCACGTCCAGGCTCGGCTCGCGGTCGGTGAGGGCCCGGCTCAGGAGGGTGAAGTACTCCTGTTCGCCTTTGTCGGTCAGCTCGTACTCGATCCGCGGCGGGCCCCCGGCTTGCGAGGGGACCGTCTCGTGCGTCACCAGCAGGCCCTGGCCGGCCATGCTCTTGAGCGCGTGGTACACCGACCCCGACGTGGCGGTGGACCACTCGTGCGCGCCCCACGACTCCAGATCCGCGCGCACCTGGTAGCCGTGTGCGCGTCCGCGCCTGCGCAGCGCTCCCAGGACCAGTAGCCGTACTGACTTCATCGAGCTCCCCAGACCTCGGCTAGCCAAATTTGGCGAGCTTCCTTCGCGAGAGTACCGCCGACCTACTCACTAGCCAAATTTGGCTAGTGAGGCGACCTGGAGAACGACATCGACGCCGGCTCGCTGTGCCGGCGCACGCAGGCCTGGGCGGCCGGGACCCAGGGCCCTCAAACCCTTTCCACGCAGGTCAGGGCTCCTCCGCCACATCCGGCCTGCCACACTGGACAGATGGCACGTGAGCGGCAGATCGGCAGCGGCAACACGGAACTCGGGCTCTTCCTGAAAGCCCGCCGCAACCGGGTCACCCCCAAGGAGGTCGGCCTCTCCGCCGGCTCCGGCCTACGTCGCACGCCCGGGCTTCGCCGCGAGGAGCTGGCCACCCTTGCCGGGGTGAGCATCGACTACTACACGCGGCTGGAGCGCGGCAAGGAGACCAACCCCAGCCCGTCCGTCGTGGACGCGCTCGCCCGCGCCCTGATGCTGACCGCGGCCGAGCACGGGCACCTGCGCGACCTCGTCGCGTGCGCCGCCCGCAGCACCGCGCCCGAATCACCGTCCCCGGCCGCACAGACCGTACGGCCGGGGATCGAGCTGCTGCTGGAGAGCCTGCGCCCCTTCCCGGCGTACGTGGTCAACCGCACCATGGACATCCTCGTTTGCAACAGAAGCGGGCTGCGGCTGTTCGCCGGGATGGAGAAGTGGCCGGCGGAGAAACGCAACGTGGTGCGCTACGTCTTCCTCCACCCCGATGCCCCGAGCCTCTTCGACAACTGGGAGGAGCAGATCCGCGCCTGCGTCGGCCGCCTGCGCGCCCTGGTCGGCATCGAGCCGGATGCCCCCGACCTGACCGCGCTCGTCGGAGAACTCCTCTCGAAGAGCGCCGAGTTCACCGACCTGTGGGAGCGCTACGACGTACGGTGGCACACCCACGGCAGCAAGACGTTCCACCACCCCGAGGTCGGCGACCTCACCGCGGGCTACCAGTCCATGCAGCTCGAAGGCACCCCGGGGCACCGGCTCGTCGCCTACTACGCCGAACCCGGCACCCCCGACCACAACAAGCTGGTCCTGCTCGACATGACCGCACCCGAGCCGTCACCCGCCTCCCCATCAGATCCCGAGCGCCTTCTCTGACGGGCCGGATGTGCCGGCGCAGAACGACCTGGGCCGCCGTCTTGAGGTAGACGCCGCCGTTGTTCAGCTTGAGCAGCGATGTGGATCCGGTCATGGGGACGTACTACCTGCGTGGATCGGTCAGGGCCCGATGAGGACCTTCAGCGCGGTCCGGGCCGCCATGGCGCGGTAGCCGTCGGGGACCTGGTCCAGGCCGAGTGCGGTCGAAGACCCGGCCCGGCTCGATCCTGGCTTCCAGGACGTCGAGCGCGGTCGCGGACCCCCAGGGCTGATCGATGGGCTCCTGCGGTACCTCGGCGCCGGATGCCCGTACCCGCAAGGAGGTTGCGTCGAGGACCGGGTCTCACTGCTCGTCGACGACCTGACCGTTCAGGGCGGTGGCGTCCTTGGTGAGGGCCATGGTCAGCGGCGCCTCCGGGAAGGTGGGGAGGGCGGCGAACGCGGCGCCCATCTGCCCGGCGGTCTCCCAGTGCCAGGTGTCGGTGTAGGTGCCGTCCTCGAGCTGGATCAGCACGACGTGGGTGAGCCCGGGGTGCCCCTTCCGGACGGTCGCGATCAGCGAGCTCCGGCGGGCCAGGAACTCCTCCAGATCGGCGTCGGCGACGGAGTAGCGGTGCGAGCGGACGACGGACATGTCGGTGTCTCCTTCTGTGCGTGGGGGGCGGGGCTTACCAGCTGCCGGCGATCTGCCGGATCGGGGCGTTCAGACGGTTGAAGAGGTTGGTGACGGCGGTCATCAGCAGGATCGAGGCCAGCTGCTGCTCGTCGAAGTGGTCGGCGGCGTTGTTCCAGACCTCGTCGGGGACGGCGTCGGCGCGGTCGGCCAGCCGGGTCGAGGCCTCCGCCAGCTCCAGCGCGGCCCGCTCGGCGTCGGTGTAGTACGGGGCCTCGCGCCAGGCGGTGACCAGGCCGATGCGCTCGTCGCTCTCGCCGAGCTTGCGCAGGTTCTTCAGGCCGGTGTCGACGCAGAAGCTGCAGCCGTTGATCTGGCTGACCCGCAGGTGGATCATCTCCATGAGCTCCTGGGGAAGCCCCTGCGACTGAGCGGCCTTCATCAGCTCCATGATCGGCTTCATCGCGGCGGGGATGATCGTGGCGGGGTTCTTCATCCGGGCTTCCATCGTGTTTCCTTCGTCTCGGTTGGTGTGAGATCAGAGTGGCTGCCCGGATTGATACATTCGCTATGCGCGCACGATGCGATGGTGATGGGGGGACGATGCTGCGCTTCACCCTTCTCGGCCCTGTCGAGATGGTCGTCGACGGGGCGCCCCTGACCGGCATCGCCCCACGTCACCGGGCCGTGCTGGCCTACCTTCTGCTCAACGCAGGCCGGGTGATCAGCATCGAGCGGCTGATCGACGCGATGTGGGGCTACGACCAGCCCGACACCGCCCGATCGCAGATCCATGCCTCGATCACCGCGATCCGCAAGGTGCTGCGTGGTGCGGGAGCCGTACGGCTCCTCGAGACGCGGGCCGGCGGCTACGTCGCGCAGCCGGAGCCCGGGCAGCTCGACGCGCAGGAGTTCACCGAGCTGGTAGCCGCCGGTGAGCTGCGCAAGGCCCTTGATCTGTGGAGCGGCGAGGCGCTGGAGGACGTGCACGCGCATTACGTCAGCGGGGTCCGGGAGCTCTGGAACGACCGGCGGCTGTCGGCATACGAGCGTCTGGTGGAGGGCGAGCTCGCCGCCGGGCGGCACGGCGATCTGCTCGACGAGCTCGCCGCCCAGGTGACCGCCAACCCGCTCCGCGAGAAGCTCAACGGCCACCTCGTCCTGGCCCTGCACCGGGCGGGGCGGCAGGCCGACGCCCTGGCCGCGGCGCGTTCTTACCGTACGGCTCTCGCGGACGAGCAGGGGCTGGATCCCGGGCGCGCCTTCACCGAGCTGGAGCGGGCGGTCCTGGCGGATGATCCGGCGTTGCGCCTGGCTGACGCGGCGCCGGTCGTTTCCGGCGCGCCGCGTCGCTCCACCTTCCTGCCCTACGACATTCCCGATTTCTCCGGACGGACCGCGGAGCTGGAGCGGCTCGTGGGCGAATACCACGGGTCGGCGGTCGTCACGATCGACGGCATGGCCGGGATCGGCAAGACCACGCTCGCCGTCCACGTGGCCCACCGGCTGGCCGCCCGCTATCCGGACGGCCGGCTCTTCATCGACTTGCAGGCCCACGCCGCAGGCCGGGAGCCGGTCGACGCCGCTGCCGCGCTGGAGGCCCTCCTCCGCCAGTTCGGGGTGCCCGCCGATCGCATCCCGGTCACACTGGTCGAGCGGAGCGCCCTGTGGCGCGCCGAGCTGGCCGATCGCCGCGTGCTCGCCGTACTCGACAACGCCTTCGACGCCGAGCAGGTGCGCCCCCTGCTGCCGGGGCACTCCGACACCCTCGTCCTGATCACCAGCAGGCGGCGGCTCGTCGACCTGGACGGCGCCCACGCGCTGTCGGTCGACGTGCTGGGCGAGGAAGACGCCGCCGAGCTGTTCGAGCGGATCGTGGGCGAACGCGCTCACCACGAGCCGGACGCCGTACGCGAGGTGCTGCAGCTGTGCGGGCACCTCCCGCTCGCCATCCGGATCTCGGCCGCCCGCCTCCAGCACCGCCCGCGCTGGAGCGTGTCCTACCTGGCGAGCCGGCTGCGGGACCATCGCCGGCTCCTGGACGGGGTGTCGGCGGCCTTCGCCCTCTCCTACGAGCAACTCCACGAGGCTGAGCAGCGCATGTTCCGCCTGCTCGGGCTGGTGCCCGGGCGCGACATCGACCCGTACGGCGCGGCCGCGCTGGCGGGGATCTCGGAGGAGGAGGCGGAGGAGCTCCTCGAAGGCCTCCTCGACGCCCACATGCTCCTGCAGCTCGAACCGGGCCGATACACCTTCCACGATCTGCTTCGCGAGCACGCGCGCTCGATCGCCGAGGACGACGGCGCCGCCCTGCGGCTGCTCACCTACTACCTGCACCGCTCCCGCGCGGCGATAGACCGGCTCTTCCCGGACAGCGTCAGCCAGCGGGAGGGCATCCCCCAGCCGGCCGCCCCGATCGCGCCCATCCGCGACGCCGCGGAGGCGATCGCCTGGCTCGACGCCGAGCGCTCCAACATCATCGCGACCGCCGTCCACGGACCTGAGATCTGCCTGGGCATGCTGGCCCTGGCGATGCGCCCCTACCTCGACCGGCAGGCGCACCACGACGACGCGCTCACGCTCCACACCCTGACGCTCCAGCGCAGCCGCAAACTCGGCGACCGCGCGGTCCAGGCGCGAGCGCTCACGGACCTGGCGTGGACCTACTGGCGGCTCGGCGAGTACGAGCGCGCAGAGGAGCACGCTCACCAGGCCCTCGACGCGTGCGAGGAGGCCTGCGAACGGGCTCGGGCATTGCTCACGCTGGGCAACGTGGCCCTGCGCCGTCGGCAGGACACGCAGGCGGAGCAGTACCTCCAGCAGGCACTCGACCTCACCCGGATCGGCGCCGACACCTGGGGCGAGGCCCACGTGCTGGGCATCCTCGCCCTCGTCCTCGACCGGGCCGACCGTCCGGAGGAGGCCCGGCGCCATCTCGACCTGGCGCTGGCGCTCCACCGCAAGTTCGGCAACCCGGCCGGAGAGGCGGTGATCCTCAACCACCTCGGTGTCGTCCTCCGGCACCAAGGCGAGCTCGCGCAGGCACGCACCCGCCATGAGCAGGCCGCGGCTCTCTACCGCAAGCTCGGCAACACCGCCGACGAGGCGGCCGCACTCAACGGGCTGGCCGAGGCGGCGGGCGACCCGGCTCGGGCGGCCGAGGAGCACACGGCCGCGCTCGCGCTCGCCAACCTGACGCGCAACCGGCCGGAGCAGGCGCGTGCGCACGACGGGCTGGCGCGCGCCCACCTCGCACTCGGGGACTCAGAGCAGGCTTGTGAGCATGGGCGGCTGGCTCTCGGCCTTTACGGGGAGCTCGGTGTTCCGGAGGCCGAGGAGGTCCGCATTCTCTTGGAGCATGCCGGTGAGTTTGCTTCGCAAGGCAGGACCATCCTCACCCCGTGAGGTCATGACTGGTTCTGTCGCAGGACGGCTCTGGCCATCTCGGCAGGAGTTCTGGGGCTCGTGTCTCATAGGCGAAGCCGTGATCGTGCGCCGGGCGTACGCCCGCTTGCGCTTGCGGCTCGCCGCCGCGAGCCCGCCGATCTCCGGCACGTACGCGCGGGCCGGGGCAGCGGTCAGCCCGCCGATCTCGCCGTCGGGGTGGGCGGCGAAGGCGATCCGATCGCCGTGGCAGGGGCGCATGGTGTGACCACTCCCCCGCGTCGTCCAGGTCGGTGAGGAGTCACCGATGTGCCGCGGTGGTCCCCTGGGGCACCCGACCCACCCGTCGCCCGGTCTGGCGGTTGACGGCCGGGCCGGGACGTTGGGCAGACGGTTCAGAGCCAGATGGTGCCGAGCCAGGCGGTTGCTGCGGCGGCCGCCAGGAGGGCGATGTTGAGTCCGATCTGCCGGGCCTCGCCGCGGCTCAGGTGGACCGCGATGCCGCCGATCTGGATCAGGACGAGCCCGATCGCCGCGGCGATGGCCAGCCAGGGCGCGATCCCGGTCAGCGGCGGCAGGATCAGGCCGGCCGCGCCGAGGACTTCCAGGACTCCGATCGAGCGGACGAGCGGCATGGGAACGGTGTCGACCCAGCCCATCATCGGCTGGAGCTGCTCCTGGCTCTGGGTGACCTTCTTGCCCCCGGCGTAGAGGTAGAAGACGGCCAGGAGTGCCGCGACGATCCAGTAGGAAATCTCCATGAAGGACACCTCGGAGGCTAGTGACGTGGCGCGGGCCACGATGGTTACCAGTCGTAAGTAGCCCCATGATGCGTCACTATTGAAAGCCTTACAAAAGGCACATGCATGTGCCTTACACACAGGGGGCTGTCATGTCGGAGTACGAGCACACCTGCATGATCCGAGGAGATGGCGGGCGGACGATCCGCGCCATCCTCGACCGCATCTGCAACAAGTGGACGTTGCTGATCGTGGCGACCCTCGATCAGGGAACCCTGCGCTTCACCGACCTGCACCAGCAGGTCCCAGGGATCTCCCAGCGCATGCTGACCCTGACGCTCCGGAACCTCGAACGCGACGGCCTGGTCTCCCGGACGGTGCACGCCGAGGTCCCGCCACGGGTCGAATACGCACTGACCTCCACCGGAAAGAGCCTCATTCCACCCGCACTGGCCCTCGCCGGCTGGGCCATCGAGCACGTCCCGCACATCGAGGCCAGCCGAGAGGCCTACCAGACCCGAAACCAATGACCCGATGCCCCGCCTCCAGCTACTTCGCCCCTGGGTCAAACCTGGCATGCCGCAGCTGTGCGATCCCGATGAGCCGGATCGGGGCGAAGACGGTCTGTAAGCAGATCAGCCGCCGGGCCGGTACCCGGCAAAGGCTACGGTTTGGGCGTCGTCCTCGCGCAGCAGGGCTCAGGCTCCGCCGGCGCAGATGGAGGGCTGTCCACCCCGCCGAAGCGCCGGCTGCAGGCGGCCAAGCGCGGTGACCTGCCGGGCAGGGGTAGTTCGTCCTGCGAATTGTAAGGGTGTTTGGATGTTACCATGAACGCGTGGGAAAGCATGATGAGGGCCAGATCGGGGTGGTGGCCGCACTGGTGCGGTCCACGTTCCTGGTGAACGCCGTATACGCCGAGTCCGCCAGAGAATATGGTCTCACCTCGCAACAGGGGCAGTTGCTGTGCGTGCTGATGGCGCAGCCGTACGGCATGAGCGAGCTGGGCGCGATGCTGGGGCTGGCCAAGTCCAGCCTCACCGGCCTGGTGGACCGCACCGAGCGCAACGGCCTGGTCCAGCGCAAGCCGGATGCGCAGGACTCGCGTGCGGTGCGGATCGCGCTCACCAGGAAGGGCTCCAGGGTCGCGGAGGAGTTCTATGTCGAGGCCTGCAAGCGGATCGAGAGCCTGACGACGGGATTCGCCGACGCCGACCGCAACACGCTCGCCGGCCTGCTCGGCCGCGTCGTGCAGGACAACAAGGTCCCCGTGGTCTTCCTGGAGCCCGGCGAAGGAGCCCTCCCGGAACGCGAGAATTAAAACGCCCCCGGGTTGCAGTTCGCTGTACGAACTAATATGGTTCGTATCACGAACTCAACCTTCTTTGTTGATCGGGGCGTGCAATCATGAGTCGTACAGTGGTGGTCATCGGCGGCGGTTACGGGGGTTCGGCACTCGCCAAGGCACTGGCTGCCGAGGCCGAGGTCATCCTCATCGATCCCCGTGACGCGTTCGTCAACACGGCGGGGTCGCTGCGGACGCTGACCCAGCCCGACTGGGGAAGCAACATGTTCTTCCCCTATGCCGAGTTCCTGAGCCGGGCCACGGTGATCCGCGACCGTGCGGCTTCCGTGGATCCCGGCGGCGTCACCCTGGCCTCAGGTCAACGGGTCGAGGCCGACTATCTGGTCCTGGCCACGGGCTCCAGCTACGCCTACCCGGCCAAGCCCACCGCCGACTCCACCGAGCAGGTCCTGGACGATCTCCGCAGGACCCACAAGGAGCTGGCCGGTGCGGACCGGGTGCTGATCCTGGGCGCCGGGCCGGTCGGTCTGGAGCTGGCCGGGGAGATCAAGGAGGTCTGGTCGCACAAGCACGTGACCGTCGTCGACCCGGCCGAGCAGCTGCTGCCCGGGTTCCAGCCGGAGCTGCACCCAGACCTGCACCGCCAGCTCGACGAGCTCGACATCCACCTGCGGCTGGGCACCGATCTGACCGCGCCGCCGGCGACCGAGCCCGGCCAGGCCGAGACGTTCACCGTCACCACCACCGGCGGCGAAGAGATCACCGCCGACATCTGGTTCCGCGCCCACGGCGTGCGCGTCAACAGCGACTACCTCGCCGACGGCCGACTCACCGCCCGCACCCCACAGGGGCAGGTCCCCGTCACCGAAACCCTCAACCTCCGCGGGTACGACCACGTCTACGCGATCGGCGACATCACCGACGTCCCCGAGGCCAAGATGGCCGGGTACGCGATGCAGCACGCCGAGGTGGTGGCGCGCAACATCATCGCCCAACTGCACGGCGAGCGGCCCGAGGCCACCTACCAGCCCTTGCCGCACCCCACGATCCTGCTCCCGCTCGGACCGCGTGGCGGCGTCGGACAGCTGCCCACCCCCGACGGCCCGGCCGTCGTCCCGGCCGAGACGGTGTCGGCGTACAAGGGCGCCGACCTGTTCACCGGCCGCTTCACCGAACAGTTCGGCTCCGCCTGAGAGGGGGCACACGTGCAGTACACCCACCTTGGCCGCAGCGGCCTTTCCGTGTCCCGGCTCGTCCTGGGCACTATGAACTTCGGGCCGGAAACGTCCGAAGCCGACAGTCACACGATCATGGACCGCGCGCACGAGCACGGCATCAACTTCTTCGACACGGCCGACGTGTACGGCGCCAAGCCGGGCGATGGCGTCACCGAACAGATCATCGGCGGGTGGTTCGCCGACGGCGGAGGCCGGCGCGAGAAGACCGTGCTGGCCACCAAGCTCTACCTTCCGACCGGCGATGGGCCCAACGACAGGTTCCTGTCCGCGCTGCACATCCGGCGCGCCTGCGAGGCGTCACTCAGGCGGCTGCGGACTGACTACATCGACCTCTATCAAATGCACCACATCGACAGGAACACGCCATGGGAGGAGATCTGGGAGGCGTTCACCGTCCTGCGCCAGCAGGGAAAGGTGCTCTACTTCGGCTCGTCCAACTTCGCCGGCTGGCACATCGCGCTGGCCCAGGAGGCCGCACGGTCGCGGCACTTCCTCGGGCTGGTCAGCGAACAATCGATCTACAACCTGATGAACCGCTGGGTCGAGCTGGAGGTGCTGCCCGCGGCTCGGCACTACGGGCTGGGCCTGATCCCGTGGTCGCCGCTGCACGGCGGAGTGCTCGGCGGCGTCTTGCGCAAACAGAAGCAGGGCGGCGCCTCCCGCGGCGGCTCGGGACGCTCGGCCGCCACACTCGCCGCACACCAGGACACCATTGAGGCGTACGAGAAGGTGTGCGCCGACATCGGCGAGGACCCGGCGCACGTCGGTCTCGCCTGGCTGCTCGCCCAGGACGGCGTCACCGGGCCGATCATCGGGCCGCGGACGGTCGAGCAGCTCGACGGCTCGCTCCGCGCGCTGGCGATCACGCTCGACGACAGCACGCTGGCCAGGCTGGACGCGTTGTTCCCGCCACCCGCGCCGAACGGGGCCAAACCCGCGCCCGAGGCGTACGCCTGGTGATCAGAAAATTCGAAAGGAAAGGCAGAACCTTGTCTGGACACGACGTCGTCTTCGGCTTCGGCGCGCACAGCGGCATCGACGAGGTGCCGGAGCTGATGCGTATGGCTCAGCAGGCCGACCGTGACGGGCTCGACCTCTTCTCGTTGTCGGACCATCCCTACTTCGGCGTGCGGTTGGACGCCTACGCCGCACTCGGCTTCATTCTCGGACGTACGCAGCACATCGCCGGCCTCGTCAACGTCACCAACCTGCCGACCCGGCCCGCTCCCATGCTGGCCAGGACCGTGACGTCGCTGTCGGCGCTGTCGGACGGCCGCGTCGTGCTGGGCATGGGCGCGGGCGGGCTGTGGGACCGGATCGCCGACATGGGCGTGCCGCGGCTGTCACCGGGCGCTGCCGTGGACGCCTTCGAGGAGGCGATCGTCCTGGTCAAGAAGCTGTCGGGCGGTGGCCCGCCGGTCACCTACCAGGGCCGTCACTACCAGGTGCACCAGATCGAGCCGGCTCCCGTGGCCGCGCCCCCGGTGTGGACGGGATCGAACGGTGCGAAGTCCCTGGCCGCCACCGGCCGGGTGGCCGACGGCTGGATCCCCGGCCACGCGGCGGACTGGCGCAGCGAGCGCTACCGGACCTCGCGGCCGATCATCGACGAAGCGGCGGCGGCTGCGGGCCGGGATCCGCGCGAGATCCGCACGATCTACAACTTCCCCGGCCGCATCACCGACCGGCCACTGCCCACCACCCGTGACCACGACGGCCGCTGGATCGGCGGCTCCGTCAGCCAGTGGGTCGAGGAACTGACCGAGGCCGTGCTGGAGCACGACGCGTCGGGCTTCATCCTCTTCTCGGCCGATCATGGCACTTCTGACCTCGTCACCCTGGGCCGCTGGGCCAGGGAGATCGTCCCAGCCGTACGCGAAGCGATCGCGGAGAAAAACGGCTGAGGCCAGTCGCTCGGCACCCGCTCGATGGACGCGGTCGTACCGATCTCGGTCTCCCGGTCGTCTTGCGCGCGCCGAAGGTCCCGTTCAGCCAGACGATCATCCGAGGACGAGCGGGAGTCTCGCGGCCAGCTCGCCCAGTTCGGCCTGCTCCGCGTCGGTCGTGGCACGCCGTCCGGTGCCGACCAGCAGCGCGTCCTTGTCGGAGAACGACGCGGGGAACGCGGTCCCGGCGATCTTCTCCAGCATCTCCCGGGATCGGGCGAGCCCTTCCGCGGGCGGTTCCGCCGCGTCCGGGAGGTGCGCGACCAGGTCGAGATGGTGCAGCGTCCACTCCAGGACGTACGCGGAGAGGTAGTCGCCCGCGGTGAGGACCTCGTCGCGGGTGCCGACCCGGAGGTGCGGGTCGGCGAGTTCGGCGGCCCGGCCGGCGGCGGAGCCGACGTCGTCGAAGTGGAACCTGAGCAGCCGAGGCTCCTCGTACGCGGCGGCCAGCCGGACGATCAGCGCGTCCAGCGGGTCGTCGCCGGTCGGCGGCGTTTCGGCGACCTCCCAGTAGGTCACCGCGTCGCGGGTCGGTTCCGTTTCGGCGGGGGTCACGAGGGTGATCAGGACGTCCTGAGCGTCGATGACCAGATGGCACACCAGGTCCCGCACGAGCCAGCCGGTACAGCCGGACGGCTGCGCGAAGTCCTCGTCCCGGAGTTCGGCCACCGCCGTGCGCAACGCCGTCCAAGAGCGTGAAAAGAGATCCACATCGGCAAGGTAATGCGGTGCCGCAATGGCGGACAAGCGCATTTGGACGGTCGGCCCGCGTACCCAGACGATCGGCTCGTGTCAGAGGCGGCGGATCTTCCCTCCGGCCGGGGGCCTCGACGTCAATGGCCGTCATGGGTGCGCTTCCGGCCGGCACCAGCGCGGCGGCCCGCCGCGTGCCCCGCCGGCCGCATCCGCCCGCGGCGCAGATCCGCGACCTGGCGGTCCTAGCCCGTCACGGCGTTGTGGCGCTGGTAGTGGCGCGCAGCCCGGGCCCTGTTACCACATGACGGCTTGCACCACTCTTGTCGCCCATGGCTCTTGACGAAGTAGCGCACGCAGCGCGGCGCGTTGCAGGCCCGCAATTGCTCACGCTGCGGACCGCTCAGGAAGTCGATGGCGGCACGAGCCAGAGCCGCGACCAGCCGGACGCCCGCGTCACGCTCCGCCGACAACATCTCCGTCCGCGGAGCCCCGCTCGAGGGCCAGTTCAGCTGCGGGACGACCGCTTCACGGGCGGCTGCCGCGTTGAGGTGGGCATAGATGGCCCATGGGTCGTCGTGGGCTTGTATCGATGGAGAACCGTGCGATGACGTTGCTGCTGGCTCAGATCAGCGACCTTCACCTCGACGGCACCGACAGGGCGACCCGGCGCGCCACCCACGTCATGGACTACCTGCGGGCTCTGCCCCGCCCGGTCGACGCCCTGCTGGTCACCGGCGACATCGCCGACCACGGCGAGGAGGCCGAGTACGAGCAGGCCGCCCACATTCTGGCCGCCCCCTTCCCGGTGCTCACCTGCCCTGGCAACCACGACGCCCGCCCGGCCTACCGGAAGGCGCTGCTGCGGCAGCCGTCCGAGCTCGGCCCCGTCAACCAGGCGCACCACATCGCCGGCACGGCCATCCTGATGTGCGACTCCACCATCCCCGGCCGCGACGAGGGCCGCCTGGACGCCGAAACCCTCGCCTGGATGCACGCCACCCTCGACGGGCTCGGCCCGGACATGCCCGCGCTCATCGCCTTCCACCAACCGCCCGTCGAACTCCACCACCCGCTGCCCGACTCCGGCCGGCTGGAACAGCCCGACAAACTGGCTGTGCTGCTCGACGCCCACCCCCAGGTAGTCGCCGTCCTCACCGGCCACGCCCACACCGCGGCCGCCTCCACCTTCGCCGGCCGCCCGCTGATCGTCGGCCCAGCAGTCACCTGGACCCTGCGTATGCCTTGGGAAGGCGACCAGCCCGCCGACCGCGAGCAACCGCCCGGCCTCGCCTTCCACGTCCTGGACGATGAGCGCCGCCTGACCACCCACTACCGCGTCGTACCCGAGGCATGATCCAGCCGTACGCCGTCGCGGCGTTCCTCCTGGCGATCCTGCCCATCATCGCCACTCCGGGCGCCAGCCTGACCCTGCTGGTCCAGCACGTCACGGCCAGCGGCCGCAGGCAGGCCCTTTTCCGTCATCCTCGGTACGGTCAGCGGCCTGTACGCGCACGCCGCCCTGGCCATCGCCGGCCTGTCGGCCCTGGTCATGCACTCCAGCCAGGCCTTCACCGTCGTCAAGCTGCTCGGCGCGGCCTACCTCGTCGGCCTGGGCCTGTGGACCTGGCACTCCACGACCCTGCCCCAGTCTTCCGCCCCGGCGGACCCACCCAGACGCACTCGCTCCGTCTACACCCAGGCCCTGCTCGCCAACGTGCTCAATCCGAAGGCGGCTTCCATCTACTTGACGCTGGTTCCGCAGTTCGTCGTCTCCGGCCGGTCCTTCGGCGGGCAGATCGTCACCCTGGCCACCACCCACGCCCTGCTGATGGTGGTGTGGTTCTGCTTTTCGGTGCGCTCTCCCCCTCTTTGGCCTCCTTACCTCCACGTCACAGGCGTCGGCCGATGGTGAGGACGACCGACCAGTGGCGGGTAAGTCGTCCGTCCGGGCGCGCGGCGAGGAGGCGGCGTATCTCTTGGTAGAGGTGTTGGCGCTTGGCCGGCTCCATGGCGATGTGGCCGGAGAATGTGTCGAGCAGGGCGATGTATTCGTCTGCCGTATAGCGCAAGGCCCACACGTAGAGCCTCGTCCCGACCACCGTGAAATGTCCGGAGGCATCGAACTCGGCGGCAATGGGGTCGGGCTGGTCCTCGGGCGGTGGTGGAGGCCACGGGCCGCCATGGCCTTCGCCGATCTCCTCGTAGACCTTCTGGATCTCGGTGAAGAACGGGTCGAAGCCTGCCGGCATTGCGTGGTCGGCGTTCCACACGGCCAAGTGGCCGCCCTGGGCGAGCAGCTTGGCTGCTTTCGCGTATTTGACCTCCGGGTCCACCCACTTCCACGCCGTGGCCGCGTAGGCGAGGTCGAAGCGGGCCCCTGTCGGCGGCTCCCAGCCTTCGAATGACGACGTGATCACGGAAACGTCGGAGAATTCGGCGAGTCGGTGCCGCGCCTCCGCCGCCAGGGCATCGCCGAGTTCGACGGCCGTGATCCGGAAGCCCATCCGCGCCAAGGGCAGCGTGGCTTTCCCCGGACCGCATCCGACTTCGAGCAGGTGCGCGGGTGGCGTGACCCCCGTGATCGCCAGCAGGTCGGAATACAGCTCGGCCGGGTAGTCGGGGCGCGCGTCTTGATAGAAGGCAGCCACTCTGTCGAAGGTGGCTCGCAGCCGAAGATCGCCGGACATGCTCCAAGCCTGACAGTGCGGCAACACTGCTGTCACCGGAGTTTCCGGCTGCCCTACCAGGCCACCTGAAAAGGCATGTCGCGGGAGGAACTCCGGCTGGACGGAGATCACGCTATTCAAGATCTGGTGACGACGAGCCTGTGATCAGGTCCGGGCCGCCGGACGACCACCTCCTCGATCTCTGGGCGCACCGGTTGCCGTACTAGCGGAACACCTCATCGAGATGGCCGGTAAGCAGTGTCACCGCCTCCCCACCCGTGTACTGACCGGCGAGCACGCTCAACTGCAGGCCGGACACCAGTGCGAGGGCCACGGCCGCCCTGGCGTGCGGGTCGCCGCTCACCTTGGCCTGGCTGAACTGCTCTGTCACGACGTCACGCAGGGCGTTGGCGTAGGACAGGCCGGCCGCCGCCTGGTCCGGCTCTGTGAGGGTGAGCGCGAAGTGGGCGGTGTAGGCCAGGACGATGCGGCGGCTCTCCTCGTCGGTGGGCAGCAGTGCGGTCAGCGCGCCGTACAGGAAGGTGCGGGGGGTGGCGGGCTCGCCGAGCGCGGCCACTTCCCGCGCCACCCGCCTGCCGAGCTGCTCACCCAGATAGGCGAGCACCGCTGCGAGCAGCTCCTGCTTGGTGTGGAAGTAGTACTGCACCAGCCGCAGCGAAACGCCCGCCTCGGCGGCGACTTCGCGCATGCTGGCCGCTTGCAGGCCGCGCGAGGCGGCGATGCGCACGACGGCCTCGGTGATCTGGAGACGGCGTTCTTCGTGGTCCACTCTCATCGGCACACGTCATGATACAGCCGTATCACTACAATGATACAGTTGTATCATGAACGAACGTCCCGCCATCGGCCGTTTTCGCAATGACCGGGCTGCCCAGCGCTACTTCGCGGGTTACGACGCCGTGATTCGCGACTGGCCCGTTCCCTTGGAGCCGCTCGACGTCCCCACCGGCTATGGCACCACCCGTCTGTACCGCACCGGCGCGCCCGAAGGACTGCCGGTGATGTTCCTGCCCGGCATGGGCGGCAACTCGCTGGGCTGGATCCACGCCAGCGGCCCCGTCGGCGCTCACCACCCGGTCTACCTGGCCGACCCCCTCGGCACGGCAGGCCGCAGCGATCAGACGGCGCCACTGCGCGACACCAAGGATCTGGCCGACTGGATCCGCCAGGTGCTCGACGGCATCGACGTGCCCCGCGTCTACCTGGTCGGTTTCTCCTACGGCGGCTACATGTCGCTGGTGCAGGCGGCACGCACGCCGGAGCGGGTGGCGGGGATGACGCTGCTCGACCCGGCCGCCTTCCGCGTGGCCGGCTTGACCCACTACGCGTGGGGATTCGGCTGCGGGATCGGGATGCAACTACCGCCCCTCCTGCGCCGCCCGCTGGCCAAGCTGTTGTACAGCGACTCGATCAACCGGCCGGAAGACGTCAGGGTCGCCATCTCCGGCACTTATCTGTACAAGGGCGCGCAGCCCGCGATGGTCCCGCTGACCGACGACGAACTGGCGGTGGTGACCGCACCGACACGCATCTTGTTCGGCAAGCACAGCACGATGCAGGACTCGGCCGCCGTCGCCCGCCGTCTGGCCCGGGTGCTGCCCGCCGCCGAGGTCGAGCTCGTGCCCGGAACCGGGCACGCGATCGCGCTGGACGTACCAGACCTGGTCAACGCCCGCATCCTGGAACACGCGGCGAAAGTCTCCCGCCCGGCCGGCCCTTGATCCGTTGAGCAGGTGCTCATGCGTACCAAGCTTCATGGTCGCGCCGTCCATGCGCGGGTGAGGATGGTGGCCGCCGCGAGCGCGACGAGCGCGATCACGTCGGCAAGTGCGACTGGGGTCAGCTTCGCGTGAGCGTCTGGGGACGTGGACACCAGGGCGATGAACGACAGCTTGCCGACCGCGGCTGCGATCAGCACCGGTATCCGCAGGGCCGGCAGGAAGGCCGCCACCAGAAGTGCGCCCCCGAGCAGGGCCAGCATCACCGCGCGGTGGCGGAGGAGCAGGGTGCTGGTGGGGTCGTCGGTCATGACTCCGTAGGTGGTGGCCAGTTTCGACGGCATCAGCGCGATGAGTCCCGGCAGGACGTTGAGCAATCCCACAGCGCCGAACAACAGCATCCCGATCACGTGGGCAGACAGGCGCATCGTATCCTCCATTGAACGTTTCCGATCCGGCAAGCGTGCGGGGGCGCCGATGTCAGTGCTTCCATGGACCCGTCGCGCTGCGGCCACGACGAAGGTTCCGCCCGCGCCGGTGATCGGAGCGGCGGTGTGGCTGTGGCCTGGTGGTGCTCTGTACGCGGGGCCGTCGCTACGGCTCGGGCCGCACTCCGGCGCGGTGTCGTGCCTTGCCGTAGGGGTGGACGCGCCCTTCGTCGTACAACGTGCACCCGCTGGCGCATTGCCGGCGCGGACCGCTCTCATCGCGCCACGGGTGCGACACCACATCACCGCGGGTGGCGACCGTATGGTGTTCCTCTATCTCGACCCGGGTTCGGCCTCGGACGCGGCGTGCCGCGCCAGGTTCACCGCAGGCGACCGGGATGTCCTGGTCCGGCATGAGGCCGAGGCCGCCATCCTCGCTCAAGCGGCACGACTTTCCGCGCACAGTCCCACCGAGCAGATCACCACGTGGATCGCCGAAGCCACCGGCTACGACGCGACGTCGTTCACCGACCCGCGGATCGGCGTCGCCATCCGGCGCCTGCTCGGTGCCGACCAGCCGTTGCCGGCCGTCCTTGTGGCCGAAGAGCTGGGGCTGTCGGAGTCCCGTTTCCTGCGGCTGTTCAGGGACAATGCCGGCACCTCCTACCGGCGGTTCCGCTTGTGGGCGCAGATGCACCGAGCCGCCCGGGCACTGGCCGCAGGGCACAACCTCACCCGGGCCGCGGCAGACGGCTACTTCGCCAGTCCGTCCCATTTCAGCACCGCATTCCACGCCATGTTCGGTCTTACCCCGAGCGCCTTGCTCTCCGGTGGCCTGACGATCCGGTGTCTGGATCCCGGACCGACAGGCGTACCAAGGAAGAGCGGCTGACCGGCACCGACGTGTCCCGATCAATCGCCGCCGGGCACCGTCTACCAGCCGCCGCCCGCCAGCAGCGCGCCGCCGCCAACGATCTCCACCCAGAAGTACAGCCAAGACGGATAGAACGCTGAAGGCCGCTCGACCGCCCGCGCCACCAGCCGTCCGAAGGCCATTCCCCAGAGGGACACGGCGACGGCGGTGACGACGCCCCGCCGGATCCCGCCCGCATCGGCCGCCGCCACCATAAGCAACCCGGCGACGGCCACACCGTAACCTCCATACACGGCGCGGATCTCCGTCCGGGCCTCGACCGAGTCGGCGATGATCCGGAAAGGCCTGATCAGTGCGGCGGGTGCGACGAGACCGTACACGCTCATTCCGAGGAAGAAGACCGCCACCACAGCGATCACGGCAGCCGCCATAAGGGTCCTCCCTGAGTGCGCCAACAGTGTGTCCAGAACGAGGATGACGCGGGATGTCGCACGCGGCTTTCACGAACCTGCCATGACGGCCCTCCACTCCGTTCGTTTCCGGCCATGCCCAGCTGGGGTCGGGCCGCTGACGAGCGGGATCGGCCATCAGAGGCGCACCGATCGGCTGACCCAGAGCGGATGGTGGCGGGCCATCGGGGAGGCTGGCTCGGTCCCGGGGTTGCAAGTTCATATTTCCATCTGGCAATATGTGCACGTGAGCGCCTACGCAGCCCTGGCTGAGCCGCACCGCAGGCAGATTCTCGACCTGCTGCGTGATGGTGAGCGGCCCGTTGGAGAGCTGGTGAAACGCCTTGATCTCAGTCAGCCCGGCGTGTCCAAGCACCTCAAGGTATTGCGCGAGGCCGGACTCGTCGTGGTGCGCACGGAGGGCAAGCAGCGTGTGTACGCGCTGCGCCCAGAACCCCTTGCCGAGGTCGACCAGTGGCTGGAGCCCTATCGCATGTTCTGGTCGAGGCGCCTCGACGCCCTGGAACAACATCTTGAGGAGAACCCGTGATTCACGGAACCCTGGAAACGATCGACGGTCGCCCAGCGCTGCGCTTCGAACGCACGCTCCCCTACCCGGTCGAGCGCGTGTGGCGAGCTGTCAGCGTGCCGGCAGAGCTCGAGCGCTGGTTTCCCGCGGCCGTCGACTGGACACCGGCGGTGGGTGAGACCTTTGAGGCCGGCGGCGCGACCGTCGAGGTGACCGAGGTCGATCCACCCCATCGCCTGGCTTGGGTCTACGCCGGCCAGCCGTACAGCTTCGATCTGGCCGCTGACGGAGACGGCTGTCGCTTGATCTTTACCCACGTCATCGACGACCGCGACCTCTCAGCGCAGACCGCTACCGGCTGGGAGGCCTACCTCTCGCGGCTCGAGCCTCATCTCGCCGGCAAGGACCTCTCCGAAGAGGAAGCACACGAGCAGTGGGGGGAAATTCACGAACGCTACGCCGAGCGCTTCGGGGTCGACCCGACGCCGGGCCGGCGCTTCGCGGCGACTCTGCGTGGAGACAACGGCGACGCCTGAGTTACCGCACTACTGCATCGGGACGGCGGAGGAACAGGTCGCCGTTCATCAGGATCTCCGTGGTTCCGGGTGGTTTCCTCGAGACTGTGATGATCGCCCGCTGCTCGTCACGGGTCAAGATCGTCAAGCCCAGTCCAGTCCGTAGCGATCGAGGGCAGCTCGAACCTGGTTGAGCCCCTCCACTCTCCAGTAGTGCCCGTTGGGCAGCTGGTCGTCTCGGCGCCAGCGCCAGGTCGTGAACAACGCCCACATCAGGATGCGGCACTGGTGAATCAGGTCGTGGTCAGCCCCCGGATAGTGCTCTCCAACTTCTTCGGGGGCATGGGCGAGGTCAAACTCGATCGGCCCACGGCAGCACGTCGCGAGGTCTACGAAGAGCGGCCCTCTCCTCGTCTTGAGCAGGTTGCCCGGATGCGGCTCGCCGTGCAACAGCTGCTCGCCGGCTTCCCTGCTGCTGATCGTGGTGCTCAGGCTACTGAGTGTCTTGGTGAGGAGTTCCCGGTCGGGACCGAGCAGCGCTGGAGTCTGCTCTCGGTCGCCCACCTCTCTAAGTGCACCGGCGACTCGATCGGTGAAGTGCGGTGCACCCAGATCGACCTGGCGCAGGGCGGCATGGTGCCGCACAAGCGCGCCTGCATAGTGGGCCGGCGCGATCTCTGATCCCACAGGTTCGTAGTAGGTCCAGAGCGAGATAGCGAAGCCATCACGCAAATAGACTCGGGGTTCGACCCGAGGCTCAAGCTCAGCCACCGGACCGTCGACTTCGGAGAGACGGCGAGCAACCTCTACTTCGAACTGGGAGTCAGCTCGATGCGCTGAGGGTGCGACCCGAGCAAGAACCTCGCAAGGGACCAGGCGCAACGCGATGCGGTCCGAGTTGTTGATGACGACCACATCGTCGACCTGAAGGCCCAGCGCAGAAGCAGTTGCCCTCCCGGCCTCAACTGCGCGACGAAGTTCCGATGCGTCCATACCGTCCTCTCTCAATCTTGAGTACACGTCTGGGAACAACAACGACGTCCCCAATGTCTACGCGAAGATCACTCGGCACACCCGCCAACCCACCAAAAGCCAGCCAAGCCGGACCCGGACGCCCTACCGACAGCACCACCGGACCACGCACACGCCACCCTCGATCAAGAATGCCGCCCAACCCCAACCCGGCGGCAAAATCGCAAGCCAAGGACCTGCACCGGCCGTGCTATCCCTGCAGACCCTGCTGCGCCTCCCGGTCCCGTCGAGCGCCGGTCCAATCGGCCGACTTGCTTTCTCCTCTTCCGCGGACAGACAGCCTTCAGCCGACCGGAGGAATAATCGAGATGGAGCGCGCGCAAGCGAAGCCGAGGACGAACGATCTTCAGCTGCGACGAGGCGTGGCCATCATCGGGCCCGCCGAGGACGTCCCGCCCGAGCTAGAAGTCGTCCCGTCATCGGCGACTGCTGCTCCGGCGGGGGTGGACGTCATTCCTCTGTGGTGCCGTCGGTGAGTTCGCGGAGGATGTCGGCGTGGCCGCAGTGCCGGGCGTACTCCTCGATCATGCCGATCATGACCCTGCGGACGTCGATGGTGGTGCCGCGCTTGGTGGTGAAGGTCCGGTCCAGGTCGGCTGTGGCCATGATGTCCCGGGCTCGGGCGCAGATGGCCAGGTAGCGCTCGACGTCGGGCTGCAGCCCTTCGCTGCGGGTCAGATCCCAGTCCCAGTCGACCTCTTCGCCGTCGTAGTACGCGTACGGCTCCTTCGAACCGGCCACGCACTCGACGAACCACCATTGCTCGATCGTGGTCATGTGCCGGATCAGCCCGTGCAGGGTGGTATCCGAGCCGACCAGGCGGCGACCGGCCTGCTCCTGGGTGAGGCCTTCCAGCTTGGCCAGCAGGGTGGCCCGGTGATAGTCCAGACAGGTTTCCAACGCGGGTTTTTCGGCGGCGACATTGGGCGGGTCGATTCGTTGCAGGGGCGAGGTGAAAATCATGTCGGCATTGTCATGGACGCGCTGCGGCAAGGCCACTGAATTTCAGGCGCACCGGATCCCGGCCAGAATGCCGGGTGCCCACGGCCCACAGGTCTCCAGGGCTGGTGCCACTGAGCGACTCCACTCTCGTGCTTCGGCGAGCGTGTGGTCGTGAGCAGCCCAAGCGATGAGTTCCCGGCGCAGCAACTCCTCGGCGGTCAGCGTTGTGTCGGGCTGCAGCCACCCGCGATCGTGGGCGAACTCCGCGTAGATCGAGGCGACACGTCGGGCGCCGCGGTCAATCGGCGTCCCCGTCACTGCCGAACTCGATGTCGAGGATGGCCAGGAACGCCGCATAGGCTTGTGGGGACCAGTCGGTGTTCACGTGGCCGGCGACCAGGTGCGTGCCGTCGCGGCTGCCCATGACGAGGGTGAACGTGCCGTAGTCCGCGCCGCCGTTGCCCCACACGTGCACGCCGCTCTCGAGCTTCTGCTCGACCCACACACCGAGCCCGTAGCGGGTGTTGGGCAGCCACCCAGAGCCGTCGGTCGACACGGTCGTGAACATCTCCTCCATCTGCGCCGGCTTGAGGATCCGACCTGAGAGCAGCGCCGAGAAGAACGTGAGCAGGTCTCCGGTCGAGGAGATCATCCCGCCCGCGCTCCAGGCGGTTGTCTCATTCGACTCGGTCGCGTCGTGCAGCGGTGCTGCTGGATCGGGCAATTCCAGCCTGGAGTAGTGCACCGGATGCGGTCCGGGGATAACCGTCTGCGTGGTGGGCAGCGAAGTTCCGGTCAGGTCGAGCGGCCGCAGAACGAGCCGATCAAGCACATCGCCGTACGATTCGCCGGTGGCCTTCTCCACCATCATCGCGGCCAGGTAATACTGCGTGTTGGAGTACCGGAATCCCTCGCCGGGCGCGTTGTAGGGCGGATGCCGTAGGGCGATCCTCACCAGTTCTTCGGGCGTGAAGACCTTGAACCGGCGTTCGTACCATGCCTCGCCTTGGCCACTGGCGTAGAACTCCGGGTCCATGGAGAAGTTGAAGATGCCGCTGGTCTGGTTCAGCAACCGCCGCAACGTGATCTTGTCGCCGTCATAGTGACTGTCATCGAGCAAGCCGGGCAGCCACTTCTCCACCGTATCGTCGAGGCTGAGCACGCCTTCACCGACCAATTTCAGCACGGTGGTGGCGGTGAATGCCTTGGCGGCACTGCCGATACGGAACAACTCCTCCGGAGTGCGCTCGCGGCCGGTGCTGATATCGGCTTTGCCCGCAGACGCGAACCAGTGGGAGTCGCCCTTCCAGATCTCGGTCACGATGCCCGGCGTCGCGCCCGAAGACACTGCGTCCTCAAGTACGCGCTGCACCGCCTCGCGGTTGGTTCCGGTGTTGCGTGTCGTTGCCATGGCGTCTCCTTCAGTCGCCTTTGATCATTTCCTTATAACGAAACGCACGGGATTTTGGTCGTTGTGGTGGGTGGAGTGCCGGCTCGGCGGGCGTGTGCGGGTGTGTAGGGCGGGCCCGGCGCCTGCCGGCTGGGGTGCTCCCAGGCTCGGCACTCCTCGGCGCGGGCCTAATCCGTCTGCTGGATCATGTCGCAGGAGGCGCTGCTGACGATGCCGCAGCGGCCGCTCCGTCAGACCGGCCATGTCCGGGATCACCGGCGGCGTGGTCCTCGGGTCGGGACGGGCGTCCTCAACCTGCATCTCGGCCGGCCGGCGCGCCTCTCCGGGGCGTGCTGGCGCGCCGGCCCGCTCAGTACCCGCTGCGGCGGGGGGCGGCGGTCGGGCGGCGGGAGAGGTTGGTCCGGCCCGTGGGCTTGAGGTCGCGCGCCGGGTGCTCGTTCCGGTGCGACGACGGGGCCTGGTGGTCTGTCTTGGCCGGGGTGATCGAGGCGGGGAGTTTGATATGCATGCTTCCTCCTTGCGGTTTTAAGCCCTGGTGAGCCAGGTGACCTGGGCGCCGTTGTCGAAGGACTCGCGCCGGGCGGGGGTGAACAGGGTGGGGCGGAACTGTCCGGAGAACATGGGGACGCCCGTGCCCGCCACCACGGGGTAGCTCTTGAGGATGATCTCGTCGATCTCCGGGAGCAGGGAGGCGGCGAGCTTGCCGCCGCCGCAGAGGTAGATGTCCATGCCGGTGTCCTCGGCCTTCAGCCGCCGGATGAGCTCGATCGGGTCGCCTGTCTCCACCTGCACCGTGGGGTCGTCGATCGTCAGAGTGCTGGAGACGACGTACTGGCGCAGGTGGGAGTAGGGGCTGGTGGTGGGGACGTCCAGGGCCGGCTCGTAGGTGCCACGGCCCATCACCAGCGTGTCGAAGACCTTGTTGGGCACGCCGTCGAGGCCGACGAGCTTGCGGACGTGGGTGGGGAGCGTCTCGGGGTAGCGGGTGTTGATCCAGGCGGCCATCTCGTCCGACAGCGGATAGAAGTCGAACTCGGCGTTGGGGCCCGCGATGTAGCCGTCGAGCGAGACGCCGACGTAGTACACAAGCTTTCTCATACCGATCAACTCCCGATGTAGTACTCTGCTTAGAGTGGTTTCAACGTAGTACTACATGTGGAGTGGTGTCAAGTGCGGAGCAATCCCGAGCGGCGGCAGGCGCTGATCGACGCGGCCATCGAGGTGCTGGCCAGGGAGGGAGCGCGGGGGCTGACCTTCCGGGCCGTCGATGCGGAGGCGGCTGTGCCCCCGGGCACGGCCTCCAACTACTTCGCCAACCGCGACGACCTGTTCACCCAGGTCGGCGGGCGCATCTATGAGCGGTTGCTGCCCGACGAGGCCACGATCAGCCGCAGCCGGGAGGGCGTGCAGGACGAAACCCGCTATGCCGAGCTCATGCACGAACTGGTGGATCGGGTCTCCGCCTTCAACTCCGGCTACCTGGCCCTGCTCGAGCTCCGACTGGAGTCCACCCGGCGCCCCGAACTGCGCGCCGTGCTCACCAAGCGCATCCGCGAGGACATCGACGCCAACATCGGCCACCACGCCGCCTCGGGCCTGCCCGGCGACTCGACCTCCGTGGTGCTCCTCTACCTCACGCTGAACTGGCTCATCGTGGAGCGGCTGACACTGCCCGACATCTTCACCGAGCAGGAGATCCACGAGCTGGTGGACGCCGCCGTGCGAAGATCGCTGAATGCCTGACACGGAAGGCCACCCGACGGTTCTCGAAAACGATCACCCCTCACGCGGGAAGCGATCTTCGTACTCTCCTGTCCCGCCAGGTCATCCGCTCTTGTGGACACCCCACCCAGGTCAAAGGCCGCTGCCGGCGGCCGCAAGTCGAAGCTGTCGGTGGAGCAGAAACGCAACATCCTCGCCGTCCTGATCGCCGGGGCCACCAACCTGGGCCTGACCCGCATGTCGGAGGCGTGCGGGCTGGCCGGCGGGCTCGCGCCGTGGCCGGCCAGCCCGGCGGCCTTCACTCGGCGGAGGGCGGGGATGGCCGGGTGTCGGTCCAGCCGGACTCCAGCACCATGTTGACCCGGTCTTTCACCTGCGGCATGCCGCCGGTGACTTCGAAGGTCAGCACCTTGGAGGTGTCGGGGTCGATGATCAGTCTGCCCTGGGTGGGTTGGCCCTGCTGGATCGGGAAGGTCACGGAGACGCCCGGCCGCCCCTGCGGATCGGTGGTCCGGCCTTCGACCCGCACTGCGGGCAGCGTCGCCAGCGCCTGGTAGGCGGCGCTGCGCACCTGTGGGGAGGCGGGCAGCTCGTACAGGAGTGATGCCAAGGTGGGCGGCAAGCCGTCCTCCACCGAACCGGCGAAATCCTGATCGCTGCGGATCGCCTCAGCGGCCCGCTTCTTCAGTGCTTCGGGGTCGGCGGGCAGCGCCTCGATCTCCTTCAGGGTCAGGGGCATGGCACTCCAGTAGAGCTTCTGCTCCCCCTTGAGCCGAGTGAGCGTGCCCTCACCGGGCGAGGTGGAGTAGACGCCGCCGTCCTTCCCCATCTCCCATTCGGTCGGCGAGCCGTCCCGGCGCCATGCCTCCACATCCAGGGGGCGTGCGGCCATCTGCCTGCGGCCGATCCAGCCTCGGCCATCCTTGGCCACCCACGTCTCCGAGAGGTATGAGGTTTCCAGACGGTAGGTGTTGCCGTTCTGGCCGTACGGTCCCGCCGAGCCCACGTACAGCTGCTTGAGATGCCAGTAGGCGCCTTCTGGGGCGGCTTGGGCCTTGGCAGCGGCGGCCAGCAAGATCGACGTGCCCGAAAGGACGGTGCCGCCGGGTGTGACCGTGGGAGAGGGCGATGCGGTGGGGGTGACCTGGCCGAGGAAGACCGCCGCCGCGGCCGCGGCCGCGGCCGCTGCGAGCCCGATGGCACCGGCCCGCCACGGCAGACGCCGGGCCGTCCGGTGCGGGCGCGCCTGGGTCGCCATGATCGCCGCACGCAGTTCGCGCGCGCCGGGCCCCTGATCCGGCGCGTGTGGTGCCGGGTCGATGGCCCTTACCAGGTTGTCGATGTCGCTCATGCTTCCCCCATCGCGATTGTCAAGGACGCCTGCCGCTCCAGCGCCGCCGCCATCCGTTTGCGCGCCCGATGCAGCCGGGTCCGGGCGGCAATAGCCGTACATCCCAAAACTTTGGCGATCTGCTGGCTGGTCAGGCCCTCCCAGCAGGCCAGCGCCAAGACCTCGCGGTCACGTTCGGGCAACCCGTCGAAGGCGGCGCGAACATGGTCCAGATCGACCGGTCTGACCGGCCGGTCGGCTGCCAACTCCGCACGCAGCCGTTCGGCGAGCACGGCCCTGCGGGATTCGCCGCGCTGCTGGTTGGCCAGCACGCGGCGGGCCACCCCGTACAGCCACAGCAGCGCCTCCTCACCCTCGGGCACATCGCCGATGCGCCGCCAGGCAGTGAGGAACGTCTCGGAGATGACATCGGCCGCGTCGTCGGGCGAACCGGTACGGCGGGCGGCGTACTGATGTATCGCCGGGTAGTACGCGTCATAGACCGCTTCGAAGCGATCTCGGTATGTCACAAAGTCTCCTTGCCGAAAGGTGCCGGACACCTGGTAAATGTCCGGCACTTCTCGGAATGTGGCAGCCCGCTATGAGCAGGCCCCCGAGTAGGAAAAGTACGGCGAACCGGGGTTACTGTCACATCTGTTGACATCCGTGGTCTGACCAGGCCAGTCTTGCCGGATGGGGCCGCATCCCGACGTTCATGGCCTGGGCCACCAAGACAGCGGCGATCGATTTGATCATGTCCTCGCGTCGGGACGGCGCGTCGTCGGACACGTGGGTGAAGGCATCCAGGCAGCCGGTCCAGGAGTGGACCTCGAGGAGTGCCTCGGGCAGGTCCACGGCGGGGATGCGGGCGTCGACGGCGGCCCGGAGCTTGGTGAGGCTTTCGGGTTCGTCGAGTTTGTCCAGGCCGGTCAGGACGAGGCGGTCTTTGCCGTTGTCGGATTTCTCGATGCGCAGCCACTCGTTGCGGGTGCCGTCGCCGTCGGAGTGGCGTCAAGGTGGAAGAACCCGCCGAGCTGGGTGATGTCGGGAACGGTGTTGTACCGGCCCCACAGGCTCGGCTGTTCCTCGGTGAGAAAGTTCGCCATCGTGGAGGTCTCCCGTGCCCAGACAAGCGACAGCGCCCCCATCAAGCGGTTCGAGGTGAAGGCGCAGCCGATATGGGTTCAGCGGACGGCAGACAGGAAGCCGTCCGGCAATGGGCGGAATTGTTGCAGGCCAGCACCGACCGAAGATCCATATCGAGTGTTCCGGCTACAACGATCACCAATCGTGATCTATCGGCTGCTGGGGCTGGTTCATCGTTCGCGGTCAATGGCGGTGGCACGGCTTTCCTTGGGCGGCTCAGTCGCGTGGTCCTGTGCAGGAGTGTGTCGATGACGAGTGTGGCCAGGGCGTCGGGGTTCTGTGCGGCCGGGTCGTGCTCGGTGCCGGGTCTGTTGAGGGCTTCGCTGAGTAGGGCGTAGTACAGCCGGGGCGCGAGTTCCACACGCGAGCGCGGTGGCGCTGGTGTCAGCGGTGGGCGGCGCGGTTCATCTCGACGACGTCGTCCAGCGTGGGCGCGTCCCCCAGGGCGGCGAAGCGCTCCATCATGCTGTCGCGGACGCGCATGTCCTTGTCCCGGTCGGCCGCGGCCAGCGCCGGGCCCATCTCCTCCAGGGTCAGCTCGGTGCAGTAGGCCGGGCCCATGGGCTGCTGGCGCCAGGAGTCGGCGAGCGTACCGGCGTCGAAGGGGTCGAAGCCGGTGTCGTCCACGAGTTGCATGGCCACTCGCCGCGACTCCTGCGAGTCGGCTGCGACGGGGATGGCGATGCGGCCCGGGGTTCCCGCCGGGACGCCCTTGGCCCGCTGGGTCTCGGCCAGGGCGGCGTTCCACGCCTTGACCAGCGGCCTGCCCAGCAGCTCGGCGTTCCGCACGCTCTCCACCTGCCCGTTGTCCACGGCCTCGATATGGCCGCTGAGGTGCGGGTAGTAGTTAGAGGTGTCGATGACCACCGTCTGCTCAGGTACGGAGGACAGCAGTCCGGCCAGTTCCGGGACCCGATCGAACGGGATCGACAGGATGATCACATCCCTGTCCCGCACGGCGGCCTCGGGGGCCACGGCACGGGCGCCGGAGGCCAGCACGTCGGCCGGGACGGCCGCGGGGCCCCGTGCGTCGGCGACCTGCACCTCGTGACCGGCCTCGCTGAGCTTGCGGGCCAGGTTCCCCCCGATCGCCCCCGCACCAATAACCGTGACCTTCATGATTTGTCCTTTTCTGGGTCGTGCCGCTCCAGGGCGGCACGGTGAATAGCGGTGCGGACGGCTCCGCCCGCCGTCGTCGGCAAAGGGCACTCGCGCTCGCCGACCAGCCCGTCCCTGTGCCTGCGTCTGGTCGCGCGACGGGGTTATCCATGGGCTGTTCACGAGAGGCTCCGGCCTACGGATACCGGAGGCGCTGGTGATCGCTTCCCAGAGTGATCTTTGTCAGGGATGACCGAAGCCCCAGACTCCCGCCCAGGCAGGCGCCGAGCATCCGGCCACACCGATAACGGCCACATACCACTGGGTAATGCCTCTGACCGGCTGTTGTTCTGCGGCGGGGCCGCGCTGGGCGATCCGGATCGGCCCTGTCGGGTGGCCCAGCGCGGCGACCGTGCGCCGGTACTGCAGCGCATCGACTTCGACGCGGCGATCGGCGGCTGGCTCACCGATCGTGCCGCCGTCTCCCGCACTGCCGACCAGGACAGACACCCGCCGGTCCGCCCGGTGCGGGCAGCGGGTGCGGTGGGCGGCAAGTCCCTGCGCGACGCGGGTCGCGCCGACGGCCGCTGCGTTCACCTGATCTCCGCGCCGCGCGACGACGGCATCGTGCCGGCCGGAGCGAGACCGACGCCAAGAACAACGAGATCACCGCATTCCGGCCCGCTCAGCGGAAATTGCTGAGCATGGCCAGGACGTCGTCGTAGGTACCTTTCGCCGTCGCGTCGCGAAAGAACCTGGCACGCTCGACGACGATCTCCCTGGCGTCGGGCCTTTCCCGCAAAAGGTCCACGGTCTCGGTGAGGTAGTCCTCCAGCGGCATGGACCTCTCGTCGTCCTGCTGGCCGAGGAGGGTGGTGCGCACAGCCGGCGGGATCACCTCGATCACCTGGACGCCGCTGTCGGCGAGCTGCACGCGCAGACTCTCGCAGAAGGAGTGCAGCGCGGCCTTGGTCGCGCTGTAGGTCGGGGTGACCGCCAGCGGCACGAAGCCCATCGCCGAAGTGACGTTCATGACGACCGCGTCGTCCTTGCCCGCGAGCAGGGGCAGGAAGGCGTACGTCATCCGGATCGTGCCGAGCAGATTGATCGCGACGTGGTCCTCGGCGACCGGGAGGGAGGCGGGGTCGAGGAGGTTCTCCCGCAGCATGATGCCGGCGTTGTTGACCAGGACGTTCAGGTCGGGATGCGCGGCCGCCACCGTCTCGGCGGCGCGGGCGATCGACGCGGGGTCGGCGACGTCGAGGACGAGCGCCGCGATGCCGGGGTGGGCGGTCGTGATCTCGTCCAGGAGTTCCTTGCGGCGGCCGGCGACGATCACTTTGTTGCCGGCCTCGTGCAGACGCAGCGCCAGGCCGAGCCCGATGCCCGAGGTGCCACCGGTGATCAGGATCGTGTTGCCGGTCATCTTCATGGGAGTTCTCTCCTTCGCTGGCTGCGGGCCGGTGAGCGCCCGCAGCCCCGACCGTAGGGGCGCCCGCGCGGAGGCGGGAGGGGAAGGTTTATCCATGGATCGGCGGTCCCTGGCTGGGCCGACGCAAAACGACGACAATGGGAGGCATGGACAGGAAAGAACTGGCGGAGTTCCTGCGCCGGCGGCGCGAGCTGCTGCGCCCCGCCGACGTCGGACTGGTCAAGGGTCCACGTCGGCGCACCCAGGGGCTGCGCCGCGAGGAGGTCGCCCAGCTCGCCGGCATGTCCACCGACTACTACGCCCGCCTGGAGCAGCAGCGCGCTCCGCAGCCGTCCGTCCAGATCACCACCGCCCTCGCCAGGGCCCTGCGCCTGACACCGGACGAACGCGACCACCTCTTCGCCCTCATCGGCCACAACGCCCCGGCCTGCTTCCATCCCTCCGAGCACGTCAGCCCGACCCTCCTGCGGGTCCTGGAACGCCTGAACGCCGACACCCCGGCCCTGGTGCTGACCGACATGGCCGAAACCCTCGCGATGAACCCGATCGCCACCGCCCTGCTCGGCGACCGGACCCGCCATACGGGCCTGGCCCGCAGCTGCTTCTACCGCTGGTTCACCGACCCGGCCGAGCGCCTGTACTACGCCGAAGAAGACCGCCCGCGCCACACCCGCACCCAGGCAGCACGCCTGCGGGCCGCGCTGACAGCCGGCAGCGACGTCGACCGAGCCGCCCGTATGGTCGCCGAACTCCACGAAATCAGCCCCGAGTTCGTCCGCGTGTGGGAACTCGGGGAGGTCGCCCGGCGCTATGAGGAGTCCAAGACCATCCTCCACCCCGACCTCGGCCGTATCGACGTCGACGCCCAGTTCCTGTGCACCCAAGACCGCACGCAGACCCTGGTGGTGCTGGCCGCCCGCCCCGGCACCGACAGCCAGGGAAAGCTCGAACTGCTCTCCGTCATAGGTCACCAGCAGTTCGCCCCCTAACCGGCACCGCCTTGGGGGCGAACCAGGGGGCAGCCGAGATACGCCGGAGAGCGGCCATAGCGATCTTGAAGGTGGTGAGGGAGAGGTGCATCTACCGGCACCTCACCCGCGAGAACGCCTGACCACCACGCATACGCCCGGACACGGCAGGCTACTTGTCCGTCCGCCGTAGCTATACGAGCGCAGGGCCGTCCTGCACGCGCTCCCCGCCGGAATTTCACACTTCGGACAGGGGTGACGTTCGACCGCTTTCGCGGCCCGATCGGGCGTGAACTCCATCCCCCAGGTCTCGCAGAACACCTTCGCGAAAGCCCTGACTTCTGCGAGGACTTCTGCGAACGAAAACCAGGACAAAACAGTCACGAATCGAGGGCATCGAAGAACTCGCAGAGATGTTCATTTATGAGAATCGCGATACGTCACCATTGGTGACGGAAAGTATCGGCCTGGGTTGAGGCGTACCGCCAGCCACTCCCAGCCTCCCGCAGCCACCATCGCCTCGCGCGGCCGCCGCGACGCGTTCACCGGGCAGGGCCGAAGCGTTCTCATGTTGTAAGACCGAGGAGCTGGAGTCCGTCGGCGGGATGACTGCGGTAATGGTCGGTG
>NZ_JBQHCV010000046.1:0-45870 GCF_052068215.1 Nonomuraea sp. H19 | reverse complement strand
GCTCAGCGGGGTGATCGATTGGGATGAGGTCACGATCGGTGATCCCGCCGAGGACCTTGCGGCCGTTGAGGCCAGCTACGGCACGCATTTCTTGAATCGGGTACTCACGCTGGGCGGCTGGTCGGACAGCACGATGGCCACCCGCATCGCCATCATTCGCACAACCTTCGCCCTGCAGCAGGCCCTATCCGCGCACCGGGACGGCGACGAAGAACAACTGGCGGACGGTCTGACCGGCTACCGCTGAATTCATCCCCCGGCCCACCATGATCGTCGTCTACTCCCATCACTGGCGTTGACGGACGGAGCACTCATGCCTGCAACAACCCGGTGATCGTTTATGGTCAAAGCACTAGAGCGCTGCCTCCTGCTAAGTGTTGGACGTCACTCATTCGAAGATTGATCGTTGAATGGCTCGTGGATGCGTTCCTTCGACGGCTGATGCCCGATAAATTGTGATGTTGTTCCAGCGGATGGTTCCGCCGGCGCCGACGCGGCCGCAGGTGGCGGACGGCGCCGGGTGGACGATCGGGTCATTCTGGCGGCGATCGTGTATGTGGCCACCACCGGGAGTGCGCGGCGGCCGTTGCCGCCGGTGCTCGGTGCCTCTTGGCAGACGGTGCACCGTCGCTTCGCCAAGTGGGGCGCCGCGCGGGTGTGGGCCAAGCTGTACCGGATCCGCCTGGACGAGCTCGGCGCCCGCGGTTAGCTGGACTGGTCGCGGTGCGCGATCGACTCCGTCAGCGTGCGGGCTGTCGAAGTGGGGAGCTGATAGGTCCGAATCTTATCGATCGCGCAAGAAGGGGTCGGAAATCCACCTCATCACCGAGCGGATCGGCTTGCCCCTCGCTGTCGTGATCAGTGCCGCCAACGTCCACGGCAGCCTCGCGCCGGAGCCGCTGGTGCGCATCATCCCGCGTATCGCCCGCCGGGGGATCGAGTCCAGTCAGCGGCTGGGACGTCATCGCTGAGTGGTAGAACGCACCGTCTCCTGGCTGGCCGAGCGCAACCGCTCATCGATAACACCGGGCCCCTCCCCCTGCGCGATGTCCTGAGCTTGGAGTGGTGATGGTGATCAATATGCGAACGCGCGTCTTTAGCGTGATCAGACCAAGGAGCCAAGCGCCAGGGGCCTCGTGGCCGGCGTAGCGGCGGTCTTTCGACCTTCTCCGGCGACGGCCGGCACACCAGTGCCGTCATCCACTACGAGCACAACAACCGCTGGATCCGGCGCGAGGTGATCCACAAGCCCGCGACCATCATCACCAGCAGATACAGCGCATGCCCCAGCAACCCCCACGACACCAGCCCCAACGCCAGACCCCGCACCAGCTCCACGGCGTGGTACAGCGGAAGAGCAGCCACCAGCGCCTCTACCGCCGCTGGATACCCGCCTACGGGCGCGAATGTGCCGGAGAACAGGAACAACGAGAACTGCCCCACTGTGATCAGGTCGAGATCCTGCCAGCCGCGCATCAGCGTCGAAACGACCATCCCCACCGCGCCGAACGCCATCCCCACCAGCAATGTCGCCGGGAACGCCGCCAGCGCCCACCAAGGCTCCGCCAGCCCGAACATCACCATGATCACCAGGAAGATCGCCGTGTAGAGGGCACTGCGCACCATGGCCCACGCCAGCTCACCGAACGCCACCTCGATCGGCTGCACCGGCGTAGCCAGGATCGCATCAAACGTCTTGGAGTACTTCATCTTGTAGAAGAAGTTGAACGCCGTCTCAGCCAGCGCCCCGTTCATCGCGGACGCCGCCAGCATCGCCGGAGCCACGAACACCGCGTACGGCACCAGCGCGCCGTCGTCCATCTGGATGTTCTTCACCAGCGCACCCACGCCGACACCGATCGACAGGAGATACAGCAATGGCTCGAAGAACCCCGCCAACAACACCAGCCAATACGACGCGCCGCTCCGCAAAGCCCCCAGGTTACGGTTCATCACCGCACCCACCCGGCTCGCCGACACCTGTCGCGCCACTAGCAAAGTCACCATGACGCCCACCTAATCCTGAAGCCGTCGACGGAACGTGAGCGAAGCCCACCACCACCCGGCGGCCCCATAGGCCACCAGCACCGCTACGTGCACGAGCCACGGCCATGACGTCGGCAGACCGAGCATCGCCGCCCGGCACAGCTCCACCGCATGCCACAGCGGTGACACGTACGCCGCCACGCGCAGCCAGCCCAGCTGCTCCACCGGAAAGAAAACCCCAGAAAACAGCGTCGCGGGAATCATCACGAACCGGAACAGCAACTCGAAATAGCTGTCGTGGTCGACCTTGGCCGCGAATGCCGTCACTGGAGCCGCCGTCGCCAGCGCCAGCAAGGCCGCCAGTACCGGCGTTATCGCCACCCACGGCGAGGACAACCCCACCCCGACCGCGACGACCACCAGGAACACCAGGACCGCGATCTCCACCCGAACCACGAGGTAGAGGAACCAGCCTCGCAACAGGTCCGCGATCGACACCCGCGTCGCGAACGCGGCGTGCGCCGAGCGATAGTCCTTGAACGCCGCCATCACCGAATACGTCGACTCGCTGATCATCATCTGGAACGCCGTCGACGCCAGCACCCCGGGCACGATCCACTCAACGTAGGAAAAGTTCTGTATGTCGCCCACATACCGCCCTACCCCCAGCCCGATACTGACCAGGAACAGCAACGGCAACGCGAACGACGCGAACACCGACGTCCGCCACAAACGCTTGTACACCACCATGTTCCGCTCGAACACGGCTATCGTCGGATGCGCCATCAGTCGACCAGGGTCCGGCCGGTCAGGTGCAGGAACACATCCTCCAGTGACGAACGCCGGATCAGCACGCTGGAGGGCGTCAACGCGCGCCGATGCACTTCATTTACCGCCCCATCGCCGTTCTTCGCATAGAGCAGAATCCGGTCCGGCAACAGGTCGATCCGATCCCCGATCCCATCCAGCTTTTCCACGTACGTTGCCAGCTCATCCGTCCCGAACCGCAGCTCCACCACTTCGGGGGAGGCATACGTCTCGATCAGCTGCCGCGGCGACCCCTCCGCGACGATCCGTCCTCCGTCCATCACCACCAGCCGATCACACAATTGCTCGGCCTCGTCCATGTAGTGCGTTGTCAGCACCAACGTCGTGCCCTGCTGCTTGAGCCGGAACAACCGCTCCCACAACAGATGCCGCGCCTGCGGATCCAGCCCCGTCGTCGGCTCATCGAGCAGCACCAGCTCCGGATCGTTCACCAGCGCCCGCGCGATCGTCAGCCGCCGCCTCATCCCGCCCGACAAGGGCGCCACCTTTGACGACGCCTTCTCCGTCAGCTGGGCGAACTCCAGCAGCTCGACGGCCTTGGCCCGCGCCTGCGCCCGTGACAGTCCGAAATAACGGGCATACGTCGTCAGGTTCTCGGTCACCGTCAGATCCAGATCCAGATTTTCCAGCTGCGGGCATACCCCCAGCCGCGCCCGGATCGCCGAACTCTCCCGCACCGGATCCCGTCCGAGAATCCGCAGCGACCCCGCCGACGGCATCGACACACAGCTAATCATCCGCATCGTCGACGACTTCCCCGCCCCATTGGGCCCCAGGAACCCGAACGCCTCCCCCGGCGCCACTTCCAGGTCGATCCCCGCCACCGCGGTGAACTCCCCGAACCGTTTGACCAGGCCCTGAGCCTGAATAAGCGATTGCATGGACACGGACCAGATCCTACACACAAACATGATCTCGGAGTCCCGACATACTCCTGACCGGTGTCAGTATCGGGCCGGCGCGCCCGGTCGATAACCTGATCCCCCGCGCCACAAGCCTCCGTGGTCGGCTCCTCTTACAGGCCCCCGAACTCGCCGTCAAGTCATCCGTGCGGGCATGCGCATCGAAGCGACCGAGAACAAGCATAAATCAGTCCACCGTCATTCGTCACCACCCATCGCTATCAGAGGAATCGGTATGCTGATTCTGGCTATGAAGGAAGGCCATGACGGAGGCATCGTCGCCATCGAGGACGGCAAGCTGTTGTTTGCGCTGGAGGCGGAAAAGGACAACTTCCCGCGCTATGACAGGTTGACCGCCGAGGTCATCACCAGGGGCCTCGGCCTGCTGGACCGCCAACCGGACGTCGTGGCGCTGGGAGGCTGAATGAAAGGGTTCTCCCTTGCGAACCCGCCCTCGCACACGGGATATTTCGGAGTCGGTGAGGGCTCCACTTCGGATGAAGAAGGCAAGCTTTTTCGGCAAGAAAGTCAGATGCTTCTCCTCCACTCACGAACGCTCGCACATCTATTCCTCGCTCGGCATGGCGCCGCCGGTTCCCGGCCAGGAATACTACGCGCTCGTCCGGGAAGGTCATATCGGATCGTTCTACCGCGTGAACGCCAAGGGCGAAGCCACGCACCTTGAACAGGTGATGAGCGACCCCGGGAGCAAATACGCGTACCTGTTCGCGCTGGCCGACCCGACGCCCCCCGGCGGTGCCGTGTTCCGCTTCAACGACGCAGGCAAGCAAATGGCGCTGACCGGTTTCGCCGAGGACGTTCCGATCACTCGGCAGGAGCGAAAGACCACCGAGTACATCCTGAAGCAGGAGCGGGTTTTCTCGTCGCTGTCCAAGGCGGATATGTCGTGGTCGCACGTGTACAACAAAGGCGTCGAGTCGCAGGAATACAAGAACACCGCCAAGCGACTGTCCGATGCGATTTTCCAGGCTTTCTATGACTACGCCGAGAAAAATCTCACCGAAGGTCTGCCGCTGCTGGTCTCGGGCGGGTGCGGCCTCAACTGTGACTGGAACAGGATGTGGCATGAGAGCGGCCTGTTCGAGTCGGTGTTCGTTCCCCCGTGCCCGAATGACAGCGGTTCCGCGCTCGGCACGGCAGTCGACGCCCAGTGGTACTACACCGGCCAAGCCGGCATTGAGTGGTCGGTGTAGGCCCGCGTTCCGCAGATGTGTAGCGAGAAAAGCACACAGATATGGGCTCTGAGCTGCGGAAACGCGTGTGGGCGCGCTGATGCGGCGTGTCACTAGGTGGGGGTGTTGTGCCTGGTCAGGCTTCTGCGGCGGGGATGGCGTCGACGATCTTCTTCGGGGTCGGGATGTCGAGTTTGGCCAGGATGTCGCGCTGGGTCTTGGTCAGTTCGGCGCGCTGGCGGAAGGTGCCGGTCGGGCCGGTGAAGGTGGCGATGGTGAGCGGGTCGAACTCGGTGCGGATGCGGTTCCAGGTGGCGCCGGTGGTGGTCTCGATGATGCGGATCAGCAGCAGTGCCAGCCAGCACAAGATGACGTGCGCGCGGATGCGTTCCTCCAGCCGGTGATAGACCGGGCGCAGATCGATGACCTGCTTCATGTCGCGCCAGCCCCGCTCGACCTCCAGCAGTTGCTTGTAGCCGACGGCGATGTCCTCGGCCGGCAGCTTGGGGTCTGAGCAGCGCAGCAGGTATTTGCCGTCGAGGTTCGCCTCGGCCTTGACCTTGGCGGCGTCGATGCGCAGCAGCCCGTTGGGGGTGGTGCGCAGGTAGCGGTTCAGGCCGGGCTTGGTGGAGATGACGCCGCGGAGTTCGGCGCGTTTGGTGGCGCTGAGCGTGTCGGTGCCGGCGATCAGTTCCTCCAGTTGGGCGATCAGGCGGGTTCGGATGGCGGCGTCGCGTTCGGCGCCGTCGGGGTTGAAGCAGATCACGAACCGGTCGGCCTCGCCGATTCGGACCTCTTTGACCTTCAGGTTCTCGGCCACGTCCTGGTAGCGGCCCTGGCGTGACAGCGCGGCCTTGGCCTCGGCCGAGCCTGAGCGCAGCCGTTCGCCGATGATGTAGTGGTGATCGCCCTGGCGCAGGTAGCGGCGGTTGTCGGCGGAGGCGAAGCCGCGGTCCCCGACCCAACGATCTTGGACAGGGTCCAGTCCCGCATGTCGTCCTTGACCTGGCGGATCAGGGCGGTGTCGGTGGTGCTGCCGGGCCAGGACCAGACGCGGACCGGGATGCCGTCGCGGGTGACGGCCATGCCGATGACGATCTGCGGCAGGTCGTCGCGGTGATCCTTGGACTTGCCGCGGGCTCGGAAGCCCTTCATCGCCGGCTCATCACCACCGCCGTCGCCGTTTTCGGAGTCGGGGCCGGGGTCGGGGAGTGGGACGCCACGTCCGTCGCGGGCGATAGGCTCGTCGCCTTCGTCGATCTCGAAGTAGGTGGAGGTGGTGTCGAAGAACAGCAGGTCGACTTCGAGGTTGAGCAGGGTGGCGACCTGGTCGAACACCTTGCGCTCGACGGAGTCTTGGGCCTGGTGCAGCCAGTCCATCGCCCGGTAGCAGGCGTCGTCGGAGCAGGCGGGCAGGCCGTCGATGTGGGCGGTGCGGCCGGCCCAGTGCGAGGCGGCCAGCTTGGAGGAGGGGTCCAGGGCGCGGTTGGCGACCAGGGCGAACAGCACCCGTTCGGTGAACAGGCTGCGCCGGGTGGCGGTCAGGATGCGGGTCATGATCGTGTCGATCTTCAGCTGCCGCCACAGTTGGTCGAGGAGATAGACGCCGCCGTAGGCGGCCGAGCCGATGAAGGTCAGGTCCGCGCCCGAGGTGAGGGCGGCGGCGCGGTCCGGGTCCAGCAGCCGGCACAGCGAGCCGACCAGGCGTTCGACGGCGGCGCGGTCGATCTGGTCTTCGCGGCCGAAGTTGTGCAGGACCTTCATTTTGGCGGCTTTGGTGACGGGGTCCCACTCGTTGTGGGCGAGTTGGAGGTATCGCACCGTGGTGCCGTTTTTGTTCTTCCGGGTCGCTGTCCTGACGAACATGTCACCAGACCGTAGCAGCGTGTGTGCATGTCGTGATGGGGTCATCGGCGAAGTCGTGTCACTAGGGCTTTCTGCCGTTTCCACCAAGCCGGGCCACGCTGACCTGCGGGTTCAGACCCGAACATGCCCTGGATCATGGATGAGCTGCGGAACGCGGGGTACGCGGGTGAGGAATTCGCGGAAGACGTCCAACCAGACCCGGCCAAGTACCTCGTGTGCCCGCTGATCGTCGGCGAAGTCGCCGAGTGCATCGAGCGCGGCGACATCATCGGCTGGGCACGCGGACGCTACGAGTTGGGACCCCGCGCCCTGGGCAACCGCTCCATCTTGGCTGCACCGTTCACCGAGGAGACCACGGTCCGGCTGAACAGGATCAAGCGCCGCGAGGGTTACCGCCCGATCGCGCCCATCGCGCTGGAGTCCGACGCACCCAAGTGGTTCACCGGGTCGGTTGTCGACCCGTACATGCTCTACTTCAACCACGTGACCTCCGACGACCTCAAAGCGATCACCCATGTCGACGGCACCGCGCGCACTCAGACCGTGACACGGGACCGCAATCCAGGCATCGTGGACCTACTCGAGGCGTTCCGCGACCGCACCGGCTTCAGCGTTCTGTGCAACACCTCGCTGAACAACAACGGACGCGGCTTCATCAACCGCACCAGCGATCTCATCGCGTACGGCGAGAAACACGGTCTCGACGGCTACGTCATCAACAACAGCTTCGTCACTCCCCGCCGTCCGCGGACCGGGCAGCCAGCTCATTCCAGCTGAAGGCTCAGGAATTCGCCGCAAAATTCATGCTCTGATGCCGGCGACCTACCCGGCCGCCGGCTCGGGCTGGGAACCTGCCGACGAGAGCCGGGTTCACTGCACGGGGGTGCCCAGGTAGCCGGGGAATCGCCCCTCCGGATCGCGGACGGCCCGGATGCGCTGCAGCCTGGACCAGGCCGCATCGGACAGAATTCTGTCCGAGCGGACGGTGAAGTCGCTGTCACCGAGGTAGCAGCCGTCCGAGTACGGCGACAACCTGTTCATGGCCGAGTTCAACCAGGAACGGCACTTCTCGTCGTCTGCCGGGCCGCGGCCGGCGACGTACGCGGCGAAATACAGGTTGGGGCGAAGCGAGACAGCCATGTCCGGCAACGCTCGCGACAGCTGCGGGCTGAAGTCACTGAGAATCACCGACGATTGGGGCGTGGGCAGGTCGGTGAAGGCCGCCACCAATGCCGGCACCAGGTCCGATGTCTTCCCGACGAGGTAAACGTTGTCGACGAAGTAACGAAGGCCCGCGGGGCTTCCGGCTGACTGCTCGGCGAACAACGCGCTCAAGGTCGTCGGCTGAGCAGCTGTGGACTTCACCGCTCTGTCGGCCACTGGGCACGTCTCCAGCGGGGCCAACGCGGACGGGCCGCCGTCGAAGGACACCCCATCGATGATCACCACAGGAGAGTCCGAACCGGGCGGAGTGGCTCCGATGGCGAGGAAGCCCACCGACGGATCCACGTCGCGCCGTACGGAGTGGAACCAGGTCAGCACCTCGGTCGCCACCTCAGCCGGGTAGACGTAAGTGGATCGGATCAGGCTCCGGTGGCGGGGACGAGTGCGCAGCCGGAATTCGGTGACCACACCGAAGAATCCGGGACCCGACCCGCGCGCCGCCCAGAACAAATCCGCGTTCTCCGTCTCGGAGCAGCGGACCAGTTCCCCGGATGCGGTGACCACGTCCATGGATTCGACCGACTCCACGGCCCAGCCCCCGCCGCGGCAGCTCAAGCCCATCCCGCCCTGCAGGAGAAAACCGCCCATGCTCACGGTGGGATGGTGTCCGACGGAGAAGAACCGGCCGTGCGCGGCGAGGAACGGGTCCAGGTCCAGTCCGCTGCGTGCCGCCGGACCGACCGCGGCGATTCCGGTGCCCGCGTCGTAGTGCATCCCGTTGAGCGAGGCCAGGTCGATGAGCAGCGCGTCCTCGCGCAGCGACCAGGCGGCCCAGCTGTGTCCGCCGGAGCGGACCGATACCTTCCACCCCTCCGCGGCCGCCAGTTTCACCCCGGCCGCCACGTCGACGGCATCAGCGGCACGCAGCACCGCTGCCGGGCGTCGCGCGGGCCTGCGACCGTTGAAGATGGTCGCGAGCGCGGCGTCAGAGAAGCCGGCGTCGCCGCTGCGCCAGAAGGCGCCGGTGAAGCTCATCAGCGGCCGTCCGAGACCGCGAATCGCGCCGCCACGTCCACGATGGTCTCGACGGCCTCCGTGGTGATCAGGCTTTCGTCGTAGTACACGACCACGCGCGGGACCGCCTCGTCCAACCACCACGCGAAGATGAGGGGGTCGACCAGGCCATGACCACCCGGTGCGGGCACCTGGACCGGCTCCGCCTGCGTACCCGCCAGAGGCGAGCCCCGGAAACCTTCTCCTGATTGATCGAGGGTCACATGCGCCCCATTTCCACCGATCGAGGATGTCAGGTCCAGGCCCCAGGACCGTTCGACGATGTCGAGCGGGAGCGCGTAATCGAAGACGTCGAGGCTCTGCCCGAAGACGTCGCGGACCGTTTCCAGCGGCCCGCCCGGTTCGCCGTCGAGATGCAGGGGGACACGCTGGACGAACTGTCCGAGCGTCTTGGCCGTGTACGGCAGAGCACGCCCGTGGTGAGCGACACTGACCCCCACGCTCGAGGCGCCGGTCGCCTCCTTCATGCCCGCTAAAATGGCGGAGGTCACCACCACGAACGGCGTCGCCCTGGCCTGTCTCGCCAGATGCCGCACCCTCGAGTGCGCGTCCGCCGGCAGCGCACGACGCACGATCTTCAGCGCGGGCTCGCTCTCCGCCGCACCGGCGATCGGCAAGGGGGGAGGGGAAGATCCGAACCTTTCGGTGTACGCACGCCAGAACGCTCTGCGCTCCTCCCCCCATCGGCCGGCGAACTCCTGCCGGAGCAGCGCGGCGAACTCTTGGTAGGAGGCGGCGCCCTCGGTTTCGCAGTTGATCCGTTCACCGGCGACCGCACGCTCGTAGAGCTCGCCCAACTCCGCTACGAGAAGGTTCCACGAGGTGAGGTCGGTGATGAGGTGGTCCAGTGCTATCCCGAACAGATGCCGCCGGTCGTCGCGTTGCACGACAACGACGCGCGACAGACCTATGGCGTCGAGGCTGAAAGGAGCCCCGACGAGGGTCCGGCGCATCGTCTCGAGCGCTTCATCGTCCGTATCGGCCGAGTGGAACTCCACCTCGGTCAGCACGTCCTCGTACGTGCACGCCTCGTCCGGTGAGACGTACGCCCTGCGCATGACGTCATGGCGCAGGCATAGGACGCGCCACGCCTCGCGCAGAGCCGCGTGATCCAGCCGTCCGGTCAGCCACGCCGTGGAGTAGACCAGGTTGTGCCAGTGCGCGTAGTTTCCGGCCAGCCGAGCCATCTCGACGAACGATGTCGGACCTGGCGTGGCCTTACCCCAGCTCACCGGCATTCCTCTTCCTCCTCAGATCAGGCATTACGTTCGGGCCCGGTGGCGACTTCAACCGAGCGTGGCGATGGCCCTGCTGAGCTTGTCGACGAGTTCGATCGACTCGTCGGTGGTGATCGTCAATGGAGGCGCGATGCGCACCACGCCGCGCTCGGCGCGCACGAGAAGGCCGTTGTCCATCGCCCCCGTCGCGATGGCTTCCGCCGACTCCGGCGAGTCGGCCTCAATGGCGATGACGAGGCCCAGCCCGCGGATGTCAGTGATCTTCGGGTGCGCTCGGAAGGCATCAATGCCTGACCGGATTCCGGCGCCCTGGGCCGCCGCGTTCTCCACGAGCTTCTCTTCGCCCATGACGTCGAGCACGGCTTTCGCGACTGCGGCGGCGACCGCGTGCCCGCCCGTCGTATGCCCGTAGCGCAGTCCCTGGGCGACCGGGGCGTTCCTGAACGTTTCCTTGATCGCCGTCGTGGCCGTCACCACGGCGAGCGGGACCAGCCCGCTGCTGATCCCCTTGCTCGTGACGACGATGTCGGGAGTGATCCCGTCATGGTCGAAGCCGAACATCCGGCCGGTACGGCCGAAGCCGGTGAAGATCTCGTCCAGGATGAGCAGCGTCCCGTGCTCGTCGCACAGCCGCCGGAGCCCGGCGAGGAACCCCTCGGGGAGCACCGTGCAGCCGCCCAGCCCCAGCAGCGGCTCGACGATGACCGCCGCGGCCGGCGTCCCGCTCTTGAGCGCCTGGGAGAAGAGCCCGAGCAGTGCTTCGGCGCCTTCCGCCGTGCGTAGCGCACGAGGCTCCGTGGGCAGGGCCACGTGGTCCACAGGAAACCGGTTCGGCCAGTCGTTCAGGGTGAACGGCAGCCTCGACAACTCCTGACCGAGGGCGGTGGTGCCGTGGTATCCGGCTTCGAAGGAGATGATGCGCTCGCGATTCTCGCCGAGATGGCGCCAGTACTGCCAGCAGATCTTGAGCGCCGCCTCGATCCCCTCGGAACCACTGTTGATCAGAAAACTCTCATTGAGATCGCCCGGCATGATCTCGGCGAGCCGCCGTGCCAGAGTCTCGGCGGGCTGGTGGGAGGCGGCCATCGGATCGTAATGGACGAGCCGCTGCATCTGGTCGACCGCGGCCTCGATCAGTTGAGGATGCCCGTGGCCGCACGACACGTTCAGCACACCTGAGATGCCGTCCAGGTACCAGGTGCCGTCCGCGCCGCGTACTCGGCATCCGCGCGCCTCGGTGATCTGCAGGTCGGCCTGCTGGGTGACCGGCGTCCAAGGCCGCCAGAGGGAACTCGAAGAAGTCGATCGGCTCATGGCGTTGCCCTCCGTGAGTCTGGTCATCGGGATTTGCCGTGCGAGATGGATTGCGGATTTCGAACCGGTTCTGTGTCGATGACGCGAAGAGGCGGCCCGCCCCAAGATCGGTTGTGCATTGCTGGCAGCCTACGAGGCATGCCCTGCTCCAAGTACTGACGAATAGCAGGAACCTGTGGAGCCCGGTCCGGATCGCCTCAGCAGGCGCGCTCGGTGACCACCATGCGCAATTCCGATGTGTATCGTTCGCCGTCTCCATCGGAGAGCCAGCACTCCTGCGGCGCCGGCAACATCTCGGTGAAGGTGATGTCGCCGTCCGAGCCGTCCTTGGCCATACGCCGGATCGTGCTGGCCAGGCTGTTGATCAGCGGCAGGCTCGTGAAGTCGACGTACGCCGGCTTGGTCTCGATGGCAACGGAGTAGAACGCTCGCCGAGGCAGGTTGTTGCGGGCCACCCACTCCCGCATCTGTAGATAGCGGAGCTGTTCGTTCAGTTCGCCGCGGACCGCCGCGTAAGCCCAACCGCACTCGCTCGGCGAAAGGCGCCAGGACTCGCGGGCGACGACGAGCCGCCCGATGGACACCCGCGGGCGGTGCGGCCATTTCGGCAACATCCGGAACGCGTTCACCGAGACCATGGACAGGTAATCGCCGAGAACCTCGGACAGCGGATAGCGCCGGTCATCGACATCGCTGCGAACCATGAGTGTTTGGCCGACCCGTGCCACCGTGAGGGCGGCCAGAGGAATCACCTCGCCTGGCACGTGGGACACATCGTCGGCGCCGCGGCTCCAGTACCGGTAGCGCGGCGACATCAGTGACGCGGGCATGATGGTTCGGGTGAGATCATCCCAAGCGCGCGGAACGATCAGCACCATCCGCTCGTCGCCGACGGCGGCATGAGTCATCGCCAGAAGGCGATCGGGGTCGGGGTGCTGGTCCGCGAACGTCTGGATCTCGACCGTGTTGTGCGTCATGTGGAGCTCTCCCAGCACGAACTGGTACTCACCACGGCCGACCGCGTCGAGGGATTCCGCCCCGAGCAGGACATCAGGGGAATGCTGCTGCCCGCGCGCCCACGGTGGCGTCGATGCGGCGAACTCGGTCCGGACCCGGTCGGCGATCTCAGTGGGCTCGACCCTGTACCGCCGCACCCCGTCGGGGATCGCCAGGATGTCCGCCCAGCGCCGCTGCAGTTCCTCGATCGCGTTCTGAACGAGGGGCGGAAGGTCTCGATCCAAGTAGAACTCGCGGGTCGCCAACGCCAGCAGCCGTGCCAGCGGAACTTCGGCAGTGCCGAGCAGGAGGCAGGCTCGGTCGTATAAGGCGTCGAGCCGGCTGAGGTAGTCGCGCGCGATACGGGCAGCGAGCCAGCGCACGCTGTCCAGGACGAGTGAGAGCGGCTCGCCCAGTTCATCGAGCATGTCTCCGCTCAGCGTGACAGTGACATCGCGGACAGTGTCCTCGTAAACCGTTGTTCGCGCACCGTACGTCTTCCCGTGCGAACGGACGGCGCTGTTGCCGGTGAGCTGCTGAAACTCGACGTGCAGCTTTTCCAGCGCGCCTCTGAGCCGGGCCGGATCGCCGGCAGAGGCGGCGACGTCGTTCTTCGCCCGGATGAGCCGATCGAGATCGTCAAGAGCCCGCTGTCTGGCCTCCGGCTCCGGCACCCGGGCCAGCCGGGCCCGCAGGCGCTGCTCTGCTCGCGCTTCGACAGGCCCCTCGAAGTCAAGCCGCAACAGGTCCCGGTCGCACAGTTCGTCGAGAAGAACCAGCAGCAGCTCCTCCTCGTCGACCGCCAGGTCCTCGGCGATCTCCCGTACCGTGCGCACTCCGTCGCATCGCCGCACTACGGCGGCGGCATCCGCGGACAGCGGCACCCGCTCGCCGCTCGCCAGTACGACGTGGTCGTCGTGGAACCGGTGGGCGGGCACCCGGCGCGGGGGAACACCATGCCGCAGCTCGGGCCGCTTGGCCAGGGTCGCACCCACCGCGTCGATGGCCCATACCTCGAAGGAGACGCTGCGTCGACTCAGCAGAGACTGCCCCGCGAGCAGCGACGGCCGGGGAGCCGTGGCATCCCACTCGGCCCAGCCCACCGGACCGAAGAACCCTATCGAGTCGTTCTTCGTGGTGTACCGCTGCAGGTAGTTGGCGATCGCCATCTCCCGCCGGCGCACTGCGCTGCCGCGGCCACCAGGCTCGCCTCCGCCCCTGTCCAGGCAGGTGTCGAGGAAGTGAGGGTTCTGCCAGGTGACGGCTTCACGCAGGCGCGGATCGGCAGCGACGGATTGGACGGCGTCAGTGACTCGGGCCAGCGCCGCGGCGAACTCGGCTTCGTATTCGGCCGCATCATCACCCTGGGCCTGGTCAGCCTTCGCCTTTATGCACTGATCTGCAGCCAAGGCGAGTTGCGGATCGCTGATCGCCTCGACTTGGCGGACTGGGAACCCCGCACCTCTGAGGACCATGCCACGCCAAATAGACCATCGTCCGCCCGGCAGGCGGAGAAATTCAGAGGCAGTCACCGGGGCCCCTCCCTCAAGAATGCGCCGAAAAGCGTCAAAGAAAACTTCCTTCGCGGGAAAGGTAATCGAAGATCACCTGGTCGACGCCCGATATGCGATCCCGATATGCATAAGTGAGCCAGACGATCTCTGCGATCTCATAGCTGGGCGCGGGCGTTCCCTGATAGTCGGCGGAGTAACACGTCATCTGCACCATCGTCCCGAGCGGGTGACCGTGAGCCTGAGCTTCGAAAAGTTCCCACATATCCGACGCTCGACGGAATGATCGCGATGCACAGCTCCTCGATTTTTCCTTGAGGACCAGGCTCCGTGCCCCGGCCAGCTTCGCCCCCACTCGCGAGCCCCACCGCGGTCGCTTCATCGCCGCACGGTACGCAGGGAATCGGCGACGGGCCGCCGAATAGCGATGCAGGGGACTGAGCGGGGAGCCTGGAGTCCCGGCGATCATCCCGGACACCCGCCTCGGCGATCACCGCATAGGCTCGGCCAGCGGCCATCAGTGCTGCTCGGCCGTCGAGCGACAACGACGTAGACGTAATCACAGGGATGCTGGTGAATTGTGGTCTGCTCGCCCGGCGCCGGCTCCAGCAGCCGGAGACGAACTCGGTCGTCCTGATGCAGAAGCTTGGTTCCGACCTGTTCAATATCGCCCCGCACGACTCCTCCAGAACGGCGATCATTTTGCTGTCATACCGTCTCGACCGTATCGATCACACATTTCCTGGGCAGCACGGGATCGATTTCTCCAAGGAAAAGCCAGGACCGTGGCGCTGCAATACGCGCGGTTTCCACGAAACACCTGGTGCTGCAGCATGTTCGTCGGTCGCCAGCCACCGAGTGGGAACACCCGGCCTTTCCGCAATTACGGCTGGTGCGAGTATGCAGGCTCGTCGGCAGTGCTTAGTACTGAAACCTGCCAGTATTGCCCGGCAGCCAGAGCCCGCCTGACCTATGACAAGACGGATAGCGGCACGGGATCGCCCAGGTAGGTGAAGAACAGCGGGTTCCCTTTATAAGGCCGGCGGCCCTGTGCGGTGAGGACGTTGTCCGCGACGATCAGGTCTCCCGCCTGCCATCGGACGGCTGCGGCCGTTTTGGCATAGGCGTCTTGGATTGCGGACACCTCATCCTCGGTCAGCGGAGAGCCGTCGCCGTAACCGGTCTCCATCGGGAGGTCCGGCCCGAATGCCCGCCGCAGAACCGCCAGGTCTCTCGGCTCCAAGCTCGCGGAGTTGAAGAACGCCGCCTGATTGAACCAGCACTCCTCGCCCGTCTTCGGGTGGACCACTGTCGCCCGCCGCCGGCGGACCGTGCGGAGTCCGCCCTTGGACACCCAGTCGTGATCGATTCCGATCTGCGCGAACAGTTCGATCAACGCGTCGAAGGAGTCGACGCCGAAAGCCTCACTCCACTTCATGCCGAACTCTTCGCGGAACACTCGCGTCAGCGTCCAGCCCAGTTCCTGGAAGCGGCGCGCCAGTTCATCCGGCAGGTGGTGCAGCAGCTCGCGCGAGTCGGCAAGGCAGGTCTCCCCGCCCGCTTCGGGCGGGCGCACGCACGCGGTCAGAGCGATGCTGGGGACGACCGCGCTGAACGTCTCCTCCTGGTAAGGGCACAGTTCGCGGTCAGTCGGCCACTCGATCGGTGAAGCGACTCCGTCACTGTAGACAGTGCGCTGACCGAACAGCTCCGTCGCCCGATACGGTTCCACGCCAAGGATTTTCCTGACGATCGTCAGATCGGCGGGTTCGCGGATGGGCAGGCCGCGAATCAGGGCCGCGCCCCGCGTCCGAACCGTGCTGCGGATATGGTCGGCCGCGTCCAGCAGCCAGTCGAACGCTGATTCTTCAGGGCTCAGGATGGTCGGGGGCATCATGGTGACTCCTCGGTCGCGAATCGGCATCGAGATCGGCAGGTCGAGAGCCTGATCATCGGGATCACTTCGGAGGTCGACGACGCTATCAACGCCGGCAAGGGAAGTGCCCTGGTCGATGTCAGCACGACCATGCGTGACCGAATCCTGAGAGAGCAGCTTGTCCAAGTGGTGATCTTGCTGGAGATGATCGTCCCTTCAGCTGCACCGAGCACCTTCTACCGCGACTCGCTTGTGGGAGCACCGTCACGCTCGGCGTACGCCACCGCGAGCGCGATGCGTTCCAGCCCGAAGGCGACACAGGCACTGTGTGCCGGACTGCCGTCCGGCAGCTCTATCTCGAAGATCTCACCGAAGTGGTCCTTATGGCAGTTGGCCGAGGCCACCGCCTGCCTCAGGCCGTCGGCCACTGGGGCCACCAGTTCGAACTTGAGCGCTTGGGCACGCTGATTGACGGAGAGCAACTTGGCCCCAGGGCCGAAGAACGGGTCGGTGGCCGTCTCCGTGGCGACGTCGAGTCCCAGGGCGGTCAGCCAGTCCGCCACCCGCTGCCGCCAGCGATCGCGAAACTCGACGCAGGCGTCCGCGGTCCCAACGAATACCAGCTCACGCATGCGGAAGGACCGGAACCGTCCTGGCTCGACGGTCGCCTCGTGCCGGTAACAGCACGCCTCCACGGCGAAACGCGCCGGTGCGGTCAGCGTCGCGCCGGCCAGGAGCGGATAGATGTGATAGCACGCCGCAGGCGTGAGCACCACGTCGGCTATTTCCTGGCGATCGTGCCACTTGCCGCCCGAGACCGCCTCAGCCCGCCGGGCCAGCCATTCGGTCGCGTCGCCGCCGAAGTTGTGCACAGAACCGAGCAGATGCGGGAACTCGCGCACGTACCCGGACCGCTCGACGACGTTACGGGGGAGCACCGGAGGCGCGGTGAGCACCGTCAGATCCTCGGCCGCGGCTAGGTCATCGATGTCCGTGCGCAGGCGTGCCAGCACCCGCTCGAACTCTGCCGGAAAGAGCGCCACTCCAGGCGCCGCGGTCTGCAGCGGGAGAGCTTGTCGTGCATCGATCATCATCGGCTTTTCCTTTCGGCTCACGGGCGGATGCGGCATCGTGGACATCGCCGTTCAGCCCCTACGTGTGCGGATGGGGAGTCGTCCTGCACTTTGTCCGCGCGATGCTCCTCCCGGGCCTCGATGGCGCGCGTCCGCCGCACGCGGATGCCGATCTGCGAGCCGAGACTCCCCCGAACGCGGCGCCCGGCGGCCGCGTCCCCGCACTCGCGGTCATGCGGCCGAGTGGTTGCGGCGGTGTTCGGTGTGCAGCCCTGACGCACCGAGGACGTCAAGAGCCGAGCCCGGCTGGCAGAGGGAAGCGGATCCGATGCTGATCAGATGACCGCGCCGGCCGTGTTTCTCGCCGTACGCATGAAATCGCTCGAACGGTTGCTGAAGCCTCGTCCCTGAACCTCATAGAAGAAAACGCAGCCCGACTCGCCATTCCCCGCAGCCCTCGCAAAGGGAGCCAAATGTCGACGTGGCCCCGATCTTCCGAACGGCAAATGCCGACCGTACACCGTTGGATTGGGACTCTAAACCCCCGATGCGGCATGCGCAACAATCCCGACATGCCCAACCTCGTGGATGTTCGTCGCTTCCTTGGCGACGCTCGCCTTGGAGGAATGCCTGGCCTCGCTCGGTCGGGGCGGCGCTTGCGAAGGACCCGCCGGCTCCTGATCTCCCTCAATGACCTGCGGCTATGCGGTGAGTCGACGCGGTCGCCACATCTCTCCGGCCCTGGGGACCGGCGAAGGAATCGAGCCGAAGGCCAACACCCCCTGACCGATGTCAGTACTGGTGGCGGATATGAACGGATAATTTGATCCGTGCCTCGCGACTGCACACGCGAAGCCCACCGAACTGGACGGCAGGCTGCCGTCGATTCGTTCGCGGCAAAAACCGAGTCGACAGTTACCGCATCAACAATCGAGCATTTTCGGCGCGACCTACTGGCCATCCCGGCCGTGTTCTTCAGTCACGCAGCTGGCTCCGCGGCTCGTCGAGGGCGACCGGACCAGCCAGGCCGACCGTGTTTCCCCCTGTTCGCTGACCGGATTGGATGAACAATGAGCCAGAGTTACGGGAACGGGAGCATGGACGCCGACGCGGTGCTCGATATCGCCGGAATCGGATTCGGACCCGCCAATCTCGCGCTGGCCATCGCTCTGGACGAGATGGACTCAGCCGGCAGAGCGGTCACAGCGCGATTCTTCGAGGCCCAAGAGCGCTTCGGCTGGCATCGTGGCATGCTGATTGAGGGCGCGACGATGCAGGTGCCGTTCCTGAAGGATCTGGTCACCATGCGCAATCCGACCAGTCGATTCTCGTTTCTGTCGTTCCTGCACACGCGCGGCAGGATCGTCGACTTCGCCAACACCAAGACGTTCTTCCCCTTGCGGACCGAGTTCCACGAGTACTTGGCATGGGCTGCCGAGCAATTTGAGAACCGTGTCTCCTACCAGTCCGAGGTGATCGGGATCAGGTCGGCCACGGGGCCGGGTGATGTCGAAGCCGTGGACGTCTCGGTGCGGGTAGGCGGCCGCGATGGAGCGCCGCGGACTCACCGGGCCCGTAACGTGGTGATCGCAGCGGGCGGGCGGCCGCGGATGCCGGAAGGTCTACCGGCGTCCGAACGGATATGGCATTCCTCCAGGCTTCTTGACGGAGTGCAGGCCATCGCCGGATCGAAGCCGTCGTCATTCGTGGTCCTCGGCTCCGGTCAGAGCGCCGCCGAAGCCGTCGACTATCTGCACCGCGAGTTCGCAGACGCCCAGGTTCATTCCGTGCACTCCCGATATGGCTACAGCGTCGCGGACGACAGCGCCTTCACGAACTCGATCTTCAACCCCGTGGCCGTGGACCATCATTTCGCGGCTTCCGAGAGTGTGCGGCGGTCATTGCACGCCTACCATGCGAATACCAACTACTCGGTCGTGGACGAAGGTCTCATCCGCCAGCTGTATCAGACCTCCTATCTCGAATCAGTGACCGGGCGCCGTCGCCTTCACTTCCATAAGGTCTCGCGACTGGTCGAGGTCACCCACGCCGGGGATCGCCTGCGCGTCGTGATCGAGTTCCTGCCCGACGGGAGCACGACCACGGTCGAGGCTGACGCGTTGGTCTGCGCCACCGGTTACCTGCGGGCCGATCCCGCATCTCTGCTGGGCGACCTGCTCCCCCGCTGCCGGCGGGACGGCCAGGGCCGTCTGCTCCTTGACCGCAACCGCAGGGTGGCGACCGACGAGTCCGTGAAATGCGGCATCTACGTCCTCGGCTACGGGGAGCATTCGCACGGCCTGTCCGAAACCCTTCTGTCGCTCACGGCGGTCCGCGCCGGCGAGCTGGCCGAGGTTCTGACCAAGGAGCTGGTGTGACGACGAACCGTGAGCCCGCGACAGACCAGGTGGAGGTAGGCGGATGCTGATTCCCCCGATATACCGGGTGGACGGGGAGAGCTGGGCGGTCGAGATCGTCGACCGGCATCCGCTCGCCCTTCTCATCAGCAATGGGACGACGGTTCCCGAGGCGACTCAGGTGCCCATCGTCCGGCGGCCGGCATCCAGCGACGACCAGCTCACCGGCACCAGCCTGCTAGGGCACATGAACCGGGCGAACCCGCATTGGGCGACGCTGGCCCACGGAACCGCCGCAAAACTGATCTTCATGGGGCCCGGCGGCTACGTCTCACCTACGCTGTACAACACCGACGTGGCCGCGCCGACATGGGATTTCGTTACCGTACACCTATACGGGACGGTGACCCTCGCTGCGAGCCTTAACGAGACTCTGTCCGTGGTGACGACCACGGCACGAACGCTGGAAAGCCGATTCGGCTCAGGCTTCGATTTCGAAGCCTCGTGTGATTACCACAGCTCGCTCGCACCCGGGGTCGGCGCGTTCTCCTTCCATGTAGAGAAGGTGGAGGCGATGTTCAAGGTCAGCCAGGAGAAGAGTCCGGAGATCCAAGAGCACGTCATCGCCTGGTTCGCGGACGGCAACGGCGGTTCCTGCACTGATCTGGCCGGCACGATGCGGAGACTGGGCCTGGGAACAGGCGTCGAGGAAGAAGCGGGAGCCCGGCTCAGCGGGCTTACATGACCCAGCACGGACCCTCCGCCGCTGATGCTGACGCCGAGCGCGACCCCTGGTCGTCCAGAACTTCGTGCAGGCGCTTCGCATCGGTTCCTACGACCTCCCCGCTTTGATTGATCGTTCGACACATCGAGAGAGGCTGCGTAAGTGACTGGCGCCAACGATGGAAGCCCCGCCGCGCAGTGGGATCTGAACGACGGGGATCCCGTTCCTGAGGAATGGAATGCCACAACGGTTTCTTTCGACGATCTGGCCACTTTGCCCGATCTGATCGAGAGGGCCGTCGAAGCGGACCCCGAGGCCATCGCCATCGAAACCAGCGACGGTGCTCGTACCACCTTCGGGCAGCTATGGTCGCAAGCTCAGCAGCTCAGCAATGCGCTCACCGCGGAAGGGCTCGGACCCGGTCACTACGTCGGCGTCCTCGTCGAGCATTCGGTCACGGCCATCGTCGGTATCCTGGGCATCACGTGCTCCGGTGCGGCCTATGTGCCTCTCGACCCTCGGTGGCCCGCATCACGCGTGGCGGAACCGATAGCACAACTCCACATCAACTGGATCATGACCAGCCGGCGGCATGCGCGCTTGGCGGAGGAGTCGGCATGGATCGCCGGCCAGGACACGCGTCTGATGTGCCTGGACGCCGCCCAGCATCCTGTCGACCACCTGGAAGAGTCGAGCACGCGTCTTCTCTGGGATGAGATCGCCGCGGATGATGACCCGCTGCGCGCAGCCGGATTCAACCAGGGCCGGAGCGAAGAAGGGTTCGAGCGCGAGGACGTCGCCGTTTACCTGCAGCACGTACGCAACCTGGTGGCCGCGGGCGGAAATCCGCGCTCCCTCTTGGAGATCGGCTGCGGATCCGGGCTGCTCGCAGCCGAGCTCGGCGGACTGGTAGCGGAATATGTCGGGGTGGACCCATCGCCGGTCGCGATAGAGCGCTGCCGGGCCGCGATGTCCGGCTCGCCGGCCGTCACGCACTTCTCCACGGGGTTCGCGCACAACATCAGGGACATCGCCGGTGAACGACGGTTCGATGCGGTCCTCATGTCCAGCGTCACGCAGTTCTATCCCGGCCCCGATTACGCCCGGAAGGCCATACTCGACGCGATCGGCCTGGTCGTCGAAGGCGGAGCCGTCATCATCGCCGATGTGATCGACACGGAAAGCGAGACCGGAGCAGGCCACCTGCGACTGCCGCGTTCCTGGTTCCGGAAGCTCGCCTCAGAGACGACGGCTCCGGTCGACGTGGAGATCGTGGCGAGGAGCGGCGACCACTGGCACGGCTCACTCGCCGGACGATACGACGTGGTGATCCGCCGGGCGCCCTCGTCCTCCCCCTCTCCGGCCCATGACCCGAAGCCCAGGGTCCTGACCTGGACGGCTATCGAGCGATTCCGTGACGTCCGCGAACCCGGCCGCACGTCCTCGAGCGATCCGGCCTACGTGATCTTCACGTCAGGGTCGACCGGCCGCCCTAAAGGCGTCCAGGTATGTCACCGAAGCGTCGTGAACCTCATCGAATGGGTCAACAAGACTTATTCGATCTGTCCGGAGGACCGGCTGCTGCTCGTCACGGCCTTCACCTTCGACCTCTCCGTGTACGACATCTTCGGGATTCTCGCCGCAGGCGGCACGATTCGCATCATCAGTCCAGACGAGATGGCGGATCCGGATCGCGTTCTGGACATCCTCGATCGGGAGCAGATCACTTTCTGGGATTCGGCTCCCGCTGCGCTCAGTCAGGTGATGGCCGTCTCCGCGGGCCGTCGACCACCTCGAAACCCCAGTCTGCGCCTGGTCTTCCTCAGCGGGGACTGGGTGCCGCTCGCTCTCCCGGATGAGATTCGCAGACGGTTCCCCGCTGCCCATGTCGTCGCACTCGGAGGAGCGACCGAGGCGACCGTCTGGTCGAACTATTTCGATGTCGGCGAGGTGGCCGCCGACTGGCCGAGCATCCCGTACGGGCGGCCCGTCCAGAACGCCCGCTACTACATTCTGAACAGCGATCGAACCCCTTGTGCCATTGGCCAGCCGGGTGACCTGTACATCGCCGGCGTGCCGGTGGCCATGGGGTATGCCGGAGACAACGAGCTGACCAAGGCACGATTCATGCTCGACCCATTCGCGTCGGACCCGGCAGCTCGCATGTACTTCACCGGTGATCGCGCACGCTGGACCACCGACGGCACGATGCAGTTCCTCGGACGCCTTGACGACCAGGTCAAGATTCGTGGTTACCGCATCGAGCTGGGCGACGTCCAGGCGACGCTGAACAGAATAGAAGCGGTGGCGGACTCCGCTGTTCTGACGGTCGAGGGGTCTGACGGCAAGGAGCTCGCCGTCGCCGTGGTGTACGCACCGGGCAAGGCCCTGACGACGGTCGCTCTGCGTAGGGAGATGGCAGCCTCGTTGCCTCCCTACATGCTTCCCGATCACATTCTCACGCTTCCCTCGCTGCCTGTCGGACCCACCGGAAAGGTGGACCGGGACGCTCTGGCCCAGCAGATCACCGGTGGTCCCGCGCAGCGTCAGCCGAGGACGCCGGCCCGAAACGAAGCTCCCGGTCAAGCTGCCGACGTGGCACGGGCGCGAATTCTCGACATGATTCGCGACGTAGTCGGTGACCAGAGGGTGAACATCGGCGACTCGTTCCTTGACGTCGGTGGCCATTCCCTGGCAGCGGCCCGTCTAAGGAGCAGGATCGAGCTGGAGCTCGGCAGCATCGTCCGGGTCAGCGAGATCCTGGGGTCGACCAGCATCGGCGAGCTCGTGGACAGGATCGCCGACGGTATGCGGGTGGCCGGCGAGCGGGCGCCCCTCACCGCCTCGGACAGGGAATTCTCCGTCTCCCATGCGCAGGCGCGCGCCCTCTACGAGATCGCGTCGGCACCTTCCGTGCCCGCGTATCAGAATCAGGTCGCCATCCACCTGCCCGGCACGCTCACGGAACAGAAGATCTCGGCGGCTCTCGCCGCCGTGGTGACGGCTCATCCCATCCTTCGCTCCACGTATCGCCCTGGCGCCGAAGGCTGGCGAGTTGTCATCGGCACCCCATGGGTTCCGGAGCTCGAGGTGGTGGATCTTCGCCGCGCCGACCGCACGGCCGGCGGCCGGCCTGCCGAACTCGACATGTTGCTCCGTGAGCATGGCCGGATCGACTGGGATCTGGAGAAGGGCCGGCTCGTTTCCTGGCGTCTCTTCCGCATATCCGATGACGAGCAGGTACTGAGCCAGGTTGAACATCACCTCATCCACGATGGATGGTCTCTGACCCTTCTGTTGCGGGACTTTGTGCGTGCCCTGTCCGGGTCCGATCCGAGCTCCTCGACAGCCCGGGGCCTCGAGTACGGTGACTACGTCGCAGATGAGGTCACGCGGGTCGAAGCCCTTCCGGGGTCACCGCAACTGGCCGCCTATGTCGATCGGCTCGCTGACGCTCCGCATCTGCCGGTGGCTCCACCGTTCGACGTCGAAACCTCTTCTGTGAACCTTGCCCCGGCGCCGGCGGACTCCGTCGACGTCGTCGTAGAAGGTCAGGAGTGGGAAGAGCTGCAGGCGTGGGCTACTCGGCAAGGTGCCACCGGCTTCGAACTCTTGATGGCCGCTTTTCTCTGCACCCTGCACGAGATCTCAGGTGAAGATGACCTCGTCATCGGGTCGGCGGTCAGCGCCCGTCCGTCGGGCTTCGAATCCACCCTGGGCATGTTCGTCAACACCGTGGCCGTACGCTCCGAGTGGTCCGCCGCTTTCCCGGCCTTCCTCCTCCGGGTCAGAGCCGCGCTGCGCGACGCCCTGGACTACGAGCTGATCCCCTATGACACGATCCTGGAAGCAGTTCGCCAAGCAGAAGGCGGGCGGCGCGCTTCGCTCTACCGGTGCATGTTCAGCGCGCACAACGCACCGCTCCCGGACACCCACATACCGGGTCACGGAACGGCGCTCGTCGAGTACCGGCAGAACGGCACGACCAAGTGTCCTCTGGACGTTCTGGTCCTCCCCAAGCAGGCAGGCGCCGACCCTATGGCTCCCGATGGATCCGTCCGCCTGGTATGGGAGTTCGACACCTCCTTGTACCAGGTCGAAACAGTGCGAAGGTTGACGGACATGTTCCGTCACGGCCTGTCTCAGCTGGTCCATGAAATCAGGAACGGTACGGTAGCGCAGGACTGGCGGTGGCCTTCCTCCGATCCTGCCGTCCTCGTTGGCCCGCCCCCTCAGTATCACCACATGAGGATCGAACCTCGTCGATCTGCGGCCCCCGCTGTCATCGCGATGGAGTCCTCCGCGACGCAGGAGCACTTCGCCCTCCTGCTGAGTGCCGCGATACGCGAGCTGAACGTCGCCAGAGCAGCGGCCGGAGAAGTGGTGGCCATCGACATCGGGCGGGATGCCGCCTATTGCAGCCGACTGGCCGCCTGCCTTGAGCAGGGTGTCGTCTTCATGCCGGTCGACCCGCTCGCGCCGGCCGCACGCTTGTCGTCGATCCTGGGCTCTGCTCATTTCCGCTGGTCATCGGATGGAAAACTGACTCGCCTGCGCACCGCGCACGACCTCATGCGGCAACCCGGGGACGCCTACGTGGTGAGCACCAGCGGCACCACTGGCCAGCCGAAACGGATCTCAGTCGGCCGCCGGGCCCTGTCCGCGTACATCGGAGCATTCATCAACCGGCTGCAGCTGACGTCAAGCGATGTGGTCGCCGGTTCCAACTCCCTCCTCTTCGACGCATCTCTCGAAGAGACGCTTCCCATCCTCTCGCTCGGCGGGACGCTTCTCCTGCTGGACTTGTCCGACGGCATCCCGGGGATGCTGCGGCAACTCGAATCACATCAGGCCACGGTGCTGGACCTTCCGACGGCATTGTGGGCCGTTCTGGCCGATCATCTGGAGCAGCGCGACGAGAGGTTGCCCGGCAGCGTGAGGGCCGTCGTGATCGGCGGAGAAGCCTACGACGCGGCTCGGGCCGCCAGATTCGTCCGCCGGCATCACGGCACCGTCAGCCTGCTGAGTTTTTACGGCCCTGCCGAATGCGCCATCTCAGTCACCTGCCATGAAGTACGGGGACACGAATCCGAGCACGATCTGCCCCAGCTGGGCGCTCCCATCGGAGGCGCTACGCTGTGCGTTCTCGACCACGATGGGGCCCTCGTCCCCTTCGGCCGTCCCGGCGTTCTGGGAATCGCGGGTGTCCCGTGCGGGGACAGGCTTCATGACCTCGTTCGCGTGGACGGGGTGGACTCCCCGGTCTATCCGACCGGCGACCTTGTACGGATCAGGCAGAACGGGCGTATCGACTTTCTCGGGAGGGCCGACAACGAACTCAAGATACGCGGTTTCCGTGTCTCGCCCGAAGAGGTCGAGCGTGCGGCCGGAGCAGTCCCCGGCGTTGGCGCGGCGGCCGCGGTCGGTGTCCGGAACCCCACTGGAGGTCTGCGTCTCGGCCTGACGGTGGTGACGAACCAGGAGTGGACGGGAGAACGTTCGGCGCGGGACGTGATGCGCGAGGCCATGGCGCTTCTTCTTCCCGACTACATGCTGCCCGACGCGGTCATCGTCGTTGAGCGCCTGCCCGTCAACGCTCATGGGAAGGTCGATTACCGAACCGTTCGCTCGCTGCTCGCCTCCCATCTCTCGGGGGAGAGCCGTACGAGGGAGGACGGGACCGAGTCCGGCGGGCAGTCCATCGTCATCCCGCAAGGCGCGGCCGCTCTTCCCGCTGAGGAGCAAGGCGTGCTGCCATCACTGTGGAAACGGGTGCTCGGCCCGGAGGCACCTCTGCAGGTCAGTTTTATCAAGGCAGGCGGGGAATCGCTGGCCGCGATGCGGCTCGTGGCCGCGATCGAGGCCGAACTGGGGATTCGGGTGAGAGTCCGGGATGTCCTGCAGGCAGCGGACTGCCATGCGCTCGAAAGCAAACTGTCCACGAGCTCCCGCTGACACCGCACTGCGCGGCAAGGGCTTGCACGAGCACGATTAGAGGAGACGATGTCGGCTTCGAAAGCCGTTGTCCGCTGCGACGACGCCCTCAGCTACGCACGGCTGGCCGCGTCATGGCAGCCCGGCTCTGCTTTCCCGGTCATGACCGGGCCCTCACTCACACGGTACGAGAACGTGCTGCGATCTGAGGGTGCAGACGCGTTGCCGGAAGTGATCGGCGCTGCCTGGCCCGGGGTGGTCGTCTCCCTGGGCGACCCGATGGCCCATGCCGCCGCAGGGTTACTGGCGAGCGCGACCTCGCGTCCGCATCACCGCGCCGACCCGGCCGGCCTGTACGACGTTCTCGATGATTTCGCGGCGGTTCCCGTCGCCCTGGTCGCGACCGCAGCCGACGCCGCGCGGCTCGGCGACTGGCCCGGTAACCGACATCCTCGCTTCGGCCTCGTGACGAGCCGAACGCAGGAGTCGCTGTCCTGCCTGATCTACCGCACGCTCACACTGAGCAGCAGGGCAGCGGCGGACGACATGGCGCTGATCCATCCCACGGCGGCCGGCGCGGACCAGGCCGATGCTGTGGCACTGGATGAGTTGCGCCCCTTGCTGCAACGTCCTGGCAGGGCCCTTCAAGTGCTCACTCACGGACGCGAGTGCTGCCTGATGCTGGTCGATGGACTCGTTTGCGGCAGGGGAACCGACGCACCGCCGGTGGGAGCCGACCTCGCAGCGCGCACAAGGATGCCGTCGTGCCTGCGCGGTGAAGGCTGCTGGCGCCAGGAGCTCGGGGATGAGGACCGGATCGCCGCATCGTCTATCGACGTACAGCTCGCGTTTCTGCAGTCCTGCGACTCGATCTCGGTCGGCAACAACGCGCACCCGCTGTCGGTCGGCGTCGCGCTGGGTTTCATGGAGGGCACGACCGTCGCCGTCATCGGCACCGTGGGATTCCACATCGCTCAGCGGCCGCTCTTCGATGACCTGGCGGGCGCGATTCGAGGCGGAGCACGGTTGGGTGAGGCGGTGGAGGAGCTCAACGCGGCGGGAGAAGCGAACAGGGAATTCACCCGGTTCGGGCTGCTGGGTGATCCGTCGTTGCCGGTCGACCTTTCCGCGTCACGATCGGCTCAGCGGCGCCACCCGGCTGTGCAGGAAGCGGAACCCGCCGACGAGGAGCTGAGCACGCAGCAAGTTATCGTGAGCAGACTGCGTTCTCTGCTGTCCCTGCACTTGCCCATTGACGAACGTCGTCTCGGCGAGGTGGAGCGGACCATTCGCCGAGGCCTGCTCGCGCGCGGAAGCCGACAGCTCGACATGCTGCGCGAGGTACGGCAGACCATTGATGAAATTCAGGCCGCCGCAGTGCACGAGCTCCTGCGGGAGATCCACGGCACCTGGTGGGGGTTCTTCGGCACCAGTGCACGCGCCTTCCGGCAGGTGTCCAGTACGCCGGTCATCTGCCCCGCGTGCCGTCGCGAGTCCGCGGTCAGAGTCGAACTCGCCCACCGTCTGCCCGTGGATCTGACGATCTTCACCGTACATTGCCAGCGGTGCGGAGACCTTTCCTCGTCCACGTCGGCATCCCCCGACTACGAGGTGACCGCCGACCATGTGGCCTACGCACCGAGGCTACGGGACAGCGAGCTCGCGTGCACTCTGCTCAGTGAGCGGGACAGGCCGATCCACGGACAGGCCGGCTTCGCCTTCGTCGCCGGAGGACTCGGTGACCTGCCGCAGGGGCGATCACGGCCTGTATCCGTCGGCCCCCGCGGCACCCAGCGAGAGAGGTGGCGCTTCCGTCTCGGCGAGCACGTGCAGGCCGCCGAGCACTACGCGGTCGTGGCCAGCCTCATCGAAGGCGAATACCGATGCGCGAACGTCTTCGTCAACACCCTTCCCCTGGATCGTGAGGATTGATGGATCGGATACTCACGCCTTCCCATGTCTTCGCCGCTGATGAGTGGAGCGACCCTCCAGAAGCAGTCGCGCAGATGCTGCTCGCCGCTCAGATCGCACCGCCTTCGGGATACATGCTCGAGGTACGGGCCGAGGCCACCGGCATCACCGTCGACCACGTGCGTGCCGCCGTAGCGGCTCTCACCGGCCGCTACCCGGAACTCGGAGCGAAGGTGGCCACGCAGGACGGACGGGTTCGCTGGTGCCGGGATGAGGCCGCCGCTCCGGACAAGTTGCTCTCGGTGGTGCGGCTCGACCCCGGCCAGTCTCCGGATCGGACCTTCGACCAGCTGGCCACGGCCGCCGACCAGGCGTCCGGGAATGCGCTCTTCTCCCTCGTGCTCAGCCCCGCGCCCGCCAGCATGAGGCTGCTCTTCCGCGTCCATCACGCGATCGTCGACGGGTCGGGGCTGGCCGCACTGATCGACGAATTTCTGGAACTCACTCAGGCAGCGCCCGGAGACACGGTGGCCCAGCGACGCGTCAGCGCGTTCGCCCGGACACCGGTCGCCGAGGCGTCCGAGACGTGCCGCCAAGAGTGGCTCAAGCAGATCGACCTCCTACCCCCGCCCTGGTCGGCGGCGGACGCACGGCGATTCGTCTATGACCGCACAGCAGCCATCCTGCAGACCGCTCTCGACCGGCAGAGGTTGGACGAGACTGCGCATGCGCTCGGGGTCACGCCGATAGCGGTGCTGATGGGCTGCACGCGAGTGGCCGTGGCGCGCCGTTTCCAGTGGTCGCTCGACCGTGTCACGGTTCCGTTGACGGATGACGGCGACGCCCTCCTGGCCATCCGGCCGCTGCCCGTCATCCATCCCGTGTCGGTCGCGCAAACCGTACAGGCGGAGATCGGCACGTCGTTCGACGCACTACTCGACTCTCTCGATCGGGGCGCTCCACCCGCCGATCTGGTGGGCCGCCTCACCAGCAGCGCCGTACCAGGCATGCCGGACTGCCTGCTGACCGTCAATGACCAAGTACGCATGTCACCGTCGCACAACGGGCTCGTGCTTCATCCCGGCCCTCATCGCGGTGCTCATGGGCTGCTCTCGGTCGAGCTGACGGGCGACATATTGCGGCTCTCGGGCCATCCGGCCATCTTCACCCGTGAAGATCTGGCGGGTTTCGCCGACGAGCTGGCCGCGGTACTCGAGGACCTCGACGGTCCCGCGGTCCCGGCCAGGAGTCGGCTCGGCCCCGTACCCTCCACCACGTCCTCCCCCGTCGCCGCAGTCGAATCGGCGAGCCCGGATGGGGACTACCTCGAACGCTGCCTCAAGGTCTGGCAGGATCTGTTCGGAACCGATGTCGGGCCGGATGACAATCTCTTCGCGCTGGGCGCCACGTCATTGATGTGCGCTCGTGTGGCGGCGCGGCTCCGGACCGCTCTGGAGCTGCCGGTGACCATTCGCATTCTCTATCAGCATCCGACGGCACGCGAACTCGCCGGCTGGGCGACCAGGGCTGACAACCCGTAAAGAGGTGCCTCCGGCCGATTGGATCAGGCTCCGTAAGGGGTGCTCGACCTCTGGCCGGAGGCGGCGCTTCTCAGTGCGACTTCACGAACGCCGACACCGCTTCAACGGTGTCCGGATGGCGCAGCAGATCTGCTTTATCGCACGTCACTCGAATCAGCTGAGTTCGAGCTGCACCCTGCCACGGCCCGCAGTACGGATGGCCTTTGGAAGCGATGTGCAGAACGCTTCCTCCCCATGCGGGCCTCGTGGAATGGTGCGCGGATACGAGATAGATGAGATAGTCGAGCATGGATCGCATGATCTGTTCGTGGCAGAAGACGAGTTCCTCTTCGCTGAGGTCATCCGCGGCGAGGCTCTTGAGCACACGATCGGACAGGTCTTTCTCGAGGACGCAGACCAGCGCGCGCGGATCGCGCAGAAGGCCCGACAGCACGGACGCACTCAACGGTGCGGTGGACGCTTGCCCGTCCGCTTCGGTGACACACGCCGAGTACCCCTGCCATAGTGCGTCCGCTTCACAGGGGTCGGCATCGAAAAGCACCAGCGGCACCGGGCCGGCACCCCTCTCCACCAGCAACTGCGCCATTTCCTGAGCGATCGGCGCAGCCGCGCAATAGGCAAGTATGGCGTGCACACCGTCGCTCGCGAGCGGTGATCTGGAAAGCAGGTCCATAGCGTAGTCCCGGGCAGTGAAACGCACCGGAAGCGAGTCCCCCATCAGCGGTGTCAGCTCGATGCCGAAGGGTGACAGCTCCAGGTCGGCCATTCTCGCTTCATCCCGTCGTCCCGGATAGTCCAAGCCGAGCAGTCGAGTCGTCATACTGTCTCGATCTCCGCATCGTGATGGGTGACTCCCAGCATCAGGTGTCACGGGCTCTTGGTCGCCTTAAGCGACAGGATCTCATTGAGACCCGATATCGTCGGATCGCTGGAAAACGTCCGTGCAGAGATCTCCACGCCGAACATCGATTTCACGCGATGCAGCATCTTCAGGGCTTTGAGCGAATTTCCACCGACCGTGTAGAAAGAATCTTCACAGCCGACCCACTCCAAGCCCAGTACGCTTTTCCAGAGCTCGGCGAGTGCTATCTCCATGGGAGTGCTCGGGGTGGTCCCTCTGGCCCTCGCCGCTCGATCGGCGGGTGTCGGATCAGGCAGACGACGCCGGTCGAGCTTGCCTGAAGGACCGAGCGGAAAGGCATCCATACGGACGTAGGCCGACGGCAGCATGTACTCAGGGAGATACTGGCCGGCGTGTGCGGCCAGGACGTTCACAGAAGTCTCATCACCCACGAAGTAGGCGATCAGCTCGTCTTCATCCGCACTGTTCTTGTGGGCTGTCACAGCACAGCTGCGAACGCCTGGATGACGTTCGAGAACCGCTTCCACCTCTCCGGCTTCGACTCGGGCTCCACGAATCTTGATCTGGGTGTCGGACCGCCCGAGGAACGAGATGATGCCATCCTCGTCGGCCATCGCGAGGTCGCCGGAGAGATAGATCAGCTCATCTGGGACGAGCGGGTAAGGATGGGGGACGAATCGCTCGGCGGTGAGCTCCGGATTCTTCTGGTAGCCCGTGGACAACCCTCCGATCCCGGCGACTCCCAGCTGCCCGATGACTCCGGGTGGCACCAATCTCAGCGCCTCGTCGAGAACGAACAGCCGGTATACCCCCATCTGCTTACCGATCGGGACACCGTGCACGGAATCGTGCTTCGTACCCGTCCAGGCAGCGACCTCCGACGTCTCCGTCTGCCCGTACAGGTTGTGGAACTCGGCACTGAAATGCTGAGTGAAGCGATCCAGAAGTGAGCTGGAGACGGCCTCTCCTGAGACCCACACCCACCGAAGGTCGGGATACGACTGTGGTCGCGCATAGTCGAGGAACGCGCTCAACATGGAGGGTACGAAATGGGCCGCGACGAGGCCACGCGTGCTCAGCAGTCCGGCGAGATAGTCGGCATCGGCCTCACCGCGAGGCAACGCCATGTGAATGGTCGCACCTACGCTGAGCGGCGCGAAGATCTCCCAGATCGCCACATCGAAGATCAATGGCGTCTTCAGGAGAATCGACTCACCCTCCTTGAGAGGGAACCGCTGTATCAGGGATTCGATGCGTCCGGCAGCACAGCGATGGTCGATGACGACGCCCTTGGGCTCGCCGGTCGATCCGGAGGTGAAGTAGATGTAGGCGGTGTCGTCCAGCACGACCTCGACCGACGGCGGACGAGCGTCCGAGCCGGTGTCATCAGCATGGAGAAGGGTGACCCCGGTGCCCTGCAGCAGCGAGTCGAACTGCTCGTCGGTGACGATCGCCGCCAGCTCGCCACCTGCGATGATCGCTCGGATACGGCCGGCCGGCAGCCTCGGGTCGAGCGGGACGAACGCGGCGCCCGCCTTCAGCGTTGCGAGCACGGCAACGATGAGTTCCGGCGAACGTTCCATGCAGATCCCTACGGCATGCCCGCGACCGATTCCCGCGTAGGCCAGCGACTGCGCCATCCGGTTGGCCCTGCGATCAAGCTCACCGTAAGTGACGGCCACGTCCCCGAAGTGGATCGCCACCCGGTCAGGATGAGCGCGCGCGGCTGATTCGAAGGGCTGGTGGATCGGCTTCAGATGGGGATACACATCGAATGTCGCGTTGATGGCGGCTACGCACTCTTCCTCCTCATCGCCAGAGAGCATGCGCAATTCATCGACGCGCGCGTGAGGCCGCATCACGGCATCCTCGAGCAACGCGTGGAACGATCGCCACCACCGATGAGGGCCGATACCGGGAAGTGAATGCCGGTCGCAGTCCAGTTCGAGCAGGATCGCCACTCCCCCTGACCGCACTGCACAGGTGGCGCCTGACAGTTCCGCCGCGCCAGAGTCTTGTAGTGGTGCAGCGGAAAAGCCGGGAGGTGCTACGCCCTGATCACAGGTGTCGAGGTCGGTGACAGCGAACCTGAGAGGGACGTGATGGAGCCACCCGTCATCCGCATCGGCATGCGCCTGCTGATGCTCGATCAATTCATCGAACGACACCGCCGTCTCGGCGAGCAGGTCCTCGAAGGTGACTCCTGAAGAGAAAGCCATGCGGAGCGGAACGGTCGCAGTGTGGCAGCCGATGACGGAACCACTATGAAGTTGGCCTTCGTCGAGCACAAGACCGATGGTGACCGGGTCCTGGCGACTGTGCCGATACTGTGTCGCCGCGAAGGCCGAGAGAAGAACAGCAGAGTCCGACGTCCCGTGACGCTCGGCCAGGAGGCGCAACGCATCGGCGGTCGCAGGATCGAGTTCACGGCTCTCCAGTGCATATCGCGCATTCATATTCGTCCTCGATTCCTCCTCGCAGCGGCATCCCATCGACGTATGCTCGTCGCTCTTCCTGCCGGGCGAGCATCCCTGGGGAAGGAAGCAAACCGCTAGTTCCTTGAACCCGCCCGATCTGGGCGTCGGAAAGTTCATGAATGGACTCAGCGGGTCCGTCCCCTTCCCCAAAGGAGGGCCCGGCTGGAATTAGATGCCGTGTTACGACACGGGGTCGATCAGGGTCCCCTCAAGGGGTTTCAGGGGCGAGAAGTCCCGGCCTACCAGCCATTCAGGGCGGGGGCTCGGAGCGGGGAGGGCGTTACTGACAGCGTTGTAGCTCAAGAGCAGTAGGGATCGATTGATCGGAGACATGTTCTGTGCCGATCCATGGGGGATGCTGCAGTGGAACCAGAGCAAGGAACCCCGCGGTCCCTTGGGGGCGACAAGACCGTGCTGGTCGACCAGCGCTTGCATGCGCTCTGAACTCTCGAGCGAATACTTCAGGTTGTTCGTCAACGTCGACTCCCAACCGTCATTCTTAGCGGCGGTGGGGATGAGCCCATCCGAATGGCCGCCGGGAACAACGATCAGAGGGCCGTTGAACTCCGTCACCTCGTCGAGGAAGACAGCGACGGTGAGCGCGCGCGGTTCCGGCATCTGATCCTCGTTGTGCCAGAACATGAAGTCCTGATGCCATCGCCAGATCTCACCCTGGAAGGCGCGCTTCTTGTTGATTTTGAACTGATGGACGTACACGTCGTCATTCAGCAGCTGCCGAGCGATGCCGAGCACTTGAGGATGGCGGACGAACCGAGCGAACAGCTCACTGTGCATATGAGAGCCGTGGACACGATAAGGGAGCCCGGTGTCGACCTCGACCGTGCGCCTCGGCGTATCCTGTGCAAGCTCTCTCTCGGCTTCGCTTTTCAACAGCTCGACGTCGCTCGCTTCGAGCACGCCGGGCTGAAAGATGAATCCTGCTCGATGATAGTCTTCGATCTGCTGGGATGTGAGCAGGTTGTCATTCTGCACTTTTGCCTCCATCGAGAGTTGGCTGAGGCTTCACGAACGGTTCTCCGTGTACTTTGACCAGGCCAGACGCAGCACCTGAACCGAGTGGAACAGATCGTCCTTGCTCGAAGCCTCGTCCAGGATAAAAGTCGAGGCGCCGAGTTTTATGTATTGCAGCAGAAGGTCCGCTGTCTCCGCATAGTCGCCGACTATGTACGGGCAGAACGTTTTATACGCCCGAAACGGGTACATCCAGTAGCCGCCTATCGGGGCGCTCACCTTCATGGCATCCTCCGAGAGCCGGCGATGCCAGTGGGATTCGACCGATTCATAGGCGAGATCGTGGAACTCCTCGCCGAGCCGGTCGACAGGAAAGCGCTCGTAGGCGAGCCGCCACGCGGTGCTCGAATCCTCTCGAGCGATGATGCCCAGCCGGAAGCCGCTGTCCGCGAGCAAGGACTCCTCGGCGTACTCCTGCGGCTCCCGTGGATAGCTCAGCCGGGTCGCACCGAGCTCCTTCTGCACGCGGATGCAGTCGTCCGAGGTTCCTGACACGAAGATGCGCGGCTCCATGCCGGCCACCGGCGGAGGGGCCGGTCGGAGCCCGTTCAGCTGGTAATACTCGCCGGTGTACTTCAGCGGCCGTGCCGCTGAAGTCAGCTCGGCGATGATGGCGCCGAACTCCGCCAGCCGGTCATATCGCTGCCGGTGGTCCAGGGTGCAGCCCATCTCTCTCAGATGCCGAGAGAAGCCACCGGCCACCAGGTTCAGGCCAACGCGCCGGCCGCTGCCGGCGGCTATCGAGTTGATGCTCTTCGCGACCGACATCGGGTGCTGGTACACGGGGTTCACGGCGATCAGCGGGATCAGGTCGCGCGACTTCTCCAGGACCCTACCGGCGACGACCCATGGATCGAACGACGTGTTGTCGGAAAAGATCAGCATCCCGGCACAGTTCAGCTCTTCGGTCCATACGGTGATGTCGTCGAGATGTCGGAACGGCTCTTCGCGAGCTTCACCCGTCAACCATGGGGCCGAGGTGTAGATCGTCAGCATGAGTTTGCTCTCGGTATGCGATGTCGGTGCCTGACGCTTGGTCTGCCAGGCGGCTGACCAGCGACCAGAGCGCCTCAGGCGTGCTAAAGCTTTCGAACGTCAGCAGCTCCTCAGGAATCGAGATCCCGTACGCTGCTTCGATGTTCAACAGGAGATCGACAGCCGCGAGTGAGGTCAGACCGGCGGCCCTGGTGTCCAGATCCGCGGTCAGTTGCCGGTCGTCCGGCAGATCACGCAGCGCTGCGCGCAGCAGCGACTCGAAGCGCTGATCCCAGGTCTGCACGCTCGACTCACCTCTGTGACTTGAGGGAGGCGCCGAGGAACACCGAAAGGCTTTTCGGCGTCGTGTGCTCGAAGATCTGGCGCAGGCGGACGTCCACGTCCATGACCTCGGAGACCCGGCCGACGATCTCGAGGATCTGCATCGACGTTCCGCCGGCCTCGAAGAGATCCGAGTTCTCGTCAAGATCCTGCGGGCTGAGCACCTCGCGCCATATTTCGATAAGGGCCGCCGTGCGGTCCGCTTCGTTCTCGTATTCGGCCTTCATCTTTGGAAGCTCCTCAGAAGGGCAGCGCTGGGCGACCACCGACTGCAGCCGGAAGATCTGAATCCGGATATGCTGACATCGAATGTGCCTGACGGGCGGCGACAATGCATCGAATGGTAAGTCATGCAGCTCCGCCCCGATCCTCATGGATGACAGGAAACCCGACCGCGGACCGTGTCGCTCGGCGCCGGCGACCATGTGCCGGACTCAGCGGAGTGACAAATTCCCGGAACGCCGCGGTGATCGGTCACGAGGCGCGGCGGGAGGCGGAGCCGGGGGGAAGCAAGCGGAGATCCTCTTCGCTCACCAGGTCGAACCGAAGGGCGAAGGCGACCAGCGCCTCACGCTTGGAATGCTTGGGCCCGTCGTCCTCGCACTTTGACCACTGGCTGACGGGAAGCTTTCGAACCGCTAGGTAGTCGATGTGGTAGTTGACACTGCTACGATTAGCGTCCTTAAATTGATCGACTCCTCGCAACCTCTCGACAACCTCTCGAAGTGAGGGCACGGCTGCCATAGAGGATCCGCGCAAACGCGGTTCGCACAGCGCGACGAGAACAAGGAAGTATTTGCTCGTCTTGTCCAGGTGAATCGACGAGACCATCGCCCTCGTGGCCAGGTCCATCTGGAGTAAACGCGGCGGAGGGGCGTAGACGGTGAGTTCGGTGACGCCCGCGCTGGTCGGGATCAAAATGCGTGACATTTCAAAGGGAATCACCAAGTCCAGCTGTCGAGGGCGCACCTTGACTAACTCGGCACCACCTTCCAGATTCTCGACGGCATAGGTAGTGCTCGTGGTGAGATTGGACACAGTAGGTTGCTCGGCAGAAACCTTGAGCGCCCCGAGGCTGGGTTCGGCGTTCGGCTGGATGTTCCCCGAGCGTTTGGAAATCCCAAACTTGAGTTCTTCGCCGGTCTTCAGGTTGATCCGCCCGCCGCTGCCGCGTCCCTGCAGATGACCGGAGTCACTTTGCCAGGTCACGATCACTTCAACGCCCGCCGCGGTTGGCTGCCCACTTACCATGGCGCTCCCATCTCATCCCGTTTGTGCCAGAATGCACCGTATCGGCTCGTACGTTACCACGCAGTTATTCGGAAAGCACGTGCCAAAGTACGTGAACTTCGGAGATTGTACGGATCCCCCAAAGGAATAGCGACGTGGCAAGTTGACCTGGGCTTTGACAAGCTTAACTCAGAGACTCCTACAATGGCCGCTACAATTCGCATCCGCGAAGTCACAATGGGCTCGTTGCCACGTCGGATCCATAAAGGCGCGGGCGAACCAAGCGGGGACACGTCGAACTCCTGCAGGCGGAAACTTTCGGTTGGTTCGGAGCGCCGCGTTCGGCGACCGAACGGCAGCTGCATGCGAAGCTTCAGAGGTCAACGCCCAGTGACGGCGCTTCGTGAGATGGGCTACGGTCTATTGGGTCATTATCGGTGAGAGCGATCCAGAGATCCGGAATCGAGATGACAACCGATGCCGGCCGCGGGCATCCCTCCATGGCGCCCACCAGCGCGCCGACGAGCGACTCTGCGAAGCGTCTCCGTGGTCTTACAACCGCGCTTGCGCAGTGGCCAGTGCCGCCGGATTGCCACCCGTTGCCCGAGCCGGGATAAGGACGCTCTCCCTGCTGACGACGTCCTCCGGGAGACGCTTGACCTTCAACGGCGTCAACAGGCCACTCCCTGCACGGTTTCGGACAATGCCGCGGCGACGCGCTCGCCGATCATGATGCAGGTCAAGTTGGTGTTGGCCCGCACCGAGGAGGGAATGACCGAGGCATCCGCGACGCGGAGCCCGTCCGTGCCGAAGACCTGGCATTCGTTGTCGACGACGCCCGTGGCGGCACTCGACGCCATGGCGGCGGTGCCGCTCGGATGGTGCGCCGTCTGCAGGTGCGCCGCAAGGTAGCGATCCGTGCTCGCGTCGTCGTCGACGGACCAGCCGTCGACGTCCACGAATCTTTGGATGAACTTACTGACTGCCGGATCGTCCGCCATGTGCCGCGCCAGCCGTAGCCCATCGCGGAGACGGGCCCGATCGGATGCTGCAGCGAGGTGGTCGAGGTGCACCACTGGGCGCTGACGGGGATCACGAGAGGCCAGCCGCACAATGCCCCGCGACTCCGGCCCCATCAGATTCGCCGTGATCACGAAGGCGTGGCTGCCTTCCACGGAGGCGGCCAGGCCGGGCGCGTACTTGCTCATCTCGACATGGTTGAGCAGGCACAGTTGCATGTCATTGGCCATGCTTGAGCCCTGCGCGCGGTACCGTAGGACGACCTCGGCGCAGGGCGCGGAGGGGTCTGCCGCGCCCTGCGCGGGTGCGCAGACGATCGGTACCTGCGAGTGATCCGCGAGGTTCCGGCCAACGGCAGGGAGGTCGGCGACGACGTCGATCCCGAGTGCGCTGAGTTCCTCGGCCTTGCCGATGCCGGAACGGAGCAGGATCGCCGGGCTACCGATCGCACCGGCGGCGATCGTCACTTCGGCCGCGCCGATGTCGCGCGCCTGCCCATCGGCGACGACCCGCACTCCCGTCGCGCGCGATCCGGTGAACAGCACCGTATCCACCAAGGTGTTCGGCATGACGGTGAGATTGGCCCGCTGCCGCGCCGGCTCCAGAAAAGCTTTCGCCGTCGAGATCCGGCCCAGCGAACCGTCGACGTTCAGCGGAAGGGCGCCCACGCCGGTGCTGTAGGGCTCGTTGTGATCGGCGGTACTGTCGAATCCGGCCCTCCGGCACGCCTCGGCGAATGCCTGGGACAGCGGAGTCATCCGCTCACTCGGCGTTCGGGCGATCCGTAGGGGGCCGCGGCTGCCGTGGTGAGTGCCGACCCGATCGACATCGGTCTCTATGGCGACGAACCCATCCAGCACCGCTTCCCACGACCAACTCATGCGGCCCAACGGCCAGTCGTCGAAGTCGCCGGGCTCCGGCCGGAGCGCGATGCACGTGTTCACACTCGAGCAGCCGCCGACGACCTTGCCGCGGGGAAGCCAGTACTCGTTGCCGCCGACACCGCGGGCGGTGTACCCCCAGTCGTGAGAGCTTAACGATGGTGTCCGCCCGTCCTGGAGCTCCGGTGGAAGGGCTGAGCCGTGATAATCCGGTCCGGCCTCGATCAGCAGGACGCGGCGGTCGGTGCGCTCGGCGAGTCGAGCAGCGAGTACTGCACCCGTCGACCCGGCGCCGACGACTATGTGGTCAAAGAACACTGGCGAGCGCATGCCCTACCCTTCGGCCGCTCATGGATTGCACGACTACGAACGAGGCGTACTTCGCCCCGGCACCTGACGACAGCGAGGAGGCCCGCCGGGCATCTGTAACGGAATGCACGAGAGCGCTTTGCCGAGCAGACGGTCCTGGCAGGCGCTCAGGTCCTCGGCGTTGAAGCTTGTGACCTCCTCGTCCACGAGCCTCGATCTGAGCTGCTTGCCGCACAACCGCAGTGGCCGAGAACGGCGCTACCGACCGGCTGCGTCGGCCAGGAGCCCGAGACCAGGTCGATGACACCGGGCTCGTCTGCGGCCGAGGGGAATGGCACGTCCGCATAGTCGATCTCTGATTACCACCCGTCGAGGAGTTCGCCATCACCTTCGGGATGCCTCTCGATCTCCGCCGGGCCGAAGCTCCAGGAACGGGGCAGGCTCGCGATCACGGCGTCGAGGTCGCGATGGAGACCGTTGGCGAAGAGGTCGCGATGGAGACCGTTGGCGAAGACGTGCCGCGCAGACACGTCTTCGGCTTTCCCGGCGGTCATCCCTTCGGGAGGCCGTGGCCTCAGCGTTGGCGAGCATGATGGTGAAGGAGTGAACATTCATGAGGTACGGCCGGTTCCGGCAGCGGTCCAAGACGGTTCAGGCGAGGTAATAGGGTCGGCTGTGTGCGGCGACCGGGGCCGACTGGTAGGTCCACACGCCCGCCGGGGCGGCGTTGGTCAGCAGCGCCGTGAGGTCCTGACCCACGAGCGAGGTCGGCTCCGCCACATGCAGTGAGACCTGTGCGGCCGTTTCGGAGTCCAGCGGGTAGTACTGATAGGGGTGGTAGACGCTCTGCCGACTGGTCAGCAGGCGGCCCTCCGAATCGGTTCCGTAGCCCGTGATGGGAGTGTTGTTCACCGGCACGCCGGCCAGGCCGCCAAGGTGTGCGTCGATACTGAACAGCAGCCGGCCGCCGGGCGTGATACTCCCGTCTTCGGCGAAGTCGGCGTCCAGGACACGGACGTGCCAGTCGGACGTCTCCGGACCGTTGAGCGACGGCATGGTTGCCGTGAAGCGGGCCGGCAGCTTCGGCTCAGCGAATATTTTCGATCCGGCCTCGATGGCCATCGCGTTGTCGCAGAGCACGTGGATTCTGCCGATGCCGAGCAACTTGGTCTGGTCGATTCCGGTGGCGTACTGCGCGTACGACACCGGGAACATCCGGTGCTCCTCGCCTTGCGGATAGGCGATGATGTTTATCTCCACCTCCTCCGTGATGCTCGAGCCGTCTCCGTACTGCGCGAAGTAAAGCTGGTAGTTGAGCGAGAAGCAGGCGCGGCCGTCGAAGTCGGCTGGGGCGAGGCGCGGGTGGGTTCGACCGAGGATCTTCGCAGCCGTCTCGAAATCCACCAGGTAATCGACGCCGATGTTATGCCACGCCCCGCAATAGAAGGGCAATCGAAATGGCTCGGGAATCGGTGGCAGAGGGAGGGGCGTGTCGCGTCGGGTCGAGGCCGGGTCGATAGCAGTCATCATGGTTGCTTTCTCGTGACGTGTACCGGCGGCTGCACTCGGGTTCGTGCTGCCTGGATAGCGATAGGCAGGTGGGAGATGCCGTTGGAACGAACGTGTGCGGGTGGCTCGCCAGCCAGGCTGAACCCGCTGGCCGAGGTCTGCAACAACATGTGCCGAAATAGAGAGCAGGCGCCACAGAGGCTATAGGGGATTCCTCGCACAGATCTCATCGGGTCGCAGCCGAACCTCGCGTGCAGCGTAAGCCAGGATCGCCACCCGACCGTTGAGCTGCTCCATTCGCTCGCCTCAACAAGCCGAGGCGAAAGGGAAGACGCTCAGGGCGTGATCACAGCCGACGAGCCACCCTCGCGGAGGCGGGTGGCGGCCGTTTTCTCGTTTCGATCACGAGATATGGCAAGACCCTGGCTCTCAGCCCCCTACTCGGCCGCTGCGACACCAGAGACAGCGGATACATTTTCACCCCTTGAGACAATGCTCAAAAGGCCAGGATGGATGTAGTGATGAGCGCTCGCTCATACTGGCAGGCCCTCTCATCGTGCGACTCTTGATCTCAAGGTGACACAACTCTAGACGTGAGCGGGCCTGCTCCATTCCTGACAGGCGCTAGGTTTGTCAACGTTGTCAGCGGTCAAGGGACTCTGGCTCTGGCGCAAACTGTGTGCCGCGATCACGGAGGGTGGCGAAGCCTCTCGCCCCGCCTTTATGGCGATCAGGTAACGGTCTGCGCGTAGGTGCGGCCGCTCCGTGATGATCGGGTTCGACCAAGAACTTGATCGTCAACTGAGCAGCCGCGGAGTTCATTGTGCAGCATGCCGGGCACCCGACAGGCGAAGCCTGCCTGCAGGTCTTCTTTCCCCACCTGACCGGGTTGATCGTCGAGAAGCTGGTTGATCGCGGGGGTTATGTGCTGGTCAAAGCGCGGACCAGCGGCATGCCCGTCGACTGCCCGGGATGCGGGCGTGAAGGGTGTCAATACTCCGTTCACGGTCCTGAGCTGCGGGTTGCTCTCGGTTTCCTGGTCGGAGCAGTGGCCTGGGTCGGGCATGCTCGAGGCTCGTGACGCTCCGTTTCTTCTACATGTTCTTCTGCCGCATCGTGGGCTGGCTGACGCTGCTGCCCCGTAGCGACGCCTCCAAGAACATGGAGATCCTCGTCCTGCGGCACGAGGTCGCCGTGCTGCGCCGTCAGGTGTCCCGTCCAAGGCTGTCATGGGCGGATCGAGCGGTTCTGTCCGCGCTGGCCAGGGGACTGCCGGCGGTGCTGCGTGCTCACCGACTGGTGACGCCAGGGACGTTGCTGCGCTGGCACCGGCGTCTGATCGCACGCCACTGGACCTACCCGCACCGGAGGATAGGACGGCCTGCGACCGATTCGGCGGTCGTGGCGTTGATCCAGAGGCTGGCGCGGGAGAATCCTCGTTGGGGTTACGAGCGTATCCGTGGCGAGCTGCGGCATCTGGGCCATCAGGTGAGCGGTGCGACGATCCGCCGCATCTTGAAACGGCGGCGCTTGGGTCCGGCGCCGCGACGGGGCGATGACCGCTGGCGTGATTTCATCCGCGCCCACGCCGCGAGCACGCTGGCGTGTGATTTCTTCACGGTGGACACCGTCACGCTGCGCCGGTTGTACGTCTTCTTCGTGGTGGAGGTCGGCACCCGGTTCGTGCACGTGCTCGGCGTGACCGCGCACCCTGATGGCGCTTGGGTTGCCCAGCAAGCCCGTAATCTTCTCGCCGATCTGAAGGGCCGGGCCGGCGCGTTCCGGTTCCTGATTCGGGATCGGGACACGAAGTTCACCAGCAGCTTCGATGAGGTCTTCGCAGGCGACGGCATTCAAGTGCTGAAGATCCCGCCGCGGTCGCCTCGCGCGAACGCGTTCGCCGAGCGATGGGTCCGCACCGCACGCACAGAGTGCACCGACCGACCGCTGATCTTCGGCGAACGGCACCTTCGCACCGTGCTGAACGAATACGCCGATCATTACAATCGTTACCGGCCGCACCGCTCCCTCGCCCTCCGAGCTCCCATCAATGATGGCTCCGACGTGATTCCGCTGCCGCTGGGCCGGATCGAGCGTCGTCACGTTCTCGGCGGGCTGATCAACGAGTATCAGCGCGCTGGCTGACCAACGGATGCAGTTCATGAAGAGGCAGGTCAGGGCCTTGGGCCGAGTTTTGACGCCCTTCAGGCGCTGGCCATACTGCAGAAGATCAAGAATCACCGGAATGCGTCCGGACATGCATTCGGCGTCCGCCCTACGCATGAACGGGATGCCGAGGTCAAATTCCTCGAGCCAATCGTCGTCGCCGCCTTGGAGTCTCTGCCGTGGCTGGCTCGCCTCCACTGGGACCTGATCGAACATTGCGGCTACATCGGCGCGGGCTACAGACTCCAAGGGCGGCGCCTGCGCGGAAGCCACCCCGAATGGGAACCCCTCGATGAGGAATACCACGCACAACTCGCCCCCCATCGCATCTACCTGCGCGGTTCGCTACTGGCCGCCTCTATCGACCTGACACCAGTAGCTTCAGTCAATATCTGCGATGTGTGTGGCCAAAGGGAGCTCTTCCTGATCAACAAGGCGAAGGTGTCCTGCGGCCAGGTGACACAGTTGACGCTGCGCAGCGATAAAGACCACGAGGTGGCGGGTACGGCTGGCGAGCATCGTGCCTCGGCTCCAGCCGCTCGGGCGGAGATCGTGTGGAGGAATCGCAAATGAGAATGGTAAAGGAACGTTATCCGCCCTGCGGTTGCTCGATTGTTGCTCGTCGGCACGCGATATGGTGCACCACTGTTAGCCATTCTTGGACATTTTCAGGGATGACATTGGTGGCTGCAGTGATACATTCAAACACAGAATGATAGGCGTGGCATTGTGGCTGCCGTCTTTTAATCCGCAGGTCGCGTCAGATTCTCACCATCGTCGCTCACATCCTGCACGCGCCATGCCTCGGCCTCTACGAGCAGGGGCGATCCCCGCCGGTCGAGGGTACGAACACGCACCGAATACGAGTGCTTTGTCCGGTAATCATAGTCAAACCTTTGCTCTGCGCGCTGTCCAAAACCGGGCCTGATCGCAGGTATTTATAAAAGTGACAGGGATCAGGTGGCCCAGGTAATCGGGCCACACCCCACATGGCTTCACCGCAGAGCAACGCGACACCACCAACCACATCATCCGCCGTACCAGGCGAACCGCGGACCCTACCGCTCAGCACGACGACGGCCCCGACTGCCGCGAAAGATACCCATCGAGCCGGCAGCGACGACACACGCCATCCTCCGGCCGGCGCGCTGGAAACGGCTTCTCATCCTGCTCGCACGCAGGGGTGCGTTCCCGCGCACGGGAGCTGTCCTTACTCTGTGGCGCCTGGCAGCGATGCGCAAGGAGACGGCGGCGACGCCGTGCGGCAATCGCCGGTTCCCGGATCGGTGTCGACCGTCGGATTCGGCCTTGACCAACGCCATCCAGGTGGGCGTCGATACGCCCTGTCCGGCACGGCCATCGATGCGGCGGGCTGACGACCACCGGCGTGCTCGCCCGGCCCACACCCACCGCATCGGCCGCGCCGAGCGGGAACACGACGACCCCGGTGCCCCACGCCGTACCGACGGCGCCAAGGGGCGACAGGACCGCCGTGCGCCCGTACCCAGCAATCGGCGGGGCCGTGGCCGAGAGCGACACCACCGGACGAGTGCTCGGAACTGGACCTACCCAGCCCCACAGGTGAGCGAGGCGACCAGTGCCTTCGCCAGCCGATCAGGGACTGGGCGCAGCAACCCCGCGCCGATCTCAACCCTGCTTCCCCCGTTCACCGCCACACCAGCCCACGCAACAGCACTAAAGAGAAGAGGACGACACAGCATGGCCGAAGGACGCACCTTCAAACGATGTTCCTGCCGCGACAGCGACGGCAAGGCACTCGGGCAGCAATGCCCCAAGCTGCGCCGTGCCGACGGCGGATGGAGCTACCGGCACGGTATCTGGAACTACCAGATCGAACTGCCGCCCGGATCCGACGGTAAGCGGCGCGGGCCGCTGCGCCGTAGCGGCTTCGCCACTCAGGACGCCGCCAAGGACGAGCTCGGTCAGGTGCGTGACCTGCTTGCGCTGGCCGACCCGCGCGAGCCCGCCACCCGTACCCAGATCGCCGACCTGATCAAACGCACCCTGGCCGAGACCGACACCCTGCCGAACGCGGAGACGGTCCGCCGGAAAATCAAGACCGGGCAGCATCTGACCCAGGAGATCACCGTTGAGCAGTGGCTGGCCGAATTCCTCAACCGCAAGCGGAAGATCGAGGAGACCACCCGCCGCTCCTACGAGGGCCACATCCGCCTCTACCTCACCCCGTATCTGGGCCGGCTCAGGCTGGATCAGCTCAAGGTCAGCGACATCGCGTTGATGTTCGAGCAGATCGAGGAGTTCAACGACACCATCGCCGAACGCCGCGCTGATCCCGACCCGCAGGTACGGGTGAGCGTGAAGTACCGGCGGCCGATCAGCATCGCCACCATGCACCGCATCCGCGCCACCCTGCGGCACGCGCTCAACGTAGCCATGCGGCAAGACCGGCTGATCGACTTCAACCCCGCCGCCGTGCTGGAGATGGCCGCCTACACCCGGCTCAGACCGCTGGTGTGGACCGAGGACCGGGTCCGTTCCTGGCAAGCCGACTACCGGGCCTACCGGGAGAGGGAGAAGCAACGCCGGGGCGGGCGGCGGGTCGATCCCATCGACGCCTACACCAGCGTGCCACGCCCCTCATCGGTGATGGTCTGGACACCGGCGCACACCCGCCTGTTTCTCGAGGAGGCCCAGCGTCACCGCCTGTTCGCCCTCTACCAGCTGATCGCACTGCGCGGGCTACGCCGAGGCAAGGCGTGCGGGCTGCGGTGGAGGGAGGTCGATCTCGACGGCCAGACCTTGACCGTGAACTGGCAGCTCGTACAGCTGGCCTGGGAGATTCATGAGGGCAGTCCGAAGACCGACGCCTCGGTGCGAACCATCGCTCTGGACACTGACACCGCCCGGGTGCTGCGCGTCCACCGGCAGCAGCAACTGCAAGAACGGCTGACCATGGGCGAGGCATGGACCGACAGCGGGTTCGTGTTCACCCAGCCCGACGGCAACCGGCTGCATCCCCAGCACGTCTCCGACCAGTTTCTCTGGCTGGCCTACCTGGCGGGGCTGCCGCCGATCCGCCTTCACGACCTCCGTCACGGGGCGGCCTCGCTCATGCTGGCGGCCGGGGTGGAGATGAAGGTGGTACAGGAAACGCTGGGCCATACCTCCAGCGCGTTCACCGCCGACACCTACACCTCCGTCTACCCGCAGGTGGCCATGGCGGCGGCCGAGAAGACGGCGGCCCTGCTGTTCGGCGAGGAAGACCAGGCCGAAGCGGGCAAACTCATCTCGCTGAGGAGCTGAACAGTCGGATTAAGCATCCGGCCCCGTGTTCGCCGCCTGCTCGGGGCGAGGCGGGGCCGCTGCTCTTCCCGTAGGAGTTAGAGGTGGCGAATGGATCATGGTGTGTGCGGGGTTGGTGCGCGCGAGCACGTACGGAGCACGCAACCGCTAGATGAAAATTCTAGAACGAGTCCGATCCCGCATCACCGCAGGTCAAACCATGATCAAAGCGCGCCCTGCAGGATTCGAACCTAATGACTCCGTACGACCCCGAGTTTCGCCGGCTCGGGCACTCGCCTCAGATGCCTAGATTCG
>NZ_JBQHCV010000045.1:0-47960 GCF_052068215.1 Nonomuraea sp. H19 | reverse complement strand
GCTCTGCACAGAGAACGCCCTGGTCCTGGGGCGGGAGGACCTGGAGAGGCGCTCAGGAACCCAGGGGTTATTTCTTATTGGAGCCCACCATGGTCCATTCATCACGATGGCGGTAACGGACGTGCCTCCCGCTACTCGTCCACGGTCAACTCTTGATGGCGGCCTGGCGGTCGGCGCCGGTAGACAGTGGGCGTCGATCGCGCGCAACCAGGTCAGCTTGTCGATCGCGGTCTTCACCGAGGCCGCCGAAGCACTCCGGCCAGCGTGACCAGCCACTCCAGCCGGGTCATCCCCAACCCTGCATCCACCAGCAGCATCCGCTCCAGATCGGAGCGAACCTCCACCGTCAGCAGGTGCGCCACCAGCTGCGACGTCAGATCGAGGCCGCCTTACGCGCTGGTGCCGACCATCTTGGCCAACACCAGCGCGCCGGGCCGGATCACCTTGGCCGCCATCAGATGCTCGCGCGCCAGATTGAACAGCAGCGTCGGCGAGTGGTGCTCCATCGCCCGATCCAGCACGGCCGGATCGGCGTAGCGAGACCACCACGTGCCAGGTGAGCGGTGCCCCGGGACGCATGCACGCAGAGGCACTCCCGGGGCTCATGCAGCCACGCTAACTGTAGGTGCTCGGCACGCACGGCAAGGACACGTCAGTCCCGGCCGTCATCCCAGCGATACGGTGGCAGATTCCGCTGCAGCCGTGATGACCAACCACTGCAATCACGTGACGAAACCGGGGTTGAGGAACCGGCGGACAGCCGTTATCGATGAGAACGATCTTGCTAGGACTCCGAAGGACAGCAGCGGGACGCGGGTGGGATAGCTGCTGGTCAGCGTCCTGCGAGAGCCGCGTAGGCGGTGGAGCGGCCAATTTTGAGGGTGCGGGCAGCCTCGGTGATCGAGACACCCTCGTCGACCAGGCGACGCAGCGTGGCCAGTTCGGCAGGGCCGATGACGCGCGGCCGGCCGGTCTTCTTCTTGCCGGGCAGCATGGCACCGGTGGCCTCGCGGCGCTTGGCGGCGGCGATCCCCTCGGCCTGGCGCTCGGCGCGCAGCTCCAACTCGTACTCCGCGGCCGCAGCCAGGACCGCGAACATGAACCGGCCCTCCTTGGTGCCCAGATCAAAGTTCTCCGTCAGTGACATCACCGTGATGCCGCGGTCGCGCAGGTCGTTGACCGTGGTCAGCACGTGTCCCGCTGAGCGGCCCCACCGGTCGGACTTCCAGAACTTCAGCGTGTCGCCCGCCTTGGGCAGCGCCAGGAGCGCCTCCCATGCCGGCCGCGCGACACCGCGCTTGCCCGACTCCTTCTCCATGATCAGCTCGTCGTAGCCGCTGGTTGCCAGGGCGTCGAGCTGGAGCTGCGGGTTCTGATCCCGTGTCGAGACTCGTGCGTACGCCCAGACGGTCATCAGTTACCTCCGGCGGTGTCCAGAAACGTGGTACCTTTCTGGACACCGTACCGACCAGGCGCGACATCGTCCAAAAACCTCTATCCAGAAAGTCGCTATGGCACACCGGCCTGGCCCGCCGGGGCGAGAGAGGATCTACAGCTTGCCGCTGGCAGCAGAAGGCTCGATGCCGACCTCAAGGTCGCCCTTGGTTACGGGGGTCTCGATGGCGACGCTGGCGAGTTGGTCGGCGATGGCGAGCACCGCGTGTGTTCCGGCGGTGATCTGCTCGACCTGTTCCTGGCAGCGCTCAACCTCACGGTGCTGCTCGGCCATCAAGATCATTCTTGTTGTCGACCGCTCGGCCTCGTGCTCCGTTGGAAGTGGGGCGTAGCGCGTTTTGGTGAAGGTTCAGGTGACGAGCTGCGGACGACGCGGACCGATGCAGTCTGGCCTAGCGTTTGAACGAATCTGGACGCCGAACCGGGTGGCGGCCCTGCCTGCCATTCAGTGCAGGAACCGACAGGCAAAGGGTTGAACCGACGGTCCACAGCAGGATGGTCTCGCGCCACCAAGGGACGCGCTCAACGGAGCCGACGGACGGAACGACCGGGCCGAGCACCAGTGGGCCGCCCCTCATCGATCACCCAGGTACCGGCCACCATGACAAAGGGAATGCCCAGCGGGGGCAGCCGAGCTTCGTCGTACGTCGCCACGTCGCCGACCGTTTCGGGGTCGAAGAGCACGAGGTCGGCCAGGTGTCCGGGCTTGACCAGACCACGGGTGGGGAGCCCGAGGCGGCGGGCGGGCCGTGACGTCATCTTCGCGACGCATTCCTCCAGGGTCAGCAGGTTGAGTTCACGGACGTAACGGCCGAGAAGGCGAGGGAAGGTGCCCCACGCACGAGGGTGCGGCCGAGTTCCCGCGAGCAGCCCGTCACTCCCTACCGTGTGCGCGGGGTGGCGCATGATGACACGCACGTTCTCTTCGTGCCCTACGTGCTGGAGGCACGTGGTACCGAGCCGGTCGCGGACGAGCAGGTCGAAGTACACGTCCGCGGCCGCTCGTCCCTCCCGTACGGCGAGGTCGGCAAGCGTGGCGCCCACGTAGGCCTGGTTGGCGGGATCACGGACACCGCTGATCTGGACGGTGCTCCAGTCGACCGGTACGCCATGGCACCCGTCGGAGCCGAGCTCTTCCAGTTCCCGTCGGAGCCGCGTACGAGTCGGGAGGTCCTGCAACCGGTCGATCAACGCCTGCGGACCGCCCTCGGCCGCCCAGCTCGGCAGCAACGCGGCGAGAGTGGTCGAACCTGCGGTGTAGGGATAGCTGTCCATGCTGATGTCGCAGCCGTCGGAGAGGGCGTCGTCGATCATGCGCAGGAGGTCGGCGGCGCGTCCGGCGTTGTCAGGAAAGTTCATCATGGTGTGTGCGAGGTGGAGGGGGCAGCTTGAACGCCGCGACACCTCGATCATCTCGGCGTAGGCGGCGAGGGCGTTCCGACCGTAGCTGCGGTGGTGTGGGCTGTGGTAGCCGCCGTGGGCCGCGACCACGCGGCACAGTTCCACGAGTTCCTCCGTGTCGGCGTACATGCCGGGTGGGTAGGTCAGGCCGGATGACATGCCGACGGCTCCCTGCCGCATTCCCTCGGCGACGAGTTCGCGCATCTTGTCGAGTTCGCCGCTGGTCGGTGGCCGGTTCTCCCAGCCGAGGACGAGCGCGCGCACCGTCCCATGCGGGATCAGGTAGGCGGCGTTGACCGCGATGCCCTCGTCCAGCCGGTCGAGGTAACCGCCCACGGTACGCCAGTCCCAGTCGAGATCCTCGGGATCGCCGTTCCAGCCGGCGAGCTGGATCCGCAATTGCCGGAGGGTCGTGTCGTCGACCGGCGCGTAGCCGAGGCCGTCCTGCCCGAGGACCTCAAGCGTCACGCCCTGCGCCGCCTTTGCCACATGATGCGGGTCCGTGAGGAGGGCCAGGTCGGAGTGCGCGTGCATGTCGATGAAGCCCGGCGCCAGCACGAGCCCGTCGACGTCCAGCACGCGTCCGGTGCCCGCCGTTGCCTGCCCGGGTTCCGTGATCTCGGTGATCATGCCGGCCTTCGTGACGACGTCGGCGCGGTAGGAGGGCCGGCCGCTGCCGTCCACGACCTGGGCGCCCCGGAAGGTGCAGTTCATGAGTCCATCACCTCAGAACAGCGTACGGATGTAGTCGACGACGATGCGGTCCTCGACCATGGGGATCAGAGACCACTTGTCGAAGACCGTGCAGGGGTGCGAGAGGCCGCAGCCCACCCAGTCGCCGACCTCGAGCTGCGTGTCTCCCTCTACGGCGACATAGGCGTGTTGATCGTTGAGTGACACGACCTCCAGCCCCTCGACCGGCATCGAGGAGCAATCCGAACGGCGGATCTGGCGGGGGACCGGCAGTCCCACATCGAAGGAAGCGTCTCTCTTGCCGAAGTCCAGCAGCGCCAGGCCAGGCTCAGGGCGGGAGATCACCTGACTCCACAACAACAGCGCGGGTCGCAGCGCGTCCGCCGTCACGCCGCGTGAGGACGGCCCGATCCCGGCATAGAAGCCGTCGTCATGGGTCACATATGCACCGCTGCGCAGCAGGACGCGCGTCGGCTGGGACAAGAGCCACGGCCCGGCCAGTTCCTCGGCCACGATGTCGAAGTATGCGCTCCCGCCCGCACTCACCACGATCTCGTCCGCCTGCTTGAACCGGCCTTCGACATCGAACTGCCGGGTCAGCCCGCTGATGGTTCGCAGGTAGTCCCTGATGCTACGCAGTGCGGCCGGTGTGGCCTCGTGCGCCACGATGCCTTCGTAGCCGGACACGCCGACGAGGCGCAATGCCGCGCTCTCCGCGACCGCGTCCGCCACCCCTCTGGCCTCCCCCAGGGTACGGCAGCCCGCGCGGCCGCCCGCCGTGCCGAATTCCACGACGACGTCCAGCGGTCGCGAGCGTGGTCGCGAGCGCAGCACCTCGTCCATCAAGGCGACCCCGCGCACGGAATCCACACAGCAGACGAAGGTGAAGCCGGGATCGGCGGCGAGCTCTGTCGCGATCCAGGAGAGCGCGGCGGCGTTGACCAGCTCGTTCGCGAGGAAGATCCGTGAGATCCCGAAGGCGCGATAGGCCCGCACCTGCGTGATCGTGGCGGCGGTCATCCCCCACGCGCCGTGGGCGGCCTGGCGGGCGAACAACTGCGGCGCCATGGACGTCTTGCCGTGCGGAGCCAGGTCGAGGCCGTGCTCGGCCGCGAACCCGGCGAGCACGGCGATGTTGTGCTCGACGGCCGCGCGTGACAGGGTCAGCACCGGCGTCGTGAAGCCGGCCTCGAACAGGTCGAGGCGGGCCTCGGCAAGCTCGCCCACGCTCCGCCCCTGTACCGTGGAGGGCAAGCCCTTGAAACGCCAGTCGACACGCTCCGTGTGCAGCGTCGCAAGCGCACTTTCGTCCATGTGAAACACTTCGGTGACTCCCCGCGCTCGAACATCCGTTGGTAGTGGCCATGTTGATCAATGACGTCCGCCCTGAATGGCTCGTGTCCTTCCTCGCCATCGTCGACTCGGGAAGCTTCAGCGCAGCCGCGGCGACGACTCACCGTTCACAGCCCCGCGTGAGCACCCACGTCGCGGCGCTGGAACGCGCCGTGGGACTCCAGCTTCTGGACCGCCGTCGGCGGCCAGTGGCGTTGACCGACGCCGGCCGGGCGTTCGCCGCGCACGCCCGGGAGGTGGTTGCCGCCATTCAGCGCTGCGAAGGCGAGATGGACAAGTTCCGCGAGGCCAGCCGCGGCCTGGTCACACTCGGCTGCTACCCGAGCGCGAGTGCGCTCTTCTTGCCGAAGCTGCTGATGGAGTTCCAGCGCCGGCACCCGGGAGTGCAGGTGGTCCTCGTGGAGGAGTCGACCCTGGAACTCGGCGCCGATCTGTTGTCGGGGAGTGTGGACATCGCCGTGCGGCCGGTCATGCCGGTACTGCCGGAGGGCAGCACCGAGCGCGTGCTGCTCTGGGAGGAGCCGCTCGTCGCGGTCATCCCCGAGTGGCACCCGCTGGCCGACCAGCCGGGCGATCTGTCCCTGGAGATCCTCACCCGCGAGCCGCTGATCACCATCGGGAGGTCAGACCTTCCCGAATCCGGGAACTTGGAGACCTATGCGGCCTTTTCCCAGGTCGGTCATGACATTGAACCCGTACTCATGACCAACCAGCCGCAAACCCTGATCGCCATGGTACGCAGCGGGCTCGGGATCGGGGTGACGAATCTTCTCGCGGGCCACTGCTCCGACACGAACGGTGTCCGGCTCAGGCGACTCGCCGGGGCCGCTCCCCGTCAGGTCGCGGTGCACTGGCCGGCCGACCGGCCCCTGTCAACGGCCAGTCGGCTCATGCTGGACGCGCTCAGCCGCGAGCCGCTGCCCGACGGCACACACCCGCCGCGAACCTGAACCCTCAATAATCCTCGCCGAGAATGTCGGCAGTCATCACGGCATTGCCCGCCAGAAGACCGCCGTCCACCGTCAGCGCCGTGCCGGTGATCCAGGAGGCCGCGCTCGAGGCCAGGAACAGCGCCGCGTCCGCCACGTCGTCCGGTTCACCGATCCGGCCGAGCGGATACCAGCGAGCCAGCCGCTGGTGAACGGCAGGGTCCTTCGCCAGGCGGCCGTCCCAGAACGGGGTCCGGATCGTTCCGGGGGCGATGAGGTTAACGCGTACCCCGCTCCGCCCATAACGGACCGCCAGAGCCCTGGTGAGGCTGAGCAGCCCGGCCTTAGCGGCGCTGTAGAGATCGTTCCCGAAGTACGAGAACCCGTTCACCGAGCCGATGTTGAGGATCACACCCCCCTCGCGCTGCAGCATGCCGGGAAGCACGGCCTGCGAGCAGAGGAACGGCCCCTTGAGGGTGACACCCACATCGAGATCCCACTCGCGCTCGGACAAGTCCAAAAATGGCAGATCCAGCGTGGACGCCGCGTTGTTGATCAGGACGTCGATCCCGCCAAGAGCGGATTCGACCTCTTCAATCAGACCGTGCACGGAAACCGTGTCGGCGACGTCCACGGTGAAGGCCTGGACCCGGTGCCCCAAGTCGGTGATCGCCTTCGCGGTCTCTCTCGCGGCATCACCGTTGATGTCGGCCACCGCCACAGTGGCCCCCTCGGCGGCGAAACGTTCTGCCAGGTTCCTGCCGATGCCGGAACCGCTGCCGGTGATCAGGACGACCCGGTCGGTGTAGCGATGCATCGTCATACTCTCTTTCTTGTCCTTGTGTGCCTTCAGCGACTCAGCCATCCGCCGTCCACGACGAGGAGATGGCCGTTCACGTAGTCGGAGGCCCTTGATGCGAGGAAGACCGCGGCCCCGGCGATATCGTCAGCCCTGCCCCAGCGGCCTGCCGGAATGCGATCCAGGATCTGCTGGGAACGTATGCCGTCATCCTGGAGGTCCTTGGTGGTGTCCGTGATGATGTATCCGGGCGCGATCGCGTTTGCCTGCACGTTGTACTTGCCCCATTCGTTCGCGAGGGCCTTCGTGAGGCCGGCCAGCCCATGCTTGCTGGCCGCGTAGGAGGCGACGTTGAGTCCCCCCTGGAACGCGAGCAGCGACGCGATATTGATGATCTTCCCCTGTCCCCGGCGCAGCATCCTAGGACCGATCAGGCGGCAGACCCGGAAGGCCGCGCTGAGATTCACCTCCAGCACGTCCTGCCAGTCGCCGTCGGTGAACCGCTCCGCCGGCGCCCGTCTGATGATCCCGGCGTTGTTGACCAGAATGTCGACGTCCTCGGCGAACTCACTCACCACGCTCCGCGTCTGCTGCGCGTCGGCGACGTCGAACACCGCGGTATGGACGGTGCGGCCCAGTTTCTCGGCGCGCTCGCGGATGTCGTCGAGGTTCTCCCTGTCCGAGGCGGCGACCAGGTCCGCGCCCGCTTCCGCCAGGGCCAGTGCGACGGAGTACCCGATCCCGCTGCCCGCTCCGGTGATCATCGCCGTCTGCCCGTGCAACGAGAACAGATTGTCGTCGTTTCTCATCGGAATGCCTAGAAGATTATGGGAGCGAGTTCGATACCGAACTGCTCGCAATGCCGTACGTAGCGATCTAGTTTGCTGTCGGCCGTTTCGGTGCCGATGACGTTGTCCTGGTCGTCCAAGTATTCGAACGGCCCGTGAATGGAGAACAGGGTGATCATTTCTGCGTCTCCGACGACTTCCAGCGTGTGGATGTCGTTATCGGCCTCGAACACGAAGTCCCCGGCCTTCGCGACCCAGTTTCGCTCAAGGTAACGCCAGGATCCCTCGAGGACGTAGGCCTCGACCGGTCCCAGGTGTCGGTGCCGGTTGACCCGGCCCGCGCGTTGGACCTTGAGCAGGTTGATCCAGCTTCCGGCTCTCCGATTGATACGCAGGGGCTTGAAATAGATGCCATCCCCTTGTGGAACCCAGGGGACTTTACTCGCGGCCAAATACAGCTCTTCTTGCGCTGATGAATGCATGAACAGATCCTGACGCCGAAACTCCGGTGTTTCGAGTCAGACTAACCGGTAAGACCTCCGATCGGAATCGCGCGTTTCGCATAATAACTATCCGTCTCGCGTATGAGAGTCGAGATATCGGGAGCACCGCAACAGCGTTGAACGAATCTTCCGTCTCCTCTGCGAGGCCAGCTCCACAGCCGAGATCATCGACCCATCCGGGGGCAGCGCCGCCGCTCCGAGCGACCGCAGGCCCTTCTCCGGCGCCGAGGAAGCGATCGCGTAGCGGCCCAGGCAGTTGAGGTGGGCATGGCCCAGCGGGGACAGCCGGGCCACGTCCTTGACCGGCACGCCTTGGGCATGCAGCTGGTCCACGATCGCCGACAAGTACTTCGAATTCCACAACACCACGGCATTGAGCACCAGCCCTAATGCCGCTAACTGATCTTCCTGGCCCTCCCGGTAGGCCTGCCGAATTTTCCCGGCGTCGCCGTGGCAGATCTTGCGGGCCAGGCGGTGCCGGAACTCCTGGACTGACAGCTGCTTGCCCAGGCTTCGGCGGTAGCTGGAATCGATCGGGTCCAGCATGCTGAGCAGGTGCAAGGTCTTGTCGATGCGGCCGTACTCGGCGAACGCCTGCCCGAGCGGAGTCGGGTGCCCCTGGCGGGCGAACATGCGCAGCAGGTCGTAGGCGCGCACCTGGTTGGTCACCAGCGACCCGGCGACCCGCACCATGTCCGGCCACTGCGTGAGCACCTTCTTGGTGTTCACCTTGTTCCGGGCGATCACCTCCAGCACCCCATAGTCGCCAGTGCTGCCGTCGGGCAGGTCGGCCCGCCAGAATCGCTGGTCGCCCAGGTCGGCGAAACGGGGCGCGAACCGGTAGCCGAGCATGGAGAAGATCCCGAATACCATGTCGCTGTCGCTGGCCTGGTCCGTCGTGACCACCTCGGGTTTCGGCCCGGCATCCAGGTTGATCAGGCAGTCCAGGATGTAGAGCGAATCGCGGGGCGTACCCGGCACCACCATCTGCCCGATCCCCGCCACTTGATCATTTACTGCATTGAGCCAGGTCAGACCCCTTTTGTAACCGTAGTACTTAGGTGAGGGCCCGGCGTTGATCGTCTTGACCGGGACGACGAACCGCAGCCCATCCACCGACGCCAGCAACCCGCCGCCCCATGCCGCGACGATCGACACCCGGCCCTGGTGCTCGATCAGGATCGCGTTGGCCGCGGCGTGCGTCTCGCCGCGCACATAGTTCTGATCCACGTGCGAGAGCCGACCACGGGTCAGCGCCTCATCCCCAGCCTTGATCACCGGCGTCAACCCGACGTTGCAGGCATCGCTGATCAGCAGCGCCACCAGCGATCTCGGCAGGTCGTTCATGCGGGTGGAGATGTCGGCCAGGTGCACGTAGGCGTCCAGGAAACCGGTCCAGGCGTGCACCTCCAGCAGCAGCTCGGGCAGATCGATGCGGGGCAGCATCGCCTGGCAAGTGGCCCGCAGCCACTCCAGCGACTCGCTCTCTCCGAGCGCGCCGAGTTTCTCCACCGACAGCCGGGCCCGCCCGCCGCCGGCCAGGGTCACCACCGAGACCAGCGCGTCCTCGCCCGCCTCCTCCAGCCGGGCGGCCATCTGCTTCCAGGCCGCGTCCAGGGCCAGGACCTTGTCGCTCAGAAGCTTCTGGACCGGGTCGGTGAGCGACAGGGAGGCCAGCACGTCCTGCTCGATCGCCTCCCACTGCGCCCCGGCCAGCAGATGCGCGCGCGGGTCGGCCCAGCGCAGTGACGGCGAGGCGAACACATCCCTGATCGTCAGGGCCCGCATCAGGTGCTCCAAGACGCACACGACATACGCGTCACGATCCACCGCGCCCTGTGGCACGTTTGGGTTGGCATACACCGCCCGCTTCCACGACGCGGTCACCAGCGCGGCGTCGATCTCCTTGGGCAGCAGCGGCTTCTTGCTCACCTGCCGTCGCGACAACTCCGGCAACCTGCGCACTGCGGCCAGCACCCGACGCCCACCCGGTGCCGCAGACAGCGCCTTGGACTCGCCCAGCAGCCGCAGGAACGGGCGCACGGTGTTGTACTTCTCCACCAGCGCGGCCCGCATCGCCGCCTCGGCCGCGCCATCATCCTCGGGGACCAGTTCCTCCACCACGTCCAGCGCCGCACGGACCTGTTCCTTGCTAGCGCCGGCGATCTCGGCCACTGCAGTCCACATCGCCGCCACATCGAGGTCGGCGCCCTCCTGGTCGACCAGGTCGAGCTGGTCGACCAGGACGCGTCCGGCCTTGGCCACCAGCTTGGAGGCCCGCTCCAGCCGGGGCAGCATGCGCAGGCGTTCGTTAGCGGACTTGCGGCGGGCCGGACTGATCAGCCTGGTGGCCATCAGTAGCGCGAACAGATCGAGGGCGTCGTCGATCGCCTCGGCCTCCAGGCTCCGGGTGACCGCCAGCAGCGTCGCCGTCCGGCGCGGCTCGACCAGCCGGTCCAGGGCCGGCGCCTTGCTGCCCGCCCCGTACTTGGCCAGGGTCTTCATCCGCCGCACCGGCACCTTCGACACGTTCACCCGGCGCAGCCCGAATGCGGCCAGGCTGTCGACCCGCTGTAGCGCCCGCACCATCTCCGTGCCCGACGTGCGCTTGGGCGCCTGCCGCAGCTTCTCCAACTCCGAGGCACGCGATCCTGGCGGCACCACCAGCAGACCCGACAACGCCCCTGGCAGGTCCGGATCGGCGCGGCGCACCTGCTTGGCCACCACCGCGTACATGCGCGCATCGGCCCGTTCCCGCACGCTGCCCACCAGCCGCTCCAGCACGGTCACCCCGGGCAGCAGCACCCGATGCCGCCGCAGCCACGCCACCGACTGCTCGAACAACGCCACCGGCCCTTCGGCGTGTGTCCACGCCCGGCCGTGCAGGAAGGTTCGGAACTGGCGCGTCAGCTGCCGCCCGCTCCAGCTGTCGGTGTCGTCGAAGGTGTGGTAGCCGTAGGCGTCCCGGATCACCCACGCATGGTCGTAGGCCGTCTGCGCGCGAGCGGCATACTTCTTGACCTGCGACGCGTCACCTAATCCCCAGCTGCTCGGCCAGATAGTTCACCACCGGCCACGGCACCGCCAGCGGATCCTCCAGGAACAACCCCTTGTACCGAACCGTCCCGATCTGGACGGCAACGCCCAACCGGTGCGAATCAGCCCTCGACTGTGCGATCACGTTTCGGTCGAAGGCGTCCAGGAAGAAGAACTTCTCCAGATCCGACAGCAACGGCATCTCGGCGAACGATGCGTAGGCCGCTCTCTGCTCAGCAGACAGGAATTCCGCAGGCATGCCAGCAAAGTAGGCCGAGCCCGCCCGCCATCAACGCACAGCGATCAACCTGTTACAAAGCGGGCGTTCCAATCTTCCGTAGCTCCGTGATCATTCTCATCGATAACGGCTGTCCGCCGGTTCCTCGACCCCGGAAACCGCTGGTCGGGGCATCGTTGCTCATCACGATTTCAATGGAATTGGTCACGTCTATTGCACTGGCCAGCAGCCCAGGAGACGGGCGAAGGTCCATCAGGCGACAGTTCAGGCCCCGTCCACGCCGCGCATGGCGAGATTCAGCTGGCCGATGCTTTCGCCGCGGCGGTTAGGGGTCAGCTTCACGGCCAGCTCAGGCAGACGCGAAGATCCCGCAGGGCAGAAACAAGCACTGTGAGTTACTTTGTCTCGATCTGAGCGGTGCAATCATGTGACCAATGCGCTGAAACCCTGTGACGAACGCCCAAGAAATTTAAGTGGCGGGTCCCATCAGGGTGCGGTGGGAGGCGGTTGGTCAGCGGGCGTGTCCGGTAGCAGGGGCGCGACGGTGGGGACGCGGAGCCGTTCGACGGCGTCACGGGCCTCTTCGTCCGGGCGCACGTCGTAGCCGAGGGTGGTGCTGGGGCTGGCGTGGCCGGCCAGGCGGGCGGTCATGATCGCGTCGGCCTGCGGCAGGAGGTTGGAGATGAAGGTGCGGCGCAGGTCGTGGGGCCGTACCGCAGTGGTGGCGGCCTGTTCGGTGCGTTTGGCGAGGATGTCGCGCACCGCCTGGGGGCGCATCTGCCAGGGGCGGCCGTCCGGGGCGGTGCGCATCGCCCCGCCCCGGGTCAGACGGGGGAACAGCGGGCCGCGGTGGATGCCGCGGCGGGCGAGCCAGGCCTCCAGGCGGCGGGCGGCGAAGGAGTTGACGGGGATGCGGCGCTGTTTGTCTCCCTTGCCGATGACGGTGAGCATGCGGCGGGCTCGGTCGTAGTCGGTGTACTGCAGGGCGACCAGTTCGGCGCGGCGCAGGCCGCAGGCGTCCAGCACGGCGATGATGGCCGCGTCCCGCAGTCCGGCGCCGGTGGCGGCGCCGGCGGGAGAGCGGTCGGCGTCGCAGGCGGCGATGAGGGCGCCGATGACGGTGTCGGGGACGTGCTGGCCCGCCGGCTCGCGGTGGCCGGTGAAGGGGGCCAGGGCCACGGCCCGCAGGTGGTCGTCGCTGCTGAGCAGGCCGAGCTTCCAGGCCTCCTTGAGCACGCCGCGCAGCGCGGCCAAGTGCTTGTTGCGGTAGGCGGGCGACCAGTCCATCTGGTCGATCTGCTCGCGGATCCAGGCGGTGTGCTCGTAGCGCAGGTGGTGCCAGGGCTGGCCTTGGCCGGTGACGGTGGCGTCGTCGAGCCGGTCCCCGGTGAGCATGCGGGTGATGTGGTCCAGGCAGATCTGCATGGCGCGGCGAGAGTCGGCGCTGCCCAGGCGTCCCAGGTAGAGCAGATAGGGGTCGCGGGCGGGTGTGATCGCCGGGCCGGGGCCCAGCGCCAGTCCGGCGGCGGAGGCGCTGGGGAAGGCGGCTGCGGGGAGCGGGCGGAAATCCGGCCGGGAGGCCGTGGCGGACTCGGTCACGAGATGCACCCTACCAGAAATGATCTTCGAGAAGTCCCCTTCTCAGTGATCATAAAAGAAACGCATAAGCGATATGCGAAATACCTAAAAATAGTGCATGTGCTGATGCTAAATTCGCCTCGTGACGGAGATCAGCTTCGACCCCAGCGAGCCGCGCGGCACCGCGAGCCAGGACCACGCCGACGCCCCGGCCACTCCCCCGCCGCCGGCCGGGCTCCCCATCGAACGGGACGAGGTCCCGGCGCCCACGGGGCCGACCACCGGGCCGAGCGGGGAGGAGCCGCCCCGCGGCGGGCGAGGCCACACCCGCGACTGCCTCGCCCTCGACACCGACGATGTGCTGCGGCAATGCGCCCGGCCCGGCTGCGACCGCGCCAAACACGAACGCGAGCCCGGCAAGGGCGGCCGCCCCAGCAAGTACTGCTGCAAGCTGTGCGCCAACGAGGCCAGCCGGACCGCCGACAGCGCCCCCGCCGCGGTGGCCACCCACACCGCGGTCAGCGCCTTCACCGCCGAGGCCGGCCAGATCCGCGCCCGGCTGCACCAGCGCGACGCCCAGCTGGCCGCCGAACGCGAGGACCTGCACCAGCTGGACGAGCGCCTCATGCAGGTATGGGAGGCCATCGCCACCCAGCTGGCCCAAGCCGAGATGAGCATGCAGCAGGCCGAATCCGACGCCGAGCAGGCCCGCACCTCGATGCGCACCGCCCACGCCGCGCGCCAGACGGCCGAACAGGAACGGGACGCGGCCCTGCGCGGCCAGCAGGAGGCCCTCCACGCCCAGCGCGCGGCCGACGAGCACCGCGACCGCATCCACGGCGAAGCCCGCGCCAACGCCGAACGCCTCGGCATGCAGATCGGCCAGCTCACCGCCGAGCTGCACGACGAACAAGCCCTGACCAGGCGCCAAGCCGAGCAGCTGCGCACCCTGGACGCCGACCTGTCCCGCGCCACAGACCTGGCCGAAGAACGCGCCGCCGCCCTGGCCGAGCGCGACAGTCAGCTGCACCAGGCCCGCGCCGACATCCGCCGCCTGAACGAACACCTGGAGCAGAACAGCGCACACCTGGCCACCACCCGCGAGCAGCTCGACCAGGCCACCACCAGCACCGAGCAGGCCCGCGCCGAAACCCGCGCGGTACGCGACGACCTGGCAGAATGCCAGCGCCGCTTCGAGGAGGAACGCGATCGGCTGCAGGCCGAACGGGAGCAGGCCCGCCTGGGCCAAGCCACCGCCGCAACCCGGCTGGAGATGGCCGAACGCGAACTGCAGACACTGCGCCGCCAGCTCGCCGCAGCCCAAGCGGCCACCGGCCTGGTGGTGCCGCCGCTGGCCGACGTCGACGGACGGCCCGGTGTGCGGCTGCCCGGCGGAGCCTTCGACGCCGTCACTCTCCAGGACGGCGTGGTGACGTTGCACCGCGACAACAGCGCCATTCCCCTTGGTGACGCCCCCCACTCGCCGGTGCAGGCCCGAGCGCTCAGCGCCGCCCTTCAGGCCGTCATCGCCCCACCGCCCGCTTGAGCTGCGTGCGGGGGGCCACCGTGGCCTACGCCGCCGGCGTCCCGGTCGCCGTCATCGCCAAGCACGGCCGCTGGGCTCCGGCCTCACCGGTGGTCCTGCGGTACATCACGGCCGTGGACCGCTGGCGTGACAACGCCATGCGTAACGTGGGTCCGTAGAACCTCAACACAAGCTCTCGGCCGCCAGCAGCGAACTCTCCTCTGCGACAACTACTGACCAGCGACGCCGACATCTTATGACCAACGTGCAAGTCAGCCGCTCATTGGTCACCAAGCTGTCGCAAGATCGGTCATGTATTGTCGTCGCACCACAGGCTGGCCCGTGAACCGTAGTGCCACTATGGCCAGCCCGAAGCCAGCGAACGATCCGGCAGGCCACTGAAGCGTGCAGCCGGACGCCGGTGCTAAGGCCACCACAGGGGTGCGAATTTCACATAGTCGCAGGTCAGAGCGGCTATCGATGCTTTCCCTAAACCGAAGAAAAAGAACTTCTGGAGCAATCGAGCAGGCGCTACATGGGAAGAAAAGGTAGGCGAAGGAAAGAGGGGAAGACTCTCTTACCGCTTCACATCTCGTGAACGGCAGAATACAACAGGAAGAGGGATCTCCGGCAAGCGCCTACACGGTCCCGAATTCTCATCAAAACCGGAAATAGAGACGCCGCGAGTAGGTCGAATGAGCCCAAAAGGGAGATCTGCTCATCGATGGCCAGGAGAGAACGACAAGAGGTGACCAACGCTGCGACAGGTAGCGACGAAGCCGCAGGACAGTTTGATGGCCAGTCACACAATGCGCTGAAACCCTGTGACGAACGCCCAAGAAATTTAAGTGGCGGGTCCCAAGAGCGGACAGTGTCTGCTGGCCCGTCGGTCGGCTTCTCACCCAACTTGCGGGAATTCTGCATTCCCGCAAGTTGGATGGCCGTTCCCAGGACGCAACGGATCAGAATTTCTGAATTCTATTTTCTGGAAAATCAAAAATGGTACGCTGAGTTGGTGACTGCGGAGACCAGTGTCGTGACGCCTTGTAAGCACTGCGGAGCGCCCATCGAGCAGCGGCGCGGGCGCGGCCGGCCCAAGGCGTACTGTCCCGAGAAGGACTGCCAGGCGGCTGCCAAGCGGGAGCGCGAGCTGCGCCGCGCCACGCCCGGGCTGGAGGGGGCGCTGGCCAGGGCCGAACAGCTGTACGACCGCATGGAGAGCGGGTTGGCCGCGGCCATCGAGCCACTGGCGCGGGCGCTGGCCGACGAGCTGAGCCCGGCGGGCGTCGAGGCGAAGCTCAGCGCCGTGCAGGCCGAGGCGCACACGCGCGTCGCCATCGCGCGTACCGAGCGTGAGCAGGCGTTCGAGCAGGTACGGCTGGCGCGTGAGGCCGCCGAGCACGCCCGCAGGCAGACGGCCGAGATGCGGACCCGGCTCGAGGAGGCGGAAAGGGAGCGGGAGACCGCCCTCAATGATGCCGAGCGGGCACGGGAGCAGGCGCTGGCCGCGCTGCGCGAGGCCGCCAGCACCGAACGCCAGGCCCTGCAGACGGCCGAGGAGGCCAAGCGGCGCGCGGAGCTGGCCGAGCAGCGGGCCAGGGAGGCCGCTCACCAGGTCGAGCTGACCGAGCAGGCCAGGGATCATGCCGTCCAGGAGCTGGCCGATCAGGTGGAGCTGGCCGAGCGGCGGGCCGCCGAAGCCCGGGCGCAGGCCGTACAGGCTGAGGAGGCGGCGGACCGCGCCCGGGAGGAAAGGGACGGGGCCCGGGAGGAGACGGCTGCGGCCGTACGCGCACGTGAGCAGGCCGAACGCGACGTGATCGCGGCCACGGCGCGGGAGAATGCGGCGGCGCAGGAGCGCGAGCGCGCCGTGGAGCGGGCTGTCAGAGCCGAACGGGCCGTGGCCGAGGCCGAACGCGACCGGGCGGTCGCCCTCAAGGACGCCGCGCGGGCGGCCGGCGAGGTGGAGCGGCTGGAGGAAAAGGTGGCCGCGGTCGAGCAGGACTCCCGGACCGCGCTGGCCCGGGAGCGGAAGCTGATCGCGCGAGAGAAGGCCCGCGCCGACGCCGCGGGCAAGGAGCGCGATCAGCTGGTGGCCGAGCTGCGGCTGGAGCGGGTACGGCTGGAGGATCTGCGTTCTGAGCTGGAGGCGGCCCGGGCGGAGGCGGCCCAGCTACGGGAACGGGCGGTCGCGGCGGAACTGCGGTCAGGGTGATTTCCCATAGCACAGCGACTGCTCGGCGGAGGAGGGTGCGCCGAGGGTGGGCTCCACGACCCGCTCGGGCATGTATCCCAGCATCTTTTGTTCCACGCCGCCGCGCGTATTGGGCCGTACCGTTGTCGTGACGTTCCCGATGGGCGCGAAAGTAGGGGTGTCACTAAGAATCGTGTCATGAGCCCCAAACGGCGTTGATCTTGTTGTGACTTACCTGGTCAATGCTGGACGGACATGACGCACCCCCCGATACACATCGACGAGTTGGTCGAGCACTGGACGATCCTGGACGAAGAGCGCGACCTCGTCGCCGGCAAGCGCGGTGCCACGCGCCTCGCTTTCGCGATCTTGCTGAAGTTCTACACGCAGTACGGCCGTTTCCGCGCGGACGCTCGGAGCTGCCCGACCAGGTCGTCGAGCACGTCGCCAAGCAGGTCCAGGTGCCCGCCTTGGAGCTCGGCTTCTACGAGTAGTCCGGCTCTACGATCGAGTACCACCGCAATCAGATCCGCACACACCTCGGCTTCCGCACCTGCTCAACCGCGGACGCGACCAAGGTGACAGTGTGGCTGGCCGAGAACGTCGCGCACGCTGAGCGACGGCCGAGCGGGTGCGGGAAGAACTACTGAAGCATCTACGGGAGGAGAGGATCGAGCCGCCCACTCCCGGGCGGATCTCCCGGATCGTCGCCTCGGCTCTGCACAACGCGGAAGTCACCTGGTCACTGCGGATCTCCTCCCGGTTGAGCGGCGAGACCACGCAGCGCACCTGCGGCCTGGTCGACTTCGACAAAGAGCGCGACGCCGACGACGAGGAGCCGGGCGACGGCGACTCGCCCGCGGGCGAGTCGCCGGCCGACGAAGACGACGACTTCGACCTGCTGGCCTTCATCAAGTCGGCGCCGGGCAACGTGAGCCTGGAGTCGATGATGAATGAGATCCGCAAGCTGACGGCGGTGCGTTCGATCGAGCTGCCACCCGGGTTGTTCGCCGACGTGGCGCCCAAGGTGCTGGCGGCATGGCGCGCTCGCGCCGTGGTGGAGGCGCCCTCACACATGCGCACCCACCCGCGCGAGCTCACGGTCCTGTTGCTGGCGGCGCTGATCCACGAACGCGAGCGGGAGATCACCGACACGCTCGTGGAGCTGCTGATCGCCACCGTGCATCGGATCAAGGCGCGGGCCGACAGCAAGGTGACCAAGGAGCTGATCAATGCGTTCAAGCGGGTGACTGGGAAGGAGAACATCCTGTTCAAGGTCGCCGACGCCGCCCTCGGCCATCCCGACGATTCGGTCCGCGCGGTCATCTTCCCGGCTGTTACCGGCGGCGAGCAGACGCTGAAGGACCTGGTCCACGAGTTCAAGACCATCCCGGCCGATCAAGTGGGAGGTGATCGAGCAGAACTACGACCAGATGATCAAGTACGCGACCGCGATCAAACAGGGCACCGCCTCCACCGAGCCGATCCTGCGCCGCTTCACCGAATCCGCCTCCCACCCGACCTACCAGGCCATGCTGGAGGTCGGCCGTGCGCAGAAGACCATCTTCGTCGCCCGCTACCTCCGTCTCCGGGAACTGCAGCGGGAGATCCAGGAAGGGCTCAACGTGGTGGAGTCCTCCAACGGCGCAAACTCGGTGATCTTCTACGGTAAGGGCGGCGACATCACCAACCGGCGCGAGGAACTGGAGATGACCGTCTTGTGCCTGCGGATCCTGCAGGCAGCGCTCGTGTACATCAACACCCTGATGCTCCAGGACGTCTTGGCCGATCCGGAGTGGGCCAAGCTGCTCAAGCCCGCCGACCGGCGCGGGCTGACCCCGCTGTTCTGGCAGCACGTCCAGCCCTACGGCGAGGTACGGCTGGACGTCGCCAAGCGGCTGGCGCTGAGCGGGGATGTCGCGCAGCCGGGCAGCCCGGAGTAGGTCACGATCGCGTCGTATTGCGATGCGCGCGAACTCGGCAGGCGGTTGAGCAGTAGCGGCGGCGACGTCCCGTCGCAGGCTGGCTGACGGTCAGCCTGCATTCGGGAGCCTCGCACGGAGTTTCGTTACATGGTGCCGCTGGCGTGGCGCTGCGTGCGGGAGTTTCGTTTACGCGGGTCGAGCAGGGCCTCGTGGGCGTTGAGGGGGCTATTGGACCGCGGCACTTGAAATCCGGGGCACAATCCTGGCGGTCTGATCATGGCGGGAGGTCGCGCCAGCGTTCGGCCGACGCCAGAGCGTCCAGGCTGATCCGCTCCAAGAACGCACCGCCCCTGGCCAGGCGGCGTCCCACGGGCGTGTCGAGCCCGAGCGTCTGCCCCGCCGCCTTCGTGATCTCCGCCGCCGCGAGCGTCTGCCGCGCGCTGATCACCGTCGAGTGGTACCAGGCGTCGTCGTCGACCACGTAGATGTCGCGCCGCCGCTGCGGATCACGCTCGCGCCTGATCAGCCCCTGCTGGGTCAGGTAGCCCACCGCCATGGAGATCGAGGCGGGACTGACGTTCAGCCCGCGCGACAGCTCGGCTGCGGTGAGCTTGCCGTCCTCGCTCAGCCACAGGCCGATGAGCACGCGCGCCACCATCTTCGGCAGGCCCATCCCGACCGCCATCTCGACGGCTCCCTCTTCCACCTCGAAGACTTTGCGGTCCTGGGGTTCGGCCGAACGTGCCGGGGTGCCGCGCCGCGCCCGCCGCGCCGCCGCCTGGTGCGCCCGCTCGGGGCGGTAGTCGCTGGGGCCGCCGTTGCGGCCGACCTCACGGCTGATCGTCGAGGTCGGCCGGTCCAGCCGCCTGGCGATCTCGGCGTAGGAGCGGCCTTCGGCGAGGCCGGTCGCGATGCGCCGGCGGTCCTGCAGGGTCAACCTTCCTTCTGACATGACACCACTATTGCGTTCGGCATCACACAATGCAATGTTTCATTGCATTTAACTTCAGCGTCAACGCATCAATTTACTGGCTTTCAACTGCGTTTATGTGCATCGACTGATTGACAGAATTTCTGAAAGCAACGTAGCTTTCAATCATGGCGAACACGTACTATCGCGGCGAGCCGGTCACTCCGTCCTTCGACCGCGCACCCGCCTGTCCCTTCGATCCCGCCCCTTCGCTCACCGCCCTGCGCGCAGAGCAGCCAATCGCCCGCGCGGCCACGCCCGAGGGCGCCCCCGGCGTCTGGATGATCACCGGATACGACCTGGTCCGCCAGATCCTCGCCGACCCGCGGTTCAGCTCCCGCTACGAAACCCACTACCACCCCCTGGCGGGCGGGCACCTGCCGCCCGCCCCTGTCGGCGACCTGACCGGCATGGACGCACCCCAGCACACCCGCTTCCGCAAGCTGCTGGCGGGCAAGTTCACCGTCCGCAGGATGAACCTGCTCACCGAGCGGGTCACCGAGATCACCCGTGAGCGGCTCGACGCGATGGAGCGGCAGGGGCCGCCCGCCGACCTCGTCGAGGTCTTCACGCAGCCGGTTCCAGCGCTGATGATCTGCGAGCTGCTCGGCGTGCCACAGGAGGATCGCGACCAGTTCCAGAGCTCCACCCGGGCCCTGCCGGACGCCGGGACCGCTGAGGCGCAGTACGCCACCTTCGTCGAGCTCGGCACCTACCTGCGGGAGCTTGCACTCGCCAAGCGGGCCAAGCCGACCGACGACCTGCTCAGCGACCTGGCCACCGGCGGCGACCTGACCGACGAGGAACTCGGCGGCGTGGCCGCGTTCCTGCTCGGCGCCGGGCTCGACACCACCGCCAACATGCTCGCGCTCGGCACCTTCGCCCTGCTGCGCAACCCGGCCCAGCTCACCGCCCTGCGCGGCGACCCCGACCTGGCCGTCGGCGCCGTGGAGGAGCTGCTGCGTTACCTGTCCGTCGCCGCCACCGGTATGCGCGGCGTGCTGGAGGACGTGGAGCTCGGCGGCAGGCAGCTCAAGGCGGGCGACACGGTCGTCATCGCGATCAACGCCGCCAACCGGGACCCGGCCAGGTTCTCCGACCCCGACGTGCTCGATCTGCGCCGCTCGGCCGCCGGGCATCTGGCCTTCGGCCACGGCGTCCATCAGTGCCTCGGTCAGCAGCTTGCCCGCATCGAGATGCGTGTCGCATTTCCCGCGCTGCTCATCCGCTTCCCGACGCTGCGGCTCGCCGTACCGGCTGAAGACCTGTCGCTGCGCACCGACCCCTCGCAGGTCTACGGCATGCACAGCCTGCCCGTCACCTGGGATCGGGGGTGAACGCGATGCGAACCTTCGTCTCGGTGACGGGACTGCGTAAGTCCTACGGCGCCCACCGTGTCCTGGACGGCATCGACCTCACCATCCCGCAGGGCACCGTCTTCTCGCTGCTCGGCCCCAACGGCGCGGGCAAGACCACCACAGTGCAAATCCTGTCCACCCTGATCAAGGCCGACGCGGGCGAGATCTGGGTGGCCGGGCACGACCTGGCCAAGGAACCCGACAAGGTGCGTGCCGCGATCGGCGTCACCGGCCAGTTCTCCGCGGTCGACAGCTTCCTCACCGGCGAGGAGAACCTGCGGCTCATGGCCGACCTGCTCCACCTCGGCCGAGCCAAGGGCCGCAGGCGCGTCCGCGAACTCCTCGAGCGCTTCGACCTCACCGACGCCGCACGCAAGCCCGCGGTCACCTACTCAGGCGGCATGCGCCGCCGCCTCGACCTCGCCATGACCCTCGTCGGCAGCCCCGAGCTGATCTTTCTCGACGAGCCGACCACCGGGCTGGACCCGCGCAGCCGCCGCACTATGTGGCAGATCGTCCGAGACCTGGTCTCACAGGACGGCGTGACGATCTTCCTGACCACGCAGTACCTGGAGGAGGCCGACGAGCTCGCCGACCGTATCGCGCTGCTCAGCCAGGGCCGCCTGGTGGCCGAGGGGACGCCGGGCGAGCTCAAGCGGCTGGTCCCCGGCGGGCATCTGGTCGTGCGCTTCGCCGATCCCGACGGTTACCTCAGGGCGGCCTCCCACGTGGGAGCCACCTCGCGCGACGACGAGTCCCTCACGGTGCAGATTCCCGACACCGGCGTCCGGGCGCTGCGGAAACTCCTGGAATGGCTGGACGCGCAGGCCGTCGACGTCGCCGAACTGTCGGTGCACACGCCCGACCTGGACGACGTTTTCCTCGCCCTGACCGAGGAGTCTTCCCGATGAGAGCGATCATCGACTCGGCGACGATGCTGCGCCGCCAGATCAGGCACATGTGGCGTTACCCCACGCTGATCCTCACCTACGCGGGCGTCCCGGTGGTGCTCCTGCTGCTGTTCGTCTACGTCCTCGGCGGCATCATGGGCGCCGGGATCGGCGGCGACCGCGCCGCCTACGCCGGTTACATCACCCCCGGCATCATGATCATGACGATCGCGAGCGCCGCGCAGGGGACCGCGATCTCGGTGGCCGTGGACATGACCGAGGGCATCGTCGCCAGGTTCAAGACCATGGCCATCGCCCGCGTCTCGGTCCTGACCGGGCACGTGCTCGGCGCGCTGGTCCAGAATTTCATCGCGATCACGGCGGTGACGCTGACGGCCCTGCTGATCGGCTTCCGCCCCGCCGCCTCTGCGCTGGACTGGCTCGGGGTGGTCGGTGTGCTGGCGATGTTCACCTTCGCGATCACCTGGCTGTCGGCCGCGTTGGGCATGGTCACCAAGAACGTGGCCACGGCCAGCAACCTGCCGATGCCGCTGATGCTGCTGCCGTTCCTGGGCAGCGGTGTAGTCCCGCCGGAGTCGATGCCGGGCCCGCTGCGCTGGTTCGCCGAACACCAGCCGTTCACGCCGGTCATCGAAACCCTGCGCGCGCTGCTGGCCGGGCAGCCCGCGGGATCCAGCTTCGCGGCGGCGGCACTCTGGAGCGCGGCCATCGCGCTGGGCGGATACCTGTGGGCACGCAGGCTCTACAACCGGTGAGGGTAGACGTGTTCAAACGCATTCTTCCAGCACTTGGCCTGCTGGTTCTCGCGCCGCTGGTCGGCGAGTATCTGCTGGGCAACATCGCCATCAACGCCCTACCGATGATCATCGGGCTGATTCCGCTCTATGGCGGTGGCGCGCTGCTGATCCGTGAGGTCGCACGCCGGTGGCGGCTGGGGTGGCCGGGGATCATTCTGCTCGGGCTCGCTTATGCCGTGATCGAGGAGGGCCTGCTCACCCGGTCGCTGTTCGATCCCGACTACGTCGGGTTGCGGTTGCTCGACTATGGGTTCATTCCGGCGCTGGGCATCGGCGCCTACTGGACCGTGTTCGTTCTGGCCATCCATGGGGTGTGGAGCATCGCGGTGCCGATCTCGATGGTAGAGGCGGGCTCACGCCGGCCGGACACGCCCTGGCTCGGCAAGGTCGGCCTCACCGTGTCAGCCGTCCTGTTCCTGCTAGGCGGCGCGGTGCCCATCGCCCTGGCAGGTCCGGCTCTCTACCCGCTGTCGGCCGCTCAGATCATCTGGACGCTGATCGCGGCCGTCGCCCTGATCATCGCCGCGTTCCTGTCCGTTCGATTCCGCCGCCCCCTTCTCCCGGCCACGCCGGCCAGCCCGTGGACCGTCTTCGCGATCACCATCGCGGCCGGGCTGGCGTTCTGGCTCCCCAGTTTGCTCGCCCTGGTGGGGATCAAGCTGGAGTCCATCGTGCCCGCGTGGATCACGGTCGGCTTCTACCTCGCGCTCTACGCCACGATGACGCTGCTCATCCTGCGCTGGTCCCGGCGCATGGGCTGGGGACCCTGGCACAGGTTCGCCCTGGGCACCGCAGGCCTGGTCACCTACGCGTGGCACGGCTTCCCACAGCCGCCGAGTTTCCCAGCGCCCGCGCATGTGGACCTCATGGGCAACGCGGTCTTCGCACTGGCCGCCCTCGGGCTGCTCGCCTTTGTGGTGGTACGGCTCGACACGAGTCCTCCCCGCGGCCCGGAGGTGATCGCTATCCAGGACACTAGCCCCTCGCGTGTTCCGTCGGCGTTGATCCGAATGCGGTGCAACCAGCCGGCTCCGTCCGGCAACAGCTCAACGGGCTGAGCCCTGACGGACCCGACGGTCCTCGAGCCGGTGATCGCCGGTGTGACCGCGGGCTCAAAGGGGCGGGCACAGTGTCGCCGGTCGGGCGCCTGTCCATGTGTGAGTGGGGCTGCCGCATGGTCAGGCGTGACCGTGGGCCTCAAGCCGCTTCGAGGAAGGGGTAGTCGGTGTAGCCCTCGGCGCCCGGCCCGTAGAACAGTTCCGGCCGCGGCTCGTTCTCCGGGTGGCCACCCTGCCAGCGCTCGACCAGGTCGGGGTTGGCGATGAGGGCCCGGCCCACGACCACGGCGTCGGCGTGGTCGGCCTCGATCTGCTGGAGCGCCCGCTCGCGGGTGGTCTGCCCCCCGAAGGGGCCGTTGTTGACGATCAGCTTGCCGTCGAAGCGCCGCCGCAGCTCCTGTACCAGCTCGCCGCCCGGCTCGGCGTGCAGTACGGAGAGGTAGGCCAGGCCCAGCGGGCGCAGTTGGTCCATCAGGGTGCCGTAGGTGGCCAGGACGTCGTCCCGGTCGGTCTCGAAGACGTCCCCGAGGTCGACCTCCGGCGAGATCCGCAGCCCGACCCGCTCGGCACCGACGGCCTGGGCGACCGCCGTGACGACCTCGACGACGAAGCGGGCGCGGTTCTGCGGCGAGCCGCCGTATCCATCGGTGCGCTGGTTGGCCGCCGGGGAGAGGAACTCCTGGAGCAGGTAGCCGTTGGCGCCGTGGATTTCCACGCCGTCCGCTCCCGCCTCGATGGCCCGGCGGGCCGCGGTGACGAAGTCCTCCAGGGCTGCACGGATCTCTGCGGTGGTCATCGCTTCCGGTACGGGGTAGGGCTGCTCGCCCTTCTCGGTGAACGTCTTGCCGTCGATGGCGATCGCGCTGGGGGCGAGGATGCGGCGGCCACCGTTGATGTCGGGGTGGGTGCCGCGGCCGGCGTGCATGATCTGCAGGACGATACGGCCGCCCTCGGCGTGCACCGCCTCGAACACCCGCTGCCAGCCGGCCGCCTGCTCGTCGGTGGCGATGCCCGGCTCACCGACATACCCCTGCGACGCGTGGTCGGGGTAGGTGCCCTCGGTGATGATCATTCCGACGCTCGCCCGCTGCCGGTAGTACTCGACCATCAGGTCCCCGGGAATGCCGGAGGAACCGGCCCGGACCCGGGTCAGCGGTGCCATGACGATGCGGTTGGCGAGCTCGATCTTCCCGAGAGAGACGGGGGAGAAAAGCGACGGAACGGGCGAAACGTCTGAAATGTTGACAGTCATGGGTTTCTTTCTTTCTGCAATACGGAGGGAGACGGGATGAAGGTCTGCGACGCAGGGGGGCCACGCTGTCCCGGCGGAGGCGCGGATGCGGTCCTCGGGCAGGCGCGGGCCCGCTGACGGTGACGCGGTTCCAGGACCGCGATCGGGGTGTGGGTGGTGTTGGCGGCGAACGCGGTGAGAGCCGCATGCCGTCGGCGTCGGTGTCGACGCCGGTCAAGCGCAACTGCCCGCCGGAGTACGGGCGTTCGCTCCTTGCGCACGATCAGCAGCCAGCCAGGTGACGAAGTCATGGGTGCCGCCGCCGGAGTCGGTACGGATCGGTGTCTGCAGGCCGCGCCGCGACCGACTCCCTCGACGCGCCCCCGCGAAGAGGACCGATACACGGCTTCACCTGGAACGCGCTTTGGGCGGTGGCGGGAACAGCGATCTCAGCGATCCTCATTCTCGGCCTGAGGCACTTCCGCCGGCCGATCGCCCATCGGCCAGCCTGCTTCACGAAAGCGCGAGGCTAGCTGAGCGGTACGTCCGCGACAGCCTTGAGGTGGCTGAACGTCTCGAGGGAATACCGGCCGTGGTACCGACCCATGCCGCTTTCGCCGACGCCACCGAAAGGCAGGCCGGGCATGAGCAGTTGCATCACCGGCTGGCCCCAGGCGACGCCGCCGGAGGACGTCTCATTCAAGAGGCGCGACTTGGTGGCCTCGGACGTGGTGAAGGCGTAGAGCGCGAGGGGCTTGTCGCGTTCGTTGATGAAGGCGATGGCGGCATCGAGGTCTGCGACTTCGACGACGGCGAGGATCGGACCGAAGATCTCCTCCTGCATGACCGGCGATGCGGGGTCGACATCGGTGAGCACGGTCGGTGCGATGAACAGGTCGTCACGGTCGTGCTGGCCTCCCACCGCCGCCCGGCCGGAGTCCAGCAGACGGGTGAGCCGGTCGAAGTGCCGCTCGTTGATGATCCGGCCGAAGCCGGCTGCGGTCTGCGGGGTGGTGCCGAACTGGGCTTCGACCGCCGTGCGCAGGGCGGGAACCAGTGCGGCGGCGGTGGCAGGATCGGCCAGGACATAGTCGGGGGCTATGCACTGCTGCCCCGCGTTGCCGAACTTGGCGCCGACCAGCCGCTTCGCGGTCTCGTCCACGTCAGCGTCAGGTGCCACGAAGACCGGCGACTTGCCCCCAAGTTCGAGCGTGACCGGGGTGAGGTTCTTGGCTGCTGCGGCCATGACGATCCGGCCGACCGTGCCATTGCCCGTGTAGAAGATGTGGTCGAAACGCTGTGCCAGGAGGGCCGTGGTCTCCTCGGCTCCCCCCTCGACCACGGTGAGCACGTCGGCGTCGAAGTACTCTCGCAGGAGGCGTGAAGCCACTGCCGATGTGTGCACCGAGATCTCGCTCGGCTTGGCCACCACGGTGTTTCCGGCGGCCAGTGCGCCGATGATGGGGTCGATGAGAAGATGCAGCGGGAAATTCCACGGAGCGATCACCAGGACGACCCCGAGCGGGTCGTACGTGGTGTAAGCGGTTGTCGTGGGACCGAAGTGGGCAGGAACCTCCACCGGGCGAGGCTGAAGCCAGCTCTCGAGACTCGCCAGCGTCTCGTCGATGTCAGCAACGGTGAAGTCGATCTCCTGCGTCTTCGCCTCGGCGGCGTTCTTCCTCAGATCCGCCCAGAGCGCTTCGAGCAGCTCCTGCTCGTTTTCGACCAGCAGTGCCCGTAGCCGCTGCAGCTGGTTGACGCGCCAGTCCAGTCCGCGGGTGACGCCGGTGTTGAACGTCGCACGAAGGCGGCCGACCACCTCGGCCGTTTCGCTCTGGCGCGTCCTCGACTCGGTCCCCTGTGTTGCGGTCATGGGGTGTGCTCCGTTCTTGATGCAAGCCACGCCCCGGCTGCCTTCCAGCCGGGCACGGTCTCCAGCGTGCTGGACGATCCGGTATTCACCCAGGTCACGGCTTTGCGTACGTCCGCTGTGCCTACCACTGGCTGGGTCAGGCAGGTGTGCGTCCGACCGTGGATACTCAAGACATGGACGAATACCCCGAACCGGTGCACGAGCCCGCCGCCGGCGCTCTGGACCCGCGTGCCGAGCTCAGTGAGTTCTTGCGCACCCGGCGGGCCCGGCTGAGGCCGGAGGACGTGGGGCTGCCGGACTTCGGGCGGCACCGGCGGGTGCCGGGGCTGCGCCGCGAGGAGCTGGCGCAGCTGGCCGGAGTGTCGGTGGCGTACTACACGCGCCTGGAGCAGGGCAACGGGCGCAACGTGTCGGCGGAGATCCTCGACGCCATCGCCCGCGCGCTGCGGCTCAGCGACGCCGAGCACGCCCACCTCACACACCTGGCGAAGCCGAAACAGAAGAAGAAGCCGGCCGTCCGCGCCCAGCAGGTGCGGGGCCCCCTGCGGACGCTGCTGGACACCATGGACGGCGTCCCGGCGATCCTCGTGGGGCGGCGCTCGGACATCCTCGCCTGGAACCGGATGGCCGCGGCGGTCTTCGGCGACTGGGCGGAGCTGCCGGCGCACGAGCGGAACTGGGCGCGGCTGGTGTTCCTGAGGCCCGAGTACCGCGACCTGTTCGTGGACTGGGAGCACAAAGCGATCGACGTCGTCGCTCAGCTGCGCATGGACGCCGGCTCCCATCCGGACGACCCCCGGCTGTCCGCGCTGGTGGGCGAACTCTCCGTGAAGAGCGAGGAGTTCAGGCGGCTGTGGGCCACCCACGACGTCAAGGACAAGTGCCACGGCATCCAGCGCCTGCACCACCCGCTCGTCGGCGAACTCGATCTCCGCCTCGAGTCATTCCACCTGGCCGACGACCACGAACAGACGCTGGCGACGTACCACGCCGAACCGGGCTCCCCGTCGGCGGAGGCGCTGCGACTGCTGGCCAGCTGGGGCACGGACGCGACCCGGGCGGGAACGGGCACGCCATCGGCACATAGGGCTCGATGAACTTCCAATGATTGTCGGAGAGTTGACTGCGCCTCACACCCGCTCTGCGCGTCGATTTGATCACTTCTCAGAAGGTGGCCTGATCGAGGAGCTCGAGCAGGTGGTGGTACGGCTTGCCGGTAGTCCGGGTCAAGCCCAGCTCGCAGGTGCGGTTGACGGAGGCGTGCGCGGCGAACTCCTCGGCCCGAACGGCGGCCGCCTCCTCCCGTGTGGCCGATGCGGTCAGCTCGGGGTGGAGCAGCCCGCGGTCACCGGCGAAGGCGCAGCACTGCCAGCCGTCCGGGACCACCACCTGGTCGGCGATCGCCGCGGTGATCCGGTCGATCGCGGTGTCCAGGCCTAGTGCTGCGTTCCTCAAAGGGTGTGGGATTGCCTCTGGCCAGGAGCCTTGAGCAGGCGGATTCTCATGGCAGGAGGGTTTCGCCATGCCGAAACTACTGTTCGCGCGGGCTCCGCGCGATGAGAGGGAAGAACGCACTATGCGCCGGTTGGCCGGTGCCCGGCACGCTCCCGGTGACTGGATTCAGCGCGCCCGGATCGTGGTGGCCAGCTGGGACGGGCTGCGGGTGCCGGCAATCGCGGCCAGACTGGGCTGTCACCCGGAAACGGTGCGCCGGCGGTTACACCGGTTCAACGGTGAAGGGATCGATGGCCTGGGCGATCGGCCCGGGCCTGGGCGACGACCGCGGCTCACCGAAAGCGAGCGCAGCCAGATCATCGCCCTGGTCAAAACGACCCCGCCAGGGCGGCCGGTGCCCGATCCGTGACTGAACGGGCTGGCCGCCGCCGAGGAGGAAGATGCGCCGGGCGTGTGGACGCTGGACACGCTGACGGCTGTGGCCCGTGCCGCCGGAATCGAGGTCGGTCGCTCTCAAGTGCGCCGGATCCTGCTGAAGGAAGGGGTGAGATGGCGCCGCCCCCGATCCTGGACCACCAGCAAAGACCCGGAATTCGCCGCAAAAGATCCCGGATCGTGGACCTCTATACGCGCCCGCCGTCCGGCGCGATAGTGGTCTGCGCAGATGAGCTTGGGCCCGTGGTGCCGCGGGCCTTCCCACCCGCATCCGGCTGGTCGCCTGATGGGCACCGGATCAAAGCGCCGCTGGACTACTCTCGCGGCCCTGAAAAGACCTGGGTATACGGAGGTCTGCGCATCGCCGACGGGACCGCGGTCACCATGACCGCCCCATCCCGCAGCAGCCGCTACTACCAGCAGTTTCTCGCCAAGATCGAGAACGCCAACCCTGGCACCGCTCCCATCTTCGTCATCACCGACAACTTATCCAGCCACAACAGCTACGCCACCCGGGAATGGCTGGCCGGCCATCCCCGGATCCGGCAGGTCTTCATCCCGGTCGGCGCCTGCTGGCTCAACCTGCAGGAGGCCTGGTGGCGCATCTTCCGGAGGCATGCCATCGCCGGGCAGTGTTTCGTCGGCCCCGACGACATCGACTACGCCACCCGCATCGCCACCGCCCAACTCAACGCCCAGGCCAGACCCTGGGTCTGGGGACGTCCACCACCGCCACCACGGCAGCTACGCCGACGGTTCACCTACACCCTTTGAGGAACGCAGCACTAGGGCCTGTTTTCTAATGGCGCGAGGAGAAGCGGGCTGATCATCTGGCGTGTTGGTGAGTGGCGAGCCAATCGCTGACATGCTGGGCGATCTTGTCGTGGTCGGTGTGGATGGCGTGCTGGTGCTCCTGCCGGTCAGGATCGGCGAGTTCGACTTCGTAGCCGCCGTCGGGGAGCAGGGACACCGAGGCATACCAGGCGGCGCTCTCGTCGGCGGGGTTGATGGTGACGAAGGTGTTGTCGTCGTGGTTGAGGCCGGCAATCAGCAGGAGGAGGGCGTCTTGGTCGGGGTCGTCGACGAAGCGGCCGTTTTCGGTGTCGGCGATGAAGAAGTCGGCGGCCATCTCGCTCTCCTCGGGTTGTGGTGGTGATCAGCGATGCTCCAGGATGGCATGCCGCGGCGGCGCGACTGTCGTCCGCCGCGACCGGCACGCGCTCCTCAACGGCCAGGCCGTCATGCTCGACACGGCGTACTACCCGCTCGCCCTGGTCGACGGCACCCCCCGGCCGGCAGCGGCAAGGTCGACGGCGGCATCTTGGCCGCGCTCATCGCCGCCAGCGTGCTCGATCCCGCGACCGCCCGAGTCCGGGAACTCATCGGAGCCCGCACCGCGGCGAAAGACGAGGCCGAGACACTTCGGCTCCGTCCCGGCGTGTCCGTCCTGACCGCTGAGCGCCTCACCCGAGACGGGGAAGCGCAGCCGGTGGAGCTGCTGTATCGAGTTGCGAACGCGCGGCGGATTCGACTCCAGGCCGACGACCTACCGCTGAGGACCCTCTAACCTACGCCGCCAAGCCCTACGTGTGAGGGTCTGCGTGCCGGTGAACGCCCGGCAGAGCCGGCAATCAGGCCTCAAACATGGCCAGCTCCCATTGTCCGGTGCCGGATTGTCGGGAGGATTGTCTCGGGACTGCCGTTGACAACGGACTTCAGAGAAGATCATCCGAAGATCGGTGATGCGTTTGAGGAGCGCGACGGAGGCGGCACAGCACGTGGGGCCGATACCCCGTACCGCCTCCCGTGGTCGTCGAGCCCCTCTCGGATGCCTCGCCAGACCGTCAGAAGCACGTACCGGATGCTAATTACCGAAGCACTCCTTGCTGATAATCTTCCCGGTCTCCAGGTCCGTGCATATCGAGCACTTCCGGCCCGGCCTACCCGGCAGCGGGTCCGCGACTGTCGCGCAGTCGCGCTGCGTCGGTGCAGGGGGCTTCGCCGGTTCAGTGGGCTTCTTTTCCTTCTTCTCGCAGTAATGCTTCTTGTATCCGCTGCCCTTCTTGACCCTACAGTAGAGGCACCTCTGGTTCTCCTCCTCGAACCATTTGCACTTAGGCGCGTGCCAGGACGTGCAATTGGTGAGTGAAGTGGACTTGGCGGGCGTGGCGACGGCGCGGACTTTCTCGGCCTGCGCTGCCTGAGAGGCCGTCGACGGAACGAGCGCAGCAGCCGCAAGGGCGCTGGCGGCACATATTTCCTTGAGCATGAATCCTCCCACCGCATTCGTCTTCCGCTGTCCTTCTCATGGTGACCCGCCACGGCGGAGAAACGTCAAGACATACGAGCAGACTTCTTTCCCGGCCACTGAAACGCATTTCCGGGTTAAAACGTGCCGCCGCAACATGATGCACTGGCGCCCACTTTCCCATGGAATCACTTTTACGTTGGGCGGCCACACCTTTCTCGCTCCACAGCCGCCGGATGGCGCTCCATTGAACCGGCACCCGGGCCTACCAGATTGAGCTGCGCGAGCGCGGCGAGCCGCACCATAGCACGCGTGTTCGATACTGGACCGATGGACTTTGACGAGCTACTGCGGGTCGCGCTGCGCAGCTGGCCGCACGATCGCGGCCCAGGCGGCTGGCTCCACCCTTACGACGACGACCGCCCCGACTACCTGGTGTGGTCGGTCGTCGAGCACGTCCACGCCAGGTTTGAGGCGCCGCGCGAGGAGATCGAAGAGTACGTGCCGCTGCTCGGGATGACCCTGCCGCGGGTGACGCGTATGTTCAGGCTGCGCGCCTATCTGGTCGATCTGACCTCGGAGTGGGACCTGCCGACCATGAAACGTGTGCTGCTGCACCAGCGGCCCAGCCCGATGACGCCCTGGTGGTTCCTGCGGCAGGCGAGCGAGGAGGAGATCGCCGCGATGGAGCAGTACCGCGCGGCGTGACACCGGCGCGAGGAGTGGCTGGGGTCTCGTGGAGGGCCGTTCAGGAGCAAAAGCCCCGTCCTGCACGGGGTGAATTCCAGGGGTTGTCGCAACACGGTGATCGATCTCTAGCGTCGAGAAGCATAGCGAGACGCTCGGCCGGACTGCCCCAGCCAAGCGTCTTCGCCGTCTGGCACAGGCATCCGGGACTTGGGCTGCGGGTGGCCAGGCTTGTTGGACATGCTCTGCGGCTTGTCCTTTGGGTCCCGATCTTCGCGTTTGCACCGTTCAGCGACAAAGGGTCGTTTATTCGCAGAACGGGCTATGCCCCGCGCAACTGCGCCAGCTGGGGCTGACGCCCTGACAGGTTCGGCGCCGCGCTCCCGGTTGTCGGCGTAGGCGGTTGACGTAGGGATGGCCCCGCGCCGGGCGCGGGGCCACCTCCTACTCGGTGGTGGCGCGCACCATCGAACCCGCCGCCGGACGGGTGACAGGCCCCCGGCGCCCGCATCCGGGACGGCCCGCCCGCTGCCCCGGCCCGGCCGGGGTCTGGGCAGGCGGAAGGCCAGCTGCACGATCGTGCCGCCGGGGCCGCTGGACAGGCGGCTGCCGTCGGCCGGCTCGCCGGTCAGCCACAGGCCGCGCCCGCCGGCCCCCGTCCGGGTTCTGGTCGGTAGCCGAGCGGCGCGCGCAGCCGGCGCCGTTCTCGCCTCGGCAGGCCGGCAGTCCCGGCCCATCGTCGCTGAGATGCTCAATGAGCAACGTGCCCGTCGTCGGCGCCTGCGCGGACGCCCTGGCGGTCAGTGGCCGCCCTGGCGGTCAGTGGCCGCCGGGGCCGATCTCGGTAGCGGTTACCGATGTCGCACCTGTCCGTCGGCCGCAGACTCGCCGATATAAGAAGCGGGTCATGTTGCGATATGTCGTTCAGCGAATCCCCTCACAAGAGGCTGATCAGAGCACCGAAGTGCTGAACTCCCTTCGCGGCATGAACCCGCTGTGCCAATCCTGAAGGAAGCGTCATGAACATTGTTCGTATCGTCCTTGCGGCGGTGGTCGCGGCCGCGGGAATGCTCGTCGCCGGCCAGGCCTCCGCCGCTCCGGCCTCATCGGCGGCCGCGGCATTCCAGATCCAATACATCAAGCGTGTCTTCTCCGGCGCGCCGAACACGGTGGTGAGCGGCACGGCGCTCTGCCCAAGTGGCACCCGGATGGTCTCCTCCGCCGCGGGCAACGCCGGCATCGCCGCCATCACCCCGCTCCGGGACTTCTCGGGAGCGGAGGCCGTCGGCCGTCTCAGAAGTACGGCCAGCCGGGCCTTCCTGGAGATCGTCGTCGGCTGTCTGCCGACGGCCCAGGTCCCCGGCCTGAGCTCGTCCAACTGGATCTCACTCACGGAGAACTTCTTCCCCGACGCGCGGGGCAATCGCCGGGGCGTGGTGACCTGCCCGTCCGGGATGCGCGCGTTCGGCGGTGGCGGCTCCTTACGGACTCCGGAGGGCGCTCTCAGCACCAAAGGCAACGCGATGTACTCCAACGCGGTGACCGCTGACGGCACCGGCTGGACCATGAAGGTCTTCTCATCGAGTCTCAGTGAGAAGCTCGTCATCACCACGCAGTGCGCACCGCTGGCCGGTGCGCAGGTCCGCCAGACCGGCATCCCGCTCCCCATCAACGCCAGGGAGGAGATCGTCCACGTTCCGTGCTTGCCGGGATGGACCATGATCTCGGGCGGGGTTTACCTGTCCAAGTCGGACGGCACCGAACAGCAGGGAGTGATTCTCGACTCACTCCCGGGCGCCGAGGGCTGGGTCGCCAGCGGAAACTCCCATGGCTTCCGCGACACCAAGCTGGTCGCCCTGGCGCAGTGTTTCCTTCCCACCGGCTGACCTAACCTGATCTTCCGCCGGCAGGAGCCCGCCCGGCGCCTCGGGGCGGGCTCCTCTCAACGGCTGTCGGCGCTCATCGCCGCGGATCGAGGACGCCGAGGTCGCGGGCGCGGGCGACCGCCTCCTTACGGGTGCGGACGCCGAGCTTGTCCAGCGCCGCCGCGACGTGACTGTCCACGGTGCGCACCGAGAGGACGAGCCGGCCGGCGATCTCGGCGTTGGTCATGCCCAGGGCGAGGAGCTGGACGACCTCGCTCTGGCGTTCGGTCAGCCCGGCCGGGTTGACCCGGGTCGCGGGTGTCGGACCGCGGGGGATCCGGGTCACGCCGAGGCTTCTCAGGCGTGCCCGGACCAGCCGGGCCAGCGGCTCGGCTCCCAGGTCGTCGAGCAGAACCAGAGCCGCCAGCTGGTCGTCTGGCTCGGGGCTGTCGGCCAGGGCCGCCGCGTATTCGTACCGGCAGCCGGCGGCCCGCCACGCCTCGGCGGCCTCCCGCCGGCGGCCGTCGGCGAGCAGCGCGTAGGGATGGTCCAGTCCCTTCCCGCCGACGGGGCGGCCCGCCCGGCCCAGCCAGTAGGCCAGCTCCGCCCGGATGGCGGGCGTGCCGAACCGGAGGGCCAGCTCGTAGGCCTCGGTCAATTCGGCGGCGGCGTCGCCGGCGTCGCCGGCGAGCATGGCCGCCTCGGCCAGCGCCGCGGCGGCCGGGCCGATCCACTGGCACTCGCGCAGGGGTAGCGCGATCTGCCACGCCTCACGCAGCGTCTCCACCGCACCGGGTTCGCCGCGGCGCAGCCGGGTTCGGCCGATCAGCGTCACCGCGGCGCATCGCACCGGCGGGGAGCTGTCGAGTGCGTAGGCCGCGGCCGGCACGACCTGATCCCATTCGGCGCTCGCGAAATACAACGCCCCCAACGCCACCTGGAGATATCGGGTGAACATCACGAAGTCGGAGCGCTCGGCGAACTCGATGCCCTCGGGGAGCAGCCGCCTGGCGTCGTCGAGATGCAGGAGTTCCAGGTCGTACAGGATGAGGTTCACGTAGGCCCGGCAGGCGTGTTCCGGCTCGTCGGCGGCGAGTGCGATCTGCAGGCTCTCCTCCATGGTGGAGTGTGCGCGTGCGTCACCGGTTCCCCAGAGCGCCATGGCGAGATTGTTGAGCGCGTGTGACAGGGTCGCGGGCGTGTCCTTGCCGAGCGCGATGGCCTGCTCGGCCACGACGATGGCCTCGGCGTTGCGCCCCACCAGCGCGTGCAGTTGCGCCTTGCCGCTGAGCGCCATCGCCAGCAGGTCGTCGTCGCCGGCGGCGGTGAGGACGGCGATGGCCTCGTCGGCCGCCGTGTCCGCCCCGTCCGGGTCCCCGGCCCACCAGCAGATCCGTGATAGCCAGCGCAGGGAAGCCCCGTAGACACGTGGGTCGTCACCGCGCCGCAGCTCGACGGCCCTGCGTTGGGCCGCCAGCGCGTCGCCGGCCGGGGCGTCGATGGTGTAGCACTCGATGGCGAAGCCCTCCCACAGCTCCGCCTCGGCTCGTGGCTCGAGGATCGGGTGCTGGTCGAGCACCAGCCGCAGATGGGCCGCCGCTTCGCGGTGCGCCCCGGCCGCCGATGCCTGCCGGGCGGCGATCGGCCCGTATTGGAGGATGACGGCGCTGTCGCCCGCCTGGGCCGCGTGATGCACCACCCGGGACACGTCGGTCCCCGGCCGAGCCAGGAGCGCGGCGAGCACGCTGCGGTTGGCCGCCATCCGCCGCGCGGCCGGCATCGAGTCCACCACCGCGCGCCGGGTCAGCTCGTGGCGGAAGCCCACCCGGCTCGGCGTGACCGCGATCAGGCCGCGCTGCTCGGCCGGGGCGAGTGCCGCCGGACCCCCCGGTACGAGCACCTCTACGAGCCAGCGCTGTACGACCGACGGCACGACGGCGAGCCGTTCGAGGATCTCCAAGGTGGCCGGGTCGAGATGCGCTGTCCGGGCCTGGACGGCGTCCGCGATCGTGAGCGGCACCGCCGTCGCGTCGCCTGAGGCCAGAACCTCGGTAACGAAGTACGGGTTGCCCGAGGTTATCGCGAAGACCTCATCGGCATCGGCGTTCGCGGCGGCGCTCAGCCGGCGCACCGCGGCCTCGGTGAGCCGGGCCAGGCGCAGCCGGCGGACCGGCCCGACCCGCGAAGCCAGTCCGAGCAGGTGCCGCAGCGGATGGTCGGTGCCCAGCTCGTCGTCGCGGTAGGTCAGCACCAGGACCAGCGGCAGCTGCGCAGCCCGGCGGACGAGGTAGCGCAGCACGTCGAAGGTCGCCTCGTCGGCCCAGTGCACATCCTCGACGGCGAGCACGGTCGGGTGGCCGGCCCAGCCGAGTTCGTCGCGCAGGGCCTCCAGCACCTCGCCCCGGTCACCGCGCTCCAGCGCCCGGGTCAGCACCGTGCCGACGCTGCCGATGAGATCCCGTAACGGGCCGAGCACCCGCGGCGTCACCAGGTCGTCGCAGTAGCCGACGAGGAGCCTGCCTTCCGCCGGCAGCACTCCGCGAATGGCCTCGACCAGGCTCGACTTCCCGATCCCTGCTTCGCCGGAGATGAGGACCACCGTGCCGGATCCGTCGCCGGCGTCGCGGACGGAGCTGCCCAGCGCCGCCAGCTCGTCTTCTCGCTCCAGGATCGCGTTGCCCACTTCTCACAGTCTGGCATCCGCCCGTCCCGATATGGGTGATGCCGTGGCCCGGCCTAGGTAGCCGGCACCGAAGCCGAAGCGGCCGGGCCGCCCTAGAACTGAGGGGAAAGCTCACGCGACGAGACAAGGAGCATCCGGCGGGGTCGCCTAGACGCCCTTCACGCCGGAGCGGAACAGATGGGGTTCGGCGATGATCACGCATAGAAACCGGGCGTCACGTTCCGTCCAAGATCAACCTCAGCGCCAACGGCTGTTCCTGCCAGTCAAGCCCCGATCTGTCCCAGGTCACCTTCTGCGGGGCAGGCGGGCTGGGCGTGCTGGTCGGCGTGCAGGGCCGTGCCCGGGCACGAGGCATCACGCTGGCCCTGACCGGCCTTCCGCCGCGCGTGGCCCGGCTGCTGCACCTCACCGACCTGGACCGCCGCTTGCCGATCGTGGTGTGATCCGGCAGGTCAACCGAGTCCGGCGACGTCAGGGCAGGCCTTGTCGGCGGTTGAGCGCTTCATCCGAGGAGAACAGAACCCCGTCAAGAGCAGGAGCAATGCGATGCCGCGAGAAGTCATCTCCACGCCCGAGGCGCCGAAATATCCCAGCTACAGCCAGGCGGTGAAGGCGGGCAACACGATCTACGTCGCCGGGACAGTGGGAGTCGATGTGGCGACCGGCGAGCTGGCAGGGCCCACGATCCAGGAGCAGACCCGCCAGTCGCTGCTCAACTGCCAGGCGATCCTGCGCGCCGGCGGCGCTGCTTTGAGCGGCGCCGTCATGGTCCACACCTTGCTGCTGCGCCCCGAGGACGCCGACGGCGTCAATGAGGTCTTCGACGAGTTCTTCCCGGACGTGCGGCCGCCGCGCTGTGTGAGCAAGCTAGGTGTCGACCGGCAGGGGATTCTGGTGTCGATCGCCATGGTCGCCGTCACTGACTGATCGTCGGACCTGACCCTGGCCTTCCGGCTTCGCCGGACCAGACACTCTCGACCCGCTTCATCGCTGTCGGTACGGCGTCGGCCGGCCGCGCCCCAGCCATTCCACGGGTCCAGGTCCCCCGGGTACGGCGCGTGGCTCAGCAGGGCGAGTGGAAGGAGATCCGCCGTTCGGCGCCGCAAGCCCCATGACGGCGGCCCGAGCGCCGGACCTTGAGCCAAGCTCCGCCACCGCCCACGCAAGGGCCGATCTCCGGGACCGGTCCCCGCGTGCGCCGATCCGCTACGGGCAGAGCACCCTGGTTTCGGCAGTGCACTGGTCGAAGCCCGGGCCGCCGTTGGCGGCGTCGTTGCCTCCCAGGCCGTTGAGGACGTCATCGCCTGCCCGGCCGAAGACCACGTCTCTGGCCGTCCCGCCGAAGAAGACGTCCTTGCCACGCCCCATGTCCGCCCTGGAACGCGGGGAGGTGAAGTTCCGGAGCGTGTCGTCGCCGCCCCTGGTGGCCGCCCTGATCCGGACGATTCCCGCAGCGGGGCAGGACACCTCGTTGGCGGTTGCCGCCACGCACGGCGCGACCGCCGGGACCACATCGAGGGTGTTCCTGACGTGCAGCCGACCGCCGGCGCCGACGAACACGGTGATGTTGTCCGGCCCGTTGCCCGCGATGATCCGCAGCGTGCCACCGCCGGTCACGACCACGTTGCTGGCGGCATGTGCCGGCCCGGCGACGGCCAGCAGCGCGCCGGACAACGCGGCCCCCGCCGCCAGCGCGCGCACGCCGTACCTGCGCACGATGGTGGCTCGTGAGCGGCTGTCGTTCTTGCGTGTACGCATCTATCCCCTTGCCGGGGGGATGATCAGGCTCCGAAGCCGGTGCCCGATACCCCCAGTACAGCGCCATCACGGCCGCGCCTCAGTGCCGAAGCTCACCAGGGCTCTGCGTCCTTTGGCGTAGACAAGGGCGGTCAGGGCGGAGATCTGCCGGCTTCCGTTCGTTCTCTGATCCGGCTCCCGGGCCCGCTTTCCCGCCATCGGGCCTGCGGCGGTTATCGGCTGTGCTGATGGATCGTTCGCTCATCGCCGGTTTCCCTCCGGCACGGGCGGGCGTTGAGTCAAGGAGCAGGCGTTCGACCTGCGGCGCTGTCTGCCCGCGGCCGGCCCGCTGCCCGCACCGAACGGCGGTCGTCGAGACGACCGCAGGATGAGCGAAATCACCTGGCTGCGGCACTACCACGCGAGGAAGCGGAACCATGCCGATGGCCGGCAACGCCGCTGGTAAGCCTTCGCGACCCTGATTTATCTCCGCGCACCGCCCAGTCTTCTTGATCGAGCGGGGCACGGTTGCTTCCCTCACCAGAATGAGGCCCGCTGTGGCACAGCTCGACATCACCAACCTGCACTGCGTCAAGACCCGCGACGGCTTCGGAGGGGACGGCGACGAGATCGACGTCTACCTCAAGGTCGACGGCGAGGCCGAGAGGCACGTGTCCGGCCCGCACCGCCTGGACAAGTCCAGCAACGACGAGAACGTCACGCTCAACATCCACGAGCCGTTCACCACCGAGGTCCTGGTCCGCCTTCGGGAGCGCAACGGCGCCCGCGGCGGCTCCAACGATCTCGACCTCGGGATCCAAGACATCGGCCCGGCCGTCCAGAGCGCCCGTGACCTTTCCTTCAGCGGCAACAACGGGCGGGTGGTCTACACCGCGAGGATCGGCGTCTCGGCCTGAACCTGGCCCGCAGGAGACACTGCTACCCCGGCCGCCGCTCGCGGCCGGGGCGGCTCATGAAAAGTGCATGACCAGGCGTCTGCCCCACTCGTAGAGCGAGAGCTGCCGGAGCCGGGGCGCCCCGATTCCCGCCAGGCCGTTCGCACGGACCGGCCACGAAAGGCATCGACATGGCAACCAAGATGCACATCCCGCCGCCGGAACGAGGCCCGATGGACGCGACAAGGAGGACTGCGCTCGTCGCGGGCCTGCTCTACCTGATCACCATCGTCACCTCACTCCCCACGCTCGCCCTCTACAGCCCGGTGCTCAACGACCCGGGCTACATCACCGGGCCCGGCCCGGACACCGGCGTGCTGTGGGGCGCCTTCCTGGAGGTCATCTGCGCCTTCGCCTGCATCGGCACCGCGGTCGTGCTGTATCCGGTGGTCAAACGGCACAACGAGGCCGCCGCGCTCGGCTTCGTCGCCGCGCGCGTGCTGGAGGCCGCCATCATCGTCGCCGGCATCATCAGCCTCCTGGCCGTCGTGACCCTGCGGCAGTCCGCAACCGCCGGAACCGATGCGGACTCGCTCGTGATCACCGGCACCGCGCTCGTCGCGCTCCACAACTGGACGTTCCTGCTCGGGCCCGGCTTCATCCCGGCCGTGAACGCCCTGTTGCTGGGTTCCCTGCTGTACCGGGCCCGGCTCGTGCCACGGGTCATTCCCGCGGTGGGTCTCATCGGAGCGCCCTTGCTGTTGCTTTCCGCGACCGCCGTGCTGTTCGGCCTCTACCCGCAGGTCTCCGTGCTGTCAGGCATGTCGGCCGTTCCGATCTTCCTGTGGGAAGGATCGCTCGGCCTCTGGCTGGTCGTCAAGGGCTTCAAGCCCTCGCCCCTCACCGCTGTAACGGTCGCGCCCGGCGCGCGCTGACCCGCGAACCGCCGCCTGGACGACGCCCCCCGGCGGGCGCTGGAAGGGCCCCCGGGTCGCCGAGATGTTCGGCCTCCGGCCCCGAGATTGTGCTCCGGATTCTGAGGATCAGGGAGAGATCCATGAAGAGCATCTTTCATGACAGACCCGGGGCGGTCGTGAATCACGCCGGCTGGTCCATGCGCATGGCCAGTCTGATCGCGGGCATCGCCCTGCTGCTGATGACCGTCCTGGCCGTCTTCGCCAACTTCGCCGCCTTCGAGGCCCTCATCACGCCAGGAGATGCGGCCAGGACGGCCCGGGACATCACCGGCTCCGAAACGCTGTTCCGCTGGGGCGTCGCCGCCTTCGTCCTGGTGGCCGTCCTCGACATCATCGTGGCCGGCGCGCTGCTCACCCTGTTCGAGCCCGTACATCGAAGCCTCGCGGCGATGTCCGCCTGGTTCAGAATCGCCTACGCGGCCGTCCTGCTGGTGGCCGCCGCCCAGCTCGTGACCGGGCTCGACCGTCTCGACGACCCCGTACAGGTCCTGCGCGCGGCGGGAGCGTTCACCACCATCTGGCACGTCGGCCTCGTCTTCTTCTCCGTCCACCTGCTGCTGATCGGCCACCTGGCGTACCGGTCCGGTTTCATGCCGCGCGTGATCGGCATCCTGCTGGTGATCGCCGGGCTCGGCTACCTCGCCGACGGGCTCGGCCTGATGCTGATCCCGGGCTATGCGCTCGACATCGCGCTGTTCACCTTCGCCGGTGAAGTGGTGCTGATCTGCTGGCTGCTCATCAGCGGCCGCAGGCTGGCCACGCGGCCAGAGGCGGCGACGCGTACCGAACCGGACAGAGAAAGGACGGCCCCGTCATGACATCCCGGACAATCGCGGTCACGGTAGGAGCCCTGTTCATCTTCCAGATGATCTCGGCGATGATCGGCACCACCCTCACGCAGGCGTTCACCGACGGCAACCCCGACACGACGGCGCTGACCGCCGGCGTGGCGCTCATGATCTGCTCGGGCCTGGCCGTGGTGGCCATCGGCCTGCTCATGTACCGCATCCTGAAGGGCTTCAACCACAAGCTGGCCCTGTGGTACCCCGTCATGCGGGTCATCGAGTTCGCGGTCTCCGCCACCTGCGGCCTCTACCTGCTGACGCAGCTGCAAGCCGTCCCCAACACGATGTTGTGGGTGTACATCCCCACGGGCATCGGCGGCCTGGTGCTCACCTACCTGCTGTTCGCCTCCCGCATCGTCCCGCGGCCGATCGCGGTCCTCGGGCTCATCGGCTACGCCGTGCTGCTGCTGGGAGTGCCGCTGGACCTCCTCGGCGCCCTGGACATGAACGCGGGAGCAGGCATGCTCCTGCTTGCGCCGGGCGGGTTGTTCGAAGTCCTGGTCCTGCCCATCTGGCTGTTCGCCAGGGGCTTCGCACCGCCTCAGCCGGCGCGGGCCCGCGCCGTCCGAGGAGAGCAGGCCCCTTCACGAACAGGCCCGTCACTCTGACGAGCCGACCACAAGCCGACCACGAGATGGCCACCGACATGGCGATCAACTGCGAACCCAGGTGGCGAAGCGAGGTCGGCAAGACCACAGCCAGATTCGGGGTGAAGAAGCTCCCTCGACGAGACGCTCGCCGAAACCTCCGACACCCGCCGCAAACGCCACCGCCCCGGCTGCCGGCCGCGGCGATCCACGAGACAGGGGCTTCGGGGAAGCTCGGGCAGCACACGGTGCGGCCGGGGAAGCGCCGCAGCAGGGCCGGGAAGGCGATGCGCATCTCCATCCGCGCCAGCGGCGCCCCGAGACAGTGGTGCACGCCGTGGCCGAAGGCGACGTGGCCGGCGGCTCCCCGGGTGATGTCGAGGGTGTCGGGATTGTCGATGAAGGCAGGGTCGCGGTTGGCGGCGGGCAGCGAGCAGATCACGAGCGAGCCCGCAGGGATGGCATGCCCGGCGATCTCCACCTCCGTCGTGGTCGTACGAGGTGGCAGCGACTGCACGATGGACGGCCAGCGCAACAGCTCCTCGACGGCGGGCTCGACCTGGGCCGGATCCTCGCGGATCATGGCGAGCTGGTCCGGGTGCCGCAGCAGGGCCAGGGTGCCCAGGCCGAGCATGTTCGCGGTCGTCTCGTGCCCGGCCAGCAGCAGCAGTCCCGCGATGCCGATCAGCTCGTCGGTGCTGAGATCGTCGCCGTGCTCACGTACCAGCATGCCCAGCATGTCCTCGCCCGGGTCGGCCTGGGCGCGGTCCACCAGGCCGGCCATGTAGGCGCGGTCCTCTCGCTGCGCCGCTACGCGCTGCTCCATCGGCAAGGAGGTGTCCAGCAGGCGCACGGCACACTCGTGGAACTCGGCGCGGTCGGCCTGCGGCACGCCCAGCAGCTCGCAGATCACCAGCGACGGCACCGGCAGCGCGAAGTGCGCCACCAGATCAGCCGGCTTACCGGCCCGCTCCAGATCGTCCAGAGCCGCCTGGACGATCTCGGTGATCCGCGGCTCAAGCCTGCGCATCCGGCGCATCGTGAACTCCGGGGTGAGCATCCGGCGCAACCGCGTGTGCTCCGGCGGGTCGAACCCGATCAGCTGCCCGGCCTGCATCTTGGCCAGCTCGTCGGCGTCCATCTGCCCGGATCCCGGGAACGGCGTCAGGGCGCTGCTGAACCGGGCCGGATCCGACAGCACCTGGCGAACGTCCTCATGGCGGCAGACCAGGTACGCGGGCGGGCCGAACGGCGTCTCGACCCGGACCACACCCTCGCCGTCGCGAGCCCGGGCCAGCTCCTCGACCGGGTTGAACCCGTTCCGCCGCATGTGCAGCGGCAATTCCGGCGTTTGCGTCATCATCTGTCCATTCATCTGGTGATCGTGTGAGATCGTCAGGCGCGGGTCTTGGCCAGCAGGTCGAGGATCTCGGCGGTGGTAGCGCTCTCGCCGAGGAGTGGGAAGATCCGTTCAAGGCTGTTGCGATGCGCGTCCGCGTTCAGATCGGTCATGGCGTCCGTCGCCAGCGTGACGTTGTAGCCGTGTTCGTAGGCGGCGCGGGCGGTGGACTCCACGCCGATGCTGGTGGCGATCCCGGCCAGCACGACCTGCGTGACGCCGCGGCGGCGCAGCTGCAGGTCGAGATCGGTGCCGTGGAAGGCGCCCCAGGTGCGCTTGGTCACGGTGATGTCGCCGGGGTGGCCGGCCAGGTCATCGACGATGACGTCCCAGCCCGCGGGCAGGGGGCCAGGCGGGCGCGGAATCTCGGTGCGTCCTGGAGCAGCGTCCGATCCGTCCGCGCGGGCCGTGACCCGAACCAGGACAACCGGAGCACTGTGGTCGCGAAAGGCGTCAGCCAGTTGGACCGCACGGGCCACCACTTCAGCGCCGGTGAAGGGGGTTGCGGGGCGGCCGACGATGGCGTTCTGCAGGTCGATGAGGACGAGTGCGGTCGTTGTGTCGATAGTGGTGACGGGCATGAGTGAGCCCCTTTCCGAGATGCGGTGATGAGTCCAGGTTCGGAGGAAGCCTTGTTCTCGGAGCTCCGGGCCGTGGAGCTCCGAGAACAAGGTCAAGCCGTGCCATACGCCCGGCTCAGGGTTGCGTGTCGAGCCAGTCCTGGAAGGTTGGGCCGGCGAGCTTGGCGTGCGGGCTGGGCAGGAACCCGCCCTCGGCGGCAATCTCGGCATCGGGCATGCCCGAGCCGTCAACGCCGACGACCTTGATGCCTCGGCGGGCGCCGAGGAGTGCGGCCGCCTCCGCCAAGGTCTCCTTTCGGGGTCCGGCGATCTCGGGGATCGGCGTTCCTGGAGTGGGCTCGCCGGGGCCGAGGGCCAGGTCGACCAGTTCCTCGGCCACGGTGCGGCAGGCTACGAGCTGGGTGGGCAGGGCCGGGATGTAGGCGACGCCGCCCTGCTGCCAGTCCAGAAGCTGACCGACGAACTCGTGGAACTGCGCGGCCCGCAGAATGCGGACAGGGAGCGGGCCGGACAGGAGGAGTTCCTCGTGCACGTTCTTGGCGGCGAGGAAACCGGCGGTGGCCTTGTCGACGCCGATGATGGACGCCACGGTGATCTGGGCGACCCCCGCCTTCTGACCGTACTCGTGCAGATTGCGGGCCGACGTGCGGAAGAACTCCGTCGCCGCCTCCTGCTCGGAGGCGTGCCACGAGGCGACGTCGATGATGACATCCACCTCGGTGAGCGCCTCGGCCAGGCCCTCACCGGTGATGATGTCCACGCCGGTGGCTCGTGACATCGGCACGACCTGGTGCCCCCGTTCGGTGAGGACGTCGACGACGTGGCGTCCCAGCCGCCCGGTCGCTCCCGCCACCGCGAACTTGGTGATGCTCATGCTTGATGCCTTTCTTACTCGCTGTAGTTCTGGCCGGGGGGCATGCCGGGGATCGGCTTGGCGATGAGCGCGGCGGGGGTGAAGAAGCCGATGTGGGCGATCGCCATGATGAGCGTCCAGAGCGCCTTGTCGTCGTAGTGCGCGGACGCCTTGGCGTACAGCTCGTCGGGGACTCGCTCCCCGGACGGGTTCGGGGACAGGACTGCCTCCACCAGCTCCAGCGCGACCCGTTCGGCGTCGGTGAAGTAGGTGGCGTCCCGCCAGGTCGCCACGGCGGTGATGCGCTCCTCCGACTCCCCGGCCTGGCGGAGGTTGCCGGTTTCCCTGATGGTGAAGTACGTGCTGCCGAGCATCTGCCCGGCGCGCAACTGCAGCAGGTGGATGGTTACCTGCGGAATCGAGCCGTTCTTCATGACCTTGCGCAGGCCTTCGGCGACCACTGCCATCTCGGGGACGAACGGGAGGGGGTTGGGCATGCGCGACCGGAGGTCGGTCGTCGTGGGTGTAGACATGGCGAGGGCTTCCCTTCTCGTGGTGTTGCGTGCCGTACGGGTCGTTCGCGCGGCGTCCTGACGAACACGAGACGCCGTCCACCCGCCCCCCGTAACAGCGCTGTCATGTGACGTGGACCACAGAGCGCGGGTGTTACAAAACGGTCGGGAGCGGCGTCTTGTGCGTGTGGTAGAGCTAAGTGCGGACAGGCAGGGGCCGGGCATGAGTGAGCGCAGCGAGCGAACGACGGACGCACCGGGGCTGCTCGACCGGGCCGATCGCGTGGACTCCGCTACCGCGGCGTTCGTCGCCCATCGCAACCTGCTGTTCACCGTCGCCTATGAGATGCTCGGTTCGGCCGCCGACGCCGAAGACATCCTTCAGGAGACCTGGCTGCGATGGGTGGACGTCGACTTTGACACCGTGCGGGAGGAGCGTGCCTACCTGGTGCGGATTGTCACACGGCAGGCGCTGGACCGGCTGCGTGCGCTCGGTCGGCGTAAGGAGTCCTACGTCGGACCGTGGTTGCCCGAGCCGTTGCTGACCGCGCCTGATGTGGCCGAGGACGTGGAGTTGGCCGACAGCGTCTCGATGGCGATGCTGCTGGTGCTGGAGACGCTTCAGCCGATTGAGCGGGCGGTGTTCGTGCTGCGCGAGGTGTTCGATCTGGATTACGACGAGATCGCCGAGGCCGTCGACAAGAGCCCGGCCGCGGTCCGTCAGATCGCCTATCGGGCACGGGCACACGTCGCCGCGCGCCGGCCACGCGGCACCGGCTCCCCGGCCGAGCACCGAGCCGCCCTCCAGGCTTTCCAACGAGCGGTCGAAACCGGCGAGCTGCAGAGCCTGCTCGACATCCTGGCGCCGGACGTCGTCGCCCTGAGCGACGGCGGCGGTGTCAAGCATGCCCTGCTGCGGCCCATTGTGGGGGCTGACAACGTTGCTCGCCTGCTGGCCGTCGGCTGGTGGAAGCGCGACGCAGAAAGGTCGGTCGAGCTGGTGCAGATCAATGGCGGCCCGGGGCTGCTCGTCCGAGTCAACGGCGAGATCGACGGCGTGGTGGCGGTGCGAGTGGAGAACGGTTACGTCACCGGCGCCTACCACGTGCGCAATCCTGAGAAGCTGTCGCGTATTGAACAGCAGACCGCCGTGAGCCGCTGATAACCCATCTTAAAAACCAGCTCGTCGGCCAGGGCTGCCGCCTTCGCCAGCAGCTCGCGTCCGTGCTCGAGGACGACGGCGCCGAGCGATGTGATCCGTACGTCTGGGCCCACCCGGTCGATCGAACACCGGGCCGCCGACCGACCTATCCAACGCGGCGATCTGCTGGCTCACGGTCGACTGGGTGTAGCCGAGGCGGGCCGCCGCCCGGCCGAACGAGCCCTTCTCGGCGACAGCGGCCATCGCGGCCAGGTGCCTCAGTTCGCGATCGGTCGCGGGTCCCAGCGCACTCCAAGCCATCGATTTTAGCGATCAAGTCGATCGGAAACAATCGCTTTTCACGATGGCACCTGGCTCCTAGCGTGGCTGGCATGACAGTGACCACCGTCGCACCGGCAAAAACTCGAAGCCCTCTCCTGCTCGTCGGGGCCGCCCTGGCGATCGTCTACGTCGTCTGGGGATCGACCTACCTCGCGATCCGGATCATGGTCGAGGAGATGCCGCCCCTCGTGAGCGCCGGTGTCCGCTTCCTGACGGCTGGCCTGCTGGTGGGCGGGGCGCTGGCGGTGATCTGCCACCGCGTCCTGTCGGGCGAACGCCCCGCTGGCCGGACGGTGGCGGGCGTGGCGATGGGCTTCGGCGGCATGGTCGTGGTGGTCACCGCGAACGGTCTCGGTAGCGCCTTTCCGGTCTGGACCATGGCAGTCATCCTCGTCGCCGGCCTGTCGTGGGCGTTCGGCTCGTGGTACCAGCCGCGGATCGGGCTGCCGCGTGACCCGTTCGTGGTCGCGGTCTACGAGATGCTCATCGGTGGTGGGGCGCTGACGATCATCGGGTTGGCCAGTGGCGAGCACTTCGACCCGGTCGCCTACTCGGCCCGATCCTGGGCGGCGTGGGGCTACCTGGTCCTGTTCGGATCCGTCCTGGCGTTCTCCGCCCACATCTGGCTGCTGCAGTCGACGGCGACCTCTTTGGCGGCCACGTACGCGTACGTCAATCCGCTGGTGGCCGTGTGCCTGGGATGGCTGATCCTCGCCGAACCGGTGACGGTGCCGACCCTCGGCGGCGGCATGATCGTGGTGCTCGCGGTCGCCGTCGTCGTGCGCTCCGAGTTCCAACGATAAATCCGGATTCCAACAATCAAGGGAGAGTCCAATGAGCACATTCGTGTTGATCCACGGCGGAGGAGACGTCGGATGGTCCTGGCACCTGGTGGAGGCCGAGCTACGAGCGCGTGGGCACGACGTGCTGGCTCCCGACCTTCCGGGGGATGACGAGTCGAAGACCCTGGCGGACTACGCCGACGCCGTGGTCGAGGCCGTCGGTGACAAGCAGGACCTGGTCGTCGTGGGTCACTCGTTCGGTGCGTTCACCGCCCCGTTGGTCGCCGATCGGCTGTCCGTCGATGTGCTGGTCCTCCTGGCCGGCATGATCCCGTCGCCGGGTGAGTCGCCGGATGAGTGGTGGGCCAACACCGGCTACCAGAGCGCGGTGGAGGAGCAGGCCAAGCGCGATGGCGGTTTGACCGGCAGCGCGGATCCATTCGTGAGCTTCTACCACGATGTACCCCGGGGACTGGCCGAGGAGGCGATGGGCAAGGAGCGCGACCATCCGTCCAGGGCCGCATCGGCCGCTCCGTGGCCGTTGGATGCGTGGCCGAACGTGCCGACGAGGTTCGTGCTCTGCAGCGAGGACCGCTTCTTCCCGCCCGACTTCTTTCGCCGGCTGGTGCCCGAGCGCCTCGGTATAGTCCCCGACGAGATCGCGGGCGGCCACTGCGTCGCGCTCAGCCACCCCAAAGAGGTGGCGGACATGTTGGCGGGCTACGCGGCTGCCGCGTCTGCCACGAGGATCGAGCAGTGAACCGTTACTCGGCGGCGGCTGACCCGCCGGGCGTCGAGGCATGGACGCGGCCCGCGCAGACCGCCGCCAAGCGTCAGCTCCGGCACGCCGAGATCGTTGTCACCATCACCGATCTCCGCCAGCAAAAGACGAGCCCGTATGACATCTCCGTCGCCCTCTCCCCCAGCGCCGATCCGACGCTCTCCGCCAAGACGGGCGCCACCTGGTGGCCGGCGGACCTTCTGTCGCGCAGGCAGGCCGAGCGCGTCGGCCGGGCCATCCGCGGCGGCCGGCCGGTCGGAACTGGAGGCCCACAACTACCGGGCGAACAAGCTGTGGTCCGGCTCCTACTTCGCCGGATCAGTGGGCGGCGCCCCGATCAGTGTCCTGCGCCAGTACATCGAGCAGCAAAACCGACCGGCCTGATCGGGGTGGACGCCGATTCGCCTGGCGGCAAGTCGGCTGTTCTTGCCCCGCTACGCGGGCTGGTCCGCTTCACCCCCGGGCTGAAGGACTCTGCTGAGAAATTCTGATTTGGGTTATCAAGCCACGAGAGCGAGCGTTTCGAGGTGAGATGTGCG
>NZ_JBQHCV010000044.1:0-52596 GCF_052068215.1 Nonomuraea sp. H19 | reverse complement strand
ACCGGACTTGCTCGATCTGTGGGAATTAATCCGCGCCCCGTTTCCGGGACAACCCCTCTAACTTACCAGCCAATCCGGAAAGATGCGAAACCATCCGGATGGAGCCAGCAGGAAGTGGGATTTTGCCGGGCTGGCCCTGTGGTTCCAGGAACCCCTTGGCCGCCCTGCGTGAAGCAACTCTAGCAGCCCGCGGCACCCACTTCATGCCACTCAGGTCATCAGATGGTTCTTCCCTCACCACCTGACCCTCAAACCTCCTCCACGAACTCCCTGGGGACACCCCCGGCGCAAGCCGACGGCAAGTCGCCCGCAATCGCCCTCAGGTACGAAGTACTCCACGAGCAGACTGCTCTCTCGGAGGTATCCCCTATGACCCGCTCGGAGTTCGACGACATCCGCGCCTTCCTCTCAGACGAGGCGACCCACGCCGGAGACCTGCTGAGAATCGCCAGGACGCTGGTCGACGACCTCGAGCATGCCCGCATGCGCGAGGCCGTCCTGCGTACCCACTATCTGCGGCTGCTCACAGCGGCGCGGGCGACCGTGGCGGCCGAGACCGTGGGCGCGCCCGACCCCTTGGCCTTCGTCAAGCACGAGCTGGCCGAGCGCGGCCAGCTTCCCGAGAACGACGCGGCGGTGCAGCAGATCCTGTCCGACGCTCGTACGGCGGCCGCGTTGATGGCCTGCCTCGAAAACGACGTTCCGCAGCGGCCTCGCGGCATGCGGCTGCGCCGGTGCGTCGGCCGGCGCAGGACCCTGCCCCGGTAGATGCGACGCACCGGCGGCCTTGTTGCTTCCCGGTGACCGGAGGACAACTCCAGACATGCCCGCTCTTGGATACCCGGCTGCCAGACTTCGCATATGTGGCAGCGGGGGCTGAACTGGGCGGCAATCGCCCTGGTCGGGATATTTGGCCTGATGTGGGTCGGCATCGTGATCTATGCGGACCACTTCTCCGCGCTCTGGATGCGGATCGCGCAGGTCGTGTTCGGTTTCCTGCTGTTCGGCTGGGCCGTACAGAAAGCGATCTGGATGATCAACGAGGGCCACGGCTCGAAGCGGTAGCCCATGCCTGACTCGGTCAGCGGCACCGAGGCGGGCTCCTCGTCCCCGCTGGCCGGCGCGGATGCGCGCGAGCAGCTCGTCGACGTCCTGCCAGCGCTTGGCGTTGCGGGAGCCGGGGACGTCGGTGTGGGTGAGCTCGGCGATCAGCGCGAGCGAGGGGGGCGGTCTCGACGAAGCCCACGACCACGTCCTTGCCGCGTTCGCGAGCCCGGCGCGCCTCGCTCGGCACCTCTTGCCCAGCCCGGGCGCCGCGCCCAAGTAGATGCGCGGCCGTCCCCGGACAATGCCTGCCAGGTTACGGCTGGTACGGCGGCGCGACCCCCCATCCCCAGTGCGGCACCGGCGCCTTAGGCGGAGGCGTCGCCCCCGGCTGGGAGTTGTGCCTGGCCAACCTGGTGCCCCACTCGATGTAGCCGGCGAACGCGGCCCTGAACTCGGGGTCGTCGGGCAGCCCGACCTCGTCGGCTGCGTCCATGAGCAGGTTCACCCACCTGCGGCGCTGCGGCTCGGTGATGGCCTTGCCGAGGTGGTGGCGGAGCATGTTCGGATAGCCGCCGCGCTCCTTGGTGTATCGGTCAGGGCCGCCGAACACCTCGCTGAGCCACATCGCCACGTGTCGGGGATGGTCCGGATCCATGTGGGCGAACAACGGCCCGATCAGGTCGTCCTTGACGACGCTGCGGTAGAACACCTCGGTCAGCCGCTGGAACGCTTCGGTGCCCCCCGCCCATTCGTACAGCGTGGGCGCGTCTTCATTGGTCATGTAATGATGTAATCATCAGCTTGATCGCTGGGCAATACGGACGTTTCCGGGAACGGAAAAGTCCCTGGCCGCCGGGCTAGCCGGTGACCAGGGACTTTCACTTGGTAGCGGGGACAGGATTTGAACCTGCGACCTCTGGGTTATGAGCCCAGCGAGCTACCGAACTGCTCCACCCCGCGTCGGTGTGTTACTGATAACTGTACAGCCTCACGAGAGTGCTTTGACCGTCAACGCGCATCCCGCCCCAGAAAGCCGGAGACCCGGTTTCCGTTTCCGGATTCCGGGCCTCTGGGTTGGTAGCGGGGGCAGGATTTGAACCTGCGACCTCTGGGTTATGAGCCCAGCGAGCTACCGAACTGCTCCACCCCGCGTCGCGTTGTGTCTTAAGACTAGTGGGCGACGAGGGGTGGGCGCAAATTGAATGGCTAAGACGTCCCTCCCGCTTGTGTTCCCGAGGGCGACGGCGCTGGTGACGCGGGCGCCGAGGCGGCGGGCGAAGCAGGCGGTGAAGCCGTGGGCGACGCCGTCGGGCTCGGGGACGTCGTGGGCGCTGGCTGCTGTGCGTTGGCGCTCTCAAGCGCCTTCAGCGCGTCCTGCAGCCGCTTCTGCGCCTCGCCGTAGGCGTCCCAGTTCGGCGGGCTGGCCTGCAGCGCCTTCTGCGCGTCGTCATACGCCTTCTTGGCGTTGGCGATCGCCGTGTTGAGCGCCGTGTTCGTCTGGTTGGGAGTGGCCTGCTCTTCGTTGGGCTGGGTCTGCTGTTGCTGATCGGTGCCGAAGACCTCCTGCAGGGCCTCCTCCAGCGTGCGTCCCACACCGATCTTGGTGCCGAACGACACCAGGACCCGCTGCAGGATCGGGTACGGCTCCTGCCCGCCGCCCGCGGTCACCTGGATGTACACCGGTTCGATGTAGACCAGGCCGCCCGCGTAGGGGAGCGTCAGGAGGTTGCCGTAGCGGACCGACGAGGCGCCGACGCCGAGCAGGTTGAGCTCACCCGCGAAGCGGCTCTGGAAGGAGTTTTGCGCCTGTCCCGGTCCGGGGATGGGCGTGCTGGACGGCATGCGCAGGATCCGCAGCCGGCCGTATCCGGAGCCACCCGAGGAGTCGACCGCCATGAACGCCGCCAGGTTGGGTCCCTGCCGCGGCACGAACGTGGTCGTCAGCGAGAACGTCGGCGTGCCGCCCGGCATCGTGGTGGTCAGGTAGTAGGGCGGCTGCTTGATGTTCTGCGTGCCCTGGGTCGGGTCGTTGGGGACGTTCCAGAAGTCCTGGCCGCTGTAGAAGGCGGACGAGTCGGTGATGTGGTAGCGCGACAGGGTGTAGCGCTGCACCTTGAACAGGTCTTCCGGGTAGCGCACGTGGCTGCGCAGTTCGGCGCTCATCTCCGAGGCCGGCCGGATGATGCCGGGGAAGGCCGCGCTCCAGGTCTTCAGCATCGGGTCGTTGGTGTCCCAGCCGTAGAGCTTGACCGTGCCGTCGTAGGCGTCGACGGTGGCCTTGACCGAGTTGCGGATGTAGTTGACCTTGTCGCTCGGCTGCTGGGCGATCACGCGGCGGTCGGTCGACGTGTCGCGCGTCATGTCGTCGAGGCTCTCGCTCTGCGAGTACGGGTAGTCGTTGGACGTCGTGTAGCCGTCGATGATCCAGGTGATGCGCCCGTCCACGATCGCCGGGTACGGGTTGCCGTCGAGCGTGAGGAACGGGGCGACCTTCTCGACCCGATCACGCGGGTTGCGCACGTACAGGATCTTGGAGTTGTCGTTGATGTCGCCCGACAGCAGGATGTTCGCCTCGCTGTACTTGGCGGCATAGAGAAGCCTGTTGAAGAACGACCCGACAGGGACGCCGCCGCCGGTGTAGGTCGTGTTCGCCTGGCCGGTGCCGCCCGTCTGCGGGTAGTCGAGCTCCTGCGGGTTCTTCGGGTTGCCGCCCGCGATGACGTAAGCGGAGGAGGCCGGGTCCTCGCCGTAGTAGACCCGCGATTCCTTGAGCTTGGTGCTGTCGACCAGCGGGCCGGTGACCGGCATGTCCTTGGCGTCATAGGCGGGCAGGCCGTTGGATTCGACCTTGTTGCCCGGCGCGGCGACGAAGCCGTAGCCGTGGGTGTAGACCAGCGCCCGGTTGATCCAGTTGTTCTGCTCCTGGGGCGGGCCGGTCAGCTCGCGGACGCCGATGATGTGGTCGACGAGCTTGCCGGTGCTGTCAGGGTAGCGGTCGACGTCGAGCGGCTCGGCGAAGTTGTAGAAGCCGCGGATGCGCTGGGTCTGCTCGTACGTGGTCGACACCAGCGCCGGGTCGAGCAGGCGGACGCCGGAGACCGAGGTGTCGCCGTTGGCCTGGACCTTGGCCGGGTCGGCCTGGGCGTTGTAGTTTTCGACCTCGGTCTTGTCGACGTTGTACGCCTCCCGCGTCGCCTTGATGTTGCGGTTGATGTACGCGGCCTCCTTGGCCTGCTGGTTGGGCTTGACCTGGAACTGCTCGACCAGCGCCGGGTAGACGCCGCCGATCAGGATGGCCGAGAGCACGAGCAGGCCGAAGGAGACCCCGGGCAGCATCCCGCCGGGGCGCACCACGCCGGCGAAGAACAGCGCGGCGCAGATCAACGCGATGATCGCGAGGATGGTCTTGGCCGGCAGGACCGCGTTGACGTCGGTGTAGGAGGCGCCGTGCACGAAGCCGCGGTCGGAGAAGACCAGGCCGAAGCGGTCGACCCAGTAGGCCACGGCCTTGAGCAGCACGAAGACGCCCAGCAGCGCCGACAGGTGCACGCGCGCCGCCTTGGAGGCATGCAGCCCGGGCGACTGCAGGCGGAACCCGCCGTAGAGATAGTGCGTGATCGCCGCCAGCACGATCGAGATGATCACGGCGGTGAACAGGAAATTGAGCACCATCCGGATGAACGGATAGTCGAACATGAAGAACGAGATGTCCATCTTGAACAGCTCGTCCTGCTTGCCGAACGTCGCGCCGTTGATGAACTGCAGCCACGTCTTCCACTGCCCCGCGAACGAGGACCCGGAGAAGAGCGCGAGCAGGCCCATGCCGGCAATGAAGATCAGCTTGCGGTGGGGGTCGAGCGCCATGCGGTAGCGGTCGGCGCCGCTGCCCCCGCCGAACATCGCGGGCCCGAACATTGGCCGCATGCGGAAGGCGAGCAACATGTTGCCGCCGGTGATGCCGACCATCAGCACCGCGCCGACCAGGAACAGCACGATCTGGGTCAGCACCACACCGGTGAAGACCGACGTGTAGTCCAGCGCGTCGTACCACAAATAATCGGTATAAATTCCGGAAAAAAGGAAAAACAGCGCGACGATCGCCACCAGAGCGATCGCCACAGGCAGAAGCAGTCGCGGTCGGCGGGGCAAGCGCATTGCCCTGCCGGCTCCTGGGGTCCGGAAGCTCAAGGCCAACCCCTCGTCGTAATGAAGAAACGGTCCGTGTCTGGCAACCTACACCGCTAGGCCAGCCGTACGGCTAACGCATGGCGATCGCCAAAAGTTTCATCGGCGTTCTCATCCGCGGCACGCCGGCACGTTCCCCTTGCCCGTGCGCAGCGCGTCGAGCGCCAGCACCGCGTCGTGCAGCGTGTCGGCCCTGACCAGGCGGAGGCCGTCGGGCACCGCCTTCATGGCCTCGGCGCAGTTGTCTGCGGGGGTCAGGAAGACGTTGGCGCCGGAGTCCTTGGCGCCGACCATCTTCTGCTGGATGCCGCCGATCGCGCCGACCTCGCCCGTCGGCTGAATCGTGCCGGTGCCGGCGATCTTCTTGCCGCCGGTGAGCTCGCCCGGCGTGAGCTTGTCGAATATGCCGAGCGAGAACATCAGCCCGGCGCTCGGCCCGCCGACGTCGCCCACGTTGATGTCGACATCGAACGGGAATTTGTATTTGGCCTGCATGACCACGCCCACGAGGGTCTGGCCCTCGGGGCCCGCCACGGTCTGCAGGGTGACGTCGAGCTTGTCCTTGCCCCTGGTGATGTTGAAGACCACGCTCTCGCCGGGCTTGTGCGCCTTGACGGCGTTGGCCACGGCCTCGACGTCCTTGGCCGGCTTGCCGTCGACGGAGTTGATCTCGTCGCCCTTCTGCAGCTTGCCGTCGGCGGGCTTGCCCTTCTCCGTGGACACGACCGTCACGACCAGGCTGTAGGGGATCTTGAGCTCGTTGAGCGCGGCGGCGGTCGCGGAGTCCTGGGAGTTGGTCATCTCCACCGTGTTCTCCTGCTCGACCTCCTTGGGGTCGCGGTCAGGAGCGAAGATGGTCTCCTGCGGGACCACCGCGACGGTCGGGTCGATCCACCCGCGCAACGCCGTCAGCAGGTCGATCTGCGCGGCCGGCCCGCCCTGGTAGGCCACCGTCACCAGGCTCAGCGCGCCGCTGGTGGGATAGGTCTGCCGCCCCTTGATGGAGATCACCGGCTTCTTGCCGACCTCGCCGATGGTGTTCTCCGTCGGGCCGGGGCTCAGCACAACGTACGGGACCGGCCGGAACGCGCCCACCACGCCCAGCGCCAGCACCAGGAATCCCGCGAGCAGCAGAGTCAGGGCGCGTCGTGACATGTCGATGAGCTTATTCGCAGGCGCCGACCCACTCGGTCGCTCCGTCGGCGAAGACCTGATGCTTCCAGATCGGGACCTGTGCCTTGAGGTCGTCGATCAGCCTGCGTGCGGCTTTGAACGCCTCGTCCCTGTGCGGCGCGGCCACGGCGACGACGACGGCCGTGTCCCCGAGGTCGAGGTCGCCGACCCGGTGCACGGCGGCCATCGCCGTCACGGGGAAGTCGGCCGCCACCTTCTCGGCCACCTGGCGCAGCTCGGCCTCCGCCGAGGGGTGCGCGGAGTAGGAGAGCCTGGTCACGGGCTTGCCGTGATCCTGCTCGCGCACGGTGCCCACGAAGATCGCGGTGCCGCCGGCGGCGTGGTCGCCCACGGCGGTCAGCACCTCGTCCACGGAGAGCGGAGTTTCGCGAATAGCGAGCAACCGGATGACGTCCACGGAAAAAGCCTACAAGGCCCCGGCGGCAGTCCATCGAGCAGATTTCTCATGGGCCATTACTGACGCCGCTTCTTACGCACCTGGCGAACGATCGCGGCGGTGCCGATGACGGCGACGGTGGCGCCGGCCGCGGTGAGCGTGGCCTCCTTGACCGGCAGCCGCCTGCCGACCACGGTCGTCCTCCTCTCCCGCAGCTCCAGCAGCTGCTCGAACGCGGCCGCGTTGGTCCACGAGGGCTTCCAGCCCGCCTCGCGCAGCGCCGCGCAGTCGACGACCCACGGATAGACGACGTAGTGCAGGTCGGTCGCGGGCGCGGGGGTGATGCCGAGCCTGTGGAGCCGCTGCGCCGTGCCGAACGTCAGCCCCGCCGGCAGCTCGAACCTGCGAAGGCCCGACAGCTCCTCGACCTGCTCCTGCTCCAGCCAGCCGTCGGAGCCGACCGCCACCACGCCCGTGATGACGCCGCGGGCGGCCAGCTCCAGTGCCGAGACCAGGTCGTCGACGTGGCAGAACTGCCAGCGCGGGCTGCAGCCCTTGACCGTGAGGAGCCTGGGGGACTCGAAGTGCCGGGTGATCACCGTGTCCATGCCCGGGCCGACGACCGCGGCCGGGCGCAGCACGGTCAGCTCGAGTCCCGGGTGGCTGCGGAGCGAGCGGCGTACGAGGGACTCGAGCTCCAGGTAGTCGCCCACGACGCCGGTGTCGGGCTCGGCGGCCACCGGGGCGTCCTCGGGCAGGGGCACCTCGTTGTCGGGCGCGGCGCCGTACACCATCGCGCTCGTGACCAGCACCACCCGGCGTACCCGCGCCGCGGCGCAGGCCGTGAGCACGGTCTGGGCGGCCCGCAGGTTGTACGCCCGCCGCTCCCCCGGGTCGGAGTCGACGGCGTAGTCTCCGGCCAGATGGACCAGAACGTCGATGTCGGAAATCCGGTTCGCCAAGAGCGGATCTCGTACGTCGATCACTCTCCACGTGGCTTCCTGAACGTCGCCACGCTGCTCGTCAATGGCCACCACCCTGCGGAAATCCGCGGAGGATACGAGCTTTGCGAGCAGCTCGCGGCCTATGCCGGAGGCCGCGCCGGTGACGGCGACGACGGGTTGGCGCGGGCGTTTCGAGGTAGGCACCAGGTCCTCACTTTGCACTGATCCGCCGTAGGACGACTAACGTGGCGGATGTGGACTCCTCCATCCTGCACGAGGTAGAGCGGTGACTGACCTGCCAGGTCGCGAAAACGACCCTAACGAAAACCCGTTCGCCATGTTCGGCAACCCTGAGCAGATGGCTCAGGCGATGCGCCAGTTCGCCGACATGCTGTCGGCACCTCAGGGTTCGGGCCCTGTCAACTGGGACATGGCTAAGAACATCGCCCGCCACGCCGTGGTCGCCGAAGGCGATCCGAGCGTCATGGAAGGCGAGCGCCGCCAGATCGTGGAGGCGCTGAGCCTGGCCGACCTGTGGCTGAACGAGGCGACCACGCTGCCGAGCGGCGTGTCGAACCCGCAGGCCTGGAGCCGGTCCGAGTGGATCGAGAACACCGTTCCGATCTGGCGCAAACTCTGCGAGCCGATCGCCGCGCGCATGGTCGAGACCATGGGCGGCGCGCTGGGCGGCGCTGGCCTGCCGCCGGAGGCGCAACAGATGGCCGGGCCGCTCATGGGCATGCTCAAGCAAATGGGCGGCATGATGGTCGGCCAGCAGATCGGCCAGGCGATCGGCACGCTGGCCCGCGAGGTGGTCGGCACCACCGACATCGGCCTGCCGCTGTCGGACAGGGCCGCGCTGCTGCCCGGCGGCATCGCCTCCTTCAGCGAGGGCCTGGAGATGCCATCCGAGGAGATCAGGATCTACCTGGCGCTGCGTGAGGCCGCGCACCACCGGCTGTTCCAGCATGTCCCGTGGCTGCGCTCGCATCTGCTGGGCGCGGTCGAGGAATACGCCAAGGGCATCACGGTCGACACCTCGGCGCTCGAAGAGCAGATCCGCGGGCTCGACATCAACAATCCCGAGGCGATCCAGGAGGCGCTCAGCGGCGGCAACCTGCTCAAGCCCGAGGAGACCGAGCGGCAAAAGGCCGCCCTGGCGCGTCTGGAAACGATGCTCGCCCTGGTCGAGGGGTGGGTCGCCACGGTGGTCGACAGGACCGCCGAGGGCAAGCTGCCCTCCACCGTCGCGCTGTCGGAGACCGTACGCCGGCGCCGGGCCACGGGCGGTCCTGCCGAGCTGACGTTCGGCACGCTGGTGGGGCTGGAGCTGCGGCCGAGGCGGCTGCGCGAGGCGGCGGCGCTGTGGCGCGCCCTGGAGGGCGAGCGCGGGGTCGACGGGCGCGACGCGCTGTGGGGGCACCCGGACCTCATGCCGACGGCCGACGACCTCGACGACCCCGACGCGTTCGTACGCGGCGAGGCGGCCTGGGACATCTCCAAGCTGGAGGACAAGCCGGACGACGACGAGGGCGACAAGAGTTGAGCCTGCACCGCGACGCGGTGGCGGTGCTGTCCGCCTGGACGGCGCCCACGCCTGAGGAAGAGGCGCTGCGCACGGAGTTCCTCGATCACCTGCGGGCTCACGACGACGCGATGCTGCGCGGGTGCGTTCCCGGGCATCTGACGGCGACGACGGCGGTGCTGTCGCACGACGGCTCGCGGGTGCTGCTGACGCTGCATCCGAAGGCCGGAATGTGGCTGCCGATGGGCGGGCACTGCGAAGTGTCCGACGCCTCGCTCGCGGACGCGGCGCTGCGGGAGGCCTGGGAGGAGTCGGGAATCTCAGGACTCGAGTTGCTGCCTGGGCCGCTGGCGGTCGACAAGCACGCGGTGTGGTGCCATCCGCCGCAGAGCTGGCATCTCGACGTCGAATACGCGGCCGTGGCCCCTCCCGGCGCCGAGGCGGTGATCAGCGAGGAGTCGCTGGACCTGCGCTGGTTCCCGGTCGACGAGATCCCCGACCTGTCGGACGACGCGACGCGGCGATTGGCCAAACGTGGCCAGGCGGCCCTTAGCTCCGGCTCACGTGCCGTTGGCTAGAGTCCTTTGCGTCGTTCCACAGAGGGGGATGCGTGGATGCTCCGGCTGAGTCGCCTGTCGGCGGCACGATCGTGACGCCTGTTCGCGGCCGCCGGGTGCGCGCCGGATCGGCATTGACCTGGATGGCCGTGACGCCGTTCGCGGCGTGGGCGATCGCCAGGGTCGCCGGGCTGGAGCGGGGGTCGCTGCCCACGCAGCTCATGACCGCGACCCCGTACGCCGCGGCGGGCTCGCTCGTCCCCCTCCTGATCGCCGCGGTCGGGCGCAAGCGCGCGGCGACCGCCGTCGCGCTGCTCACCACGACCGCGCTCGGCTTCAGCGTGCTGCCCCGGGCGCTGGGCACGGGCGAGGCCACGACCGGCCGGCCGTTCAAGGTCATGACGATCAACATGTTGTTCGGCCGGGCCGACATCGAGACGATCATGAAGCTCGTCCGCGAGTTCGACCCCGACGTGCTGAGCACGCAGGAGCTGACGCCGGGGGCGGTGTCCGACCTGGACGCGGCCGGGCTCAAGGAGCTGATGCCGCACCGGATGCTGCAGGACGAGTGGAGCGCCGGTGGGAGCGGGCTTTACTCCAAGTACGAGGTCGAGCCGCTGTTGGACCGGACCCCGCCGGTCGGGCACAAGATGCCGGCCGCGGTGGTGTCGCTGCCCGGCGGGAAGCCGATCGAGTTCGTCGACGTGCATCCCTATCCGCCGCTGGGTCCGAACGTCGCCGATTGGAACGCGGCACTGGAGGCCCTGCCCTCCGCTTCCCATGATCGGGTGCGGATCCTGGCGGGCGACTTCAACGCCTCCCTCGACCACGCCGCCATGCGGAGGCTGCTGGCCCGCGGCTACAAGGACGCGGCCGACCAGGTGGGGGCCGGGCTGATACCGACGTGGCCGGCGAACAAGCGGGTGCCGCCGATCATCACGATCGACCACGTGCTGGTGGACCAGCGGGTGGGGGTGCGTGAGGTCAGCGTGCACACCGTGCCGGGGACCGACCACCGCGCCGTGCTGGCCGAACTCACCGTGCCCTGAGCTTCACATACGGCGGGGGCTCTGATGCGGCGGGTTCACCGCGCCCTGAGTAGTGCTCTGGTGTTGTCCCAGCCTTCCAGGCCGGGGTCCAGGCGTTCGACGTCCTCCGGCGTGCGCAGGCGATGCCAGCCCGGGGTGGTGGCGACTCGGCGCGGGCCTGGGGCCTGGGCGCGCAGCGTGGCCACCACATCCGCGTCGTCCAGGTCGGGGCCGGCCCAGCCCGGCGCGGGGAGCGTACAGGCCATCGCCACGGCGCCGCCGTTCTCCGCCGGGCAGATCGTGATCTCGGCCCTGCCCAGCTCCCTGAACAGCTTGCCGATCAGGAGGGGCGGCAGGTCGGGCGCGTCACCGCTGATCACGGCGGCCTGATCAGCCTTGAGACGGCCGAGGACGGCTTTAAGCGGTTCGTCGTCGGCTATCGCGATGACCTCGGTGCCAGGCCAGACGATCTCGTCCAGGCCCGGCACGCTGGTGATCAGGACCGGGGTGACCAGGTCGAGCCCCGCGACGATCTCGTACGTGTCCTCCGCGATCGCCAGGAGGAACTCCTCCGGATCGACGCCCGGCGGCGCCGCGTGTGCCATGTGCGAACGTACGAGAACCGCGGCGATGCGCGTCAACACTCCTCCGGTGCCGTGTTGGCCGCGGCGGAGAATCCCTCCAGGAACCCGCGGGCCCGCTCTGCCTTCGGATACTGTTCTACCAGCGCCCAGAACTGGGGGCCGTGGCTGGGCACGAGCAGGTGCACGAGCTCGTGGATGATCACGTAGTTGATGACCCACTCGGGCAGGCCTTTGAGCCGGGTGGAAATCCTGATCGTGCCGTTCTCCGGGGTGCACGAGCCCCAGCGGTGCTGCTGGTTGTCGACCCATCGCACGCTCACGGGATCCGGCTTGCCGCCGAGGTATCTCGCCGACAGCTCCTTCGCCCGCTCCAGCAGGGCCTCGTCGGTCGGCCGTCGCCGGCGCTCTTTGGCGGCCAGCCGATCCAGCATGCGGCTCACCCATTCATCCGCGTCTTCACCGCTCAGCCAGGCGGGCAGGAGCACGATGGTCTTGTCGCCGTCGCGGTAGGCGGAAACCGTACGCCGGCGACGAGAACTGCGACGAACCTCGACTGTCTCGGGGGGCACATATGCACGGTAGCCGAGACTGACGAAATTCCACAGAGGGTGGACGTTGTTTCTGCTGGTCAGATGATTAAGAGCCGGTGAATTTGGGCACACGCCTTTCCCGATGCGCGGCCAGGCCCTCCAGCAGGCCGGACGACACCAAGGTCACCAGGCGTGCCGGGGATTCCCACCTCAGCGCGGCTTCCAGGTCTTGATGGTCTTGGTTCCGGGCTAGTTTGGTGAGCTTTGCGGCAATGGAGGCGTTCTGGGCGATCTTCCGGCGACCGACTTCACTTCTGGGAGCGGGTCATTGTTTGGGAAAGATTGATTTACCCGACCTTTATCCGCGACCCTCGCGCCCGGCCGCGCGCGGCCTGTCAGGAGCATGCCTCAGCCAGTCCCGCCCTTCTGGGGAGGAGGTACGTATACGAGGTCGCATGGGCTTCGTCCACAGCCACTGCCGCCCGTCGAAGTTATCCACAGCCCCCGCGGAACCGCCTCGGGATCTTGCTCCGGCATGACAACCTCTCCCGCCATGAGGCCACGTGTGAAGCCCGCCCTCCGGCGCATCCTGCGCGACGAGCAGACCCTGCAATACGGCGTGCATCCGCTCCGCGCCGTCGTGCTGACCGGCCTGACCCGATCCGTCCGGCGGTGGATCGAGGGCCTTGACGGCACCCGCGACCTGGACCACGTCCTGGACGCGGCGCGCGCCGCGGGTCTCGACGAGTTCCGCGCCCGGTCCCTGCTCGACCAGCTCGCCGCGCAAGGCGCCCTCCACGACGCCGCCACCAGCCCGGCGCCACTGCGCGACCTCACGCTGGCTGAGCGAGACCGGCTGAGACCGGACCTCGACGCCCTGGATCTCGCCTCGGCCACTCCGGAGGGCGGCATCGGGCTGCTGGCCCGCCGTCGGCAGGCCCGGGTGCGGGTCTATGGGGCGGGGCGGGTGGGGGCGCAGATCGTCGCGCTCCTGGCGGCCGGCGGGGTGGGCCGCATCCGGGTGATCGACTCGGGTCGCGTCCGGCCGAGCGACATCACCCCTGGAGGGCTGACGTGGTCGGAGGTGGGGCTGACGCGCGAGGCGGGCGCGGTGGCGGTGGCCAGGAGGATCACCTCCGGCGGGCACGCGCCCGGTGCGCCTGCGAACGCCGGGAACGCCGCCGCGGTAAGCGCCCCTGGGGCACAGCCGACGGCCATGCGCAAGGGAAAGGGAGCTCAGCAGACGACCGCACGGAACGAGACGCGAGCACAGGAGACCGCCGCCGCACGGAACCGCGACGGAGGGCGGCCCGCCACCGGGCAGACCGACACCGGAGGACGACCCGCCGTCAGACAGACAGACGCGAGAGGCCGCCCCACCGTGGGGCAGACCGGCGCCGGAGAACGGCCCACCGTCAGACGGACCGGCGACGGAGGACGGCAGGCGGATAGACGGGCGGCTGCTGGGCGGACAGGCCCCGAAGGGGCGGGGGCATCGGCGAAGCCGGCCCCGAGACAAGCAGCAAGGGGAGACGGGTTCGGTGCCGGTGCGGAGGAGTTGGTCAGGCCGTCGGCTGAGGTGTTGGCAGGTGGGCCGTACCTCGGGGACAAGTCCGAGCGACCCGATCTCGTCATCATCGCGCCGGTGGGCCCGCAGAACGGGGTGCTGGCCAACGAGCTCAACTCCCTGGGCATCCCCCACCTGCTGGCGGCCGCCTTCGAAGGCCATGGGATGGTCGGGCCGCTGGTGCTGCCCGGCGAGACGGCGTGCCTGCACTGCCTCGATCTGACCCGTCGCGACTATGACGCCGCCTGGCCGATCGTCACCGCGAGGCTGGGCGGCTATCCGCCGGGGGAGATCGCCTGCGACACGACGCTCGCGACCCTGGTCGCCGCCGAAGCCACGGGTCATGCGCTTGCTCATCTGGACGGCAGGGAGTCGGCTGTGACCAACGGCACAATGGACGTTACGCCTGATTGGCGGTGGCATAGGCAGTCGTGGAGCATGCACCCGCAATGTCGTTGTATGCGAAACAATCCTTATTCGCTAAGAATGGTCATGTCACCCAACCGCGACTGACGTGCCAGGGACGACGACGAAGGGGGGGAAGCGGCATCTCCACCGAGGTTCCGCGCATCAGTGTGAGCGATCTTCCGCGCCGGGCGGTCACGCGCTCCGCCAAGCTGGCCACCCTTCCCCTCGGGTTCGCCGGTCGCGCCGCATGGGGACTGGGCAAGCGTCTTGGCGGCAAGTCCGCCGAGATCGTGGCGCAGGAGGTTCAGCAGCGTACCGCCGAGCAGGTCTTCAAGGTGCTGGGCGAGCTCAAGGGCGGCGCGATGAAGGTCGGGCAGGCGCTGTCGATCTTCGAGGCGGCGCTTCCGCAGGAGATCGTCGGCCCCTACCGCGCAACCCTGACCAAGCTGCAGGACGCCGCTCCCCCGCTCCCGGTGTCCACCGTCCACAAGGTGCTCACCGAGCAATTGGGCGACGACTGGCGGGAGAATTTCCTCTCGTTCGACGACCAGCCGACCGCCGCCGCCTCGATCGGGCAGGTCCACAAGGCTGTGTGGCACGACGGCCGGGAGGTGGCGGTCAAGATCCAATACCCGGGGGCTGGCAAGGCCCTGCTCGGTGACTTCGCCCAGCTGGCCCGCCTGGGCAAGGTGTTCGGCGTGCTGCTGCCCGGCCTCGACATGAAGGCCGTGCTGTCGGAGCTGCGCGAGCGGGTCGCCGAGGAGCTCGACTACCTCCGCGAGGCTCAGGCGCAGCATGCTTTCGCCCTCCAGTTCGACGGCGATCCGGACTTCCATGTCCCCGACGTGGTCGCGGCGAACGAAATGGTGCTGGTCACCGAGTGGATGGACGGCACCCCGCTGTCGCGCGTCATCGCCGAGGGCGCCAAAGAGCAACGCGACCGAGCCGGCCTGCTCTTCGTCCGTTTCCTTTTCTGCTCGCCGGCGCGGGTGGGGATGCTCCACGCCGACCCGCATCCGGGCAACTTCCGTATGCTGCCCAACGGCAAGCTCGGTGTGCTGGACTTCGGCGCGGTCAACCGCATGCCCGACGGTTATCCCAAGGTGTTCGGGCAGCTGATGCGCATCTTCAACCAGGGCAACATGGAAGCCGTCGTGGGGGGCCTGCGCCAGGAGGGCTTCATCCGCCCGGACATCGAGATCGATCCCGATGCGCTGCGGGCCTTCCTCGCCCCGTACGTGGAGCCGACGGCGGTGGAGGAGTTCACGTTCAGCCGGGAGTGGCTCCAGGCGCAGGCCGCCAGCGTCGCGGACCTCCGCTCCAACAACGTGGTGCGGCAACTCAACCTCCCGGCGTCGTACGTCCTCATCCACCGGGTCCACGCGGCGGGCATCGGCGTCCTCTGCCAACTGGGAACCACGGCCCGCTTCCGCGACGAAGTGCTCCGCTGGGTCCCCGGTTTCGCCGACGATCCCAACGACGAGCCCCTGGCCATCGGCTAGCCCCGACTTCGTTGCGAAGACGTCGCTCCGATGATGAAATCCGGCGATGGCTCGGCTGCTGGGCGGGCAACGCCGCAGGCGGGCAGCGGGACGTGCGCTAGGCGAGCCCCGACAGCAGGGCGTTGACGCCGTCGGCGAGTACGCGTTCGCCTTCCTCCCGCGAGTTCAGGAACCAGCCAGGAAGCGGGCTGCGGAGTGAGCAGGTGAGCTCAATGCTGACGATGCCATGGATCGTGGCCCACACCAGGTAGGCCGCGCGTACGGGGTCGCTCGATCGGATGAGGCCGGCTTCGGCCGCCACCGAGGTGGCCGAGGTGAGCAGGGTGAACGTCAGGGCGAGGGCGTCGTGGCGCTGTTCGGGGGACGGGTCGAAGTCGGGGAGCGGCCGCTCGAACATCAGGGCGTAGAGAGCGGGGTCCGACAGCGCGAACTTCCGGTAGCCGTGCGCCACCGCCATGATGCGAACCAGCGGGTCGCCGTGGCCGTTCACTGACGTGGTCATCGCCTCGTGGAGGAGGCTGAAGCCGTACCGGTAGATCGCTTCCAGGAGGCCGGCGCGGCCGCCGAAGCAGGTGTAGATGCCCATCGTGCTGATTCCGGCGGCGTCTGCCACGCGACGGAGGGTCAGGTGGAGCGCTCCGTCCTCGCGCAGGACGCGCAGGGCCGCATCGAGCAGGTCCTGGCGCACCGCGCCGAGTTCTTTCGGGATGCTTACGTCTCTCGGCACTCTCTCACCATATCCGGCGATAACAAGCATCATAACGAGTGTTATCGCAGAGAAGGGACGTACCAAGATGCGGATCTATCGGGTAGCGGCGGCGGCGGGGTTCATCTGTGCCGTGCTGCTTGTGGTCAACTCCTCCAGACGGGCGGGGTTCCTGCCGGAGACGGCTCTCACACACGCCATCGCGCCGTTCGGCGCCCTCACGGGCTTACTCGCGATCACGGGGATCTACCTGCTCATTCGTGGCACGGCAGGCAGCCTCGGACTCGTCGGCTACGTGCTCAACTCGGCGGGGCTGGCCGGGGCGTTCGCGATCGAGTTCATCCTGCACTTCGTCTTTCCGTACCTCGACGCCGGCACGGTGAGCGGGTTGCTGACCGGGGGCACCGGGCGGGCGTTCCTGGTCACGTCGGTCGTCCTGGTGATCGGGGTGCTGGCGTTCAGCGCGGCGGCGATCCGGAGCAGGGCGATGCCTGCTCTGGGCGTGACGCTGTATGCGGCGGGGATGCTCCCCGGGTCGCTGCGGAATGCGGTGCCGTTGCCGGTCTACCTGCTCGGGCTGGTGGTCGCCGGGGTGGGGGTCGCCTGGATGGCGGCGCGGCTCTGGTCCGCCGAAGAGGAAATCGCCGTCGCCCATCCGATAGGGAGGCCCGCCATCTAGCGGTTCCCCGTCTTGCAAAGGGAAGAGCCGGGCGCTGGGTTGCGCCCGGCTCTTGCTGGTTCTCATAGGAGATCCTGCGCCGGCGGCAGGATCTCCGTCATCAGAACTGCCGGCTCAAGGCGGCACGAAGGCGGTCGTTCGCCCTCTTGACCTCTCGCCGCGCCCGCTGCACGCGACTGACGCGCAGCACGAGGCGTTGCTCCTCCGCCTCGCGGTGGAGGGTATGTATTCGGTCATTCACCAGCTCATGAAACAGATCCGGCACGGCGTGACTCCTCGTCGAATGAACGTTCATTGGTCCTTCGCTTTCTTGCTAGAGATCTGGTGTTTCAGGCAGCGACCGGGTGCTTGCGGGGACGCCCGCGCGGACGCTTGCGGGGAACGACGGTTCCCCGGAGGATCAGTTCGCCGCCCCAGACGCCCCACGGCTCCTCGCGCTCGAGCGCGCGGTCCAGGCAGGCCTTCTGGATCGGGCAGCCGCCGCAGAGCGCCTTAGCGAACTCCACGTCCTCCGGCGACTCGGCGAACCACAGGTCAGGGTCGGTACGACAGGGGATCTTGGCTTCGTCGATCAGGTCCATGATCGTCTTGGCCCCCATCTGCTTCTCCTTTTGATCGATCTTTTTGATCTTGGTCGGGCACCTCGTGGGTGGTCGGAATCACGGGCAAATAAATAAGGCCGCGGATCCTGTGTGCGGATCCGCGGCCTGGAGGCTGTTGTGTGCCGGTCAGGTTATGACCGGTACATCCCTCCAGGGTTGCGGACCGCACAGTCCACCCTTGGTGAGCTGGTTGGCCGGCAGTTCGATACGCGCGTGGTAGACAGGAGCCCCTTGCGCAACGGCGCCGAAGTGGTTGCGCGCGTAGTAAGCGGCGGCGGCCTGGCTACGGGCAGACTTCTCCTGCCGCAGTCTGGCCGGCCCATCGACGAGCCTCACCACGTCACGGCATGCGGAAGCGAGCCACTTCGTGGCCGACATCTCGATGCTGATCACGGGGCTCACCTCCACTCTTCGGATCGTCGGAACAGGAGTGTCCGACTCGCTTGACCATGACCCTAAACCGGAAAGCCGGGGCCGGGCAACATATTTTCTACCTGCGATTTCGTGACAATAAACCGCCGCAGGTAGCGGCTTCGCGCCTGCGGAATTCGTGTCCGGCGGCCTGTCGCAGGTTGCGGAGTCCGCCCCTACTGGGCCCCGTCCAGTGGGCTACCGCAGGCTACGGAGTCTTCTCCGGCAGTCCGCCGCGTCCAGCGGCCTGCCGCGTAGTCCGGTCTTACTTGGTCGGGCGGATCATGGCCTCCTGGACGACCGAGACCACGAGATCGCCCGAGGTGGTGAACATCTCACCGCGCGCCAGTCCGCGAGCCCCCGCCGACCATGGGGACTGCTGAGCATAGAGCAGCCAGTCGTCGGCCCTGAAGGGCCCGTGGAACCACATGGCGTGATCCAGCGAGGCGCCCATGATGTTGGAGGCGCCCCAGGCCATGCCGTGCGCCAGCAGTATCGTGTCGACCAGCGTGAAGTCGGAGGCGTACGCGGCGAGCACCACGTGCAGGAGCGGGTCGTCGGGCAGCTCGGCGTCGTAGCGGAACCACACGTTGGTCTGGGCGCTGCGCAGCTCGGGATTCTGGTGCGCCTCCCAGGTCAGCGGCGAGGCGTATCGCGCGTCGACCGGACGCGGGCGCGACAGCCAGTCGCGGAAGTCCGGGTTGTCGCCGACCAGCTCGTACATCTTGCCCTGGAACGTGGGCAGCGTCCCGGGATCCGGCACGGAGGGCATCACGGACGCCTGGTGCGCCACGCCCTCTTCGACGATGTGGAACGACGCCGACATCGTGAAGATCGCCTTGCCGTGCTGGACCGCGACGACCCTGCGGGTGGTGAACGAACGTCCGTCGCGCACCCGCTCCACGTTGTAGACGATCGGGATCGAAGGGTCGCCTGGGCGGATGAAGTAGGCGTGGAGGGAGTGCACGTTGCGGTCCTTGGGCACCGTACGGCCGGCCGCGACCAGGGCCTGGGCCGCCACCTGACCGCCGAAGACCCGCTGGATGCGCTCCTCCGGGCTCCTTCCCCGGAAGATGTCCAGCTCGATCTGCTCCAGGTCGAGCAGGTCGAGCAGCTCCTTCAGCGCCTCGTTCACGGGTCCGTCCCCCTTGTGCTCAGCCGGTCCTTGGACAAGTGTGACGTGCCGCCCATTTCCTACCAAAGGCGGCCCAGCTCTGTCCGATAATTCCTTGTCGCAGTTTCGGGTCTGTAACGAGCGCACAAGCCATTAAGAGGTGCGACAGAGGGAGAGGACGGCTTCGCCGTACCGGTCGATCTTCACCCGGCCGATCCCCGCGATCGACAGCAGCTCCTGCTCGGTCGTGGGCGCCCGTTCGGCGATCGCCTGCAGCGTCACGTCCGTGAAGACGACGTACGGCGGAATCTTGGCCTCCTTGGCCGTCGCCGTGCGCCAGGCCTTCAGCCGCTCCAGCAGCGCCTCGTCGTAGTCCGCCGGGCAGGTGGCGCAGCGGCCCAGCTTCTGCTCGGCGGCCGCCGACAGCGTCTTCTCGCAGACCCGGCAGCTCACGGGCGTGGCGACGGCACGGCGCTCGCGAGTCGACGGCGTCATGCGGGGCGGGGCGGAGACGCGGCCGGTGAGACCGTCGAGGAAGCGGGACGGTCGGCGGCTCTTGCGGCCGCCCGGGGCGCGGGCGAGCGCCCAGGAGAGCGAGAGGTGCTCGCGGGCCCGAGTGACGCCCACGTAGAGGAGGCGGCGCTCCTCCTCGATCTGCTCGGGGGTCTCGGCGTAGATGATCGGGAGCATGCCGTCGGTGAGGCCGACGAGGAACACCGCATCCCACTCCAGGCCCTTCGCGGCGTGCAGAGAGGCGAGGGTGACGCCCTCCACCGGCGGGGCGTGCTGCTCGGAGGCCCGGCGCTCCAGCTCGGCCACGAGCGCGGGCAGGTCGGCCCCTTCTGCCGCCATGTCCTCGGCCAGATCGGCCAGGGCCTTGAGCGACTCCCACTTCTCCCTGGCCTTGCCGCCACCGGGCGGAGACGGGGTCAGGCCGATGCCGGTGAGGATGTGGTGCACCTCCGAAGCCAGCGGCTCGCCGGTGGCCGAACGGGCGGCGCCGCGCAGCAGGACGACCGCCTGGCGCACTTCGGGGCGTTCGAAGAAGCGCTCCGCCCCGCGCAGCACGTAGGAGATCTCGGCTTTGGACAGGGCTTCCTCGTAGGACGCCGACTGGGAGTTGACCCGGAACAAGACCGCGATCTCGCGCGCGGGCACGCCCTTGTCGAGCAGCTTCCTGATCGCGCGGGCGACCCCGGCGGCCTCGGCGGGCTCGTCGTCGTAGTCGGTGAACACCGGCTTGGGGCCGTCCGGGCGCTGGGCGACCAGCGCCATGCGGTGCGGCGACCGGCTTTTGGCGATCACCAGGTTGGCCAGGTCGACCACCTGCGGGGTGGAGCGGTAGTCGCGCACCAGCTTGATGACGGCGGCCTGCGGGTGCTCCACCGCGAACCCGGTCAGGTAGCGCGGGCTCGCGCCGGTGAAGGAGTAGATCGTCTGGTTGGGGTCGCCGACCACGCAGATGTCGTCGCGGCCGCCGAGCCAGGTGTCGAGCAGCAGCTTCTGCAGCGGGTTGACGTCCTGGTATTCGTCGACCACGAAATAGCGGTATTGCTGGCGGATCTGCGCCGCGACCTCCTTGTGCTCGGTCATCACGGCCGCGGTCAGCTCCAGGATGGTCTCGAAGTCGACCAGGTGGCGTTCGCGCCTGAGCTGCTCGTAGCCGTCGTAGAGCCGGGCCACTTCCTCGGCGGGGGTGGGCGGCGTGCGGTGGTGCTTGGCCGCGGCGGCCACGTAGTCCTCCGGGGCGACCTGGCTGACCTTGGCCCACTCGATCTCGGAGGCGATGTCGCGCAGCTCCGACCGGTCCGGGCTCTTGCGGAGCCGGCGGCAGGCCTCCCCGAGCACCGGCAGCTTCGACTCGATGACCGACGGCGCCTCGCCGCCGATCACCCGCGGCCAGAAGTAGGTGAGCTGGCGCAGCGCGGCGGCGTGGAAGGTGCGGGCCTGCACGCCGGGCGCCCCGAGCGCGCGCAGCCGCTGCCGCAGCTCCCCGGCCGCGCGGGTGGTGAACGTCACAGCGAGCACGCTCTGCGCGTCGACCACCCCGCTGCGCACCGCATGCGCGATGCGGTGGGTGATCGCCCTCGTCTTGCCCGTGCCGGCGCCGGCCAGCACGCACACGGGACCGCGCACGGCCTCGGCCACCTCGCGCTGCTCAGGGTCGAGCCCGGCCAGGACGTCGTCCACGTTGTTCACCCGTTCATCATCCCAGTACTGGCGCCCAAGCACTTTATTCTGGCAACATGCGGGCCGTCGTATGTTCTTGTCGGCTCGGAGATGCAAAGAACTGGTCTCTTCCCCCACAATGGGGCCGACCATCTGCATGGGGGAAAGGAAGGCCGTGCGAAGTGCGGTTTACGTGGGCGCTCTCGCGCTCGCAGCCGTTGTGCTCACCCCCGTCGCCGCGACCGCGACGACGAAGGAGCCGACACCCGCCCCGACGGTGAGCAACCCGGTGGGCCCCGACGGAATCGGCGGCTTGAGCACGGAGACCATCGCTTACGGCTCACACAAGCGCCAGCAGATGGACATCGTGTGGACTGGCGACGGCATGCAGCGGCCGGGCGTCTTCCTCATCCACGGCGGCTGGTGGTCGAGCGGCGACAAGAAGTACATGAGGGAGATCACCCGCAGCTACGCCGAGCTCGGCTACACGGTCTTCAACCTCAACTATCGCCTGTCCGGCGACGCGGCCTGGCCCGCGCAGCGCACCGACGCCCTGACCGCGGTCGCGATGGCTCGCAAGCACGCCGACAGGTGGGCGTTCGACCCCAACAACTACGTGGTGGTCGGCTTCTCCGCGGGCGGCCACATCGCGGCGGCCGTGGGCACCTACGGCGACGGCATCGCCGGTCTCAAGGGCGTGGTCGGCCTGTCGCCGATCATCTCACCGCTGCGGGCCTACTCCGACGGCGAGAACACCACCGACCCCAACAAGCGCAAGCTCCGCACGGCCGCTATCCGCCTGGCCGGCGGCTGCGCGCCCAAGGGCAAGTGCTCGCGGGTCTGGGCCAGCATGGAGGTGGCCTGGCACGCCAGCAGCCACGACGCGCCGATGCTGACCATCCACTCGCAGGACGAGTTCGTGCCGCCGGCGCAGAGCCAGCTGCTCAAGCAGATGCTCGGCCAAGTGGGCGTGCCCGTGACGGTCGTCACCCAGCCGGGTGTCAACCACAGTGCGCCCCTCTACCGGGAGCCGGGCGTGGCCGAGCGCGTGCAGGCCTGGATCGCCGAGCGCATCGGGTAGGGATTAACCGGACATTCCGCGTTGTTGCACCAAGCGCCTCATTTTCCTTGACCTTGGAGGGATCCCCCGACATGGCGCTCACCGTCTACAGCACCACCTGGTGCGGTCCATGTAAGCGGCTCAAGGCCCAGCTGGCCCGCGAAGGCATCCGCTTCGACGAGGTCGACATCGAACGCGACCCGTCCGCGGCCGAGTTCGTGATGAGCGTCAACAACGGCAACCAGACCGTGCCCACCGTGGTGATCGACACTCCGAACGGTCGCGTGGTGCGGACGAACCCCTCCGTGATGGAGGTCAAGGTCCTGCTGGAGAGCGCTGCCTGATTTCTTGAGTACGACACGAGCCCCTGGCGGGAAGCCGGGGGCTCGTGGGGTTTGCATGGCCGCGACGACCTGGGTGCTAAGGTCACCCAGGTCGTCGATCAGTGGGCGTGGGCGTCGATGACGTTCGTCTTCATCTCCTGCGTGTGCTTCATCATCGCCTGCGCGTGGCGCGAGATCGCCGCCGATCTACCAGTCTCCCGACAGTTGACCGCCGTACCACGTCTCGATGAGGCGGCGGGCGATCGAGACCGGTGGCGGCAGGCGTACCTCTCCTGACTCCAGTGCCGCCGTCAACTCCTCACGGGAGAACCAGCGGGCCTCGGCGATCTCCTCGGCGTCGGGGCGGAGCGTCGTGGTGACCGCGTCGGTGAAGAAGCCGAGCATGAGGCTGCGGGGGAAGGGCCACGGCTGGCTGCCGAGGTAGCGGGGGTTGGCGACGGTGATGCCGACCTCCTCGGCCACCTCGCGGACGACGGCGTGCTCCAGCGACTCCCCCGGCTCGACGAATCCCGCCAGGATCGACAGCCGGCCCTCTGGCCACTGCGGGCCGCGGGCGAGGAGGCAGCGGTCGGCGTCATCGCGCACCAGCATGATCACCGCGGGGTCGACGCGGGGGAAGTGCTGGCTGGAGTCCTGCGGGCAGACGCGGATGTGGCCGCCGGCCTCCACCTTGGTGCGGCTCCCGCAGCGCGGGCAGTATTCGTGGGTCGTGTGCCAGGCCTCGAGCGCCACCGCGTAGACCAGCAGGCCCGCGTCGCGGTCGCCCAGCAGGCCGCCCACCTGGCGCAGCCCCGCCGGCACCACCTGGCCGTCCGGGGTGTCGCGCAGGCTCATCGGCATGGTCACCCGGCCGTTGACGTCGCCCTTCGGCATCCCCGGCAGCGGCGCGGCCACCGCGAAGTAGGCGACGCCGTTCTCGACGCCCAGCAGGTAGCGCTCGCCCGGCGGCGACTGCGCCGGAGTGTAGAGCTCCGCCCTGACCTCGTCGCCGACCCGCCGCACCAGCGTGTGACCGTTGTCGATCACGAGGACCCGGCTCGTCGGGTCCTGCCACGCCCGTTCGAGCCACTGGCCGTTGCCTCGCAGTGCCGACGACCTGTCGATGGTGCCCCGTGCGAGGAGCAGCGGTCCGATCAGTTGTTCTTCCGCGCTCACTTCCACGGGCCCACCCTTCCCAAATCCCATGTCATCCTATGACCTCGCAGTTAGCCGCCGATTAAGGCATCCAGGCCACGGGGTGATCTCCCGAGCGGTAAGATCGGCGAGTTAGGTAAGCCTTACCTGATTCCCCGGGGGTGCGTTCGCGTTGCGGCTCTACTTGACCGCGCTGAAGCCGACCGATTCCGTGACGGACGGCTTCCTGCCCGCGGCTCACGCGCTGGGCTGTGAGGTGACGATCCTGACGGACCGGCCGGAGCGGCATCCGCGCGCGGTGGCCTGCGACGTGCGTGACCCGCGTGCGCTGATCGACACCATCGAGCATCTCGGCAGGCCGGACGCCATCTTCTCCAACTCTGACCACTTGCAGGCGGAGACCGCGCTGGCCGCGTCGTATTTCGGACTGCCGGGCAAGGACTGGCGGGCGTGCGTGGCCGCCAAGAACAAGTTCCTGATGCGTCGCAAGCTCCTCGAGGCCGGGATCGAGCAGGTCAGGTCGGTACGGCTCGCGCCCGGCGACCCGGTGCCGGAGGGCCTGCCCCATCCGGTCGTGGTGAAACCTCGGGAGGGCGTGGCCAGCGAGGACGTCATCCTCGTCGAGCGCGACCTCGCCGGGGCCGTGGCCGCGGTCAGGAAGCGGCGGCCTGGCGAGGCGGTGGTCGTGGAGGAATACCTCGAAGGGCCGCTGCGGACGCTGGAAACCCTGGGGGACGGGAGCGAGACGCGGGTACTGGGCGGGTTCGAGACGACTTTGGGGCCGTTGCCGTACTTCGTCGAGGAGCGGCTGGACTGGGCACCGCCATCGGATGGGGCGCGGGAGCACGTGCTGGGGGCGCTGCGGGCGCTCGGGGCCGGGTTCGGGGCCTGTCACACCGAATACGTCCTGACCGCCGGCGGGCCGCGGATCGTCGAGGTGAACTACCGGGTGATCGGGGACCACTGCGATTTCCTGCTGGGGGACGTGCTCGGGGTGCCGTTGTTCGAGTGGATCCTGCGGGTGCATCTCGGCGAGCGCCTGCCGCCGACGCCCGCCCTTTCGGGGTACGGCACCGCGGTAAGCGTGGTCGCCGACCGGGCGGGGACGGTCAAGGTCGCGCCCGAGAGCGAGTTCGTGATTCGCGGCGACGTGCGGTTGTGGCATCGGCCGCTCCGGGCCGTGGGCGATGTGGTGTCGCTCACCCATACGAACCGGGACTATCTGGGCGTCATCCGGGCTGCCGGGCCTGATCGGCGGCGCGTGGACGCGGCCGTCGAGGACTACCGGGCCTCGCGGCCGTGGGTGATCGAATGAGCGATCGGGAGGCTTATCTCGCCGCCCGGGTGCTGGACGCTCTGCTGCGCGAGGATTACGGTGGCCTGTCCGCGCGCGTCACCAGGACCAAGGACGGCGTGGGGATGCTGCTCGCGGACGGGCGGTGGGTGCGGCTGGCGCCCGGCCTGCTGTTCCAGGACTTCGTGGTCGCGGAGGACGAGCGATTGGGGTTGGAGCAGGTGCTGGAGACCCTGGTCGAGGTGGCGGACCCGGCGGACGCGGAAGGGGTGGCGGCGTTCTTCGAAGAGTGTCTCGCCACGTTGTCCGCGTTGGAGCTGCATGACGCGCATGCGGGCGAGGTGCTTCGGCGGCGGCCCTCTTACGAGACGTTGGCCGCGTTCGTGGATCATCCGGTTTATCCGACTTCTCGGGCGCGGTTGGGGTTGGCGGAGGGTGAGTTGGCGGCCTATGCGCCGGAGTTCGCGCCCTCTTTCGAGTTGCGGTGGGCGGTGGTGCCGCGCCGAGCGCTCGCGCCGGGCTCCGCCGTACAGCTCCCGGCCGACGTGGCGCCCTCATGGCAGGTCGGGCCGGGCGAGGCGCTGTTCCCGGTGCATCCGCTCGCCGTTGACGAGGTGCGGAAGGTCGACGGGGTTCGAGTGCTGGACGAGGCCCGGATGACCGTGCGGCCCACGCTCTCGATGCGGACCGTTGAGATCGACGCCCGTACCCATCTGAAGCTGCCGCTCCCGATCAGCACCCTCGGCGTGCGGAACCGGCGCTCGATCAAGCCGGGCACGCTGGCCGACGGCGCCAGGGCCGAGCTGCTGTTGCGCGAACTGGTCGATCCCGGCGTGCTGCTGGCCGACGAGCAGACCTATGCGCAGGCCGGGCACGAGTATCTCGCGTGGATGGTCAGGCGGCTGCCCGAAGGCAAGATCGTGCCGGTCGCCGCCCTCAACGCGCCCGGCGTGCTCGCGGAGCTTGGTGACGTCGTTCCCGGTTATCTGCGGCTGCTGCTGCGGTGGAACGTGCGGCTGTTCGTGCGCTACGGCGTCGCCCTGGAGGCGCACCAGCAGAATCTCGCCCTGGTCTTCCAGGACGATGGCATGAAGCTGCTGGTCAAGGACAACGACGGGCTGCTGGCGTCGCCGGCGAGGTTGCGTGCGGCCGGGATCGACGTACCCGAGTTCTCGGACGGGCGGATGCTGAGCGACGATCCGCACGCGCTGGCCGACGTGTTCGTGACCATCACGCTGCACCTGGCCGCCGCGGCCGTGGCGTTCGGGGCGCTGCCGCCCGCGACGGCCGCCGCGCTGCTGCGCGACACGCTGGCCGAGGCCCTCGACGAGTACGGCGACGACCCCATGGCCAGGCTCCTGCGCGCCAGGACCCTGGACGCGGCCAGGCTGACCGGCAAGTCCATGGTCACGGCCGGGACGCTCGTCGCCAAGGAACGCTCCGGCGCGCGCGACATCAACAAGTACTACGGCACCAGCGGGCCCAACTATCTGAGGAGAGCTTGAATGCCTGGACTGGCCATCGACGCGCCCTCCGCCCTGGCCGAGGAGGCGACGCTGGCGGCCCTGCTGCGCTGCTGCGTGCGGGAGGTGGCCGGACCGCGCGGCCTGGTGTGGCCGGCGCCGCCGTACCTGCTGCTGCGGGTGGCGGGCACGCTGCTGCGGGCCCGCACGTACGGCGGCGCGGCACTGCGCTTCGACGGCCCTCCCGAGCGTCTGAAAGGCGGCGCCTGGCAGCCGCTGACGACGGATGAGCTGATCCTGCTGATCGAGACCGACCTGCAGGGGCACAACGGCGAGTTCGCCGGGCAGGTGGCGGCGAGCAGGGCGGCCATGGCCGCGATCCTGCGGGCCAGGGCCGAGGCCGAGCCTCCCGCCGATCCGTGGCTGGCCTCGGAGCAGGCGCTGGTGTACGGGCACCCGTTCCACCCGAGCCCGAAGGCGCGCGGCGGTGACGGCTGGCTGCGGTACGCGCCGGAGGCGCACGCCGACTTCCCCGTCAGGCTGCTCGGCGTGCGCGAGGACGTGCTGGCCGAGGACGGCGACGTGGCGGCGCTGGACGGCCTGGGACGGGCGCCCGAGGGGTATCGGCTGCTGCCGGCGCATCCGTGGCAGCTCGAGCTCCTGCGGCCCGCGTTCGGGGGCGAGCTGATCGACCTCGGGCCCGGGCCGGTCGCGATGCCCACCTCGTCGGTGCGGACGGTGTACGTCCCCGATGCGGAGGTCTGCCTGAAGTTCTCCCTGGACATACGGATCACGAACTGCGTGCGCAAGAACGCGTGGTACGAGCTCGCCGGAGCCGTCGAGCTCACCTCACGCCTCACGCCCATGTTCGCCGAAACGGCGGTCAGGCATCCGGCCACCCGCTGGCTCCCCGAGCCCGGCCATCGCTCCGCCGCTCTCGGCACCCGGCTCCACGAGGGCCTGGGCGTGATCGTCCGGCAGAGCCCGTGGGCCGCCTGCTCCCCCGGCGTGACCCCGATGCTGGCCGCCGCCCTGGCCCTGGACGCCCCGGCCGCGGAGCCGCTGGCGTGGTGGTCGGCGTACGTGTCGGCGGTGGCGCTGCCGGTGCTGGAGCTGTATTTCACGCACGGCGTCGTACTGGAGCCCCATCTGCAGAACGTCCTGGTCGGCCTGGACGCGTCCGGGATGCCCGCGGAGGCCGTCTTCCGGGACCTGGAGGGCACCAAGCTGGTCGCCGGGCGGCATGATCTCGACGGTCTCCACCCCGAGGTCGCCAGGGCGCTCACGTACGACGCCGAGCGGGGCTGGGCCAGGGTCGTCTACTGCCTGCTCGTCAACCATCTCACCGAGATCGCCGCCGCGGTGGCCGGGCCGGACGACGAGCTGCTGCGCGAGCTGTGGCGGATCGCCCGCGACCTGCTCGCCAAGGAAGCCGCCGAGCTCGGCTGGCCGCTGCCCCTGTCGGACCTGCTGGCCGGCGCCCCGCTGCCGGCCAAGGCGAACCTGGGGGTGCGCTGGGCCAGGGCGGCCGATCGCGCGGCCGGATACGTCCCGATCGCGAACCCGCTCGCATGATGTCCCCACGCGTTCTGGACGCCGCACAGAGCCTGTCCGAGGCCCCCGCCTATCTCTACGATCTCCCGGCCTTGGAGACGCATGTCGCGGCCGTACGGCGGGCGCTGGAGGGCGTCGAGCTCTACTACGCGGTCAAGGCCAATCCGGACGCCGAGCTGCTGCGCGTGCTGGCCGGGCACGTGGACGGGTTCGAGGTGTCGTCGGGGGGCGAGCACGCGCACGTGACCGGCCTGTTCCCGGGCATGCCGGTGGCGCTGGGCGGTCCCGGCAAGACCGACGCGGAGCTGCGCCTGCCGCACCACCGCATCCACGTCGAGTCCCCGTACGAGCTGCGCCGCCTCCTCGCCACCGGGCTGGAGGCCGACGTGCTGCTCCGGCTCAACCCCGATCTGCCGGTCGAGGGCGCGGCGCTGACGATGAGCGGCCCGTTCGGCATGGACGAAGCGGGCGTGGCGGAGTGCCTGCCGCTGTTCGGCCGCCGGGTACGGCTGCGCGGCCTGCACACCCACCTGGCCAGCGGCCTGGCCGCCGACCAGTTGCTGAAGCTGGCCGGGACGCTGCTGGACAACGAGTACGACGAGGTCAACCTGGGCGGGGGCATGGCGGTGTCGTACGGCTCGCCGGAGTCCAGGTTCGACTGGGCCGCGTACGGCGCCGGGCTGGCGAGGCTGCGACGCGGCCGGCGGCTGCGGATCGAGCCGGGGCGGGCGCTGACGGCGTACTGCGGCTATTACGTGACCAGGGTCGTGGACGTGAAGCGGGTGCGCGGCGAGGCGTACGCGATCGTGCTGGGCGGCACCCACCACCTGCGTACTCCGGTGACCAAGGGCCACGACCAGCCCTTCACGATCCTCCCCACGGGGTCCGGCCCGGGTGTGGCCGACGAACCGATCACGTTCGTCGGCCAGCTATGCACGCCAAAAGACGTTTTCGCCCGAAAAGTCGTGACCTCGGCACGCGTGGGGGACACCGTCGTCTTCGAGATGGCCGGGGCCTATGCCTGGAACATCTCGCATCACGACTTCCTCATGCATTCGAAGCCGGCCTTCCACTATCTGCGAGCTTGACGCTCTCGATGAGCGCGACCAGGCCGTCGGCGTCGAGCAGGTTCACCGGGCGGACGGTGCGGTTCGCCCGCACGTAGTGGAAGGCCGCCCGCACCTTCTCCAGCGGCACGCCGGCCAGGTGCGCCCAGGCCAGCCGGTACGCCGCCAGCTGCACGGTCGCCGCCTTGGCCGCCTTGCCCTTCGGCGGCTGCCCGGTCTTCCAGTCGACGACCTCGTAGCCGCCGTCGGGCAGCTCGAACACGGCGTCCATCCGCCCGCGCACCAGCCGGTCGCCGATCATGGTCTCGAACGGCACCTCCAGGTCGAGCGGCCGCCGATCGGCCCACTCGCTCTCCTCGAACCGCTCCTGCAGCTCCGCCAGGCGCACGTCGGCCTCTTCGAGCTCGTCGTACAGCTCGAAGTCGTCGATCAGCCGCTGCTGGTCCCACCGCGTCTCCAGCCACTTGTGGAAGGAGGTGCCGCGGCGGGCCAGCGGCGCGGGCTTGACCGGGACCGGGCGGCGGATCCTGCGGGCCAGCTCGCGGGGGTCGGCGGCGAGCGTGACCAGCGACGACACGGTCAGCTTGGCGGGCAGCTCGACGATCGTGGCGGGCCTGCGGCGATGCAGCTCGCGCTCGCGCAGCAGCAGGTCCGTGTCGCGTTCCCAGGCCCGGAGCCGCTCCTCCTCGTACGCCCGCAGCGGCTCGTCCTCCTCGGCCGGGATCAGCGTCCCCGCCAGCGCGTCCTCGACCAGCCGGGCACCGTCGAGCACGGACTCGTAACGCAGGCCCTCGGGCGTGACCGGCCAGGGGGCCTCGGCGGGCTCGGCGAGCAGCGGGTTCGTGGCGCCTTCCGCCAGGTCGCCGGCCCAGAACGCGACGCGGTCGGCGGTGTCGCGGATCTCCAGCAGGAATTCCGACGGCTCCAAAGGCTTGGTGGCGGTGCCCCAGCGGTAGCCGGAGGCGATCAGGTGGTAGTGGGCGCGGGTCACGGCCACGTACGCCAGGCGGCGCTCCTCCATCAGGTCGCGCTCGCGGCACTGCTCGTCGAAGACGGCCAGCTCCTCCTTGCTCAGCCCGCCCAGCCTGGGCAGGTCGGCGGCGTCGCCGCGCAGCGGGTAGGGCAGCTTGCGCGGGTTCTCCGTCCACCGGCCGTTCATCACCGGCGTGGCGGGGAACATGCTGCCGGTCGCGATCGTCCCCTTCGAGCTGACCAGCTGCGACAACCCGGGCACGACCACGATCGGCCACTCCAGGCCCTTCGAGGCGTGCACGGTCATCAGCTTGACGCTGTTGCTCTCGCCGACCCGGCCGGCCTCGAGACCGAACTCCTCGCTCTCCGCCGCCTGCAGGTAGGCCAGGAACGCCCCCAGCGTCGGATCCTCGGCGTCGCCCGCGAACCTGGCGGCCGCGTCGAGGAACGCGTCGAGGTCGGCCCGGGCCGCGAACGCGCTCGCCGTACCGCTGCGCGCGGCCACCTCGATGTCCAGGCCCAGCCGGCGCTCCACTTCGGTGATCAGGTCGGGCAGCGGCTGCGCGGTGTGCGCCCTGAGCTGGCGCAGCTCGTGGGCGAGCGCGACGAGCCTGGTGCGGGCCAGCGGCGAGAACGACTCCAGCCACTCCTGCCTGTCGGGCAGCTCGTCCAGCGCGTCCACCAGGCTGCCGCGCTCCTCGGCCAGGTCGGCCACCACCTGGTCGAGCGGGTCCTCGACGCGGCCGCTCTCGCTCAGCTCGCGGGCCAGCTCCCTGGCGTGCTCGCCCAGCACCCGCAGGTCGGCGGGGCCGATCCGCCAGCGCGGCCCGGCCAGCAGCCTGGCCAGCGCGTCGCCGGCGGTCGCGTCGTAGAGGACGCGGAGGGTGGCGACGATGTCGTTCACCTCCGGCACGGTCAGCAGGCCGCCGAGCCCGACGACCTCGACCGGGATGTCGCGGTCTTCGAGCGCCCTGCGCAGGGCCGGGAACTGCGACCGCTTGCGGGCCAGGATGGCGACGTCCTGGGGCTGGATGGCGAGGGTCTTCTTGCGTTCCTTCTCGCCCCAGGGCAGGCCGTCGGGGGCGACCTCCTGGCCGAGGATCTTGGCGATGCCGTCGGCGATCCATTTCGCCTCGTCCTCGGCGGTCTCGTGGAAGGCGCAGGTCACGCGACCCCGGTCGACGCGGTTCTGGCCGGGGACGAGGACGGGGACCTCGCGGGCTTCCATGCGGAGCGGGAGCTGGACGCGGGCGGCGACGTCGAGGACGCGGTCGGCGTTGCGGAAGCTGACGCTGAGCTGGCGGACGGGGGCCGGGTCACCCGCACTGGTCCGGAAATCTCGGGAAAAACGGCGAAGGTTGCCTGCGGAGGCGCCGCGCCAGCCGTAGATCGACTGGCAGGGGTCGCCGACGGCGGTGACCGGGTGGCCGCCGCCGTACAGGGAGCGGAGCAGGACGAGCTGGGCGTGGCTGGTGTCCTGGTATTCGTCGAGCAGCACCACCGCGAAGCGGGAACGCTCGATCTCGCCCACTTCCTTGTGGTTGGCGGCGATCCTGGCGGCCAGCGACATCTGGTCGCCGTAGTCGATGACCTCGCGACTGCGCTTGAGCCGCTCGTACGCCTCCACCAGCGGCAGCAGCTGCTCCCGCGCCGCGTGGACGCTGAGCGGCCGTCTTTGCGCGAGCGTCGTGCGACCGGCGAGCAGGGCGTGCCGATCCCGCAGCCACTCCCCCACCCGCCGCACGTCGGCGGCGGTGCGCAGGTGCTCCGACAGCTCTCCGGCGAGCTCCAGCACGGCGGCCGTGACCGACGGCGGGCCCAGCTCGATCTTGTCCATCGGCCCGTCGTACATCGCCACCACCCGCGAGGCGAGCTGCCACGACACGGCCGGGGTGACCAGGCGCATCGTGGGCTCCAGCCCTTCGCGCAGCGCGTGGTCGGTGACCAGGCGGGAGGCGTAGGCGTGATAGGTGGAGACGGCCGGCTCGTTGTCGAGCGCGCCCGGCTCGACCAGGCCCGCCTCGGCCAGCCCGTTGAGCCGCTCCCTGACCCTGGTGGCCAGCTCGGCCGCGGCCTTGCGGGTGAAGGTCAGGCCCAGGACGTTCTCCGGTTTGACGAGGCCGTTGGCGACCAGCCAGACCACCCGCCCGGCCATGGTCTCGCTCTTGCCGGAGCCCGCGCCGGCCATGACGACCATCGGCTCCAGCGCCGACTCGATGACCGTGGCCTGTTCGTTGGTGGGTGGCAGGATGCCGAGCTTGCCGGCGAGTTCGGCGGGGGTCAGCACACCTGGCCCCCGTTGTCGTTGACCGGGCAGCTCGCCCGCGCCGCGCAGGTGCGGCAGCCGTCGTTGACCTTGGCCTGGAAGAACGGCCCCGACATGCCGGTCGCCACGGTGTCGACCAGGTCCCCGGCCCAGCCCGGGTTCTTGTCCTCCGCCAGCGCGCCCTGCTGCTGCTCCAGCGCGGCGTTCTTGCCGCCGGCCTTGCCGAGCTGGACCAGCGCGGCCCCGCCTGGCTCGGTCATGCCGTGCCGGGCGAAGGCGCCCAGCAGCGCGGCGAGCTGGTAGACGCCGAGCTGCGGGTGACGGTCGAGCTCGCCGGCCTTCGGCTTGGAGCCGCCGGTCTTGAGGTCGATGATCACGGCCCGGCCGTCGGCGTCGCGCTCCACGCGGTCCACCCGGCCCTTGATCTGCACGCCCTCCGAGACCGTCGCGGTGAACGACTCCTCCAGGGCGACCAGCTCGCGCGGATTCTCCTCGTGCCAGCGCAGGAACTTGCCGATCATCTGCTCGGCGACCTGGCGCTGCTTGCGGTTGTACCAGGCGCCGCCGAAGTCGAGCTCGTGCCAGATCTGGTCGAGCCGCTCGCCCAGCAGGTCCTCGCTGGGCAGGTCGGTGGCCGCCAGCACGGCCAGGGCGTGGATGACGTTGCCCAGGCCCTGCGCGGTGCTGGTGCCCGCGGCGCCGACCGCCGTCTCCAGGAGCCAGCGCAGGCCGCATTTGGTGAAGCTCTCGACCGCCGACGGGGAGATGCTGACGATGCCGTCGGGCCAGCTCAGTGGGCGGTCGTCGGAGATGGGCGTGAGGGCGTACCAGTCGTTGGGGTGGGCGCCCTGGACGCCGGCGGCGGCGAGGCGGGCGAGCTGCTGCGCGGCCTTCTGCCGGACTTTCGGGGTTCTGGTGGGATCGGTCACCGCGCTGCGGAGGTCAGCGACCAGGGCGGACATGTTCAGCCAGCGGGCCCGGTCGTCCATCGTGGCCGGCTCCACGGCGCCCGGCATCAGCTCCGACAGGAACCTGGACGGGCGCTCGTCGGTGTCCTCGCCGCCCACCGCGGTCACCACGAGCCTGCGCCTGGCCCTGGTGGCGGCCACGTAGAACAGCCTGCGTTCCTCGGCCAGCAGCTTGGAGGCCAGCGAGGCGGCGTTCGGCCGGCTGCCCTCGACCACCTCGACGAGGTCCTCCACGCCCAGCATCGACCCGCGCAGCCGCAGGTCCGGCCAGACTCCTTCCTGTACGCCGGCGACGACCACGACGTCCCATTCGAGGCCCTTGGAGCGGTGGGCGGTCAGCACGCGTACGGCGTCGCCGTCGGGCGCGCGGTCGGCCAGCGTGTCGCCGGGGATCTCCTGGGCCGCCAGATCGTCGAGGAACACCTCGGGACCCGCCTTCGGCATGCGGTCCACGAACTTGGCGGCCTGATCGAACAGGGCCACTGCCGCGTCCAGGTCGCGGTCGGCCTGCGCGCCCCTGGGGCCGCCCGACAGGCTCAGCTCGGTCCAGCGCTCGGCCAGGCCGCTGGCGTGCCACACGGCCCACAGGAGGTCCTCGGCGGTGCCCTGCTCGCGTACGGACTCCTTGGCGACCGCGAGCAGCTTGGCGACGCGTTCGGCGGGCAGGGCGACGTGGGGCTCGACGCGGGTGAGCTCGCGCACGTCCCGTACGGCGGCGACCAGCAGCTCTCCGGACGAACGCGCGTCGCCGTCGGAGGCCTCGTTCTCGGCGATCTTGAGGGCGCGGCGGAGGCGGCGTACCCCGATCATGTCGGTGCCGCCGAGCGGGCCGGTCAGCAGCTCCTCGGCCACCCCCTCGTCGAGGTGGGCGGGGTCGAGCGCCACCTTGAGCATGGTGAGCAGCGGTCGCACGCCCGGCTCCTGGGCGATCGGGACCTCATCGCCCGCGATCATCGTCGGCACCCCGGCGTTGGTCAGCGCCCGGCGCAGCAACGGCACCTGCCGCCTGGCCGAGCGCACCAGCACCGCCATCCGGTGCCACGGCACCCCCTCGATCAGGTGGGCCCGCCGCAGCGTGTCGGCCACGATCGCGGCCTCCTGGCTGGTGCTGTCGGCCAGCAGCACGCGTACGTCGCCATCCGGGGTGTCCGGCAGCGGGACCAGGTCGCGGTGGCCGTGCGCGTTCTGCGGCATGGGGGCGGCCGGAAGGCGGGCGGCGACCCGGCGGGAGGCCTCCAGCAGGGCGGCTCCGCTCCTGCGGCACACGCGCAGCGCCAGCACCGGCGCGTCCCGGCCGGCGCGGGTCCTGAACCGCTCGGGGAAGCGCATGATGCCGTGCACGTCGGCACCCCTGAACCCGTAGATCGACTGGTCCGGGTCGCCCACCGCGATCAGGTCGCGCCCGTCGCCGGCGAGGTGGGTGAGCAGGGCCTCCTGCGCCGGGTCGGTGTCCTGGTATTCGTCCACGAAGACGACGTCGTGCGCGGCCCGCTCGCGCTCGCGCACGTCGGGGTCGGCGAGCAGCGCGGAGGCGGCGCCGATCAGCTCGGCGTAGTCGTAGGTCTCCTCCGGGTCGAGGTCGAACCTGTCCTGGTAGCGCTCGGCGAACCGGCCCGCCGCCACCCAGTCGCTCCTGCCGTGCAGCCTGCCGAGCGCGACCAGCCGCTCACCGTCGAGCCCGCGCTCGTTGGCCCTCGACAGGAAGTCGCGTAGCTCCTCGGCGAACCCGCGGGTCTTGAGCGGCTCGCGCAGCGACACCGGCCAGTCGAGTGCGCCGTTCTCCAGCTCGCCGTGCAGCAGCCGGCGGATCTCCAGCAACTGCTCCGGGCCCGTGAGCAGCCTGGGCGGGGCCTTGCCCGCCAGGATCGACTCGCGGCGCAGGAGGGCGTACGCGTAGGAGTGGAAGGTCAGGGCCAGCGGGGTGCGGGTGGTGCGGCGCAGGCGTCCGGTGACGCGCTGGCGCAGCTCCTCGGCGGCCTTGCGGCTGAAGGTGAGGATGAGCACCCGCTCGGGATCCAGGCCGCGCCGCTCGATCCGGTCGACCACGCTCTCCACGATCGTGGTGGTCTTACCGGTGCCCGGACCTGCGAGGACGAGGAGGGGCCCGCTCTGGTGTTCGACCACGGCACGCTGGTGCTCGTCCAGCACAGGGGGCGCAACAGGGCCGCTGTTGCCACGCCGTACCAACCGCCAGGTCTGACCACTCACAGCACTAGATTCCACCAGACCACAGAGGTAGATCGTGCCGACTTGCCCGGTCTCCCCACGCGATCCGCCTACCGTACCGGGGCAAATACCGGCTTTTTCGACGACACGCCGCTCTGACGCCGCCCGACATCGCACGATATATCTTGACTTGACACTCACGCGACATATCGTGTTTCGGGAGAGGAGATGCGCCATGACGAAGACCGGAAAGGGATACAGAGGCATCGGCATGGAGGGCCCGATCGCACGTTGGTACGCCGCCAGCACCGGCAAGTCTTCCGAGCGGTTCGACGCGCAGGTCGCGGCGGTGAGAGAACGCGCCGCGAAAGGCACCCAGGTCCTGGAAGTGGCCCCCGGGCCCGGCTATCTGGCGATCGCCCTGGCCAGGACCGGCGACTACACGGTCACGGGGCTCGACGTCAGCGAGACCTTCGTGCGGATGGCCCGCGCCAAGGCCGCCGAGGCCGGGGTCCAGATCGACTTCCGGCTCGGGAACGCCTCGTCGATGCCGTTCGAGGACGAGAGCTTCGACTTCATCGTCTGCTGCGCCGCCTTCAAGAACTTCGCCGACCCTGTCGGGGCGCTCAAGGAGATGCACCGGGTCCTGCGGCCCGGCGGCGGCGCCCTCATCATCGACCTGCGGCGAGACGTGTCCAAGGAGGCGGTGGACGCGGACGTGGCACGGATGGGGCTCAGCTGGCTCTCCAGGATGTTCACCAGGTACGCACTCTGGACCTTCCTGCCGCGGCGGGCCTACACGCAGCCCGAGTTCGAGGCGTTCATCGCGCAGACCGGCTTCCGCGCCCACGACATCAAGGCATCGCCCCTGGCCCTGGACGTGGACCTGCGGAAATGAGGTGCGTTATTCGGTAACTTGGGGTGGTGCGCTGGCAGGTCCATTCCGAGAAGACGCTGTACACCGACCCGTGGCTGGACGTCCGCGTGGCCGACGTCGAACTCCCCGATGGACGCCATCTCGATCATCGGCTCATCCGCACCCCGCCCGCGGCGGGCGCCGTCGTCACCGACGACCAGGGCCAGGTGCTGCTGATCTGGCGGCACCGCTTCATCACCGACAGCTGGGGCTGGGAGATCCCGCTCGGCCAGATCCACGAGGGCGAGATGCCCAAGGCGGGCGCGGCGCGGACGGTCGAGGAGCAAACCGGCTGGCGTCCCGGCCCCCTGCGTCCCCTGCTCGCCGTCCAGCCGTCCAACGGCATATCCGACAGCCTGCATCACATTTACCGGGGCGAGTCGGCCACGCATGCCGGGCCACCGGCGGATCGCTGGGGGCGGGCCGAGTGGGTGCCCGTCTCCGGGATCCGCAAGCTGGTCGACAACGGTGAGATCGGGTGCGGGACGAGCATGTCGGCGCTGCTGTATGTGATGGTCGAAGGCCTGCCGAGCGGGGGCCTGGTCAGAGGCAACGCGGCGGCCTACCGCAGCGCCTTCGACCCGGACCGCCCATTTCTCCTGCGCGACTATCCGGGCCTCGACGTCTGATCCCTGTCCATCCTTTACGGTCGCCCAACGTCACCGCACGCGCCGTACCCAACTGCTTCTTGTCCATCCTTTACGGTCGCCCAACATCACCGCACGCGCCGCACCCAGTCGCCGTCTGTCATGGCCGGTAGTGAAGGCTCACGGGTTGCTCGCCGTGACGAAGCGCCTTCTTGACCGGCTCCGGGGTCAGGTGTGCCGGGTGCGGGGCGACCGTGGAATCAGAACAGGTGATCAACCACTCGCGCCGTGGCCTTGCCGTCGTCGCGGGGGGCGAACGTCGCGCGGAAGGCGTCGTAGCGGTCGGCGTGCTCCGCGGCCACGGAGTCGATGGATCGGAGCGCGTCGATCACCTCGGCCGACGTCGGCAGCACGGGGCCGGGCGCCTGCTCGAGCAGGTCGACATAGAGCCCCCGCTTCGACGAGTACTTCGCCCGGTCGTAGCCATAGATCACGATCGGCCGGCCGGTGCTGGCGAAGTCGAACATGACCGATGAGTAGTCCGTGACCAGCACGTCGGTGATCAGCAACAGGTCGGCGATGTCGGGATATGTGGTGACGTCGTGGGCGATGTCGGGAACGGCCGGGATGGCCTGCATGGGGTGGGCGCGTACCAGGATCTCGTGGTCGGCGCCCAGCGCCTCCCGGGCCTTGGCCAGGTCCAGCTTGACCATGGCGTTCTTGCGGTCGTAGTCCCGCCACGTAGGCGCGTACAGGACCACCCGCTTGCCCTCCACCAGCCCCAGCCGCTCCCGCACGGAAGCCGCCAGCGCGTCGCGGTCCGGCGAGTTGAGCACGTCGTTGCGGGGCAGGCCGCTCTCCAGGATCTCGCCCTTGTAGCCGAACGCCTTGCGCAGCACCGGCGTCGCCCACGGCGACTGCGACAGCAGCAGGTCCCAGCCGCGCACCTCGGCCGCCTGGCGGTGCCAGATCGGCGGCCTGGGGTCGCGGTTCATGTGGGGCTGGTCGTTGCCGATGCGCTTGGCCGGGGTGCCGTGCCAGGTCTGCACCACCACCTGGTCCTCGCGGGCGCGGAACCAGACGGGCAGGAACGAGTTGGTGATGATGTGCCGGGACCTGGCCAGGGCGGCGTGGTGCTCACGGCTGCCGGCCCGCACCACGGTCGCGGGGCCGGGCGGCACGAACGCGCCGTCCTTGACGATCCAGATGTGCTCGCGGTCGTCGCCTCGCCGCAGCCGCTCCTCGTAGATGGCGCGGACGCTGTCGGCGTAGAGACGGCCGTCGTTGACGACGTAGACGGTGGCGTCCGTCAGCGGCTCCGTACGCTGGGCCGGGTAGAAGACGCGGCGCAGCACGTGGGTGCCCGCGACGCCCCGCTCGTCCGCCGGACGGGCCTCCTCGACCGTGACGACCGGCACGTCGAAGCGCGTGGAGAGCATCCGGTACGTCCGGCCGTCGAGCGTGCGCGGATCCTCGTCGAGCCCCGGCAGGGCGGCGTGGTCCATGCGCAGCGGGACGATCTCGCCGGACGGGTGGCGGAGCGACATGTTCCAGGTGCCCGACGCCAGCGGCACCGGCTCGCCGAAGCGGTCCATGGAGGCGGGCTCGACGCGTACGGAGAAGTCCTCCCCGGAGCGCTCCATCGGCAGCAGGTAGGACAGCCCGGAACGGTGCCGCAGCGTGAGCATGCGGGGGCCCGGGGCGTCGGGGTAGTTGCCGCGCAGGAGCAGCGAGGAGCCCTCCCAGACCGCCGAAGTGATCACGGGGCGGACCCGGTGGGCGGAGACCACGACGCGGTCGCGGCGGTCGCCGAGCACGGTGATCTCGCGGTCGCCCACCACCGTGCGGGTCTCCACCAGGTCGGCCAGCATGACGGAGGCCGCCGGGTCGCCCTTGGGCTCGACCCAGAGCCGCCGTCCGTCCTTCTCGTGCAGCAGCGTGGGCACGGCGAGGCCGATCACGACCTGCGTGCCGTCGCCCGAAGGCGTGAAGTCGGCGGCGATGCGGTGGCCGCCCAGCCTGGCGTGGCCCTTGGTCACGGTGCGGCCGGGCAGGAAGATCTTGAGCTCGAGGTGCTCGCCGTCGAGGGAGACGCCCGTCAGCTCGGCCCTGTTGGGCTGGAGCACGACCTGCAGCGCGCGGTCGGACGTCCAGACCGGCCGGACCCACCAGCCGGGCTTCAGCTTGAGCCCGGCGGGGCGCTCGGGACGGCCGAGTGAGGAGCCGCGCAGCAGGCCCGTGGCCCGGGCGCCACGGCTCCAGAACACGATCTCCGCCCGCCACGTCGTGGTGTCGGGCACCGACGGCCGATGCCGCATGCGCCGGCGCACGGCGGAGACCGCCTGGCGTACGGCGCCGCGCCAGCGCAGCGGCCATGGGCTCAGCTCCGCGGTGAAGCCGGACCAGTCGTAGTTGCACCCGGGCTCACGCGCGCCGTGCGTGGCCTCGGGCTCCAGCACGCGGCGGGTGCGCATGCGGATGGGCGGCAGCCAGCGCGGCCCGCGCAGCACCACGGTCGCCCAGTTGAACCTGCGGCTGCGGACCGACAGCCCGGCCAGGTAGGCGAAGCCGGTGACCCGCAGCTTGCCGTCCACCCAGGCGATGTCGTCGATGTGGGTGACCGGCACCAGGTCGGCCCGTCGCAGGCGGTAGAGGTCGGCCGGCAACTCGTCGCGGAAGGGCAGGTCGGCGTACCAGCGCAGGCCCTTGCGGATGCGCTTGGACGGCTCGGCCGCCGCGGTCACGACCTTGACCAGCGTCTCGCCCTCGACGAGCTCCTCGTCCGAGCGGTGCTCGATCAGGTGGCAGATGACGCGCCGGGCCACCGGCAGGTCGCGTTTGACACCCGCGTCCACGCCGGCGAGGTAGGGGCGGACGAGCGCGAGCATCTCGCGCCGCCGCGCGGGGCCGCGTTTGACCGCGAGGTCGACGCGGCTCCCGAGGGGACCGCTGAGAACCTCGGTGTCGAACGTCGCGTCGCGTCCGCCTGGGCCGACCGCTCGCATGACCGCTTCGAGAGGCTCGCCGCGATCACAGAGATCCTGGACAGCCTTCAGGCGGTCGGCGAGGGTGTCGCCGCCCTGGCTTCGGGCTGTGACGCCGGTGGCCATAGGGAGGCACCGCCTTTCGGGCCGCCATTAGTGTTCTGCCCATGGTAATGGGAGTCACATGTCACAGAATCGCCCGTTCAGCGAAAGCGCAGGTCAGGGGCCTTACTGAAAATCCGCTGAAGATCGCTCATGTTCGGCCGGGCGGCCGTCCCAGCGGGCCAGGCGCATGTCGACGCGCTCGCCGCGCAGCGGAGTGCCCTCCTCTCGCCAGTGCGCCAGGCAGCGTTGCAGGTGGTCAGGGGCGGCACCCGTGCCGTCGGCGTGCACGACGCGCCACCAGGGCACGCCGCCGCCCCACGTGGACATCACCTTGCCGACCTGCCGAGGGCCGCCCTCGCCCAGAAATTCGGCGACGTCCCCGTACGCCATGACCTTGCCGGGCGGGATGCGCTCGACGAGGTCGAGGACCCGCTCGGCGAAGGGGTTCAGGGGCTCCATGCGGCCGGACCCGCGTCGATGATCTCGTCGAACTTGCCGATCTCGACCACGCTGCCACCCGTCTCGACCTCGATGACGCCGTCGCGCAACGTGTACATCTCGCCGTCCTCGCCCACCAGGCGGGCGCCGAGCGCGGCGGACAGCCGCAGGAGCTGCGCCACCTGCCAGTCGGAGCCCGGCTCGCCGACGAGCCTGCCCGCCCAGCGTGCCACCGGGTGCCTGCCGCCCCCGTGGGCGGCCGTGATCTCCTCAGCTCCGCGCAGCTCGAAACCGGCCGGCGCGATGGCCTTCGCGAGCTCCGCGAAGGCGAGTGGCGAGTCTCGCACCACTCGCAGCTCGTATCCCATGACGCGCGACCATAGCGGATCTTTTCCGACGACGAACCCCCATAGCCTGCCACCGCACTGTCGTGCCTGGTCAAGGCCGTAGCGGCGGCAGATTTCTCATTGCTCCTTCCGCTGGTTGAGTACGACGATCGCGCCACAGAATGTGATCAGCGCCACCAGCACCCCGCCTCCATACAGCCACAGCCGCCACGGATCCGCTCCGGGGCGCGACGGCACGGGAGAGTCCTGGCCCTGGCCGAAGTGGTCCTTCCCGGGTACGGACACGCTGCGCTGCATGCCGGTCAGCCGCTCGGCCGCGTTGAGCGCGGCGGCCGCGTCCACCACGCCGAATCCGGTCCGGTCGTCGTACCCGGCGGCGGGCCGGCCCCTGGCGCTCATGGCCAGCGCCTGGGCGACCTGCTCCGGCCGCAGGCTCGGGTGACGCGACTTGATCAGCGCGGCCACGCCGGCCACGAGGGCGGCGGCCGAGCTGGTGCCCTCCGACAGCTCGTAGCCGCTCTTGCGCTTGACCACGGGCACGTCCACACCCGGCGCGCCCACCAGCACCGACAGGTTGTCGCTGCTGAACGCGGCCGGCTTGCCCTGCTTGTCGGTGGCCGCCACGCCGATGACGCCCGGGTAGCCGGCGGGGAAGCTCCAGTAGGAGGTGCCGTTGTCCTTGGTGTAGGCGCTCTGGCCGTCGTTGCCCACGGCGGCGACCAGCACGACGCCCTTGCCGAGCGCGTACGAGACCGCCTCCCGCTCCGACCTGGCCGGGCCGTAGGAGCCGATCGACATGCTGACGACCTGCGCGCCGTGGTTGGCCGCGTACCGCAGGGCGCGGGCGAGAGGGCTGTCGGCGGACTGCTCCTCGTCCAGCGGCGGGACGGCGAAACCGGGCTCGTCGTCGGTGACCATGGGCAGCGACAGGATGCGGGCCTGCGGCGCGATGCCGATCAGCCCTTTGTCCTCACCGGAGCCGGCTATCAGGCCCGCCATGGCAGTGCCGTGCCGGCCGGGCGGCACGTCGCGGGTCACCGTGCCCGAGGTCATGTCCGGGCCCGCGGTGACGCGCCCGCGCAGCTCCTTGACCTGGCCGTCCACGGCGCTGTCCACCACGGCGACGGTGACGCCCGCGCCCTTGGTGACGGTCCAGGCCTGCTCGACGTTGAGCGCGTCGAGCACCCACTGCTGCTGGTCCCTGACCGGTGCGGCGGTGGGCCCGGCGAAGACGAGCATCGCGGCCGCGAGCGTGCGGATGGCGCTCAGCACACGTTCCCCTGAGTGCAGGGCGGCACCTTGGGGGGATCCGCCAGGAAGTAGGCGATCTGGTTGCCGATCGACTTGGCCGCCGGCCACAGCTCGGGGTGCAGGATCTCCTCGGGCGGGATCGCGGCCCTGGTCCGCCCGTCGGCGTAGCCCGCCGTCGAGAACACGATGTACGGCCCCGCGCCCACCCAGCTGGTACGTTGCCGCTGGTCCGGCCCGAACCGCTCGGTCACCGTGCCGGGGAAGGCCACGGGCAGCACCCCGACGCGGTCGTCCTGGGTGAGCTCCTCGGTCGCCGAGACCCTGGACTCCTCGTCCTTGAGCACGGCGACACCCACCGTGAAGACGAACGAGGACGTCTGGTCGATGTAGGTGGCCCGCAGCATGGTGACGCAGCCGTGGCCGTCCAGCACGCCCGCGATGGAGGCGTCCACGCCCTTGCCGCATTCGGTCTCGGGGGCGATGCCGACGCGCGTGGCGTACTGCTGGGCGCGGTCGAGCCCCAGATACTTCACCTCTTCCGGGAAGACGCCCGTCTTCGGCCACGCCTGCCAGCGCCTGGCGATCTCCTCCTGTTTGTACTGGTTCTGCTCGGCCTGGGTCAGCGGGCGCGATCGGGTCTCGCTGAGCAGCCCGATCGTGCCGAGCAGCACGATGGCGGCCGACACGACCACCATGATGCCGACCAGCGTCACGAAGATGCGCCGGTAGCGGATGCCCTGCTGAAGGGCGGCCAGCTCGGCACGTTCCTTGGCGGCTGTGCGCCTGCGGGAGTTCGCCGCCGGCCAGGCTCGCACGCGTGAGCGGCGGCCGGTGGCGGCGCCCAGCGGGTTCCGCCTGGGCGTGGCTTCTCCTCCGGCGCGCGGCAGCCCTGCGGTTGACCTACGTGCCTTCACCACCGCCTCGTTCCCGGGTTCGCTCCGTGTCTATTTTCGTCCCCCTAAGTAGGCAGATCATGCGTCTTGCCAGCTATGCGCCCGGCGCACGCGCCTGACCAGGATGAATATGACGACCAGGGACGCGAGCGCGCCGGCGGCCGCGGCGGCGGCGATCGCCGCGTAGACCCTGATGCGCCCCTCGTCCCTGGCGATGACCTTGATCGCACCCGCCGGCCCGCCGGCCAGCGGCTTGGCGGGGTCCTGGACCTCGGCACCGGTGGCGGTCTCGGTGTGCCGGGCCAGGCGGCCCGCCTCGGCCAGGGCTCTCGCGGCGTTCACGACGCCGAAACCGGTGGAGGTGTCATAGCCGCCCGGCGGGCGGTCCGTGGCGCTGGCGGAGAGGGCCTGCGCGATGAGTGGAGGGGACATATCCGGATATTTCGCCTTAACGAGGGCGGCAACGCCCGACACCAGCGCGGTCGCCTGCGACGTCCCCCTGCCGACCCAGTATTCGTCGCCGGGGCCCGCTCCCATGATGTCGACGCCGGGCGCGGCCAGCAGCACCGAGGAGTTCCAGTTGGAGAACGTGGCCCGGCGCAGCCACCGGTCCGTCGCCCCCACCGAGACGACGCCGGGGAAGGCGGCCGGGTAGGAGTAGGGCGCGAATTCGCCGTCGATCTTCCGGTCGCCGTCGTTGCCCGCGGCGGCCACGAGCACGACGCCCTTGGAGATCGCGTAGCGGATGGCCGCCCGCTCCTCCCTGGTCGCCAGCTCCTTGGAGATCGACATGTTGATCACATCCGCACCCTCGTCCACTGCGTACCTGATGCCTCGGGCCACCACGTTCTCGAAGCGCTCGGCCGAGTTGAACTCCCGGAAACCCGGCTCCTCGTCCTCGAGGATGACCCTTACTGACAGTACGTCCGCTTCGGGCGCGACGCCGATGATCCCCCGCTTTCCCTGGCGGCCGTGCCCGTGCCCGGCGATCAGCGATGCCATGTACGTGCCGTGCAACCTGCGCGGAGCCACGCCCGGCGGGTTCGCGCCCGCGGTGAAATCCTTGCCCACCCGGACCGAGCCGACCAGGTCGCGATGGCGCGGATCGACCCCGGAGTCGAGCACCGCGACGGTGACCCCGGCGCCCTTGCTGGTCCGCCATGCCTGGGGCAGCTCCAGCGTCCTGATCACCGGCTGCTGCCCGCCGCGCACGTCGTCGGCCGCGGCCGGTGCCGCGGTGAACAGCACCGCCCCCGTCGCCACGAGCGCCATCACGCGTCTCCACACACCGGTTCGAGTGCCCCACATCAGCATTGCCATTCCTTGACCGAACAATCCGGCATTCTTGGCTTGCTCAGGCCGGTCAGGACGTGCTCGGAGATCTCGGTGGCGAAGGCGAAGATGGCCGGGCGCTGCTCGCCGGCCGCGGCCGCGGGCCTGCCGTCCACCTGCCCGGCCGTGGTCAGCACCAGGTACGGCCCCGCCTGCCGTACCGATCCGGCCTGGCGCACGTCAGGGGTGAAACGGCTGGCGACCGTGCCGCGGAAGGCGAGCGGTCGCAGCCCGGGCTCGGGCTCGCCGGCGCGGGGGAAGGCGGACTTGGCGCGCACGGCGTCCGGTTCGCCGGGCAGGACCACCACGCCGACGGTGACGAGCACGCCGCGCAGGGCGTCGATGTAGGTGGCGCGCAGCAAGCCCCGGCAGCCGGCCGCGCGCAGCGCCCGCACCGCCTCGGCGTCCACGGAGTCGCAGGCGGTGTGCGGCGAGATGCCGATCCGGCTGGCACGTTCCTGCCCGCCCTGCTCGGCGGAGTACGGCAACGTGGCGGGGAAGATGCGTCCCGCGGGCCACGTGCGCCAGCGCTCGGCGACCTCGCGCTTGGCCGCGGCGTGCAGCTCGGCGGCGCTCGGACCGCGGGTGAGCTCGGTGCCCGCCGCACTGCCGGCCACTCCGGCGGCCACCGCGCAGACCAGCGTCAGCGCGGAGGCCACGACCAGGATCGGCCAAGGGCGGGCAGGGCTCACAGCATGGACCTCCTAATAGGAAACCTGCTCACAAAACTGCCGCCCTGCTGTCGTACTCGGACAACACAGTAACGGCAGTCCATATAGGAGATTTCCCATTAGGAGTCGGACATTCCGGGAGATGCCCCCGGAAACCGTCAGTAGCTGGGCAAGCTCGGGTCGACGGTCTTGACCCAGCTCAGCACGCCGCCGCCGACGTGGACGGCGTCGGAGAAGCCGGCGTTCTTGACGATCGCCAGCGCCTCTGCCGAGCGCGCGCCCGACTTGCAGTGGAGCACGATGCGCTTGTCCTGCGGCAGCTTCTCCAGGGCCGAGCCGTTGAGGAACTCGCCCTTGGGGATCAGCGTGGCTCCGGGGATGGAGACGATCTCGTACTCGTTCGGCTCGCGGACGTCGACGAGGAAGATGTTCTCGCCGTTGTCCTGCATGGCCTTGAGCTCCCCCGCGGTGATCGTGGAGCCGCTGGCGGCCTCGGCGGCCTCGTCGGAGATCGCGCCGCAGAACGCCTCGTAGTCGTCCAGCAGCTGGGTGACCGTCGGGTTCTTGCCGCACAGCACGCACTCGGGGTCTTTGCGGACCTTGACGTCGCGGTACTTCATCTCCAGGGCGTCATAGATCATCAGGCGCCCGACCAGCGGGTCGCCGATGCCGGTCAGCAGCTTGATGGCCTCGTTGACCTGGATGGAGCCGATCGACGCGCACAGCACGCCGAGCACACCGCCCTCGGCGCACGACGGCACCATGCCGGGAGGCGGGGGCTCCGGGTAGAGGCAGCGGTAGCAGGGGCCGTGCTCGGCCCAGAACACGCTCGCCTGGCCGTCGAAACGGTAGATCGAGCCCCAGACATACGGCTTGCCGAGCAGCACCGCGGCGTCGTTCACCATGTAGCGCGTGGCGAAGTTGTCGGTGCCGTCGACGATGAGGTCGTAGCCGGAGAAGATCTCCATGACGTTCTCAGTGGTCAGGGCCGTGTTGTGGATCACGACGTCGACCAGCGGGTTGATCTCGCGGACCGACGCCGCGGCGCTCTCGGCCTTGAGCCTGCCCACGTCCGACTGGCCGTGGATGATCTGGCGCTGCAGGTTGGACTCATCGACCACGTCGAAGTCGATGATGCCGAGGGTGCCGACGCCCGCCGCCGCGAGGTACATCAGCGCGGGCGAGCCCAGGCCCCCGGCGCCCACACACAGCACCTTGGCGTTCTTCAGCCGCTTCTGCCCCGCCATGCCCACATCGGGAATGATCAGGTGGCGCGAGTAGCGGCGCACTTCGTCGACGGTCAGCTCTGCGGCCGGCTCGACCAGCGGTGGCAACGACACTTTTACGCTCCCGTTTCAGGGGGTCTTATCTCACTGTGAAACCTAGCTGGGCAGTGGGGCATTCCCCAATCGAGTCTCACCGATCAGACGGCGTGCCTCGAACGCCACGACCTTCGGCATCTCCATCATCGCCACGTGCCCCGCCGTCGGCAGCAGCACGAGTCTGACCTGCCGGAACGTCCGCAACGCCTTGGCGGCCATGGCGGGACGGACGAGACGGTCGCGCCGGCCGTGCACGATCAGGGTCGGCGCCTGGATCTTGGCCGCCTGGCGCCAGAGGTTGTCCTCGCCGCGGCGGAAGTATTCGGCGACGATGCCGCGGGCCGAGCGGATCATGGCCTCGCCCGCGTAAGGGAGGTCGTCTCTCCTGCGGAGTTCCTCGACGGCGTCGCGGAGGCGTACCGGGTGGAGGGCGTTCACATCGGCCCAGACCATGGACACGGAGGCGTTGATGCGCTGTTCGGCGGGCAGCAGTTGCATCTTGCCCGCCACCCACTCGCCCAGCATGGGCACCGCGGCGGCGGCCACCCGGACGGGACCGTACCTGGGAAGCAGGTCGGGCAGGGCGGGCGAGACGAGCATGAGCGAACGGACCAGGTCAGGGCGGGTCGCGGCGACCCTGACGGAGACCGCGCCACCCAGCGAGTTGCCGAACAGGTGGGCCGGCCCGGTGCGCTCGAGCAGTCCGATCACCGCTCTGGCGTGGCCGGCGACGGTGTAGTCGCCGTCGGCGGGCACGGGCGAGAACCCGGCTCCCGGCAGGTCGATGGCGTGGCCCGTGACCGTGTCCTTGAGCTCGTCCATGAGGTCGGTCCAGTTCGTGGCCGAGCCGGCCAATCCGTGCACGAACACCGCCTGCTCGGCGGGTCCCTCTGGAGTGGACCTGACGTGCACCGCGCCCACCATGCGTCCTGGCCAGTTCGGGATTGGCTCTACTGCCATGCCTCCTCCTAGTCGCTCACTCCCACGATAACCATGCTGCACCACCATATAGCACCATATCGGGCATTCACGACTTATCGCCACTAATTATGACATTAAGTGCATTTCGCTTCACAACACCCCGCGGGGCAGCGGCCGCATGGCGGCTCGCGGGCCCACCTGACGTCACGACAAAAACGGACAAATCATCTCAATTCATTTCATAAACACTTAATAAGAGCAATGAGAGCGTTAGTGTATAGCAAAACACTTCGATGCCCGTTTGCGCCACCTTCGTGCCGGAAATCAAAAAGGCGGATGACGCATTTAGTCGGCATCCGTGACATTTTCCGATCATCTAGAAAATGTCATGAACACAGGGCAATCGAACCTTTGGGGGGAGCCCAATGCCCACGTTCAAAACTATGATCGCAGGGCTGGCAATCAGCACGGCAGCGACCGGTGGAGCCATCGGCCTGGGCGCCATGACCACCACCTCGACAGCCAGCGCAACAGCCGCCTCCGCCACCACGATATCGTCCGGCTTCTTCGCCCACTGCGGGCGCCGGCACTGCGGAGGGGGCGGGTGGGGTCACCGCGGCCGCTTCAAGCAGAAGATCCACATCCACATCCGCAACAACAACCAGCAGTCCCAGCAGCAGGCCGCGCGTCAAGACCAGGACCAGGATCAAGACCAGTTCCCGTGGAACTTCCTCAACGACGAAGAGGACTGACAGCTCCAGGTCGTGACCATGGAGCGACCGGCAGGAAGGTTCTGAGCGATCGGATGCGCACCGAGCGCTCTAGGTAGACCTCCACCGGGCTGCACCGATATGCGCCCTCGGCAATTCACCGCCGAGGGCGCTTTTACGCGTTCTCAGGCTCCATGGAGTCGGCGACCAGTAGCTACCAAAAGAACAAATCACCCTAAGTCATTTCATTAACGCTTAATAGAGGGCAAGAGCGGGCTAGTGTAGAGCAAAACACTGCGAAGCTCGTTTGTGGAACATACGCCCCGGGAAGCAATAATGTGACACGGACGACGCATTAGCAATCATCCACTGCGTTTTCCGGTCAATCGAGAAATGACAAGAACAGGGCAACCGAACCTTTGGGGGGATTCCCATGCCCAAGTTCAAGAGTGTCGTCTCAGGCCTCGCTCTCAGCACCGCCGTGACCGGCGCGGTCGTCAGCCTGGGTGCACTGACCACCACCTCGACCGCCAATGCCGTGTCCGGCAGCAGCTTTACCGCCGGACACGGCGGCGGCTGGGGCTGGGGCAACGGCGGCGGCTGGGGCCGCAACCACGGCAGGCAGAAGGTCCGCATCCACATCCACAACAACAACCAGCAGAGCCAGCAGCAGGCCAACCGCCAAGACCAGGACCAGGATCAGGACCAGTTCAAGTTCGACTCCTTCTTCGACTGATCCTGCGACGCTCGACAGCAGCATGCTGGATGGTCGTAAGGCGGGTCATGCCACCGGATCCGGATCGGCGTGAACCGTGACCGAGTGCCTGTGTCCCGCAGAAGCATCGCCCGCTCCGGCGAGGCGATAAGCCGACACGGAACACAGGCACTCTCTCTTTCACTGGCACGCAGCGGACGCTCGACGTGATCCCACCCCTCCCTGCTGGAGCATTCACCCCCATCAGCGCCTCAAGGGCCAATCCGATCGAGGCGCGCCGCGCACCCTCATGACAAGCAACCCCGACCAGTCCCCAACCCGTAAACGCCAGTCCTGCCTACACTGGCGCACAGTCAACCCCGACGTCCTGGCCGCCCGACACCGCAAACGCCCTCGGCCCGCAGCCAGAGCAGCGCCGATGGGAACGTCCCGCCGACCAAGCGGCGTGATCACCCAACCCGCGAACGTTCACGGCCACCCCGCCAGAGATCGCAAAGGCGGAGCCGCCTGCGCGGCACACCGAAGTGCAACCGCCACGCACTGCCGCCGGCTGCCAGTTCGGGCCCCAAGCACAGTCAGCAACAACCAGAACTGACGACCGCGGAACCTCTCCAAGCCACCGAATTCGGATGAGCCGACCAAGCCGTCGCCCCGCAGTGAGTGGTACCACGCTTTCGCGCCGCTTTGCTCGGCAACCCTGAATGCCTCCAACGCCCTCACAAAACGCCCCGAATTTGTCTTCGCGATATCAGGAGCAATACGGACAAATCATCGCAGTTCATTTCATAAACGCTTAATAAGAGCAATGAGAGCGTTGGCGTAGAGCAAAACACTTCGAGGCCCGTTTGTGACACCTTCGTGCCGGAAATCAAAAAGTCGGATGACGTATTTAGTCGGCATCCGCGACATTTTCTGATCATCTAGAAATGTCATGAACACAGGGCAATCGAACCTTTGGGGGGAGCGCAATGCCCACGTTCAAGAGCATGGTCGCAGGGCTGGCGATCGGCACGGCAATGACCGGTGGAGTCATCAGCCTGGGCGCAGCGACAACCACCTCGACCGCCAGCGCGACAGCCACCTCCGCCACCACGATGTCGTCCGGCTACTTCACGCACTGCGCACGCCGGCACTGCGGATGGCGTGGCCACAGCCGCCATAAGCAGAAGATCCGCATCTGGATCCACAACAACAACCAGCAGGCGCAGCAGCAGGCCGCACGTCAAGACCAAGACCAGGATCAGGACCAGTTCCCGTGGAGCTTCCTCAACGACTGACAGTTCCACGTCGCGACCATGGAGCGACCGGCAGGAAGGTTCTGAGCGATCGGACGCTCACCGAGTGCTCAAGGGAGAGATCCATACCGGTTGCACCGAAATGCGCCCTCGGCAATTCGCTGCCGAGGGCGCATTTACGTGTTCTCGGGCTTCATGAAACCGACGGCAGCCTCCGCCGCCCTAATAGGAACAAATCACCTCAATTCATCCCATAACTAACGAGAGCAATGAGTGCGTTAGTGTATTGCAAAAGATCACTAAGCCCGTTTGTGGGACATTAGCCACGGGCAGTATTAATGCGACACGGATGACGCATTAGCAAGTCATCCACTGCGTTTTCCGGTCAATCGAGAAATGACAAGAACAGGGCAACCGAACCTTTGGGGGGATTCCCATGCCCAAGTTCAAGAGTGTCGTCGCAGGCCTCGCCGCCAGCACCGCCATGACTGGTGCTGTCGTCAGCATGGGCGCAATGACCACCGCCTCGACCGCCAACGCCACGCCCAGCAGCAGCTATGTCACCGGAGGCTGCGGTGGCTGGAGCTGCGGATGGGGCGGCGGCTGGGGCGGCCGCAACCACAACCGCCACAAGCAGAAGGTCCGCGTCTGGATCCACAACAACAACCAGCAGGACCAGCAGCAGGCCGCGCGCCAGGACCAGGACCAAGACCAGGACCAGTTCGACTCGCCGTTCAACGGCTTCCTCGGGGGTCTTGGATAAGAAGACCTGATCCTGCAACGCTCGGCAGCGTGCTGGATGGTCGACAGGCGGATCATGCCACCGGATCCGGATCGGCGTGAACCGTGACCGAGTGCCTGTGTCCCGCAGAGGCATCGCCCGCTCCGGCGAGGCGATGACCGACACGGAACACAGGCACTTGTTCACTGGCACGCAGCGAGGCGCTCAACGTGATTTCGCCCCCTCACCTGCGGGAGCAGCAATCCTCACCAGCGCCTCAAGGCCAGCACGAGCAAAGCACGGTTCAGGCCGCCAACACCCCTCCTGACAGCCGACTCCGACCAGCCCTCGCCGCACCGTGCGAGCTGCAGCCTCCAGGCCTTCCGCCTCTGGCGCACTGCCAACGTCCGCACACGGCCGTTCCCCGCGGCCCGGGCCCCGCCAACGCAGTTGCATTCGAAGCGAGAAGCAGTGCCGGCGGGAGGCGTCCCGTCGGCCAAGCCAACCAGTCCGAGCCACCGGACTCGGGTAAGCCGGCCGACCGCGATGCGGCGTTCCAGCGGGAAGAAGCAAGAAGCCGGCGCCGAGGGGAGCGCGTCGGCTCAGGCTCGCCAGCCCTCAGCGGGTGGTTACCGCACGCGCCTGAGCAGTTGCCCGCCGATGCCCGCCGACGCTTTCGTGAAATGTCCTGAATAGTCATGCTACGCGCTCTCGGTACACCCCCACCGAGTGCGCACTTACGCGTCTCGACAACGGTTCGTTACACAACACCTTGGAACAATACGGACAAATCACCTCATTTCATTTCATTTGCTAGAAGCTTAATGAGAGCAACGAGAGCGTCAGAGCAGAGCAAAACGTAACGAAGCTCGTTTACGCGACACCGGCCTCGGAAATAAAAACGCATGGATGGCGCATTAGCCCACCATCCGCGATATTTTCCGACCAGTCTGGAAAATGTCGAGAACAGGGGCAACCGAACCTTTGGGGGGAAATTCAATGCCCAAGTTCAAGACCGGCATCGCGGCTCTCGCAGCCACCACCGCCATGACCGGCGCAGTCGTCGCACTGACCGCCTCCACATCCGCCAACGCCACGCCCAACAGCGTCGTCGCCGGAAACGGCGGGGGTTGGGGCTGGGGCAACGGCCACAAGAACCGCCACCGCAACAAGCAGAAGACCCGCGTCTGGATCCACAACAACAACCAGCAGCGCCAGCAGCAGGCCGAGCGCCAGGACCAGGACCAGGACCAGGACCAGTTCCAGTTCAGGTTCACGCCGCCGACTGGCTACGCGGTGCCACCCACGATCGGCTAACTACCATGAAGCGCTCCACAGAACCGCGTTGATCGGTAAGTGGACATCATGCGACCTCATCGGGGTCGTCGTGGACCGCGGCAAACTGCCTGTGTTCCGCAGAGGCATCACCCGCTTCGCCGAAGCGATGAGCCGACGCGGAACACAGGCACTTTGCTGCACCCGCACGTAGCGAGCGCTCAACATAATCCAAGAAAGCGACCACACGATGCGCCAACCCCCCGACGGGCGGGCGGCCGTCCCCGCCGCATGACCGCCGACGATGAGGATCTCGTCGCCACGACAGCCACGACACGCCCAGAGAAGCCTGGCCATCCCCTTCACCCGCTCGATCATCCGCAAGCTCGCCGGCCACCCCCTGAACATGGCGGCCGGGCGCGAGCGGCTGCGGCCATACATATCCCCTACGCACTGGCACGCCAACGCCGCCCATCCCGATGTTCTGGCCACCCAGCACCGCGAAGGCGCCCGGAGCCCCAAGCGAGAAGAAGAAGCGCCGATGTGGACCTCCCGCCGGCCAAGCGGCATGTGGCTCAGGTCGCCGGACCTCAGGGCGGTACCGCACGTGCCTGAATGCGCGGGCGCGGGCCGGACCGACGCTCACATCGAACGCGAGGCCAAGCGCCCACTAGATCTAACCTGCGGCTTTCACGGCGAATTTGAGCCAGCCTGATCGTTCACATAAGAAAAGTGCCCTTGAACTGGGAGGATCGGA
>NZ_JBQHCV010000043.1:0-55493 GCF_052068215.1 Nonomuraea sp. H19 | reverse complement strand
GACGCCTGCAGAAGCCTTCAGCGATCATCTAAACTCGCTGCTGAGCAGCAGTGTTGCGACGACCCCTTGAACCCAAGCAGTACACTTCGATCGCCTTCGGCCGGCGGTGCGAACAGGCGAGGGTCCGTCCCTCGACGGGCCGGACCGGGACGTGCTTCGACAACGCAATCACTGAGAGTTTTTTCGCCTCGCTGGAGTGCGAGCTGATCGACCGGCGCACTTTCCGTACCAGGTCAGAAGCCGAGCGGGCGCTCTTCAGTTACATCGAGGGGTTCTACAACCCGCGCCGACGGCATCCGCCAACGGTCACCTCAGCCCTGCCGAATACGAGCGGCAATACGTGCTCAAGAACGCCCAAGATCTCGACTATGCTGCCGCGTAGTCGCAAGCCCTGATGTGTCTACTGAACCGGGGCAACTCCAAGACATTCCCGCAGGTCGGCCAGTCTCAAAAGCTGGTCCCGAAAGTGGTTCCCATAACCCCTGCTACGGCGTCAGCTTTCGATACCGTGGGACTCGTGGACTACGGCTACGCCCTGGTCAGCACCACCGCTCAAAATCTCACCCGGCAGATCGACACCCTCAAGGCCGGAGGCATTCCCGAAGAGCTCATCTGGTCTGATTGGCGTACCGGGGCCACGATGGCTCGCGACGGCCTGGAGGACCTGCTGCGCCGCGTGCCGCCTCACGCCGGTCACCGGATCACCGTCGTGACCTTGGATCGACTGGGGCGCAACATGCGCGAGTGCCTCAACCTGGCCCACGAGCTGACCGAGCGCGGGATCGGCCTGCGCACACTCAAGGACCAGATTCCGGTGGACACCAGCGTGCCAGGTCCGGCGGCCGACATGGCTATCGCTCTGCTGGCGATGTTCGCGCAGATGGAGCGGATCTACATGCTGGAGCGGGCGGCCAGCGCCCGGCCCACGCCCTGGCCGACTGGTTCCACGTCGGCGCCAACCGGCCTGAATGGCACACTGTGCTCTACACGCCGCTGATCAATACCCCGCCCGGCCGGGCCCTCACGGACCTGACCGACCTGGCCAACCGTCATGCCATGGTCCGCGCCCGTGACATCGACGACCCCAAGCGCGAGACCAATCTCCACGGTGCCGGCCTCTACACCGAACTCGTCACCATCGATGAGTCCGAACGGCTCACCACCCGCGCCCTTGAGCAGGTCCGCGACTTCTACGCCCGCAGCAGCCTGGGGCTGATCCTCATCGGCATGCCAGGCATCGAAAAGCGGCTGGCCCGCTGTCACACATGCGACGAGGATCGCTGTAGTCACGCGTCCGCGTAAAGGAGTCCCGAAATCCCGAAAGGGCGGCGGACGCCGCCCTTTCGGGTCCCCCTCGTCTCCAGGTATCCGCTACGGAACAATGGCGTATCCGAAGCGGGGACCGAGGCTGGCAGGGAGCGTGATCGGCATGCCCCTGGGTGAAGACGCCAGGTCTGCCCGCGTGGTGCGCTCGCTGCCACTGGCGTTCGCCGCCGGCACGGCGGTGGGCGTGTTAGGCGGGATGGTCGGCCTGGGCGGCGCCGAGTTCCGGCTGCCGCTACTGATCAGCCTTTTCGGGTTCGCCGCGCTGTCGGCGGTCATCGTGAACAAGGCGATGAGCCTGATCGTGGTGCTCACCGCGCTGCCCGCCCGGCTGGCCGCCGTCTCGCTTGCGGAGCTGGCCGCGCACTGGACCGTCGCGGCGAACCTGCTGGCTGGAAGCCTCCTGGGCGCCTGGGCAGGAGCATCCTGGGCGGTGCGGATGCGCAGCGCCACCCTCTACAAGGTGCTCGCGGCGCTGATGGTGCTCATGGCCGCCACCCTGGTCCTCGCCCACTCCACCGCCCTGGGCACGCCGGCCCTGCCCGGCCCGGCACAGGCGATCGCCGGGCTCGTGGCCGGTTTCGGCATCGGCGTGGTCGCGGCCATCATGGGAGTGGCCGGCGGTGAGCTGCTGATCCCCACGATCGTTCTGCTCTACTCCGTCGACATCAAGATCGCTGGCAGCCTGTCTCTGGTCGTCTCCTTGCCCACCATGCTCGTGGCTTTCGCCCGCTACAGCCGCGACGGCAGCTTCGCCGTCCTGGGCGCCAACCTCCGCTTTGTCGCCGTCATGGTCACCGGCTCCATCACCGGCGCTCTGCTCGGCGGACTGCTGCTCGGCGTCATCCCGGACCTGGTCCTCATCCCCATCCTGGCCATCGTCTTGCTGATCTCAGCCATCAAGATGGCCCGCCACACCTGACGTCTGGGGCACCTACTTGCCTAACGTGGCTTAACGACCTTCAAGCGGCGGACCGGCTAGTTCGCTTGACAACCCCAGATAACCGGGGGCTACGGCGGCGCGGGCATGGTCCGGTTGTACGCCTTCGACCTGGTGCGGAAAGTGATCGACGTGGAGACGCTGTCGCCATGGCTGCTGGAGCGCGACCCGGAGGACCGCACGCCGCTGGAGGCGGAGAACCTCGAGCTGACCGGCCCCGTGGACCGGTTCAGCATCGAGATCGACTTCGACGCGCGCTTCGCCGGGTTCGCGCCGCGCACGCCGCCCCCGCCGCGGCCGGCGAAGGCCGTGATGCCGAGGGGCACGGTGGCGTACTGGCGGTTCGACGCCGAGGGGCTGGCCGGCGCGGGCACGGACGGCGTGGTCGTCCCGGCGGGCGCGGTCGTCCGCGACCTCACCGGGGGCGGCAACGACCTGACCATGGAGCTGCTGCACGCCAGCGCCCTGCCCCGAGGGCGGGCACGTTGCGTCCGTGGGCCGGCCGTACCCGGTATGTTGGCCGACCATGGAGGAACGCGAACGCCAGAACCGCCCACGACGCCCCGCCTTCGCCGCCGCCGCGGTGGCGGCCCTGATCGGCATCGCCTCCTGCGGCGCACCGGCCCTGTCCGGAAGCGCGGCCGGCACGGCGCCGACCAGCCCGGCGTCCCCGACCGCGAGCGCCCAGGCGGGCTCCGGCGCCAAGCTCCCCGCTCCCGGCCAGCCGATTCCGGAGAGCGCCACCCGCCTGGCCACCGCCCTGCGCAAGACCACGACCGCGCTCAACGCGGCCATCGACCGGTGGGACAAGAAGGGTGAACCGCCCGCGGACGTCGAGCTCCTGGCCCTCTATCACCAGCGCATCCACCGCTACGCCGCCCGCCATCCCGAGGTCGCCGACCGCGCCTTCGCCCGCCTGCCCGCCCCCCTCGCCGCCCAGGCCAAGGACAACACCAAGGCCATCCGCGACCTGCTCGCCCTGGCCCGGCCGATCAAGCCGTCCGCCGTGTTCAAGGTCCAGCCGCCCCGCCCCGCGGCCGAGCTGCTCGGCTACTTCAAGAAGGCCGAGCGCCGCTTCGGCGTGGAGTGGGAGGTCCTGGCGGCCGTGATGTTCGCCGAGACCAAGTTCGGCCGGGTCAAGTCCCCCAGCCACACCGGTGCCCAGGGGCCCATGCAGTTCATGCCGGGGACCTGGCGGGCCTACGGCCTGGGGGGTGACGTCCACGACCCCCACGACGCCGTCATGGCCGCGGCCAACTACCTGCGCGCGAGCGGCGCGCCGCGCAACTACCAGCGCGCCCTGTACGCCTACAACCACTCGCAGGCGTACGTGAACGCCATCCTCCTGCACGCGCGCCAGATCAAGCGGGACCCGAGAAACTACTACGCGTACTACAACTGGCAGGTGTTCGTCCTCACCACGGCCGGTGAGCGCCGTCTGACCGGCCCCAAGTAAGCGGCCCTACGCGCCGTCAACGGTCGTGATCAGCAGCCGGCAAGACACCGCTCACCAGGCGATACGCCGGACGATCTCGTACACCGCCGTGCCGGCGATCGCGTCGGAGTCGCACCCGAGCCCGTCGAACAGGGCGTCCGACAGCCCTTTCGGGCCGGGCAGTGCCGCCCGCGCATGCGGGCGATCCAGCGCGATCTCCTCGGGCCCCGGCTCCGGCGCCGCATGCCCGTCCAAGGCCTCCTGGCCGACCACCTGCCGCTGGTACAGGGCCACGAGCGCGCTCCGGTGAAGAGCCCGTGCCGCTGCACTCACCAGGTAGCGGCAAGAGCCGGGGAGGATTGTCTCCGGAGGCGGGTTTCGGCGCCGTAAGGGGATCTAGGCGTGGTCGGCGCAGCAGGGGGTCGGGTTCGGGACCTCGGCCGGGGCGATGCGGCCGCCGGCGGCGGGCATGGTGAGCAGCGTCATCAGGCCGTCCCGCCACACCGGCCGCACATGGCCGGCGGTCACGACGAGCACGTCGTCGCCGGGCGGATCAGGGGCGGCCAGCACCAGGACCCGCTCGATGGCCGACCCGCCCAGCAGCGCGCCCACGCTGACGGTCCCGGTGAGCCCATCAAGGCCGGGATAGGTGACCACCCGCCCGCCCCGCCGCTCCGTGTGCTCGGCCGCCGCCAGCGCCGCCCCGTCCGCCAGCGGCCCGGTACGGGTGTCGCCGAGCGCCCACGACACCTCGGCGGGCAGAGCGGAGGACACGGGCCCGGGAACGGCCAGCGAGCACGCGACGTGCGGCTCGCCGGACGCGCCTGTCCCGGCCGGCACGAAATGGGTGCAGCCGACGGTGTCACCCGGCAGGCCGAGCGCCCGCGCCACGGTGTGGAGCAGGTGCTCGGCCTCCGGAACGGTACGCGACCCCGCGTCGATACCGAGGATCATCGGCCCGGTCATCGGCGCGGCAGCACCCAGATCGGGTTGCTGTAGAACCACAGGTCGTTCCACGGGTCGGCGTCGCCGTACACGTCGATCTGCGGCCCGTGCGGGTCCACGGCCGCGCCCAGCAGGCCGGGGGCGCCGCGCTTGCCGTCGGTGCCGCGCAGTCGCACGTACACCGGCCGGTCGACAGGGCCCAGCTGGTAGGTGAAGGCGATGGTCCCGGTGTTCTTGTTCACCTCGTACGACTGCACGACCTTCGTGCTCGGCGTGGTGAAGGCGTCCTTGTCGGTGGCAGGGCCGGTGACGTCGCCCTGGATGACGTCCACCCGGGCCAGCGCCGGCACGAACTGCGCCCAGTTCGGCCGCCCGGCGAGGGCGATCTCGATGACCAGCTCGACCCGCGCCCCCTGCCGCACGTGGAGCGTGTCGCCGAGGGTGACGCCGCGCTGCCCGGTCCCGGCCGCCCGGGCCCGCACCACCAGCCCGCTGATCAGCCCGCCGTGGTCGACCCAGATCCGCCCGGCCCGCAGGCCGTCCATGACGGCGCGATAGGAGAAGCCCTGGCTGCCGACGTGGGTGCGGCTGTAGTACCCGGGCCAGAAGTCGCCGGCCCCGAAGTTCGCCACGCCCTTGTAGATCGGGTCCTCGTACTTGCCGTTGGCGTTGAAGTTGCTGTTCGGGCCGCGGTCGCTGGTGTCGCCGTGCACCCAGTGGGCGTCGGAGTTCGCGGTGATCCACCACGGCTTGCCCTCCGCCAGCAGGCTGTCCCACAGCCCGCCCACGGTGGCGGTCATCCAGTCGAACCCGCCGAACGTCTTGTAGCTCTCGGCCGGGTAGCCGGGGAAGGAGTCGGCGCCCGGGTTGCTGTCGTAGTAGCCTCGCCCGCCGCCCGGGCCGTTCGGCTTGGCGATGCCCGCCGCCTGGTGGCCGGGCGCGCCTTCCATGCCGACCGCGATCGACGGCTGCGCCTCCCGCCAGCTGCGGATCTCGTGCGGCGAGTCGAGGCCCTTCCTGGAGGGGTGGTTGGCGAAGAACAGCGCGTCGGGGATCCGCCGCCGCCTGACGGCGTCGGCCAGGAAGTTCAGTCCGGCGATGGCCAGCGCCTCGTTCTGCGGCGTGTTCGACCCGGCGCCCTTCACCGAGCCGTCGAAGGAGTTCTCGAACTCCTTGAGCGTCGCCACCTCGTTCTGCCCGGGGGCGACGAACACGGTGCCGTGCTCGGCCGCCGGGATGTTCCACTCCAGCCCCTGGAAGACCAGCGTGTCCTTGACCGCCTCGCGGGCGGCCACGATGTCCGGGTTGACCTTGTCCACGCCGATCTTCGCGTGCGTGGCGCCGCCGTGGTCGGTGATGACCATCCAGCCGAGGCCGTAGGCGTTGCCGTGCCGTACCTGGTCGATGACCCGGTAGACCGCGTCGGAGCTGTACTGGGTGTGGATGTGGTGGTCGCCGGCCAGCCACAGGTAGCCATCCTTCGGCTCCCGCCCGCGCCCGAGGATCTGCTGGTCCCCGTCCGCCGCCGCCTCGCCCGCCGTCCCCAGCACGCCGGCGGCCGTCAGCCCCGCGCCCAGCAGCCCCGCCCCCCGGAACATCCTGCGCCGCGACAACTCCCCGGGGGACAGCTCCTCGTCGGGGACCGACAGGTCCCGCGCCGTCGTCGCATCCCCTTCGCCGGGGAGCTCATGATGGTGGTGATGCCCGTGACCCATGGTCGCTTTCTCCGTCCCGCCGGAATGAGGGTGCGCCGGCTACGGCCGGAGCGTGGCGGAACCGGATGAAGCGGACATGAACGCCAAGAGATCATCACCTGGCGGGTTCTGTGAGCTCTCTATGAATGTGCGGCAGGAGCCGATGCTGCGCCGGCTCTACGCTAAGTGCCTGACTCGTCCCGCTCGGTCATCGTCGCGGGGAATGTCCGGATAGTGACCGCACAATGTCCTGGCCGCTGTTCTCTCGCCCGGCGACGATGGACGGACGCGGATGGCACGGGAAGTGAGAGACGTCCCAACGAAAGGCCAGCGGCGCCGCAGCATCGTGAAGCGTGGAGACGTTGCGTGGGTCTGTGGTGTTGTGGCCGCTGGCGCAACTGCCGTACCGCGTCGGGTGGGGAGCCGCGTCTTCGAAGCTCCGCGAGACAGGTCGAAGCGGGTCCCTGCGTAGTTCCCACGACACCATGCACGACGGGGAGGTGGCGGTGGCGTTGACGAGCGCGTCCAGCGACGAGGCAGCGGCAATCGGCAACGAACGAGAAGCAGAGTTGGTGGAAATAGCACGCGTCACTGCGAAGGGCTCGCCGCGCCTCGCGGGCGAGGATCCCGAGCACGTCCGGGCGCTCGCCGGCACCGAGGAGCCCTTACCGCCGATCCTGGTCCACCGGCCGACGATGCGGGTCATAGACGGGGTGCACCGGCTGCGGGCCGCTGTGATGCGAGGGGAGGACCGCATCCCGGCCTACTTCTTCGAAGGCGACGCCGATGCGGCGTTCGTCCTCGCAGTGGAGGCGAACATCCGCCATGGCCTGCCGCTGACCTTGCCGGACCGGGAAGCTGCGGCGGCACGCATAGTCGCCTCGTATCCGCACTGGTCGGATCGGGCCATCGCGGCTCGCACAGGGCTGACGGCCAAGACGGTGGCCGCGATCCGCAACCGCTCGGCTCCGGGACAACCGCCCGCGACCGCTCGGATCGGGCTGGACGGCAGGGCCAGACCGCTGGATGCCACGGAGGGCAGGCTGCGGGCCGCGAAGCTCATCGGAGACCATCCGGAGATGTCGCTGCGGCAGGTCGCCCGGCTCGCGGGGCTCTCCCTGGGCACCGCCCGTGACGTCAAGGAGCGAATGCGAAAGGGGCTGGCCCCGGTGCCGGTCAGGGCGCGGGGCAGGCGGCCGCGGTCGGCCGCGGCGGTGCCGCTCCGGCTGGCGAACCGCCCCGCGCCGCAGTCGCAACGGGATCGGCTGTATGGACTCAAACAGGACCCGTCGCTGCACAGCGATTCCGGGCGCAAGGTGTTGCGTTGGCTGAACGCGAGAGTGATCGGCACCGATGACTGGTCGGATCTGGTCGAGGTGCTGCCGGCGCATTGCGCCTATATTGTCGCCGACATCGCGCTCAACTGCGCCGCCGCCTGGCGCGAGCTTGCCGGGGAGCTGGAACGCAGAGTCCAGGCCACCGAGTCGGCTTAGCAATGTTCTCATTTCATTTAAGGCGTTCAACTGTGGAATTTCCACGGTTGAACGGGTGAGTGGACGGATGAGCAGAAAAGAACGCTGGACCGTACCCGTACAAGACAAGGACCCGGTGCCGGATAACGTGAAGCACCTCATCGAGGCGCAGCTGCGTGCACTCGTACTGGACGGCCCTTTTCCTTGCTTGGGCGCCCGTTCCGCGTTCCGCGCCGGCAGTTATCTGTTCAATGTGCACAGTGAACTCGGCTCTCCGGTGAGCCTGCGCAGTCTGGCCGCGGATCTGCGTTATTTCCGGGACGTGCGCCGCCAGATGGGCGATCTCTACACGTACGTGGCGAGCTTCCTCGAGCCCAGGATGATTCGCGACGAGCCGAGCTGGGACCGGCTGGTCTGGCGGGTGTTACAGGAACTGCACGACCTCGACGACGAGCCGTGGGACGAGCGGTACTCCACCGACCCGAGCCGAGCCGATTTCGCATTGTCGTTCGCGGGTCTCGGCCAACTGGTGGTGACGCTGTATCCGGGTGCCTCCCGTTATGCTCGCCGGTTCGCGTGGCCGACGCTCATCTTCAACCCGCCCGAGCAGGATCGTGCGAAGTTTCCGTCGGACGAGGAGTTTCTGGCCTTCCAGGACCGGATTCGCCTGCGGGACTCCCGGCTGCAGGGATCGGTCAACTCGTCGCTTCCGCCGACCTTGGACGATCCGCAGGCACCGGGATTCTCGGGTGCGCCGATCGGCCCGGACTGGCGCTGCCCGTTGCGGGTGCGGAACTGAGCGATCCTTCGCCCTTGACCATCGCCGATCTCGCTGGATACACAACAATATCTGACGGTTGTAAAACTTGGGGGACGGATGACCGATGTATCAATCGCCGCAGGGAATGTGGTGAATTTGAGCGCGGCGGAAATGGCGTCCATGTGGGCCGCCGGTGGGGACAATCTTCGTTCGGTTGATCTCGTCCACGCCGATCCTGAGGAGACGGTCGCGTGTGCCACCGCGGTGACGGCGGCGGCGCCAGCGTCGTTGGTCGGGGCGATGCAGGCCTATCGCAGCCGCGCCGAGCACGGTGACGTCCTCCTGGTCCGGGGCGTCGTGCCGACCTTGAACTTCGGTGCCAACCCCACCGCTTCAGCCGCGCCGCTTCATGGGCGCGCCGTCCAGCAGGCGGCGCTACAGCTGCTCGGCGTGATGCTGCTGCTCGGCGAGCCGTTCAATTTCCGCAGTCTGTACGAGGGCCGTCTGGTCCAGCACGTCGTACCGGCCCCACGGATGGAATACACGCAGACCAGCGAGAGCAGCAGCGGCATGCTGGACTGGCACGTGGAAGACGGTTTCAGCGCGGATCGCTGCGACTACTTCGGGCTGCTGTGCCTGCGCGGCGCCGACGACGCGGTCACCCGTTACGCGGCCGCTCGCGATGTCGTCCTCGACGGACACGACCGTCAGGTGCTGGCGGAGCCCAGGTTCGAGATGGCGCCCGACTCGGCGCACATGCTCGATGACAGCTCGCCGTGCCGTACCGCGGTGCTGTCCGGCCCGGCGCACGCCCCGGAGATCTGCTACGACGACCACTATCTGTCCCCTTTGGACACCGCGGGAGAGAAAGCGCTGCTGGCGTTGCGCCGGCAACTCGACGCCGTCCACCAAGGACACGTCATGCGACCCGGTGACCTGCTCATCATCGACAACCGCCGGGTGGTGCACTCCCGTACGCCCTTCGCCGCCCGGTACGACGGCACCGACAGGTGGTTGCTGCGCACCATGGCCTGCACGTCGCTGCAGCGGTTCCGGCAGCACGGCGGCCGCATCATCTGACCGCGTCGCCGACGCGCCCACACAAGGAGGGGAGTCCGCGAGTTGTCGTCCGAAGTCGTCCTCATCGTCGGGGCGGTTGAGCACCGGGAGCTGGCCGTGCACACCGCGTTGGAGCGGGCCTACCGGCTCGTTGTCGTGGATGAACCGGGCTCCGCATTGCTGCCGTGGGCACATGTGGCGGTGCCGGTCGCGGACATCCTCGACGAGAAGTGCGTACGCGCCGGGATCGAGCAAGCGCTCAGAGTGGCGCGCCCGGACGCCGTACTGACCTTCTACGACGAGCTCTTCCCGCTCGTCGCCGAGGTGGCCGCCGACCTGGAGCTGCCGTTCGTCGGCCACCGGACGGCGCTGCTGAACGCCGACCAGTCCGAGCAGCGGACCGCTCTGGCGGCGGCCGGAGTGCCGATCCCGAGCTGGACCACCTGCGACGATCTCCGGTCCGTCCGCGTGGCCGCCGAACGCCTCGGCTATCCGGCCATCCTCAAGGTCGCCGACCAGGCCGGCGCGGGAAAGATCCGGGTCGCCGGGCCGGACGAGCTCGTCGCGGCGTACGAGGAGGTCGCCGGTCTCCGGTTGCGGGAGGAGGTGCCGCTGCTGATCGAGGAGCTGATGCTCGGCCAGGAGTACAGCGTCGAGGCATTCGTACAGCACGGGCGGATCACGCCGGTCTGCCTGACCCGCAAGCTCACCACCGGCGGCGCCTACCCGGTCGAGCTCGGGCATGCACTCCCCTACCAGGGCCCGGACGGCGACGCCGTGCTGGAGCTGGCGCTCGCCGCGATCCGCGCGGTGGATGCGGACCACACGCTCGTGCACACCGAGGTCTTCATGACCGCGGCCGGCCCGAAGGTCGTCGAGGTGAACACCCGGTCCGGCGGCGACCGCATCATGGATCTCGTCGCGCACTCCTGCGGCGTGAACCCCTATGAGGTCATGTACGACCTGGCGCTGGGTCAGGAGCCGCGATGGCGGCCGGAATGGCGGTCGGCGGCCGCCATCCGATTCGTCGCCGCCGACCGCACGGGACGATTCGCCGGTCTCGCCGACGTCCAGCACGCCCTGACGCTGCCCGGCCTCCTCCACCTGGGAATCGATCAGCCGTACGGCGCCGCGGTGCGGACCCCGCGTGGTGGCCAGGACCGCATCGGCTGGGTGGTGGCAGAGGGCGAGTCCTGGCGGCAGGCCCAGGAGCGGGCCGACCGGATCGCCGCCGGCCTGGCGCCACGGATCGACACCCCTGACACGACCGCAGCGGAAACCGGCTCAGGAGCGAGGACCTAATTGAACGGATACACCGTGTCCACCTACGGGGACCACATCGCGGACATCTATGACGAGCCAGGCCAGACGCCGGAGGACGCCGACGAGGCCGCGGCGTTCCTCTGGGACCTGGCCTCCTCGGCCGCCGGCGCAGAGCGGCCCCAGGCCATGGAACTGGGCATCGGCACCGGACGGGTCGCTCTGCCGCTCGCGGCGAAAGGCTGCGAGGTGTCCGGAGTGGACTGTTCGCAGGCCATGCTCGAGCGTTGCCGGGCGGCCGACACCGAGGGGCGGCTGCGCCTGGTCCACGGCGACATGACGACGGCGCGGTTCGGCGAGCGGCGATTCCACGTGGTCTACGCCGTCTTCAACACGCTGCTCCACCTGCTCACCCAGGACGAGCAAGTGGCCGCGTTCGGCAACGCGGCGGCGCAGCTGGCCCCGGGCGGCGCCTTCGTCGTGCAGGTCAGCACGCCGGACTCCGCGTTGCTCCACAACGGCCAGCACGTGCGCCTGTTCGAGGTGGAGAGGGACTACGTGGATCTGAACGTGACCATCCACGATCCCGTGCGGCAGCACCTCCGTACCCAGCAGATGTTCTTCAAGAGCGATGGGATCCAGATGCGTCCCCTGCTACAGCGCTACGTGTGGCCCAGCGAGCTGGATCTCATGGCCCGCATCGCCGGACTGAGGCAGGCGGCCCGATACGCCGACTGGACGGGTGCCGGCTTCACCGGCGCGAGCACCGAGCACGTCTCCGTGTACCGGCCTGCGGAGGCGGGTTAGCATGCCCGCGCTCGAGATACCGTTCGCGCCGTGGCGGTTCATGCTCGCCGTCGATGCCGTGAACTATGCCCTGGACGAGCAGGTCCGCTTCCGCAGCCGCCACCCGGGCGAGCCGATCATCAATCTGTCGTCCGGCGTGAACTTCACCGAGCCGCCGTGGGAGCTGGTGGACTTCACACTCGGCGCGGCCCGCGATCCGTTGTTCTGGCACGACTACGACGGCCCGGACGGCCACCTCGTCGGGCGGGCGGCGATCGCCGCATACGAGTCGTGGCGGGTCGGCGGCACTCTGGTGGGGGTGGACAACGTCCTCGTCACCGCGGGAGCGAGTGCGGCGCTCGCCCTGGTCGCTCGCGGGCTGCATCCCGGCAACGGCGCCCGGCCGCACGCCGTGCTCCCGGTGCCGACGTTCCCGCTGGTCGGCGCATGCCTCACCGACGCCGGGTTCGCGCTCGACGAGGTGACGTCGGCGGAGACCGGACGATGGCTGCCCACCGTGGAGGAGCTGACCGCCGCCGCCACCGCGGACACCCGCGTGGTCTACGTCAACACGTTCAACAATCCGACCGGCGAACGCTACGACGAGCCGGAGCTGCGCAAGCTGGTCGGCTGGGCCCGCGAGCGTGGCGTCATCGTCCTGCACGACACGGTTTCCTCCGACGTCTCGGCGGTGGACGGGCTTCCCCACCTGCTGTCGATCGCCGCCGAGGAGGGCTACCGGGACGGGGTGGTCACCGTCGGCAGTCTGTCGAAGTCGCGTGCGGTACCGGGGTTTCGCATCGGCTGGCTGATCGGCGACGCCGCGCTCATCGCCCGGCTGGCCGGCTTCAACGAGCTCATCGCGCCGTCCTCCCCCGGGCCGGCCGCACCGGCACTGCTCATGGACCGCATGCTGACGGCCGCGGTGGACGGCGACCGCTCGGGCGGCACCGAACCGTGGCGCCACCTTGATGACCTGCTGCGCCCGTACCACGCCGTCTCGCCCCGGCTGGCGGAGTTCGTCGAGCGTGCGCGAGCCGTGCTCACCGCGACGGAGAGCGTGGACAGGCTGGCGTCATGGCGGGCCTCGCTGCGGGAGACCCTGGCCGCCAACGTGTCGTCGCTGCACGAGTGGCGTGCGGTCATCACGGAGGTGCCGCCGTGGCGCGGTGATTTCAACACGCTCGTACGGATCGGCGCTCTCGACGGACGGGCTTACCTCGACACGACCCATCGCCTGTTCCGCGAGTACGGCCTCCAGACCCTGCCCGGACCGGCGTTCGGCGCCTCCGAACCATGGTGGCGTCGCCGCGGGTATTTCCTGCGGCTGTCGTTCGCCCTCCCGCCCGCGCGGTGGCAGGAGGGCATCGCACGGCTGGCCAGCGCCTGCGGGAGGTTGGCCGACGATGGCTAGCCGCTTTGCCTGGCGTCTGTTCCCCATCGGATTGTTGCGCTCGTCCGGGCTGCCGTTCGCGTGGCTGGACGGTATGGCCCAACCGGATCTGCTGCACCGGACCGATGCCGCCGCGGCCGCGGCCGACGAGCTCGCGGTGGTCCGGACCAAGGTGATCGCCGCTTTGAAGGCGGCGCAGGCCGAGTGCGACGACGGCGAGAGGCCGGCTCTGAACAGGACGCTGAAGGCCGTCATCCACTTCCGCGCGGTGCCCGTCGTGCCTTCAGTCGCCGTGGCGGCGGCCGAACCCTGGCAGGAGGCGATCGCCGAGTTCCAGCGGGCTCACAACCTGCTGGACGAATCCCTCGCCCGCACGGTCGAGGCCGAGTGCGCCAGCCTCTTTCACAACGTGCGGGACGAGCTGTTCCTTGAGGGTGTGCTGATGTCCAGCCCGCACGCGCACCACGAGCTGGTCCGCTCGATCCGGCAGGACAGGCTGACCTCGCGAGCCGAGACCACCGCCTACCGGTATCTGCAACGCTTCTGCGCCAAGGCCGAGACGACCGGCCACGTGGGACCGCTCAATCTGGTGCGGGTGGCCGACGGTGACGCGGATCCCGGTGCCGGCACGTTCTTCCACCACCACGACCCGGTGCTGGGTGAGCTCACGTACTGGAGCGCGGGGGACGGCCGCCGAGCCGAGCGCCGTACCTCGATCAGCTACTGGGCGGCGGAGGCGCTGGCGAACGCCGTCCTGCGCGATCGCGAGCTCGGCCTGCGGCTGCACCGGCCCCGCCGCGTACTCGCCGCGGCCGGGCTCGAGCCGGCCCAGGACCTCACCAGCGCACAGCGGGCGGTGCTCGACGCCGCCGACGGCCGCAGGACGCTCGCCGAGATCGCGACCATGATCGGCCAACCCGCGGACGCGAGCGCGACCATCGTGAACGGCCTCGCGGACCGGCGCCTGGTGCGACTCGACCGGCACCTGCCCGACCACACCGCGGACCCCGGCGCCGACCTGCGTGAGCGGCTGGCCGAGGCGGGCACGGCCACCGCCGCCGCGGCGGGGTCGGTGCTCGACGACGTCTCCGCGTTCGCGCGGCTGCCGTACCAGCGGCGCCTGCGGGCGCTGACCGACCTCACCGCCAGGTTCAGCGAGCTGACCGGGCAACCGGCTTGGCGAGGCGAGGGCCGCATCTCCTCCGACCGCGCGATCCTGTTCGAGGACGCACTGGACAACGTTCAGGGGTTGCGGGTGAGCACGGCCGGCGCGCGCCGGCTGACCGAGCAGCTCGGCACCGTGCTCGACCTGCTCGCCTCACTCGCGGTGGACGAGCGGGCGGCCGGGCAGCGGGAGCTCGCACGGCTGATGCGGGCAGAAGGACGCGCGCACCTCCCGGCCGCCGTGGTGCGGCAATGGCCGGCCCCCGTCCCGCCGCCCGGGACCGGCCGGGTCCAGAGGTTGGCCGGGCTGCTCGATCCCGGCGTCCCGGTCGTGCGGCTGACTCGCGACGACCTGGAGGCAGCCGGGCTGCTCCGGGACGATCTGGAGCGGTGGCCGCTGTTCGGCGCCGCCGATCTCATGCTCGCCGGCGGGAGCGAGCCGCTGCTCGTGCTGAGCGAGTTGCACCACATCTGGCCGAACCTCGCCCGGCCGGTCCGCGGGTTGTACTCCGATGAGCAGCTGGGGGTCGCGCAGCTGAGCCGGCTGCTCGCCGAGCAGCTGGCACCGGCCCAGCCCACGCTGCAAGAAATCCGGCGTACCCAGAAAGGCGCCGACAATTCGCCCGCAGGGCACCGGCTGCTCTGCCTCGACGCCACGTCGCCGGAACCCGGTGCGATCGAGGTGGACACGGTGCATGTTCGCCGATGGGACAGCGGGTTCATCGGCCTGCACGATCCGCGTACCGGCCGTGATCTGTGGCTGCTGCCGGAGTACGACGACGCCGGCGTTGAGGTCGGTGGCCTGGCGCACTGCGCGATCCCCGCCATGGAGCTTCCTCGGTTGAGGCTGGGCGAGCACACTCCACGCGTCGTGGTCGACGGGGTGGTGCTCCAGCGGCGGCGTTGGGACCCGCTGCCGCAGGAGGTCCCCGGCTTCGCGGGGCGGGTGCCCACTGCACGGGACTGGCGCCGGTTGCACGCCTGGCGCCGTCGGCTGGCGCTGCCGCGGCACACGTTCTACCTCGTGGACACCGAGTCCAAGCCCATGTTCCTGGACTTCCTGTCGGTGCTGTCGGTACGCAGCTTCGCCCGCGCGGTCGAGACGGCGACGGCGCTCACGATTACGGAGATGCTGCCCGAGCCGTCACGGCTGTGGTTGCGCACGCCCGACGGGACCCTCGCCTCCGAGCTGCGGACGCTTTGGTGGCGCAGCCGACCGCCGTACCCAGAAGGAGACTGAATGCGCCTGCACACCGAGTTCATCGCCTACCTGGAAGAGCACCGCGAGCAGGCGGACATCGTGCTGCGTGCGCTGGCCCGTGATCTGGCGGCTGACGAGGTCTTACAGTGGTCGCCGGAGTTGAGAGCGCCTCTCGGCGTGGTGCCGATCCTCCTGGACGGGGCCGATCACAGCGCGCTCGTGGCCGCCGGTCTGCTCGCCGGTTCGCTGCTGCCCCGCCTGCCCGGATTGCTGTTCGGCGATCTCGAGGCGGCCATGGACGCGTTCGCCGTGCCGGACGCCATGCGACCGTTCATCCGGGCCGAGGTGCCACGCGAGATCACCGTCGCGCGGACCGATTTCATGCTCGGCCTCGACGGATGGCGGTTCATCGAGATCAACAACGGCGCGTCGGTCGGCGGCCTGCTGGTCGGCGACTACGACCGTCGGGTGCGCGCCCGGCCGTTTCTCACCGACTTCCTCGACCGGCGCCGGCTCGGCAACACCTCGCCCGCGCGGGTGCTTGCCGCCGAGGTGCTGTCCCGCTGTGACGACCTGCCGATCGACGGCCGGCCGACGGTGGCCATCGTGGACTGGGCGGGTCACATGGACGAGTTCCCCCTCGAGTATCCCCAGCTCGCGGCGCAATACCGGGCCGGTGGCCTGGACACCGTGGTGTGCGCGCAGACGCAGCTGCGTCACGAGCACGGCAGGCTCTGGTACGAAGGCCGGCCGGTGCACGCGGTGCACCGGGAGTTCCTCCTCGAGGATCTCACCACCGAGGAGGTCACTTCCGCGTACCAGATCCTCGCCGCGGCCGAGGCCGGGGACGTGGTGCTGATCTCGGGTTTCCGCCACGAATGGCTGTCGCACAAGGGCTCGTTCGCCATGCTGCACGAAGCGGCCGCTCGGGGCGTCCTCTCCGAACGCGAACGCGAGCTCGTCGAGCAGTACGTGCCGACCACCTGGATGCTGAACGAATCCGGTACGGGACTGCGGCACGCCACACTGAGCCCGGACGGCCCGTTCCCACTCGCCCCGGAGTCGCTGGTGGCGAAGCCGTGCCTCGGCAGCCTCGGCCAGGGCGTGCTCATCGGCGCGCTCTGCCAGGGCGACGACTTCTGGTCCGGGGTGCGCGATCACGCCGGGAAGACGCCGTACGTGCTGCAGCAGCTGGTGTACCCGAAGACGGCGCCGTTCGCCTGGCTGGAGGAGGCCCGGCTGACCTTCGACGCCGTCCAGATCCTTCCTGGCCTGTTCACGGTCGCCGGCCGCCCGGCGGGGTGGTGGTCCCGGCTGATGCGCGGCGAGAAGCCCGCCATCACCAACGCCGCCTACGGCGCGGCCCGCGGCAGCATCTGGAGTGAAGCAACGCGATGATCTTTCGCAGTGTCCACGAAATAGTCACCGACGACATCTTTCTGGTCCTGCCCGGGTTCACCGGCCGGGACGACGTCGAACTGTTCCTCAAGATCGAGGCACTCAATCCGGCCGGCTCGATCAAGCTCAAGACCGCGGTCTCCATGATCGAGCAGGCCGAACACGACGGCATCCTGTACCCGGGCTCGCGCGTCATCGAGTCGTCCTCCGGCAACCTGGGCATCGCCTTCGCGATGGTGTGCGCGGCGAAGGGCTACCCGCTCACGATCGTGACCGACCTCAACGCGACCCGGGCCTCCGTGAACACGATGCGTTGCCTCGGCGCGACCGTCACCGTCATCGCGACGCCCGATCCCGGCGGTGGCTTCCTGCGAAGCCGCCTCGACAACATCCACCGGGCGCTCGCCGCCGACCCGGATCTGGTGTGGCTCAACCAGTACGCCAACCCGGCCAACCCGCGCGCGCATCGCACGCACACCGCACGCAGCATCCACAAGGAACTCAGGAAGGTGGACGCTGTCTTCGTCGGCACCGGCACCACCGGGACCCTGATGGGCTGTGCCGACTACTTTCGCGAACACAGTCCGCAGACCCGGATCGTGGCCGTGGACGCGGAGGGTTCGGTCACGTTCGGAACGCCGCCCGGGGCACGGCACCTGCCCGGACTGGGCACCAGCGTCCGCCCTCCGATCCTGCGGGATCACGCGGGCTTCGACCTCATCCACATCGGCGAGGTGGAGACCATCGCCACCTGCCGGGAGCTGGCCCGGCGCCATGGATTGCTGGTGGGCGCCTCCACCGGCAGCGTCCTGGCCGCCGTGCGCCGGCTGGCGCACACCCTGGCGGCCGGCTCCCGGGTGGTCGCCATCAGTCCAGACCTCGGCGACCGGTACCTGGACACCGTCTACAACGACAAGTGGTGCGAGTCCCGCTACGGGGTCGTGAACGTTGCGCCGATTGGGGGAATCCATGTCTGAATTCCACGTCGTACCCGGAAACGTGGTTCGGCACATCCTCGACCGCTCCGCGGATCGGGTACGGCAGATCGTGGTGGAGACATACCTCGCGCACGAGCGCGGCGCGACGGTGAACCCGGACAGCTACTTCCTCCGGTTCCCCGACAAACCGGACTCGCGGGTGATCGCGCTGCCGGCCTATGTCGGGCCGCCCGTCGACCGCGTAGGGCTGAAGTGGATCTCCAGCTTTCCCGGCAACGTGAGCGCGGGCCTCCCCCGGGCGTCGGCCGTGCTGATCCTCAACGACTACCGCACCGGCCGCCCGGTCGCGTGCCTGGAGTCGGGCGGCATCAGCGCCGTACGAACCGCCGCCTCCGCCGCGGTGACCGCCCGTGCCCTGATATCCGACGACCTCCCACGCACCGTCGCCTTCATCGGCGCCGGGGTCATCGCCGCCACCGTTCTCGAGCACCTCCTCGACGCCGGGCTGAACGTCAAAGAGGTCATCTGCCACGACCTGGACGACTCCCGGGCCGCCGAGTTCGCCGGGCGCGTCCGGGGGCTGCCCGGCCGGACCACAGGTCTGTCCACCGCACTCTCCGCCGATGTCGTGGTGTTCGCGACCACCGCGGCGGTGCCGTACGTCCCGGCCCACACCGTGCTGCGAAGCGGCCAGCTCCTGCTCCACATCTCGCTCCGCGACCTGCCGCCGCAGGTGCTGCTGACCGGGTACAACATCGTGGACGACATCGACCACTGCCTGAAGGCGGAGACCTCGCCCCACCTGGCCGAGCGCCTGGTCGGCAACAGATCGTTCATCGCGGGCACCATCGGCCGGCTGCTCCGCGGCGACCTCACCCCGGACCCGGCCCGGCCCGTCATCGTGTCGCCGTTCGGCCTCGGCGCCCTCGACGTAGCCGTCGGACATTTCGTGCTCACGACCGCGATCAGGGAAAGCAGCGCGATCGCCGTGCCGGGCTTCCTCGCCGGCGAGGACGACCGATGACCGTCGCGGTCGAAGGGCGACTGCAGGGCCCGTTCTGGAGGTACTTTGCCGCCGCCACGCTGACCAACATCGCCGACGGCATCCGGGCCGGTGCGTTCCCGCTGCTCGCGGCCGTGCTCACGCGCGATCCGCTCGGAGTGGCCGCGGTGTTCGCGGCGCAGCACGGCGCGTGGCTGCTGTTCGGGCTCTATGCCGGGGCGGTCGCCGACCGGTGTCCCCCGACGCGGATCCTCCTGGTCGCGGACGGGTGCCGAGTCACCGTGCTGGCGTTGCTGCTCGGCTGCGTGGCGGCGGGGGCGGCGAGCATTCCGCTGCTGGCCGGCGCGGCGTTCCTCATCGGTACGGCGGAGACGTTCCGGGACACGGCCGCGCCCAGCCTGCTGTCCCGCCTGGTACCCGACCCGCTGCTGGAACGCGCCACCGGGCGGCTCGTCAGCGGCGAGGTCGTGGGGAACGAGTTTCTGGGCCCCCTGCTGGGCGCGGCGCTGTTCGCCGGTTCGATGGCGCTGCCGGTCGCGATCGACGGGCTGGTGCTCGCGTTCGCGGTGGCACTGGTGCTGTCACTGCCCAGGACCGTCCATCTGGCGACGGCCGCGCCCGCACCCGTGCCGGGAGACCGGCGGCTGCGCACCGCGCTCGGCACCGGCATCCGCTGGCTGATGCGACACCGGCTGCTGCGCACCGTGACCGCAGCCGGCGCGTTGCTCGCCTTCGCGGACGCCGCCTGGTGGGCGGTGCTGGTCGTGTTCGCGGGCGACGTCTTGCACCTGCCGCCGCAGGGGTACGGCCTGCTGCTGGCCGCGGGGGCGGCCGGCGGCGCGGGCGGCGGGCTGGCCGCTGAACGCCTGGCCAGGTGGTTCCGGCCGGTGCCGCTGCTCGTCGGCACGATCCTGGTCGCCGGCCTGCCCACGCTGGCACTGATGTTCTCTCCGCCGTTGTGGCTCGTGCTGCCGCTGCTCGCGGTGAGCAGTGCCGGGTTCGCCGTGTGGAACGTCGTGGCCTTCGCCACCCGGCAGCGGCGGACACCGGCCCGGCTGTTCGGCCGGGTCACGTCGGTGCACCGGATGGCACTGTACGGCGGCGCGACCTTGGGCGCCCTGTGCGGCGGCTGGATCGCGGGCGCGGGGTTGACCTCCACGTTCGGCGCCGCCGCGGCGCTCACCGTGGCGGCGGCCGGGCTGCAGCTGACGGTGTGGTCCGCGGAGACCGACGGCGAGCCACCATGCTGACCGCCAACGATCCGGATCCGCTCCTGCGGATCAAGCGGCCCGAGCTGCTGCCGGACCTCGTCTCCTGGGCGGCGGCGGAGTGCGGGCTGGGCCGGGTCGGCGACCATCGGCCCAGCCCTGTCGGCTACGACGACTGCAACGTCCTCGTCCGCACCGAGACCGGCCGGTACCTGTTCAAGGTCTTCACCGTGCACCGGCCGGAGGCGATGACCGTTCGATACGTCGAGGTGATCCAGGCGGCGCGGGCGGCCGGCGTACGGCACCCCCGGCTGTACCCGGTGGACGGTGAGGTGCTGTTGCGGCATCGCCCGTCCGGAAATCTGTTGATCGTCATGGAGCTCTTGAATGCCGGCACCTTCCTCGACCTCGGCACGTATCCCAACGCCGCCCAGCTCGCCGACCTCATGGGTCAGGTGAGCCGGATCCACCGAATCGAGCGCGACTTCGCCCCGGTGCCCGACTGGTGGGCGATCCATCACATCGAGGCGCTGGCCGGCGAGATGCGGCCGCTGTTGCCGGCCGAGGACCGGGCGGAGGTGGATCGGGCGGTCGCGTCGTTCGCCGAGGTCGATCGGAGCGCCTTGCCGCATGCCCTGGTGCACGGGGACCTCACCAAGGCCAACGTCGTGCCCACCTCGCCGGCAGAGACCGCCATCCTCGACTTCGCGGTGGCGAACCGGTACCCGCGCGTGCACGAGCTGGCCATGGTGGCGGTCAATCTCATGCACGGCGATCCGCGGTCGCCAGGCGAGCGGGTGGCCGCCCTGGCCGACCTCTACGATGCGGCGCCGCCGCTGACCGCGGCCGAGCATCGTGCTCTGCCGCGGTACGTGCACGCGGCCGCCGCCATGGAGCTGCTCGGCGCGGCCCGCGAATGGACTGTGAAGGGCAACCGCAGCGAGGAGACGCGATACCTGATCACGCTCGGACGCGCCGCCGTCCGGGCCGCACGCGACTACCTGGAAGACGGCGCCGTCAGCGGAAGGCGTCGATGACCACTCGAAAGGATGCTGCACATGTCCCGTACCCCGGCCGTCAACTCCTGGGACGAGTTCACTCAGCTACGTGAGATCATCGTTGGCGACGCCACGCACGCGCGCGTGCCCCGGATGACGGATCCGTCCGCGTGGCTCGCCTGCTATCCGACCCTGACGCGGGCCGAGCTCGCGGCCGTGCATCAGGGCGAGTTCCCGCGTCAGGTCGTCGAGGAGTCCAACGAGGACCTCGCCGAGCTGGCGGACACGCTTCGCGAGCTGGGTGTGAAGACCCATCGCCCGCCCGCCGTGGATCACCGCCGTGGGTTCTCGAGTCCTGACTGGACCGCTGACGGTTACATCTCGTACTGCCCGCGCGACCTCACGCTCATCGTCGGCTCGACCATCATCGAGGTGCCGAGCCCCATGCGGTCCCGGTATTTCGAGATCTTCAACCTGCGCCCGATATTCCACGACTACCTCCGAGAGGGCGCCACGTGGATCGCCGGTCCTCGGCCGCAGTTGCCGGACCACCTGTACGAGTGGGACGAGCAGGAGCGGCCGCTGCTCGGCGAGGCGGAGCCGGTGTTCGACGCGGCGAACGTGCTGCGCCTCGGCCGGGACCTGTTTTATCAGGTCTCCCGCAGCGGCAACGAGTTCGGCATGCAGTGGCTGGCCTCGACCCTGCGTCTCATCGATCCGTCGCTGCGGCTCCACCCGTTGCGGAACGTCTATGGCTACACGCACATCGACAGCACCATCGCGTTGCTGCGCCCCGGACTGGTCATGCTGAACCCGGAGCGGATCAAGCCCGGCAACGTGCCGGCGCCGTTCGACAAGTGGGACATCCTCTGGTGCCCTGAAATCACCACCGAACCGACGGCGCTGCCGCACACGCTCAGCGAGCGGTGGATCAGCATGAATCTGCTCATGGTCAATCCAGAGACGGCAATCGTGGACGCCACCCAGCCGGCGCTCCTGCGCGCCCTCGAAAGCAAAGGAATTACCGTCGTCCCGCGCCGGCTGCGGCATGCCCGGGTGCTCGGCGGCGGGTTGCACTGCGTCACTCTGGATGTCGTACGCGACGGCGGCAACGAGGATTACCTGGGCTGAGCCGACAGGGCCGTACAGTTATTCAGTCTTGACGATCTTGGCCGTCCTGAAATGTACTTAGAAAACCTTGTCGGGCAAGCAGATGCCCACAGGAAAACACATCAGGGAGGTGTTTGATTTGAAGAAGCTCCAGGCAATTGCGGTGCCGGTGGCGAAGTCGCGCAAGGACACGGCCTACGCCCCCGCTGTCAGCACGGCCTACGCGCCGGCCATTAGCACGGCTTACGCGCCGGCTGCCTAATAGTGGTAATCCGCAAAACGTGCCGGTGTGTGCCTGCGGGCGCGCACCGGCACCGCATTGAGAGGCCGATGAAGATGGCTGAGTACGCGTACACGACCCGACCGACCCTTGCGGTGTGCTGGCGCGACGGTCAGGCCGTGGCATTGGAGGCGGTGAGCGGCCGGACGTGCGAAATCAACCAGGACACGATCGCGATCCTGAACCGCTGCGCGAGCGGGGCGACAGCGGTGCAGGTGACCGAGGCCCTGCGTGCCGACGGCTACGACGTGACCGCCGACGAGGTCGGCCAGACGCTTGCCGAGCTGGCGAAAGCCGGTCTGCTCTGCGACGGGGAGGCCGTCGGCGGGCCTGATGCCTGGTCGCGGTGGACTCCGGAGGCGATGCTGTTCCACTTCGGTACCAAGGATCTTCCTTACGTCAACAGCCCTGAACAGGCCCGGCAGGTATACGAGGAAATCACCGCCAGTGCCCCGCCGGCATTGTTCAAGCGTTACCCGAACGCGCCGATCGTCATACTGCCACGGCCGCGTCCAGCGGATTCGCCGCGATTCACCGACGTCCTCCTGCGGCGGCGGACCATCCGTTCGTATCAGGACACGCCCGTCGACGTGGAACAACTTTCCGCCGTACTGCACTATTCGTTCGCGCCACAACAGTTTGCCGACCTGGACGGGCTCGGCGCTTTGCCGCTGCGCACCTATGCGAACGGCGGAGCCCGCTCCGAACTAGAGATTTACCTGAACGCCCGCGGGGTGTCCGGACTGGACGACGGACTTTACCACTATGGGCCGATCTCGCACTGCCTGGAATTCCTTCGCGAACCTCTGGACAAGGCTGCACTGCTGCATTTGTCGCACCAGCAGTCGATGTGCGGCGACGCGCCGGTGACATTGTTCGTCACCGGTGTGGTGGGGCGCGTGGCGCACAAGTATCACAATGCTCGCGCGCTACGCGTGATCTACATGGACGCTGGGCACCTCGGCCAGAACTTCGCACTCGTCGCCACCGCGTACGGATTGGGGCCCTACCAGACCGCCGCCTTCCGGGACAGCGAGGTCGAGCAGACGCTCGGCATCGACGGCCGTGCCGAGACCGCTCTGTACATGCTGGGCATGGGCGTCCCCGCCGCCGACCCGGCCGGCAGACTGAGGCCTGCGGGTCTGAGCGCGGCTGCCATCACCACCCTCTATGACGATCATCCCGCGCACCACCCTCTATGACGATCATCCCGCGCACCACCCTCTATGACGATCATCCCGCGCACAGTTCCCATCGATGAGGACGTTCCGTGCGCCCAGCAGAACGGAGGTGAATACCGGTGAAGCGTGGGAGCGGAATGCGAACTGCGGCGCAGGGGGAAACCGACCCCGAGCGGCATCTGACGGCCTGGGAAACGCCCGAAACCCTGGGGCTTCTGGTCTGAGATCCACTCGCACGCTCTACGACAAGGTGGCCGAATTCACGGGCCATATCACCCGCAGCCGCCGGCTCAACGCCAACCGGAGCTCCATCCAGCGCTGAGAGCATGACCTCTCGGCGAGCCACCGGCGCGGCATCCGCGGCCGGCCTGCTTGCCTTACGCGCCTTACTGGCCTTCAACCGACTGACCAGCTGGTTCGCTTGACAACCCCAGATAACGATGGCGACGCGCACCGCTCCTCGTCACTTTCACTCTATATCAGACTCGCGCGTCTCATGAGGCGCCAGAAAATGCTTCATACTTGCGCGTTGCGAACCAACCCGACGAACGATGGAGCAACGGAATTGGGCTACGTGCTGGGTTTCGAGCAAATCAACTCGACGAATGTCGCAGACGTCGGCGGCAAGGGGGCGCACCTGGGCGAGCTCTCGCGAATCGATGGCATCCGCGTGCCGGACGGCTTCTGCGTCACGACGGACGCCTTCCAGCGGGTCGTGGCCGCGGCGCCGTCGATCGACGCTCAGCTTGACCTGCTGTCGCGCGTGGAACCGGACGACCGCGCGGCGATCAGCACCCTGAGCGCCGATATCCGCCGCGTCATCGAAGGCGTCACGGTGCCCGATGATCTTGTGGCGGCGATCAGCGAATCGCTCGCCCGGCTCGGGGAGGAAGCCTCCTACGCGGTGCGTTCCAGCGCGACGGCCGAGGACCTGCCGACCGCATCCTTCGCCGGCCAGCAGGACTCGTACCTGAACATCGTGGGCTTGGCGTCGATCCTTCGGCACGTCCGGCGGTGCTGGGCCTCGCTGTTCACCGAGCGGGCAGTGACCTACCGGCGCCGTAATGGCTTTGACCACCGGAAGGTACGGATGGCCGTGGTCGTACAGCAGATGGTGTTCCCGGACGCGGCCGGGATCCTCTTCACCGCGGACCCCGTGACCTCGAACCGGAAGATCGCCACTGTGGAAGCCGGTTGGGGGCTCGGCGAGGCGCTTGTCTCCGGTCTGGTCGCCGGGGACGTCTACACGGTGCGCGACGATCAGGTCGTCACCACAGCGGTCGCCACCAAGCCGCGGTTCGTCCAGGCGTCGCCGGGAGGCGGTATCCAGGACGCACCCATCGAGCCGCAGCGGCAGACGCAGCCGGCTCTGACGGATGCTCAAGTCGTGCGCCTGGTGCAGCTGGGCCGGCGGATCGAAGCGCACTTCGGCCGACCCCAGGACATCGAATGGTGCCTGGCCGGCGACGACTTCCACATCGTCCAGAGCCGGCCGATCACCACCCTGTTCCCCATCCCCACGACCGATGACCAAGAGAACCACGTCTACATCTCCGTCGGTCACCAGCAGATGATGACCGACGCGATGAAGCCGCTGGGACTCTCCCTGTGGCAGCTGACGACCCCACGGCCGATGCACGAGGCGGGCGGACGGTTGTTCGTCGACGTCGCCCCCGCCCTGGCGACGCCCGCGGGTCGCGCGAGCCTCCTCGGGACCGCGGGGAAGTCCGACCCGCTGATTCGGGACGCGCTACAGACCGTCCTCGACCGCGGCGACTTCATCCGCTCGCTTCCGGACGCCGGTTCTGGCGCCGCACCCGCCGGTGACTCACCCGCCCCGATCGAGACCGATCCGGCCATCGTCACCCAGCTGATCCGACACAATCGGGCGTCCGTCGCCACCCTGCAGCGCAAGATCCAGAGTCTATCCGGGCCGGCGCTGCTCGACTTCATCCTGGCCGACATCGCAGAGCTGAAGCGCATCCTGTTCGATCCGCAGAGCCACCAGGTGATCATGGCGGCGATGGAGGCGACCTGGTGGCTCAATGACCACCTCGAGGCGTGGCTGGGCGAGAAGAACGCGGCCGACGCGCTCACGCAATCCGTCCCTCACAACGTCACGTCGGAGATGGGGCTGGCGCTCCTCGACGTCGCGGACACAATCCGGCCGCACGCGGACGTCGTGGCGTACTTGCACCGCGTCGTGGACGAAGGCCGGGAGGGCGACGGCTTCCTGAACGAGCTGGCCGGGCTGGCCGGCGGGCGGGAAGCACGTGACGCCATCCGGGGCTACCTCGACGAGTACGGCATGCGCTGCGCGGGCGAGATCGACATCACCAGAACGCGCTGGAGCGAGCATCCCGCCACGCTCGTGCCCACCATCCTCGGCAACATCAAGAACTTCGAGCCGGGCGCCGGCAAGCGACACTTCGAACAAGGACGCCAAGAGTCACGACGGAAAGAACAGGAACTGCTGACGCGATTGCGCGCCCTACCCCAAGGGGAGCAGAAGGCCGAGGAGACCAAGCGGATGATCGACCGCGTCCGCACCTTCGCCGGGTACCGGGAGTACCCCAAGTACGGCATGGTCAGCCGCTACTTCGCCTACAAGCAGGCGTTGCTGCGGGAAGCCGATCACCTCGTCCAGTCCGGCACCCTGCGCGAGAAAGAAGACATCTTCTTCCTCCGGTTCCAGGAGCTGCAAGAAGTCGTGCGCACCGACGACGTGGACGCCGAACTCATTCGGGAAAGGCGGGAGGCGTTCCGGTCGTACGAGGCGCTCACCCCGCCCCGGGTCCTCACGTCGGACGGCGAGGCCATCACCGGCCAGTATCGGCGTGACGACGCCCCGCCCGGTGCGCTGGCCGGCCTCCCGGTCTCGGCCGGGACCGTCGAGGGCCGTGCCCGTGTCGTCATGGACATGGCGCGGGCCGACCTTGAGGCGGGCGACATCCTGGTCACCGCCTACACCGACCCCAGCTGGACCCCCCTGTTCGTCGCCGTCGCCGGACTGGTGACGGAGGTAGGCGGCCTTATGACGCACGGGGCGGTGATCGCGAGGGAGTACGGCTTGCCGGCCGTTGTGGGTGTGGATCAGGCCACCCGGTTGATCCGGGACGGCCAGCGGATCCGCGTTCACGGAACCGACGGGTTCGTCCAGATCCTCGCCTGAGCCGTCGCGTCGGACGCGGGACTCCAGCATTCGAGGTGGGCCGTCTTCGGCACTCGATCACTGAGCCTGAACTGAATTCACGGCCCGATTCCGGCTGATCATGTTGGTCTTCGATTCCTCCGTGAGGGCCGTTTCCGCGGATACAGGCCTGTTCTGGGTGTGGCAGGGTTCGCCGTGCGCGGATCGCAGCCTGTCCACAAGGTCGGGGAGAGGCGTGCGTTCGGGGCGCGGATGACCGTCGCGGTCGTCGAAGAGCGTGCGGTGCATGGGTGTTGGAGGCGGATCAGGCCACGCGGACTTGGTGGGCCGTGAGCGGCGTCGAAGGCGTTCGTCCACGCGGTCTGCCAGGGGCAGTGTCCGGGCAGATGCAGGGTGATCTGATCGCGGCCATGCCGGGCCGGCCGAGCTGGGACGTCGACCAGACGGGTTTCCGATAGGGCAGCGGCCGGCCTCCATCCGGCGGCTACCCCGGCCTCACGGCGTTCATCGTGAGTAACGCCCCTCTTCGACGATCAACCGGGCGCGCCCCGCTCCCGACGACACCGGCTTGGTCCGGCTGGATGAGGATGCGCACCGGGTGGTGCCGCCGCTGTCGGCCGAGGACGTACCGGCCGAGGCCAAGGCACTGAAGGCCGAGCTGGCCGCGATGCCGCCATTCGCACCGATCGCGTCCCTGCTGATCGAGCTGGACGCACGCACGCACTTCCTGGACTGCTTCACCGGCGCCACCGCGCTGCAGTCCACCCCCCTGCCCCCGCACGTAGGAGGCCCGATCCAGCGCCTGCTCCATCCCGGTGCCCGACAGCTTGGTCACCGCCGTGCGCATCCACTCCAGCGTGAAAACCTTCTTGCCGTCCGGCACCTCCAGGGTCTCCACCAGCTCGCCCCGCATCGGCCGCGGCGCGGCCTCGGCGATCGCGATCGGAAAGGTCACCTACCTCTCCGGCGGCATGTGGAAAGGAGAAGATGCCAGCGGGCAAGAGCTGGTACAAGTCGGACGGCTTCTCCAGCGGCGCCTCGGGATACTTCGGACAGCCGATCAATCCCGTCGAGCCCGCGACGCTGGCCACGCTGATCAAGAAGGCCAAGAAGGTCAAGAACGCCTACACCGGCAAGATCACATTCAAGGAGCTCGACCAGGTGTCGCCGTGGTTCCGCGCCTCGATCCCCCTCCGGTACCACGACGACACCCAGGTCTCCTACACGCTCACGGTCGGCGCCTCGGGGCTCGTCACCAGGGTGACGAGCCCCTACGCGGCGACCGGCGTCTTCGACAGCAACGCCTGGGAGGGCAAGACGTTCGCCGTCGAGACCCGCTTCACGGGTTGGGGGGGCAAGGTCTCCATCAAAGCGCCGGATGCCGGAAAGGTGACCACCAAACTCGAAGAATGAGCGATGAGTTCTTCTCCATCAGAAGCAGCAGATCATCCCCGTGGTGACGTCTCGTACGTGCGGCCGTCACGACGGCCGCCCCGGACCGGCGTCCGGGGCGGCCGATCACCACGAAAGAAAGCCCAGCCCGCACGCTGGACCTGTCGCACGATCGCGCTCTACCCCGGTGAACGCACACGAACACCCTGCCAGGCACCAACGCCATTCCATACCTGACGAGGCAGCCTCGCCGCGCCGCGTCGCCGGCGGCCTGTCAAGAACACCTTCTGAGCAGCGCCTCATCGCTTGAGCGTCGAGCTCAGGCGCGTAATGGCTGTCCTGGGCCGGGCGAGGCGGGCTTTTCGTCGGCAAGCGGCGTAGCCGCGGGTTCCTGGGCGGAGTAGGTGCCGCCACGCACGGCGCACCACCGTCTGGCGCGGGCCAGCGGCCAGTACCCGTTGGCCGCGAGGTCACCCCAGATGCCCGGCATGGACGGCTCAGGCCAGGGCCGAGATCTCGATCCGGGTGTGGTCGGTGGGGGCCACCAGGCAGGAAAGCACGACGTTCCCCCGCTCCAGGCGTTCCCCCATGGACGAGGTGAGCCGGGCCGTGCGCTCGATCTCGTACGGGGTGCCGGCCTGAGGGGTCACACGGAGCCGCAACAGCCAGATATAGCGTCCGTTGAGCTTGTTGGACGTCTCCTCGGCCCTCAGGACCGCCGCGCTGCACGGCACCGCCGCCGCGCGCTCCTCCTGCGTGAAGGTCTGCAGCGCAGCGGATTCCAGGCTCCCGAACGAGATGGAGCCCATGGTGAGCATCCCCGCGCCCAGGAGGAGGAATGTCGCGCTGACGTACGCCCCGACCCGGGTGTGCGGCTTCCGCCTCAACACGAGGAACAGCACCACACCCACGATCAGTGCAATTACGGCGAGTGTCCCGAAGACGATCGATGCCATCGTTTTCCTCACGCTGATGGGCGGGGCCTGGTGGGCCGGCCTTGTCCGTTCTGATGCCGGTAGTTGATCAGGTGTCGCTTGCATGGTGGCTGCAGCCCGCATGTCGAGGGAGTAACGACCTCCCGCCGGCTCCGGCAGCTTCGCCTCCTCCTCACGAGTCCACGGCTGGCGGGAGTCGGCGTGCCTGACCCGGCGCCGCGCCAGCGTTACCGTCGGCGGTTCCGGCCGGCCGGCTCGGCATGCCTGGCGGTGTCCCAGTCCCAGATCTGGACCGAGATCGGCACCTGTGTGCGCCTGTCAGGCACGTCGTGGCCGCTGTCGGCGATGGCCTCCTCTGGCGGGTCCTCACCCGTCACTCTGCTGGATCGCCAAGTCGGTGGCGGCGGGTACGTCGCAGGGTGTTTGCGTGGTGCTGATGGAGGAGATCGCTCCGGGTGATTCCTCTCCGCCGTGAAATGCCTGGGACCAGCTGGTCGACAACGGAACGGATTTCCCGATGACCCGCTCGTCGCAGAAAGGCACCTTCGTTGAATCTCGTCGAACACATGCGGCACAGAGAATCCGCACGTTCGCCGGCTTGTTATCGGGACGAGGTGGGTGACCAAAGACGGGCCGCAGTCCCGTCTTCGACATGCTTGCGGTAGGTGACGACCTTGTTATGGATGATCTCCAGGCTGGCGTTCAAGTCAGCGATCTTGTCGAGGATGACTTTTTCGTGTTCCTCCAGAAGCAGGAGTCGCTCACGTTCGTTGCCTGGGCCGGACCTGACGAGCCGAGCGAACCTCTTCAGCACGGCGATGGGCATTCCCGAGTCGCGAAGCCGGTTGCACAGCAGCAGCCACTCCACGTCCGCAGATGCGTAAACCCGCTGTCCACCGGCGGAGCGTGGAATGGGGCGGAGGAACAGCTCCTCTCGTTCGAAGAACCGCAGTGCGTGTACACCGAGCCCGGTTGCTTTCGAGACCTCTCCAATGGACAGGCCCTTTGCACGTATGGTCATGCGGCTCAGCATATGGGTTGACCTAGAGTGCACTCTAGGGTTTAGCGTTCGCTGTATGACGATCGCCATCAGACGACTAGTGGTCGTTTCTTCGTTGCTGGCCTTGTCGGCATTCTGGCCGGTGCCGCCGCCTGCTCACGCTGACAGCGCACACGGATGTCCCTATCCGTACGCGTGCATCTACAGTGAGCCAGATCTTCGTGGGCGGATCGTTGCGAAGTACCAAGTCGTGACGAGTGACTCCCAGTCGGTCACTGCGCGTGGGTTCAGCACCTACAATACTCGAAACCATGACATCGTATTTATCGGGTTCCACTATTGCGACGGAAGCGGTACGTGCTCTTCCGCCCATGCCTGCATTCCGCCGAATAGCTGGGCAGGGGTTGGGCCACGACCCATTCAGTATATTCGAATTGATTCTCGTAGTTCTTGCCCATAAGTTTGCGCCTGCCTACTCCTACCGGCGCCAGAGCCGATCAGGGGCGATACCGCGACGCGTTCACGCGATGGGGTATGCCGCGTCGACAAGACGGCGCAGCCGCAGGCTGTCCGCGGCGAGGGCGGTGACCAGGATGGCGGGGCCGGCGAGCGGGGTCAGCACGGCTGCCCTGACATGAGCTTGGGAAGTCGGCTCATTGTCGGCGCCGACGGATAACCTCGCCCCATGTGGCCCCCGTCAAAGCTGACGGCCTGCGCAGAGCGATCGCCGGCTCGCTCGCCGAAATCAGCGCTACCACGTTCCGGCCGCCTGCGAGCTCTCGGCCTTGCACCTGGAACGGAGGAGGAATCCTTTCGCAGCAAGTGCAATTACGTCTTGACTCGCTTCTAGACGTATAAACCTATATCCGGCCTGTAGCTCAGAATGGTCAGAGCGCCGGTCTTACAAACCGGGCGTCGCAGGTTCGATTCCTGCCGGGCCGACCTGATCCTCCTCGCCATTGTGGGGGCCGGGGCGGACGTGGCGCGGTTGCCGGTGCGGAGGGAGCTTCGAAGGAGTGACCATCGGTGTCGCGTTGAACTGGAGGATGATGCGTTGGGGGTGCCGGTGTCGGGATTGACTATGACTATGCCGGAGCGGATCGGTTTGGGGATGTCTGGGTATCGGGTCGCTATTCCTGGCTTCCGTTCTCGTCGAAGCCTTCCCAGGGCCGAAGCGTTCTCATGTGGTGAGACCGAGTAGCTGAAGGCAGGGTCGCCAGGGTGGCTGCGGTAGTGGTCGGTGGCGGCGGTGATGTTGGTCCAGCCGATGAGGCGGGTCAGGCCGATGGCCAGGTTGCGCAGGCCGGCCAGTATCCGGGGTGCGGCGCCGGTGCGGACCTTGCAGGCGTCTTCGCGATAGGTGACATCGCGGATGTGGTGCAGGGTCTCGACGCTCCAGTGCCCGCGGATCAGCGCGGCGAGCTGGGCATGGGTGAGCGCGGCCTGGTGGCAGGCTGGTGATGGCGTAGATCGTGACGATGGTGGTCTTGCCGGTCTTGAGGTCGGTGCGGCGGCGTTTGACCTGGATGGCCTGGGCGGCATGGGGAAAGGGCAGGCCGGGTCGGGTGGTGCAGATCTTCATGCGGCGGATCTCGCGGCGGCCGTGCCCGCGCTCATCGGTGCGGTCGTTGAGGACTGCTTGGCGCCAGGGCAGCGCCTTGAGCCTGCGGTGGAGCGTGGGCTGGTTGGCCTCGACGATGAACAGGAAGTGGCCGCCGGCGGCGACGAGCTGCCGGGCGTGCTCGGCTTGGGTGTGCAGGGCGTCGGCGGTGATGACCATCGCGGACAGCTCCAGGCCGGACAGCAAAGGTGTGAACGCGGGGATCTCGTTGCTCTTGGCTTCGACCTGCCGCTGGGCCAGGACGGTCTGGGTGTCGTGCCGGACGGCGGCCAGTAGGTGGACGGCACCGTCGCCGGTACGGCTACCGCGCAGGGTCTTGCCGTCCACGGCAAGGCCGAGCAGGGATGTTCTTGCGGCGGTGATCGTCTGGGTGGTCGTTTCTGGCGGGTGGCCGATGGTGATCGCGGAGAGGTAGGCGCAGGTCGCGGCGTCGAAGGCATCGCCGTCCAGACGGGCCAGCAGCCGCCCGAGGGTGGTGACGGCCAGCCGGGTGGTGGCCGGGAGCCCGAGCTGGGTGCGCAGGTCCGGGTCGTATCCGGCGATGAACCGGGTGATCTTCGTCAGGGATGTCGCTCCGCTGAGGACGGCGAGCAGGGATAACGCGAGCAGCGGGCCGAGTCGGTAGCGACGTCCTCGGCGGTGACGTGGGTCGGGTACGGCATCCAGCACCTCGGCCAGGGTGGGCAGGTCGGAGGCGGGGTCGGTGAGGGCGACGTGCTCCAGGTGGCGAGAGAGCACGTCGATCGTGGATGATGGCACGCGGACGCGGCCCCTGTTCTTGATCGACTGGCTAGACACCGACGATCATGAGGGGTCGCGTTCGTCATCTCCGCACCGGGGCGCCCTACTTGCCCACCCGGCTCAGGGGTGCAGCAATGCTCACCCCGATACAGTTCGAGAACGCGTCCACCGTGGCATGACAATCCAGAAACGCGGCTCCATCAAACACGGGGCACCCCAAGGTCTCCATCAAAGTTGGGGCGGTTCACTCATCCTGCTCGGCGCACTGGACGCCTTCGATGTGCCGACAGGCGAGGCCAAGAACCCATAGGTAAGCCGCTGCGATCATCACGAGAACCAGGTGCCCCGCCATCAAGTCGATCTCTATACTCGCTCGCATGAGCAGAGAAGAGCCGATCGCCGTCGAGGCCAGCCGATTAATGGTCAAGGTGTGGTACGGGCAGGTCTACCTGGCGGACGCATCGCTGGACGGAGATGTTTCAGGCGATTCCGAAGACTCGCCCACCTCCTCAGTGGGCGTCATTCGCGTGACTCCCGGCCTTGCCACCCTGAATATGGGCATCGACATGGGGGAAGTTCCCATCACGGTGGTCGTGGCCGATCGGGATCCGGGTGCCGACCTCGAAAGCCATGAAGACGCCGTGGAGATCAGTTTCGAGTCCCTGTCAGGCCGGATCGTTCTGCTCGAGTGGGACTGGGATGAACCCAGGACCCACGACCTCGCCCCGCTACCGGCCGGTCCCGGACCATACCGCATCAGGTTTCATGTCACAGGACTGGACGATCGCGCGGAAGCGCTGGTTCACCACCTGCAGATCTGGCCTGAGCCCTTTCATGATCCCGCCGTGCTCAAGGCCACGACCAGGAATTTCCAGTACCTTCTGCATCCAGATGGGTTCGACCCAGACGCCCACGCTTCGGGCACTGTCTGAGCGATGAAGGGAGGGGCCATGGGCGCCCTCCCTTCATCATGGTCACCGTGAAAAGCGGCTAGTCTACGACCGCCACCCAGAACGGGTTGTTAGAGCCCACGCGGTAATGCGAATAGAAGGCCCCCAGAGCATCCCCATGGGCGCGATTCTGTGTGGCGCTCACCGCCCGCAGGGAGTAGTGGCCCTCCGCGGAGGCCGCTCCTTGCTTGGTTGTGGCCAAGGGGTACTCATCGCAGTTCATCCAGATTGCTGGCGCTGGATAGTCGGGATGGACCTGCGCTGGATATCTCTCCGAGAAGTAGTACTTACAGTAGTTCGTTCCTCTGGTATTGATCCAGTGCTTGTAGCGATCCGTGCCCACGTCCATGAAAAGCTCGCGGTTGGACCACTCTCCCCGATTGACTTCATCGATGTCCTTGCCCCCTCGGACCAGCGGGTCGCTTCCTGCGACCGCCCAGTTTCCTGGAATGTCCTTCGCTATCCGGGTTCCTATCTCGATCTTGGTGGGCGGATAGGACGGCTCGTCCCAGTCATGTCCCTCTTCTCGCATGGGCGGGAACGAGTACTTGTTCGTCGCCGGATACAGCGCGTCCTGGATGTGCTGGGTAATCTCGATGAACGCCTTGTCCTTGCTCAGGGACATCTCGAAGATACGGCTCGCCGTGGGGTTGATGCAGGCTCCAGTCCGCCAGCCCGCCTTCGATTTGAACGTTTTGAAGTCGCATCTGAAGTACGGCGCGTAGACCTCTCCGTCCTGGTTGCTCGTGTCGCCCTTCCGCCGGACACCGCGCTCAAGGCCCTGCTCGTCCTTGACGTACTGGCTCCACAGGTAGAACCAGGATGGCTCTATCGGGTCATCCCAGATGGCCGCCATGGGCTTGATGATGCAGTTCGGGGTAAGGTCAGCGTTGGAGGCGGCTGCTCGGATGATGAACTCGTCGTCAGGATCGGTGTGCCATGCGGATACGTCTTTAGTCTGTTCGGTACCGCTGCGCACGCTGCAGCTCGTGTTCGGCTCCTCCGCCTCCACCTCCACGCCTATCCCCATGTCCAGCCCTCTGAGCTGGGACGAAGACAATTTGACCCGGCCCGTGGAGTCCTCCACCGCGATCTCGTCGAGACGGGTGAAGACCTTGATGTCCTGCGGCCTCAGGTCACCCGATGGCGTCGGATGAATCGCATTGCCGGTCTTGTCGCCCAGATAGCTGTGCATCACCCAGGTGGCCCGGAACCTGAACTGGTCGTCATCCTCGAAGATCGCGCTGCCGAACTCCCTCGTCAGGTACGAGTAGATGTTGGATTTCGTCGCGGACTTCTTCATCGTTCTGCTGATCGGGTCTTCTTCGAAGTCCTGGACATAGAGGTAGGCAGACCAGCAGGAGACGTAGGGCTTCTGCTGGATGCGCGCCTGGAAGTATTTGTAGTCGAATCCTCCGGTGTCCTTGCAGTTCTGCGCATTGATGTGCTCGTAATCGAAGTTGTAGTTGAACACCGCCGCCGACGTGGGTACCGCCGAGGACTCCTTCCGAGCGGCCGGAGCCGATAGCAGAGCGGCGATCTCGGCGGCGTCGAACGACCGCTGATAGACCTGGGCTTCGTCGAGATCGCCCCGCATCCTGCTGCCGAGCGTCAGGGCGGTGTCCGCGTTCCAGGTTGTGAAGCCGACGGGGGAGGTCTTGACGAGGGTTCCATTGAGGTACAGCGAGGCGGTCTTGGCCGTGGCGTCGTACACGCCCGCCAGGTGGAACCACTCGTCGACGGGCGGTTCCACGTCGGACAGAACACCCTCGGCCGTCGCATCGGCAGCGTCAGCGCTGGCGAGAGTGAACACCAGGCCGTGGTCGGCGGTGTTTCCGAGCCTGAAGGGCGCCTGGTGGGTGCCTCGTTGCTCGGCCACGCTGTAGTCGCCGTCCTTGTCGCTCCAGCGCAGCCAGGTGGCGACGGTGAAGCTCTGGTCGGTGCGGATCACCGGTCCGGCGGTCTGCGCCAGCGGCTCCTCACCCGGCTGAAGGACGTCCACGGTGACCTGTCGCCAGCCCGACCAGGCGGAGGAGACATCGCTGGTGACCGCGCGCAGCCGCCAGCGCACCTTCCACCCGTCGGTCAGCTTCCCGCCGGGGACGGTGACCGAGGCTTGGGTGCCGGAGGCGACATTGTCCACGGCGCCGGCCCAGATCTGGCCGCTGCCCTGACCGGAGGGAGCGGCCGGGTCGTGCTCGATTTCGGCTTCGGCCCGCAGCGTCTGACCGGGGAGATAGGCGAGGGTGGCTTGCAGCGTGGGGGTGAGCGAGGTCGTCGCCGTCACGCCGTCCACCACCTTGGACGGGGTGATGGCCAGGCCGGTGGCGGTGGGCTTGGGCAGGCTCACGGTGAAGGACTGCCAGTCCGACCAAGCCGAGGCGGCGGTGGCGGAGACCGCGCGGGCCCGCCAGCGGACCTTCCATCCGTCGGTCAGCGTGTCCGCCGGGACGGTGATGCTCGCCTGGGTGCCGGCCGGGACGTTGTCGGCGTTGCCGGTCCAGATCTGGCCGCTGCCCTGACCGCTGGGCGCGGCCGGGTCGTGCTCGATCTCGGCCTCCGCGCTCAGCGGTTTGCCGGCCGGGTCGCTCACTTGGGCCAGCAGCGCCGGGGTGCGGGTGGGGGTGACGGTGACGCCGTCCACCTGCTCGGACGGGCTTACCTGCAGCGCCCCGACGGCCGGCTCGGAGACCGCATCCGGCACGTCGATGGTCAGGTTCTGCCAGTCCGACCACGGTGAGCTGACCGTGTTGGCGGCCCGGACGCGCCAGCGCACCTTCCACCCGTCGGTCAGCCTCCCGCCGGGGACGGTGGCCGACGCTTGGGTGCCGGAGGCGACGTTGTCGACGGCACCGGTCCAGATTTGACCGGTGCCCTGCCCGGTGGCGGCGGGGTCGTGTTCGAGTTCGTACTCGGCGCGCACTGGTTGGGCTGCCGGGTCGGTGACGGTGGTGAGCAGGGCCGGGGTGAGGCTGGTGGCCACGGTGATGCCGTTCACCACCTGGGAGGGGGTGACCTGGAAGGCGCTCACCGTGGGGTTGGGGACGTCCACGGTGGCCGTCTGCCAGTCCGACCAGGCCGAGGTGGAGGAGGCGTTGACCGCGCGGGCGCGCCAGCGGATCTTCCAGCCGTCGGCCAACCTCCCGGCGGGGACGCTGACGGCGGCCTGGCCGCGGCCGGTGACCACCGGCGAGACGCCGGCCCAGATCTGGCCGCTGCCCTGCCCGGTCGCGGCCGGGTCGTGCTCGACCTCGAACTGGCCGGTCAGATTGCCGCCCGCGGTGTCGGCGACGGTGGCGGCCAGTTGGGGGGTAAGTGAGGTGGCGGTCACCGTTCCGCCGGTATTGGTGGCCGGGCTGATCTGCAGAGCGCTGACGGTGGGTGTGGATCCGAGGGTGTAGGTGACGTTCAACGTGGGTTTGTTGGTGCCGTTGAACGACTCGAAGGCCCGGTTGTACGGCGGTCGGCCGCCATCGAAGGTCTCGTCCACGCCACGCAGCAGGATGCCGTGGTTGGCGGTGCCGGACGCCCACGCCTGGGTCATCGCGGCGAGGTTCCAGCTCAACGTGCCCGGCACGGCGCAGGTGGGGCGGTCGGTGGCCAACGCTTCTCCGGCGGTGGTGGTGTCCGGCTTGTTGTCCCAGGTCAGCGCGGTGTCGGTCCAAGCGGTGGTGATCCGCTGGGCCTTGAGGCCGGACTGGGCGTCGCCGCAGCCGTAGGCCTCGGTCGTGCGCACGCCGAGCGTCGCCGCCGAGACGTTCGTGCCGCTCAGCGTGGCGGTGTCGAACTTCATGTAGGCGCGCTCGACCAGCGGCGCCGGATCGCCGTCGTCGTAGCTGCCCACCCACAGCGTGGTGTTGCGGTAGGTGCTCGATCCCACGACCCCGTAGTCGGAGATCCACGCGTCCGCCAGCGTCGGCAGGGTGACCGCCGCGGCCACGCTCACTGGGTAGGTGGTGGCGGGGTCGGTCAGGAACGCCTGGTCCGGTTTGACCACCAACTCCGTGCGGCCGTCCTTGGTGACCAGATCGCCGGCGGCCGTGCCGCGCTGGGCCGGCCGGCCCTCGGCGCCGTCCCACACGGTCGCCGGCGCCGCCGCGGCCACCAGCTTCTTGTCCTCGCCCTTCAGCAGCAACCGGCCGTCCTTGCCCTCCGACAAGGTCAGGCCCTCGTCCTCGACGCCGATCCGCAGCTCCAGCGGCTTCGACGGCCGCTGACGCAGCACCACCTCATACCGGAATCCGTCCGGCAACGCCGTCACCACCAGGTCGGCCCCGACCCCGGCGGCATCGGCGTAGGTGGCCACGCTGCCCGTGACCGTCGGCTTGGGCAGCGGCGTCGGCCAGCGCAGTGCATACGACTTCCCGGCGGCGGACATCTTCACGAACGGGTCCGTGCCACCAGCGGAGATCTCCACGACCGCGCCCTCGGCAAGGGCCTTGGCCCGCAGTCTGCCGCTCTGCTCGGCCAGGGTGGTGTCGATAGGCGTCCAGCCGCCGCCATGCCGGCTCCGTACCGGACCGGCCGTGATCTCGGTCTTGAACGTCTTCCCGTCCGGTTGGGCGTGGGTGATGCTGGTCGCGGTCGTCTCGTCGGTGACTTCCACGGCCTTGCCCTGCTGGGCAGCGGTTCGGGAGGCCGCGATCCGCGCCTGCGCCGGCGCGTTGGAGACCGCGTTCCCGCTTTTGCCGGCGATCCACGCCGCCGTCCCGGTCAGGTTCGCGTCATGATCGTTCCCCGACGAGTCCACGGCCGTGCCGCCCGTTCCCTCGTCGAACTTCCATTGGCCCGCGGCGTGCTGGAGTGTGGTGAAGGACCAAGTGTAGGGGTCCATCGCATTCTCCGACGAATCGATCGCCTCTGAGACCTCAACGGTGTACGTCGAGCCCGGCTTCAGCGGATCCTGCGGACTGAACGTCAGGATTTTCTCGGTACCGTCGTACGCTGTCGTGCCGGTGATCGCCGTGCCCTGTGCCGTTTTCACGGATACCACCGCGCCGCCGACCGGTTCGGAGAACGTGACCCGCGCCTTGGCGTCGAGAGGCACAGCTGTGGCATCGGCCGCGGGGTCATGACCGACCACGCGGGGCTGGAGAGTGTCCTCTCCGTCCGGGTCTGTGGGCTCGTCCGGGTCGACGGGTTGCTCCGGGAGGTCCAGCTTGTCCGTTCCGACGAAATATGGCTGCCCGTCACGCTGCGTCTCGGCTTTGGCCGCGATCTCCGGGCTGAGTCCTATCGACGCGACCTCGTCGAAGCTGTCCGGCGTGTACGTCGACCGCTCGATCGCCTCCTCGTACTCGGGGAACGTGCCCAGGAGTTCGGGGGTCGCGATGACGACTGTCTCGCGCCGGCGAGGGACCGGGGGCTCGAAGTCCACGGTGAGGATGGGCGGGTGCTGCTCGAACTTGCAGTCCTCCAGCGGCTCAGTCATGCAGCCGCCGGCGTCCTCGGAGGTGTAACGCCGCCAGTTGCGCAGCTCGGATTCGTTGCCAGCGGTGAGCTGGATGCCGTAGTTGGGGGCGCCGTCGATCCACGCCTTGACGATCCTGTTGAGCGTGTGGGTCAGGTTCCAAGGGTAGGCCATGGAACCGGTGCAGTTCTCGCCGTAGGCGCCGTACTCGGTGTCCGCGCCCGTGCTGGTGACTGACGGCTGACTGTTCCAGGTCAGCGTGGTCTCGTCCCAGCTGGACGTGATCTGCCGCGCCGTGATGCCGGTGCCAACCGATACGCCGCACTCGTTGGACTCGTAGTTCCACAGGTGCAGGTCGGCGTTGTCCACCGTGCTGCCCGCGAATTCGGCGGGAATGTTCGGGAACTTCAGGTAGCCGCGCCAGCGCTTAGCGATGCTGCTGGCGTAGGACTTGCCGACCACGATCTGGGTCTGGGTGAAGGTGTCCCAGCTGTCCTGATAGTCGTAGTCGTTGATCCAGGTGTCCATGGCGCCGCCGTCCCGCCACCACTGGCCGGAATGGCCCTCCCACCAGTCGGAGGCCGCGGCGGTCAGCGTCACCGGGTATGTCGTCGCCGGGTCGGCCAGGAACGCGGCGTCCGGCGTGAACACCAGGGTCTTGTTGTCCTCGGCGAGTGTGACGGCGGCCCTGCCGATCTTGCCCGCGTCCAGCGGGGCGCCCGTGTCGGCAGCCGTGGCGTCGCGCAGCAGGGTCGGCCGCACCTCGGTCAGCGTCGCGCCGTCCTTGTCGACGATGGCGGGCTGGCCGGTGGCGTTGGTCTTGAACGACAGGCCCGCGGGCAGGTCCACTGGGACCTGGAAGGAGACAGGGCCGCCAGGCCTGGCGGCGATGGTGACCTGCTGCCGGAACCCGCTCGGGTCCGCGCTCACCACCAGGTCGCGACCCTTGCCGTAAACACCGGGATAGGTGGCGGTGTTGCCCTTCAGCCGAGGCTCGGGCAGCGCCGATGGCGAGCTGATCTTCGCCGTGGCATCGGCCACCCTGCTCTGCAGCAGCGTGCGGTCCTTGCCGTCGGACAGGACCAGATCACCGTGCACGGCCTTGGGCCTGATCGCGCCGTCCGACTCGACCAGGGTGGTGTCGATCGGCGTGAAGCCCTTGCCGTCGGCGTTCTTGATCCGGATCGGCCGGGTGTTGAGCTCCATCCGGACTGTCTTGCCGTCCGGATTGGCGTAGAAGGTGGTCCGCTCTGAGCGCAGCGGCTCGATTTCGATGCGCCGGTTGTCCTTCTTGGCCTGCGCCAGCGCCTTGGTCGTGTGCGTGGCGGGCGCGCTCGGCGGCGTCGACGGGGCGGGGGTTGGAGTGGTGGGGGGTGGCGTGGAGTTCTGGGCGATCGCGGGGCCGCTCATCAGCGAGAGCGGCAACGTCAGAGCCGTGATCAGGGCCGCGCGGCGGCGCGTCCGGGCCGATAAGCCGGACGTTGTTCGTAACTTGTTCACTTAGCCCTTTCGAACAGAAGTAGCAAAAACGTAGTGATCATCACATGCGTTGCGATCACCTGTAAAGGTCCCTCCGGGAGCGGGTCCGACCCAGGGTCGAAGCGTTCTCATGTAGTGAAACCGAGTAGCTGAAGGCCGTCCGCGGGGTGGCTGCGGTAGTGGTCGGTGGCGGCGGCGATGTTGGTCCAGCCGATCAGGCGGGCCAGGCCGATGGCCAGGTTGCGGAGGCCGGCCATGATCCGGGGTGCGGTGCCTGTCCGGACGCGGGAGTCGTCTTCGCGGTAGGTGACGTCGCGGATGTGGTGCAGGGCTTCCACGCTCCAATGGCCGCGGATGAGTGCGGCGAGCTGGGTGTGAGTGACCCGTCCTGGTGGGAGGCCGGTGACGGCGTAGATCGTGACGATGGTGGTCTTGCCGGTCTTGTGGTTGGTGCGGCGGCGTTTGACCTGGATCGCCTGGGCGGCGTGCGGGAAGGGCAGCCCCGGGCGGACCGTGCAGATCTTCATGCGGCGGATCTCGCGGCGGCCGTGTCCCTGCTCGTCGGTGCGGTCGTTAAGGATCGCCTCGCGCCAGGGCAGGGCCTTGAGCCGACGCAGCAGCGTGGGCTGATTGCCCTTGACGATGAACAGGTAGTGACCGCCCGCCTCGACGATCTGCCGGGCGTGGGAGTGCTGGGTGTGCAGGGCATCGGCGGTGACCACTGTGTGGGTGAGGTCCAGTTCGGACAGCAGGGGCGTGAACGCGGGGATCTCGTTGCTCTTGGCCTCGACCTGCCGTTGAGCGAGGACGGTCTGGGTGTCGTGGCGGGTGGCGGCCAGCAGGTGAATCACGCCTTCGCTGGTGCGGCTGCCGCGCAGGGTCTTGCCATCCACGGCCAGGCCGACGAGCTCGGTTCGGCCTGAGGGCCGGCTGTCTGTGGTGGCGGGCGGGGCGCAGGCGGCGAGCAAGGCCAGATAGCCGCAGGTGGCGGTGTCGAAGGCGTCACCATCCAGGCGAGCGAGCAACCGTCCCAGTGTGCTGGCGGCCAGCCGTACCGTGCCGGGTAAGCCGGCTCGGGCGCGCAGGTCAGGGTCGTATCCGGCGATGAACCGGGTGATCTTCACCAGGGAGGTGGCTCCGCCGAGTACGGCGAGCAGGGATAACGCCAGCAGCGGGCCGAGCCGGTAGCGGCGGCCCTGGCGGCTGCGCGGATCGGGCACCGTGTCCAAGACCTCGGCCAGGGTCGGCAGATCGAGCAAGTCGGTCGACGGGTCGGCGACGGTGACGTGCTCCAGGTGGCGGGCGAGCACGTCGATCGGGGATGATGGCACGCGAACGCGGCCCCTGTTCTTGATCGACTGGCGTAGACAACCAACGATCATCAGGGGTCGCGTTTGTCATTCGCGCCCCGGGGTGCCCCTCACCGCCCAGTCGCGTCATGCACCGCATGTGTCCACCAGCTGAGAACGCTTCAGCCCTGGAAGCCTTCCAATGGCTGGGACCGGCGCGACGGTCTTCGAGCGCGTGGGAAAGCGATTGATCAGTGCTGGGTCGTTGCGATGAGGCGTCGCAGTGCGGCGTGGGCAGGTGGGCCCCACGTGGCCTTGCCGCCTGGGCGGCCGCGGACGCCGGCTTCTCCGATGAGGATGCCGCTGAGCGCGCGTAGCATCGCCCATCCGCGCGCGGCGCAGGGTCGCGGCGTCCGGGGCCGGCTGGTAGGCGCCATGGAAGCGGTCGGCGGCGCCGTTCGGCAGCAGAGTCCAGGCGGCGGCGAGGTCGCCGGCCGGATCGCCCGCGAAGAGGTCGACGAAGTCGATCACGCCGCAGATGGTGCCGTCCGTGGTGAGGACGTTGGCCGGATGCAGGTCGCCGTGGAGCCATAGCGCCGGGCCTGCCCAGCCGAAGTTCGGCCTCCTGCGCCGTCGGCGCCTGGCCCGGGTGTCGGATGCGGGCCAGGCGGGGTCGGGGGAGGTCTTCGCCTTGCAGGACGGCGAAGTCGGCGTGGGCGGCCTCGAGGGCTTCGGGGTAGGCCTGTGTCTTCCCATGCTCGGCGAGGGCCCGGTAGATCCTGGCCAGGGACGGGTTCTCGCCCTTGCGTTTTCCGGTCGGGATGATCAGGTCCTGGCGGATGTCCTCGACGCCTTCCCCGGCGAGGCTCTCCTGATCTTCTCTGGCAATCGAGGGTTTCTGAGAATCAAGCCTGGTCTTTTCTGGGCATCAGACTGGGCATTTCGTGGCAAGCATGGATACTGCCCTGGCCGCGGCGGGCCTGGACCAGGGCCTGGAGTTCGCGCGGCCGCGGTCCCCACCGCGACCAGCGCGCTGGGCACGGAGACCCGGCAGATACCGGGTGCGAAATCGATGAGCAGGTCCTCGACCGGCCCCTTGAATTGGTCCTCAATTGGCCTACAGGATCGGACCTTATCGAGTGTACCGATTCCTGCCAGGCTGAGTGGCATGACAACGACAGCGACCCGCTTCGACGGCCGGCTCCTCACGCCTGGCGACGCCGGCTACGACACCGCCCGTACCGTCTGGAATGCCATGGTCGACCGGCATCCACGCATGATCGTCCGCGCGGCAGGCGTCGCCGACGTGGTCGCCGCCGTGCGGATGGCCCGGGAACTGGACCTGGAGATCGGCGTACGCTGCGGCGGCCACAACGTCGCCGGCTTCGCCGTGCCTGACGGTGGTCTCATGATCGACCTGACGCTCATGGGGGGGCGTGCGGATCGACCCGGCCCGTCGCCGGGCTCGGGTGCAGGGCGGCGCGCTACTCGGCGCGCTGGACCGGGCGTCCCAGGCGTACGGCCTGGCGACCACCGCGGGCAACGTCTCGCACACCGGCGTCGGCGGGCTCACGCTCGGCGGCGGCATGGGCTGGCTGGCCCGCCAGTACGGTCTGGCCTGCGACAACGTCGTCTCCTACACGATGGTCACCGCCGAGGGGGACGTGGTGACCGCGAGCCGCATCGAGAACCCCGACCTGTTCTGGGGCCTGCGCGGCGGTGGTGGCAACTTCGGCATCGTCACCGAGTTCGAGTTCCAGTTGCATCGCATCGGCACGCGGACGCTGGTCGCCGAGTTCGACTTCCGCGCCGAGGACGCCGTCCCGGTCATCGAGGGCTGGCGCGACCTGAACGCCGTCGTGCCCCGGCAGGCGACGTTCACCGCCAGTGTCGGCAGCGGTCCCGCCGGCCCGATCGCCACGCTGGGGTTCGTGTGGGTCGGCGACCCGGACGAGGGCCGCCGGCTGCTGCCCGCGATGCGGGCGCTCGGGCGTCCCGTCGCCTCCCGCGTCACCACACCCTCCTACCTCGAACTTCAGCAGCGTGACGACTCCACCGGCGGTCACGCCTACCGCCGCTATTCCAAGGGGCACTACCTGCGGAGCTTTCCCACCGCGGCGATCGAGGCGTTCCTGCTGCGCGGCGGCGCCGACCTGAGCGCGAGCCTGGACCTGCCGGGCGTCGGCCTGCAGGCGCACGGCGGCGCCATCGCCGATGTCCCGGAGGCAGACGCGGCGTTCAGTCACCGCGGCACGATGTTCGAGTTCGGTGCCGGCTCTCGCTGGAGCGACCCGGCCGAGGACGACGCCAGGATGGGTGCCGCCCGCGCCGCCGGTGCGTCGCTCGAGCCGTACGCGAGTGGGGTGTATGTCAACTCGTTGACGGCCGACGAGCTGGCCGTTGGGCAGCGCGGCGTACGGCGGGCGTATTCGGCCGCGAAGCTGGCCCGGCTGACCGAGGTGAAGACCGCGTACGACCCGGCCAACGTGTTCCACCTGAACCAGAACATCCGTCCGGCACTGTGACGGGCCGTGTCAGGATCCCCGTACCTCCCGGATGACCGTCGCCAGCAGCGCAACCCCCTCGGCGATGGCGCTCTCCCTGAGGATGGCGTAGCCGAAGATCAGGCCACCCGGCCCGGCGCCGGCGATCCGGAACGGCCCGACGCCCTGGATGCCGAGCCCGTGCCGGACGGCTGCCGCCACCACCGCCGCCTCGTCGAGGTCGGGCGGGAGCCAGGCGACCACATGCTGCCCGGCGGCGATTCCGGCCGGTTCCAGATCGGGCAGATGGGTGCGCAGGGCGTCCAGCAGCGCGTCGCGGCGGCGCCGGTACACCGGACGCATCCGGCGCAGGTGACGGTCGAACTCGCCACGTGCGAGGAAGTCGGCGAACGTCAGCTGGTCGATGACCGACGAACCGCGGTCGGCGAGCAGCTTGGCCGTGGAGACGTCGGTCACCAGGTGGGCAGGCGGCACCATCCAGCCGAGCCGCAACCCCGGCGCGAGCGTCTTGCTGGCCGTACCGCAGTAGACGACGTGATCGGGCGCGAGGCCCTGCATGGCGCCCACCGGCGAGCGGTCGTAGCGGTATTCCGCGTCGTAGTCGTCCTCGATCACGATCGCACCGCGGCGTTTCGCCCAGCGGATCACCTCGGCCCTGGCCGCCGCCGACAGCACCCCGCCGGTTGGCCACTGGTGCGACGGCGTGAGCACGACCGCGTCGGCGTCGGCCCGATGGAGCACGTCGACCTGGACGCCGTCCGGACCCACCGGGATGCCGACCACGTCCAGTCCCGCGGCCCCGGCCAGCACCCGGGCGTCGTCGTCGGACGACGGGTCTTCCAGGGCGATCCGCCTGGCGCCGCGCCGCGCGAGCACCTGGATCAGCAGCGAGATGCCCTGCCCGTAGCCGTTGCAGATCACCACGTTGCCGGGGACGGCCAGCGTGCCGCGCACCCGGTTGAGGTAGTCGCACAGGGCCTCGTGCAGTTCCGGCACGCCACGCCCGTCGAGGTAGGCGAACCGGTCGTTGGGCGTGGTGGTGAGCACGGTACGGACCGAGCGCAGCCAGGCAGCCCGCGGGAACTGCGACACGTCGGTGCGCCCGTACCCGAAGTCGACTTTGAAGCCGACGCTGCGCGCGGCCGGCTGTGCCGTCGAAGCCGCCGTCGAAGCCGCGGAGCCCGCGGCGGCCGGCGGCATCGACGCGGCGACCTGCGTGTAACCGCCCGATCGGCTGGCAAGGTAGCCCTCGGCCACGAGCTGCTGATAGGCCTCCACGACCACCCCGCGGGAAACCCCGAGCCCGGCCGCGAGGGTGCGGGTGGGTGGCAGCGACGCGCCCGCTCGCAGCAGGCCGGCCCGGATGTCTGCGCGGATGGACGCCTCGATCTGCCGGTGCAGCGGCACCCCGGCGTCGCGGTCCAGCTCGATGAGCAAGTCCTCGGCCGGCCCGGAATTGGTCGTCAATCGCCCCACAGGATCGGACCTTACCGGCGTGTACCAATTCCTGCCATGCTGAGTGACCTGCCGGGTTCCTCGGTGGCGAACCATCCAGATGAGCTCCTGGCCGGGGGCACGGGGACTGGGGCCATCTCTCATCTCTCTTCGACAAGTCACAAACCGCGAGCAGATCGCAGGAGGCGACGAATGAACGACATTGAGCCGCAGACCTCAGGCGGGAAGGTGCTCTGGCACTTCACGATGTCCCTGGACGGCTTCGTGGCAGTGCCGAACCACACCACGGACTGGATGACCGGGATGTCATCTCGTCCGGGCCTGATCGACGCATACATCGAGACCACCGGCGCCGTGCTGGGGGGTCGAGACGGCTGGGGCATCGACAATGACGCCCGACCGTACGGCGGCGACTGGAAAGGACCAATCTTCTTACTCACCCACCACCCCGAGGATGCCACGCCCGCCGCCGACGTCACGTTCCTGAACTGCGAGGCGTGCCCGTGCTGAGGCAAGTCGCGGAGGGTGTGCTGGTCCACGAGAGCGAGTTCGTGCAGAGCAACGCCGTTGTGGTGCAGGGCCGGGCCGGTGTGTTGCTCATCGACCCCGGGGTGACCGGCTCCGAGATCGACTGCCTCGCGAACGACCTTCGCGAGTTGGGTCAGCCCGTTGTGGCAGGGTTTTCTACGCATCCGGATTGGGATCACGTGCTCTGGCACGCCCGGCTCGGCGAGGTGCCCCGTTACGGCACGGCGCGCTGCGCGGCTTATATGCGAGATCTGCTGTCGGACGCAGGTGCGAAGGCCCGCATCGCCGACCACCTGCTCGAGACGGAAATCGCGGGGCAGGTACCGCTGGACCTGCTCGGCCTCATCACCGGCCTGCCTGCCGAGACGGCGCAGATTCCTTGGGATGGCCCTCAAGTCCGGATCATCGAGCATCAAGCGCATGCCCCGGGCCACGCGGCGCTGTTGATCGAAGAACGCGGGGTTCTCGTCGCCGGCGACATGCTCTCTGACGTCCTGATTCCGATGCTCGACGACTTGAACAGCACCAATGACCCGATCGAGGACTACCTCGCAGCGCTGGGGCTGTTCGAGGAGGTGGCGGACGATGTCGATGTCGTCGTCCCTGGCCACGGGTCCGTCGGCGGAGCTGAGCAGGTACGCGCACGGATCAATCAAGATCGGGCGTACGTGCACGCCTTGCGTGACGGCCGGGATCCCAGCGACCCGCGGATCGGCCCATCGGCCAAGCCCGGCTGGGAATGGGTGAGCGACGTGCACACAGGGCAACTCCAGAGCCTCGCCCAAAGAAGCGAGCGCGACGGGACGCCCCGCTAGCGATCGGTGTGCGACACAGCCAGTACGCGCGGGTCGCCAGTCGGGCTGGTCAGCGGGGGTTGCCCTCTGCGGCGGCGAGCTCGGCGTCTGTGAGGGGCTTGTGGACGACGCCGACGGAGACCTTCACTCCGGCGGCAATGGTGCGGATGGATTCGCCGCGCTTGCGGCGGCCGAGGATCGCGGCGCGTTCGTCGTCGTCGACAACGGGGCGGCGGCCGCCGCCCCGGCCGCGTGCGCGGGCGGCGTCCAGACCGTTCTTAAGGACGATCCCGAGGACGTTCCCGCCGCGGTGGTCGACTACGTTGCCGAGCAGCTCGGCCTGCAGGCAGCCGATCTGAAGGGGTACGGCGAGAAGGAGGCGCGCTGGGATCATCAGGAGCAGATCCGCACCGGCTACGGCTACACCGCCTTTGAAGGCGAGCAGTGGTTCGCGCTGGCCTGCTGGCTATGAAGGCGAGTCCGACACCATCACCGTGGCGTTCACGAAGCCCAAGGGCGGCCCGCCTCACGCTCGTGCGGCAGCAGCTGAACAAGGCCCACAACGGCGTCCGGGCGATCGGCGAGCGTGGCAACTCACTGCTGAAGATGACGTTCAAGGCACTACGCAACGTCAGCCTGGACCCATGGCGGATCGGGAAGATCGTCGCCGCGGCGCTCGTCATCCTCCATGTCGACCACACCGGCACCACACGACAGGGGTCTGTCCAGTGAGAGACAGAGCCGAAGCCGTACAGTCCCACGACAGCGTTCAGTAGTCAGCCAGTTTTGCGCGGGACGGCTCAATGTGCTGTTGCGATCATGTCTGGGTCCGGGTGGTGGAGACGGCGCAGCCATCGCACCAGAAACCGAAGAGCAGCCAGGGAAACTGCACCGGACCGAAGGGCGTGGGGCCGCTGTCGACAGCGGCAAGGAAGGGCATGAAGTTCCCGCACTCAGGGCAGATCGGATGCGTCTCGGGCGTTGGCCAGCGCGGTAGGCCGCCTACCTGGTGGTGGGAGTTTCTGGTGACGCTTCCGGGGATGGCAGTCTTGCTGACACCCGTCTGGTTGGGGTGGGGCTCGAGGACCATGGACCGTTCGCCAGGTATCAGTCGTGGCTCGCGGCTCGCGGGGCCTTGAGGGTTGAAGTAGACCTTCGTGCCCTGTCCGGTGAACCGCACGGTGATTACGTCAACTTCGTCGCAGTCGCACGAGAACCAGAAGAACGATGGATCGTGGCTCAGGTTGTGCGGTAAGTCGCCGGCCGACAGAGTGAGCACGCGTTCGGCCGGCGCCCCGCACTCTGCGCAGAGGGGAACCTGGTGCGAGTACGTGCCGCCCATGATGTGATTGCTCGCACCTTTGTCCGCGACGAACCCCATGAACGCGGGGTGGAAGCCGGCCGCTTTCCCGGTGTCGGGTAGTCGGCCCGCGAGCGGCATCAGCCATTCCCAGTCCTCCGGGTTCGGCACCTCGTCGCGTACGGAGGCGATGAGTTCCGCGGCGTGTTCGGTGCGGATGAGGGCCAGTGCCCACAGGTGGTCCAGGTCGCCGTCGTTCTTCCACTCGGCCAACAGGGCGTCGGCCAGGTCGTCCGCGGCACCGGACAGCAAGCTCTGCTTGATGGACGGGCTGTCGATCCGGTCGGCGCAGTGGCGTAGGCGTTCCGGGAAGTAGATCCCAATATTGAAAAGGACGGCGGAATATGGCGAATCTGGGTACGGGACGGCCAAATAATCCTGGATGAACGCGTCCAGGGTGGCGGCCGGCAGCCACGGGACGAGCCGGGCCGCTGATCGGGCGAGCGGAACCGTACGACGCAGCCGTTCCGCTGCCCTGGTCTTCTCCGCCTGCGCACCCGGGATCATCTCGAGGTAGGCCGCCACATGCTCGGCGACCCGACTGTCCGATGTCTCCATAAGACAGGTGATCGCTGCGGCAATCCCCTCGGTGCCGGCCAGGGCAAGCAATGCCGTGACGCGCTCGCCCTTCGCCGCGACCGACAACTCCTCATCGAAGACGATCTCCTCGATACTCTGGATCATGATCAGACATGCCTCCATCTCGGCGAGCGAACACGACACGGTGGACATACTGGCACTCCATCCCGATCCAGGCACCGGCCCGGGGATGAGCCTCGGGCAGAGCCACCTGCGTTGCACGGTTGGAGCGGCTGGATCGACAGTTAGGTCGCCATCGCCGTCCTTGTCCTCGTACACCGACCGCGGCTGCATAACCTGACTACCATCAGTCATTAACCCCTTGCGCGGAAAGGCTCATACTGTGATGAAGGCGGTCTCCCGTCTCATTTGATGTGACGGTCTGTAAAGTTGATCAGTGCGGGTGGATCTGGTGAGATCATCAGGTGTCCGCCCTGGAGGAGATGTCCCGCGATGACCTGATCGTGCTTGCGCGCGCTCAGCAGGGGCAGATCGCTCGGCTGGCCGAGCAGGTGTCGCGGGTCGCGGAACTGGAAGAACAGAGTGCGAACGCGGCCGCTCGCCAGTACTCATCCTGGACGAAGCGCACCTGCTGGGCCACGACGAGCTGGAGTCGGTCCGCATACTGACCAACCACGAGATGAACTCCTCCAGCCCGTTCGCCTGCCTGCTCATCGGCCAGCCGACCCTGCGCCGCAAGATCAAGCTGGCCGCGCTCGATCAGCGCATCGCCGTCCGCTACCACATGAACGGCATGACCAGCCAGGAGACCGTCGACTGCCTCCGTCACCACCTCGCCTCGGTCGGCCGCCCCGACCCGCTGTTCACCGAGGACGCGGCCGCGCTGATCCACACCGCCGGCCGCGGCTACCCCGCGCGACCAACAACCTGACTATCCAGGATTCCCCCGACGAACAATCAAGCCGAACGCGATGTTCGTCCGGCGAAAACCCAGCAGAAGATCGCGGGCCGGCTCCGTTCGGAGACCGCCACCACCAACCGGTACGCCATCCGCAGCTACCTGTCCACCGCCGCAAAAATGGTGCCGACGTCATCGCCGCGATCCGCGACGCCCTGCTCGGCAGGCCCGTGGGATGCCGCCCGACCCGGCTGCGGTCTGACCCACCCATGGCCACATTCCGTGACGACTCACGCCCAACGACCATCACCCACCGCCATCACATCACAGCAGAATGCGCCTGGCCTGAATAAATACGGTCTATACGGCTCGCGCCCTGGAAGAAATGCGGGCCGAGGGTAAGAAGATCTCCGCCGCCGACATCGCCCGACTCTTACCCCTGGGCTTTGAGCATTTCAACATGCTGGTCCGACAGCCGCCGCAGCCGCAGCGCGGGCGCGAGATCGACGATCTCCCGGCAAAAACGATCAACATCGGCACGCAGTAACGCCACACCCTCAGAATCCGCCACCGGGCAAGAGTGCCCTGGTCAGACCTGCAGTCTCAACGGATGTGACACTAGACCCGGTTCTCCGTTCCACTCCTACTGGCAGGCCGTTATCTGGGGAGTCAAGCGAACTAGCTGGTCAACCGCTTGAAGGTGTGAAGGCATGTCAGGCAAGTAAGCTGACCTTGATCGTCCGCGACGGTGAAGGAGCCCCTAATGACCACCGACCCAACGATGACCCGGATCGGCCAGGGGGTGGAGTTGCATCACCACCAAGGTCAGCGCGAAGCCGCGCGCGACTTGTTCGCGCAGATCTGGGACGACATCGGCGGTGAGCAAGGCGACCCGCTGCATGTTTGCGTCCTTGCCCACTCGATGGCCGATGTGCAGGACGACGTGCAGCAGGAGCTGATGTGGGATCTGCGAGCGCTTACCGCCGTCGGCCTGATCACGGACGAGCGGGTGGCGCAGGCTGGGGTGCCGCTTTCGGTGGCCGGCTTGTATCCGTCGTTGCACCTCAACTTGAGTGAGTGCTATCGCAAGCTGGGCGATCTCGGCCGCGCCCGCGAGCACCTCCAGCAGGCGCGGGCCGGGATCGGCGCACTTGGCGACGACGAGTATGGGCAGCTCATCAAGGGTGGCCTGGAGCGGATGGCCGAACAGTTGGGTGATGCCACCTGACTGCGCCCCGGCGAATTCTCTGAACTAGCCGTCGATCTTCTTCGTGGATGCTTTGAGCCGGGTGCCCTCAGGCCAGGAGATTCAGATTTCGGGCGTCTCCCAGGCTGTCAGCTGCCGCTCAGGGTCGGTTTCCTCCTGCGCACTGGTTGATCAGCTCCCCCGCTTCGGCAACTGGACGCTCAACCTCATCCCCGACCAAGCCCCCACCACCCGACTTGATCTGAAACCCCGCGTCCTGTTCGCGCCCAGGGCCAACTGATCAAGGTCCCGGGCGGCAAGGCAGCCCGGGCGCGCACCGGGCCTGCCCGCCGCTCCCGAGTGCCCACTACGTGATGGACCTGGGCGTTCAAGGATTGGCGGCCTGCGGTTGATGCCGGGTAGTGGCCGACCCCGAAGGCAACGAATTCTGCCTTCCGCGAGCCCGCCTGAGCTGAGCACCGGCCGGCCGGGTCCGTCATGTCGCGGCGGCCACGTGAATGCGGCGGCTGGCCTATTATGCAAACGCATCCGTATGCGTTTACGAAATGAGGTGGCCGGATGCTGAAGACCCTGAGCAAGATCGGATTACTCGTTCCCGCCCTCGCGGTGGGCGCTGCCTGGGTGCTTGTCCTGCGGTTGAAGGACGTGCCGGTGCCGCTGCTGGTGGCCTATGGGCTGCTGCTGGTGGGATTGCTGGTCGGGCTGCTGTGGCCTGGTGTGCTCGGCCGACTGTCCACGCGGCGCCGGGTGCTGGCGTTCCTCGGGGTTCCGGTCGGCCTGGGCACGCTGGGGCTCTACCTCGCGGTCGTCTACTACGTCACGGACCTGCCGGTGCTGCTCGTCCTGGCCGCTGTGGGATGCCTGGCATGGGCGGCGGCCGCCCTCCTGCGCGGACGCCGGGCGGCGGGCGGCCGGGGCGCCCGGCATACCAGGCGCGCCTTCCTGCTGGGCGGTGGCGGGCTGGTGCTGGGCGTGCTGAGCGGGCTGTCGGTCAGCCGGGTGGAACGGCAGCGCCGCGAGGTGCTGGCGCGGGGCGAGCAGGAGCGGCAAGCGGCCGTACGCGCTCCGGGCGGGCGGCGGCGGATCGCCGACGATACCGTGCGGGTGTTCCCGATCCACACCGGCGACACCATCGTCACCTACGGCCAGTTCTACGGCGGTCCGGACGGCTGGGAAGGGCTGAACGGCTACGTGCGCACCCTCGTCGACAAGACGCAGATCGCGGTGCCCGTCTACGCGTATCTCATCGACCACCCCCGGCACGGACTCCTGTTGGTCGACACCGGCGTCAACTGGGAACAGGCCCACGATCACGACGGATACTACGACCACAACCGCATGGTCTCGCGCCTGCTGACCCAGCGCGACGAGTATCAGATGACCCCCGAGCAGGACCTGCGGGTCCGCCTGGCCCGGCTAGGCTACGACGCCAAGGAGATCACCACCGTGTTCCTCACCCACGTCCACGACGACCACGCGGGAGGGCTGCGCTACCTGCCCCAGGCGACGGTGGTGGTGGACCGCCGCGACTGGGACCATGGCGTGCTCTACCCGTACTCCTTCGACCTGGTCAAGGACAACCTCTCCTTCCCAGCCTTCGACTCCGGCGCCTTCGGTGCCTTCCCCGACAGCCAGGACCACTTCGGCGACGGCAGCCTCATCCTGCTGCCCACCCCCGGCCACTCCCCCGGCCACATGTGCGTGCTGCTGCGCATGGACGCCGGCAGCGTGCTGTTCATGGGCGACACCCTTTACACGCTGCCCCACCTGGCCACAGGCCAGGTCCGCCAGATGACCCTCGGCGGCGCCGACGCGATCCACCAGATCGAGGCGGCCCGGCGCATCCAGCACCTGCTGGCCTCCGACCCCGCCACCGTGCCGCTGTTCGCCCACGACAACACCCACTACCAATCCGACCGGGTCGCCTCCGCGTTCGCCCACGGGACGCCCGGCAAGGAGGGGCTGCGGGACTTGCGCCGGCACATGGAGGCCGTCCACACCCCCGACTGGCGGCTGCGGCCCGGGCACACTCCCCGCTTCGTTCCGCCGGCGTCCGGCACGGGATCGGGGCGGGTGGAGTTCCGATGACCTCTACGCGGCGCACCCGGGGCAGACCCCGCGACCCCGAGGCCGACGAGGCGATCATGAAGGCGGCGCTGGAGCTGTTCGTGGAACGCGGCCTGGAGGGCGCGAACTTCGAGCAGATCGCCAAGCGCGCGGGCGTGGCCAAGGTGACCGTCTACCGGCGCTGGTCGTCGAAGGAGGAACTCCTCACCCAGGCGATCGAGCAGGCCCGCACCCTCGCCCCCGAGAACGACATCTGGGCCACCACCGACGCCACGGCGCAGCCGGTCGACGAGCGGCTCATGGACTCCTGGGTGCACACCCTCGGCGACGCCCGCTTCCGGGCGATCCTCGCCCAGCTCATCGGCTCCAGCGTCACCCAGCCGTCGCTGCTGGCCACCTACCGCGAGCAGTACATCCAGCCCCGCCGCCGGCTGATCCACGCCGCGCTGGAACGCGCCCGCCGCGACGGCCAGCTGGCCGCCGACGCCGACCTCGACACCGTGATCGACATGGTCGTGGGCGCAGCGATGTACCGCATGCTCATCGACCCGGACGAACCAGCCGACCCCGCCGCCACACGCCAGTACCTGGAGGCCGTCCTCCGCCAGGCCAACCGGCTGCTGCGGCTCCCTGACGTGCCCCATCAACAGGAAGAAGGACAAGAACCCGCATGACCGGACACATCGACGTCCAGCAGCACATGATCCCTGCCGGCCGGGTCCATCATGTCGCGGCGGCCACGTGAGTGCGGCGGCTGGCCCAGACCCCGCCGAGCCGAAGGACGCTCATGCCGAACATCAGGACGCCCAAGGGGACGTGCGGGGTCTTCACGTGGGCTATGCCCAGTGCTATCTGCGCTAGCGTGAGCCCGAAGAACACGACCGCGTACAGGATGGGCCTGAGCGAGCCGCCGCCTGGCCGCCACACCAAGATCGCGGCGACCAGGTGGCGGCACTCGAGGTCGCAGGCGACCGGATCAAGCACATCTGGGCAGTACGCAACCCCGACAAGCTCCAGCCGTGGACGCAGAGGCCACAGCACTAGAGTGCGTGTCTGACAATTGTCGGGTCCAGGCGATGTCGGCGTTAAGGACGACCGCGGCGCGGTAGGTGGTCGCGTGCTTGTCGTAGCGAGCCGCGAGCCCTCCGTCAGGGACCACGCCAACACTTGCACAGACGAGCTCGCTTGGTCGTCATGTCCGAACAGGGATCATGGATCGCGTTCGGCCTGCACGACAACGCCCCCGCCGGCAAGCAACCTCCAGTCCCCCTCACTTGCCGCGCACCGAGCACGACGCCGATGATTCGAATCGCTTCCGTGGTCTGTGCTCGCCGTTTGCTGGGCATGGGTCCACTACTATGTGCTACCGTGTAGCAGTACTCGGTAGCACGGAGTACCGGCAGTGACGGAAGAGGACCCACGATGGACGACCTGACGGAGATGTTGAAGGGCACGCTTGAGGGCTGCGTGCTGGAAATCATCGGCAGCGAGGAGACCTACGGGTACGCCATCACGCGTCGGCTGAACGAACTCGGCTTCGCCGACGTCGTCGAGGGGACGGTTTACACCATCCTGCTGCGGCTGGAGAAGAACGGGCTCGTCCAGGTGACGAAGCGACCGTCCGGGCTGGGCCCGCCGCGCAAGTTCTATGCGCTCAACGACGCGGGGCGCGAAAAACTCGCGACGTTCTGGGCGAAATGGGAGTACATCACATCACGGATCGACAAGCTCAAGGAGGGCGGGAGATGAACTTCTGGGAGACCATCACAGGCAGCGATCTCACCAGGGAATGGAAGGCGTTAGAAGCTCGGGCCGAGGCATTGCCGGCCGACTACCGGGCGGCGTGGAGAGAGATCATAGGTCATCTTTTTCCCTACGGGGACTTCACAGGTCGAAACCTGATGCCGATTCTCGACGGTGCTCTGGGGCTGCTCGAAGAGACAGCGTCCGACGGGCAGAGCATTCACGAGGTGCTGGGTGACGACATCGGGGGCTTCTGCGCGGCGCTGGCCGGCGGAGAAGGGGCTCGGAGCCATCGCGACCGGTGGCGCGAGCAGTTGAACAGGAACGTCGCAAGGAAATTGGGCCGGCTAGGAGGCTGACGTGGGCATCCAAGACATCATCGAGGGCAAGAAGCAGTGGCGGGCGCACATGGCGCGGGTCAAGGCGCTCCCGCCGGACTATCAGATCGTCTACAAGGAGATTCAGAGGTACTTCTTCAAGGTCGGGCCGGTCGGACTGACTGATGGGTCCCTGCTCTCGGGGATCGTCGATTTCTTCGAGGAGGGCGTTGCGGCCGGCAAGGGAGTCCTGGAACTCCTCGGCAACGACGTCGCTGCCTTCTGCGACGACCTGGTCAAGGACTCGCGCACCTATGCGGACATCTATCAGGAGTCCATCAGGTCGAAGGCAGGGGACCGCTCCCTTTAGGGAGCGGGGAATGCCGGGCAGGGAAGGCGCTCCAGTGCCTGAGCGTGCTGTGAGCCGCAGGACCGTGCGGGTACCGGCGAACACTGATGTTATAAGAACACGATGGTTATACTGATCGTGTGTCTCGTCAGGTGCGTACTTCCCCCGGTGCGGCCTACGACTTGGGCTACCACGTGGTGTGGTGCCCCAAGTAT
>NZ_JBQHCV010000042.1:0-57437 GCF_052068215.1 Nonomuraea sp. H19 | reverse complement strand
GCCTCGTCACGTACCTACCTCTTCCAGACTTCTGTCAGCTTATGTAGCCGACTGTCTGGAATCTGCTGGGCACCTCATTGTCAGTTGGTTAGCGTCCACGGGAGTGGTGTACGGGTTTGAACCTACTCGTCACCTTGATGCCCGTGAGGGAAGATCGATGTGACATGAGGGCGGCCACTCCGCGATCCTTCACAGCTGTCGAAGGCATAAGAAGGAGAACGAGAAGTGGCCGCTATGGACATTCTGCCTGCTGAGGGCGAGTGGTTCGACGAGAGCCTGGCGCAGGCCTCGCCCGATGTGCTGCGCGAGATGGTCGTGCGGATGGCGCAGATGATGATGGACGCCGAGGTCGAGCAGCGCTGCGGCGCCGGCTACGGCGAGGTGTCCGACCAGCGCATCAACTCGCGTAACGGCTATCGGCGACGCGAGTGGGACACCCGCGCCGGGACCGTCGAGTTGGCGATCCCCAAGCTGCGGCAGGGCTCGTACTACCCCGACTGGCTGCTGGAGCGGCAGCGGCGGGCCGAGCGGGCGCTGGCCTCGGTGGTGGCCACCTCCTATCTGCTGGGCGTCTCCACCCGGCGGGTGGAACGGCTGGCCGAGCAGCTCGGGGTGACCAAGCTGTCCAAGTCGCAGGTCAGCGTGATGGCCCGGGAGCTGGATCAGATGGTGAGCGAGTTCCGCAACCGGCCGTTGGACGCCGGGCCGTACACGTTCGTGTGGATCGACGCGCTGACGCAGAAGGTGCGTGAGGGCGGGCGCACGGTCAACGTGCACGCCCTGGTCGCGACCGGCGTCAACGCCGACGGACACCGCGAAATCCTCGGCATCGACGTGGTCTCCAGCGAGGATGGGGCCGGCTGGCTGGCATTCCTGCGGGGTCTGGTCGCCCCCTCATGAGAGCGGAGAGTGGCTCACCGAGATCAAGTGGGACGGTGCGCGAGCCCTGATGTACGTGGAGGACGGCCGGGTTCGGGTGCGCTCACGCCAGGGACTGGACATGACGGCATCCTTTCCGGAAGTGCAGCGGCTTGCCGGAGCCGTCCGAGGAAAGCGGGCGGTTCTCGATGGCGAGCTCGTAGCCTTCGCCCGGACGGCCGCATCTCGTTCGCCGCGATGCAACGGCGCCTGCATGTGAGTCGACCGGCGCGCGTTGCCGAACTGATCCGGGTCGTACCGGTGACGTTCATGGCGTTCGACCTTGTGTATGCCGGCGAGGAAAGCTTGGTGCGCCGTCCCTACCGCGAGCGGCGTGAACGGTTGGAAGGCCTCATCACGCCGGGAACTCACTGGCAGGTGTCAGCGGTCTTCGACGACGCCATGGCCGTTCTCGACGCCACCCGCCAGCTCGGCCTGGAGGGCATCGTCTGCAAGCGGCCGGATGCACCGTATAGACCGGGTCGCCGCTCGCCGGCATGGCGCAAGATCAAGAATTCGCAGGTGGCCGATGCGGTGATCGGCGGCTGGAGGGCTACGGGCCGTGGCGGCCGCCGGGTGGGCAGATTGCTGCTCGGCCTGCCCAACAGTGCCGGGCGGCTGACGTATGTCGGCACCGTCAAGACCGGCTTCACTGATGCGATGCGCACCGACCTGGCCACCCGGTTGCGCCCCTTGCAGCAGCAACGCAATCCGTTCACGGGCCAGCCGCAGGATGAGCCCGTCCATGGTGTGCGTTGGGTCCGGCCTGAGCTCGTTGGGGAGGTGCGCGCCATGGAGTGGACCGCCAACCGACACCTGCGGTTGGCGTCCTGGCGAGGTCTCAGACCAGATCTGGCCCCATCCGATCTCAACATGGCTGAATTGCGTTTGATGCAATAACACCGCGAGATCACAACACGCTGACGACGCAAGCGGCTCGTCCATGATCCGGGGCTTGTGGCTACGCCGGATCGTCGGGCTTCAGCAGGTCGAAGCGAAGGCCGAACGTTGGAGGGGTGAGCAGAGGTTGTCGGCGTCGCTGTGTCCACAGCACGGGCTGCCCGGTGGTGGAGCGGGCCAGCATGGCCCGCCGTTCCACGCGCAGCCCGTCGGCGGGAATCGCGCCGGGTTCCAACTGGTGCATGGGTTGGCCGTCTTGGTGCCGCGGATCGGTGAGCAGGTCTGAGGTGGGCGCGGGCATCAGGACGGGGGCTGGTCCGGACAGGTCCGCGGCGCGGCCCTGGACGAACCGTCGACGCCCATCGACATCGTTCTCGACAACATACGGGTGCCAGTGTGGTGGGATGGGTGTCATCGGAAGGTAGTCGAACGCTCGGCGCGTGGTGGTGTCGGCCTGGGCGGGCGGCGGGGCAGGGGGTGCTGGCGGGGTCGGCATGGTCCGTCCTGCGATGACCTGCTCGACGGCCCAGACCAGGTTGGCGTCCTCATCGATGCCAATCACCACCTCATCGAGGATGGGTCCCACCAGCGGGGTCCGCGCCGTGGCCCACACGACGAGGGAGCGCGGGTCGAGCCCGGTAGTGGTGAACAGGCTCCAGTCCGGCGGGGGTGCCAGCGGCCACCAATCCCCGAACGCGTCGAGGACCTTCACCTGGTCGAAGGTGGCGATCGTGCCGGTAGGAGCCGGGACGGCGAAGGTGAACCAGTCGTCGGAGTGGTTGACGATCAGGTCGATCAGGACGAGGGTCGCAAGGCCAGCCCGATCCGGAGCCTGGCCGCCGATCGAGACCCGGGCGTCCTCGATCTGCCACCAGCGGGGCAGCGGCGCGCTGGGATAGCGCAGCCGTCCCGGCGTGGTCCGTATCGTCGTCGCGGCGTCGGCGCTGTCGAGGGGCCCGGTGGCGTCGGCGCTGAACCAGTCCAGGGCACCGCCGTCGTGCCGGTCGATGACCAGCGTCGCCGAGCCGGCGGGCAGGGTCGCGGTGTAGCTCAGTTCGGCGGGGTCCCATAGGTCCACCGGCTCGGTCCGGGGCGGGCCGGGGTCGCCGAACCAGGAATCGGGCAGGCCCAGCTCCGTGCGCCGCTGCCACAGGATCCGCCCGTCCGGGCCGGTGCCGTTGAGGCCGTCGTAGGGCACGGGCAGTTCGGCCAGCAATAGGGATTCCTCATCAGGGAGGCTGACACCGCCGCCGCTGGCGGCCGTCGCCACGGCGCGCCCGATCCGTACTCGGCGGCCGATGGTCCACCAGTCCTGCGGCTCGGATTCGATGATCGCCTCGGCGGGGACGGTGGCCGGGTCGAGACCGGGCTGTCCGGCGGCGGCGCCGATCGGTGTGCTCCGTGCGAGGATCTCCACGCTCACTGGGGACGCGGCGTCCTCTGCCTGGTGCTCGCCGAGCTGCCATTGCCGGCCCAGCAGCCACAGCGGGTCGGCCACTTCGGCGGCCCAGCCTCGGGCGAGGTCGCTCTGATGGGGGTCCGACTCCAGCCGCAGCACCACATCAAAGATCATTCACGTGCCTCCAGTGGTATCGCGACCGCCCCGGACGCAGGCAGCAGTGCGCTGGGCGTCAGGGCCCGGAATTGCTCGTCCAGGTCGACCGGGCGCGCCATCCTGACGCGCGTGAGTTCTCTGGTCTCGGTGAGGATCTGGACCAGCATCCGTTGGTCGAGCGGTTGGGGGGTCGATGGTGGTACGGCGAGCAGGATGGCCTGCTGGGCCCGGGCGACCGGGGCGTCGAAGCCGAAGGCCGCGCCGGTGTATTGCTCGGCTGTGGGTATCACCTCGCTGAACCGGTCGATGGCGGCCACCGCGATCGGTGTTTGCCCCGTCATGTTCGCCAGGTCGAGCTCTGGCACCGCGTACGTGGCGATCAGTCTGCGGCCGTCGGATGGGTTGGTCTGCCATGGGTCGCCGGGTCGGTTCGTCCATGGCCGCAGTGGTGCGGCCTCGGTGAGCTGGTGCGCCTCGAGCCGGGTCAGCGCCGGGCGGACCGCGGCGACGATGGTCAGCCACGAGGAGTCCAACCCGTCGCCGTCGCCGTCGCCAGCGGGGTGGAGGGTGGGCAGGCCGTCGGCCCGTGTGGTGCCGGTGAGCGCCACCTGTCCGGTGGGTGAGACCAGCGCGGCGGCGGCGTCGAGGAACTCCGCCCGAGACAGCCCGTCGGCCGTCTCGGGGCTGCGGCCAGCCGTTCGGCCAGCCCCGCCAGCGCCAGCACGGCCGCCCTGGCCAGCCGCCGCACCCGTCGTTGGTCGGCCGGGGCGGGTGGTTCGGTCTGGTCGGCTGCTTCGTCCGGCGGATTAGGGGCGATACCCCAACCGGCACACGCGGTCAGTAGCCGGCGCAAGACCTCCGGATCGGCGCCGCCGATCCCCGCCTCTGGCTCAAGCAGCTCGACCTGCCCCCGCAGCCGGCGCAGCAGCGCGGCGCAGACGTCGCGAGTGGCCAGGTAGCGCTGCAGCAGCAGCGGATCGATGCCGACCTCGCCCTGGCTCACCGGGTCCCCGGTGGAAGGCTCCTCCGATAGCGTCCGGGGCTCGGCGGGGTTGCGCCCGACCAGGCCCACCAGGCTCGCCGCGTGCTCGTAGCGATGCCCGCCGGTGCCTGCCACCACGATCCCGTCGGTTCCGGGCGCACCCAGGTCGACGCCTTCGAGTTCGGCCGCACGTTCGACGGCCAGGCTCTCCAGTCGGGTGCGGGTCAGCGCCAGCGCGTCAGCCGGTTCAAGATCGAGCTCGGTGAGGTGGACCACCCGGCGGATCGCTGTGGCCAGCGCGGGGTCGGTCAGGCGCACCTCGAAGTCCCACGCCGAGGCGGCTCCGGCGGTGGCCGCAAGGTAGGCGGCGACCGAGGGGTCCAGCGTGCCGGCGGGCGACAGCAGGGACCGGCTGTCGTCGTCGGCGGGCAACGGCGCCGCCGGGATGTGGGCCAGGGCCAGCACGACCGAGCTCGACACCGCCCGGCCCTCCCGCGGGGTGCGCAGCAGACCGAGTTCGGGGGGCCTGGCCAGTCCGGCGGCGCCGTTCATGACCGCTCCGGCGGCCTCGGGGCGTCCCTCGACCAGGTGGTGTACGGCGTCGGCGACCAGCAGGTCGCTGTAGGCATCCAGGCCGTCTCGTAGTTCCTGCAGGGCGGCTTGTTGTCCGGCGTCGACGGAGACGGGGAAGGATTGCTGAGCGAGCACTGCCAGGCCGTCGCAGACCCGTCGGCCGGCGTGTTCGGCACGGACGGGGAAGCGGCGGCGCAGCTGCTCGATCTTTGCGGTCTGGGCGACGATGCGTTCGACCTCACGGCCGAGCGCTTCGGCCAGGTGCGCGCCAACCCGGACGTGTTCGGCGAGCCGGTCGGCGACCCGGGCGCTGCGGGAGGTGATGTCCAGGTCCCAGCGGCCGCCGCCGGGCGCGGTCGCGCAGGACGGCGGCGGCTAGGGAAGCCGAGGCCGACGGTGAGCGCAGTAGTCCGGCGGCGGTGGGACCCGGATGTCCCGGCGCCGGAGCGTCGACCCAGCCGTAGGCGCCCAGCCGTCGCTGGACGGTTTGGGCGAAGCGCGGGTCATCCAGCCGCCGTTGCGGCACGGTGAGGAACCATGGGTCGATGCGGTGGTTTGCGGAGTCGATGCTGGCCGCGAGCATCCGCTCCAGTTCCGCGACCGGCACCTCGCCCAGTGAACGCAGCGCGGTCGCGACCTCGCTGAGGTGCTGGCCCGCGTCGGTCGGGTGGGTAGCAGAGTCGGGCGTGGCCTCAGCGATCCGCCGCTCGAGCTTGCCGCGTTGCTCGTTGTTGCGAACGATCGGTTCTGACTCTGCGGGGGCGTGTCGCTCCCGTTTGCGCCCGACCTCCCCGATCAGCAGTTGCAGTGACCGGATCACCAGCCGGATCAGCAGGCTGTCACCGCGCTGCTGCAGTAGGTCGTTTTCCAGCTGAGACGGAGCACGAAAGTGTCGCCGCCAATTCGTCAGTTGCTGTCGCGGCCCAGCTCATGCGGCAGTTTCTGTTCCCTTGATAGATCGCTAGGGCGAAATCTTGAAAAAGGTTCGCCTTTGCCTAGCGACAGCTAAATGACCAGCCAGCGACATGCGCTGACGAAGTGCCTGATAGGGGAAGACTGGCTTCGCGACCGGTATAAAAGCTGGTCAATAGTTGTCGTCGCCCAGGTCGCAGGGCCTGCATGTGATGTCCGCGCTGCAGAGGTGCGCTCCTCTCTGACAAGAGTGTGACGAATAGGCAGGTCATAAGTGCTTTGGTCGCGAACTTGTCGTTTATGGTGGACGGGGGGCGCTACGCTTAGTAGCCTTGCGGTAATTGCGAGCTCTCAGTGCAGTTCGGCAATCAAACCAGCAGAGACCCGAAAATAACTCGCATTCAGTGAGGTGCGCCTGGTGGGCGAGGAAAGCGCTGGAGGCCGCACAGTCGGAGAGAAGGCCGACTATCTGCGGAAGGTCGCCGTGCAAAGACTGATCTTCTTGGATAGGACCGGAGAGCTCAAGCCTGAGAACATCAAGGCAGTCGCTGAACTTCTAGGAAAACATGTTCGAACTGTCCAGCGGTATGTGCGGCTGGCTCGACTGGAGGGGCGCTACGAGAGCCTGCAACGGCCGAGCTTGGCGCTCAACGAAGACCTGTTGAAACGGTACGCGTATTGGCAGGGAAACGTATCCGCGGTCCATCGAGAGTTGGTGTCTCAGTCAGAACATGGAGGGCCGCAACCACCGAGCCTGTCTACCCTTCAGCGAGCGTTCCGGGACGGTCTGACCACTGGTGAGCGGGCAGCGATTCGTGTTGGTGAGAAGGCTTTGCGGGAACACTCGGTCTACTTTGGCCGGCCCGCCGAACATCGTAACGCCGTGTGGGAGACGGACCATGTTGAGGTGCCCGTCTACGTTGAGGTCGAGGGAAAACTGCGTAAACCCTGGATCACCTGGTTCATCGACGCGGGGAAGAACGTCATTTGCGGGATGGCTGTGACGCCCGGAGTTCCCAGTAGAGAAGGGATATTAGTCGCACTGCGTGTTGCGTTGCTATGCGATGACCCTGACATGCCGTTTGGAGGCATTCCTGCCCGCGTACGCATGGACCGCGGGAAAGATTTTCTTTCGAAGGCGGTGACGGAGGCGCTACAGCGTTTTGCGGTCATCGTTGATGTTCAGCCGGGATATCACCCGCACCTTAAAGGCACCGTGGAGAACCTGAATGGCAGCGCCGAGAAGATGTTCTTTTGTTCATTGCCTCGCTACACGCATGCCCCCAAGCAGCTCAACGGCAAGCCAATGGAGCCTGAGCAGCCGCCGCTGACCATCAAAGAATTCGTGACGAAGCTGCGCGAGTGGATCCACCAGTGGAACTTCGAACATCGGGTAGAAGGTGTTAACAAAACACCAGCGCAGCTTTGGGAAGAAGATCCCACACCTATATATGAGGTGTCTCCGGATGATCTTCGGATGCTCACCATGGAAGATGAGAAAGAGACTCGAAAGATCACAAAGAAGGGGATTCGTCGCAAGAATCGTTACTATGTGAATGACTGGATGCAGGGCAGAGTTGGCTTGCAAGTTCGTCTACGGGTGATGCCTTATCACGACCGCGAGATCGAGGTGTTCGAGGCGGCGACGGAACGTTATCTGGGATCGGCCTACTTGTCCGACGAAGCCAGCCCTGAGGAAATTGCCGATATGAAGAGGGCGCGAGCACAAGAGCGGCGACGCATGATGAAGGTCTTCAAGGACAGCGGACAAGCACGGCGAGAGCGCAGAGAACGATTGGGGGCGGTCAGCGAACCGGAGGAGCCGCGTCACCTGAATGCGGTGACGTCGTCCGAAGCTCGAGCAACCATCAGGCGTATCGACGATGACGAAATGGTGGCCTTGGCTATTCCCATTCCATGTCTTGCTTCCGATATCCCTGACGACTGGGTCGTGCCGGGGACCGCCCGGGCGGCCCGTCTGAAAAGGGCGGAAGGCGAGCCGCCCTCCAGCCAATGACACCCGTGCCCTGCAAAGCTCAAGAGACGATGCAAGGATCCAAAGGAAAGGGAACATCATGAAAGATCGTCCGAGCCGCAGTTTGCTGACAGAAGCAAGTGAAGATCACTATCTGGCCCTGCCCGGCGCAAGGGTGGTGGCTACTGACGCGTTGCAACATACGAAGAGTTATATCCAGCAGGTGATTGAAAAAAATGCGATGATGTGCGTCCACGGAAACGCTGGCACCGGCAAGACCTTCTGTGTGAATGAAGCGCTACGATGCCTGGCGTGCGATCGATCATACCGCATTGAGCTCCGCGACGGGCCAACTCCGACTTTTATTCGGGAAGCGCTTTTTAGCGCTCTAGGGGTGGCCGGTAAGCCTCCCCAGAGGCCTGCACCATTCGATCGGCTGCTTAAGGAGGTGCTCGCCGAAGAACCCCGAGTCCTCGTGTGCGACGAGGCGCAGCGGCAGCCGAAGAAGTGTTTCGAATACTGGCGTTCTCTGTGGGACGACCCCAAAACCAAAATAGCCGTGATCTTTGTTGGAGGAGAAGGTTGCTTCGAGGTGCTCAAAAACGAGCCCATGCTCTCCTCACGCATCTTTATCTGGCAAGAGTTCTGCAAGATGGAGCCCGAACAAGTTCTCAACGTGATAACCGACTTCCATCCGATATGGAGTGACGTCGACGACGAACTCATCTTGCTCGCCGACAATCTCAGTGGACACGGCAACTTCCGCAATTGGGCGAAGATCACCAGTCACGCCGATTGGCTGCTGAAGCATGACCCAGAGGACAAGGTCATCAATGAGCGACTACTACGCAAGGTCGCGGGTATGCTCGGTGGGAAGAAAGCGAGGAGGGCGGCGTGACCACGCCGGATCCGTGCCACCGCCCCGTCTTCATCGTCGTGGATACCGATGACGATGTCGCATGTATGAACACTGCCTGGGGAGCCCACGATCCGGCCGCTGGTGTTATCGCTATACATCCCACGCCCGGCGCCGGCGGCGTCGGCGACATCTGCCTGGACGTCTTGAACGCGCTCGGAAAACCCATCGACCAGGCCAATGCCCTTGCCGGTCCCGGCGGCAGGGAGATACGCATTGGCCACGCGGCCACGGCCTGGACGCACGCAGAGGGCATTTGGCACTTCATCGTCATGCGGGCGCATCTGCTTACGCGCGCCCAGCGTACCCGATTGATCGAACTCGGCTCCGACGTGCACGCCGTCGTGACCATGGTCTGGCATACGACGGCCTCCAGAGACTGGTCTGAGGAACTGCCGGGTCATCATGGCTGGAAGCTCATGCCGTCCTTGCAACAGGCCATCGTCGCGGCGCGGTTTGACCGCAAACCGTGGCGGACATCCGCTTCGCCGCCGCGCGCGCTGCATTGCACCAGCAAAGGGCGGGAACCGAGCCCGTACGCCGAGCAAGATGCGGAGAAGCGCACACTGCCGCCCCTCCCTGCCAGTGACTTTCCCAACTTCCGGGCCGATGCCTACCGCCGGCTCGGCCTTTTCACGCACCATGACGACAAGCAGTACGCGGTCTTTGGCTCTCAAGGCTTTGAGCTAGTGGACGCCGTCTACGGCTACGGCATGGACTTGGCCTGCACCTGGATTCTCGGCCAGGACGAGTTCCAGAATCCACCGGAAGCGTCCGTCTCCAGTCGGCTAGCCCTCCAGGCACTTGGCCAGGAGGAGGACGATCGTCTGGAGCGCTCCGCACTGGCCGCGGCAGCACCCATACCCGCCGCACTCGCCCGTCAAGTATCCGACCCTGGTCCCGTCCATCTAGAGCCCTACCCCTACCTCGTGGACAACGACCGGGGCCTACGGCTGTTCCTGGCCAATCTGGTCGCCGACTGTCCCACGCGTGAGCACGCCATCGCCCGCATTCGCGGCGCGCAGGCGGGCTTTTTCGCGCACGGCCTGCTGCTCGCTGTACCACCGCTCCTCGATCGCGCCACCGGGCGCGGGCTGATGGCCCGGCTGGACCTTGACCAAGCTGAGCGCATCCGGGATGGCGTCTTGCATCCCGTGCACGCAGCCGCATTGGCCGCTGCGCTGTTCACCGGAGCCGATCCCGCAGACCTACCGATGGTTCGCCTGGCGGCGTTGAGCCGTGATGGCGCCACGCTGGACCTGGTCGAATCACCCGTGCAGGGCTACCGGCTCGCGGGCGAGAAACTCACATACGGGGTGCCGGTCTACGCTCGCTCGCTGATGCTCGCCGCCCGACATTTCCTGCAACTGTGCGGGCACGATGCCCTCGCCCCGCTGCTGGAAGCAGGCATCGGGCGGGATGGCCAGCAGTTGCTCGCGACGAGCCGGCTCGTCGCGGTGTCGGCTCCTGTGTGCCTGGACAGGCGCGCAGGGCAGTTGCCCTGGGATCTGCGCACGCGCTGCTGGCGAGTGGGACAGGCCCTGCACCGCCGAGGGCCCGCAACCTTGTGGGATGGTGCCGTGGCGCAGGACAGCGATGCTTGACATCGAAGCGATCAAGCGCAGAGTGGCCGAGTTGCGCATCGGCGAGGTCGAGTTTCGTCTGCGTACAGGCATCTCCCTGGAGGTCTTGCGCAAGGATCCGGCTCCGGCGACGCTCAGCGTGGAAGTGATTGTCCGCGTCTGCGAGATGCTGGACATGGAGGTGAGCGAACTTCTAGGTCGTCACCCCGCTGGCCCGGCTGCTCGCCCTGATCACGATGACCTGGTGGTCGAGGCGGCGCTGACCCAGCACGGTCAGTTGACCGAGGCCGACCTGGCCGAGGCGTTGCGGTGGCCGCTGCAGCGGGTGGACAAGGCGATTCGTCTCTTGGCGCTGCGGCTGCTCGGCACGGCCGTGCAGGTGGTACGGATGGACAGCCATGTGCATCTGGAAGCCCGCCCCCGCGTGCTGTCACCGGAGGCGGACGCCACTTTGAGAGCGGTGCAGCAGGCGCGGATCCCGCTGTCGGCGCGGGAGGCATGCGTGCTGTTGTACCTGCTGCACCAGCGCCATGACCCACTGCTGGAGCATTTGCCGCTGGACTGGGAGACGACGCAGGTCCTCATCCATCGGGGCCTGGCAGAGCAGGACGAGGATGGCCTGCATCCGCATCCGGACCTGTCGTTCGCCTTGGCGCTATTGCCGATACCCAAACTGCCGGATGAAGTGAAAAGAAGAGCGCCGCGAAGGCTCTCCTATCGTTCGATCCCGGGAGTTGCACATGGCGGTGACCCTTGAGGTGAACGTGGCTGTCGGCAGCGGGTCTGTGTGCCGCCCCGGAAGAGGCCAACTAGCGTTGCGCCGAGGCGTAGGCAGTGTGGCAAGAAGGGCTGACGCTACCGTAATCGTCGGTTATCTTGGGTGACTTTTAGTAGTCAGTTATGTCAGGCAAGGTACGTGGGAGCGTACTTGCCTTCACAGTATTCAGGGGTCTTCAGGCATGTCAGTCATGTCAGGTGCACTGCCTCGGCATTAGCGGCCTGAGCAGGCGATGGCCGCCGACGAGTCGGTGTCGTGGGTGGTGATCGACGAGGACCTCGGGCTGCATGTCGAGGCGTGCGCGTACCTAGTGGGGCCGCGCGCGGCGGGTCGGGCGTTCAACACCGAGAAGACGTACGCCGGCCGGATCGCCTTGTACTTGTGGTACTGCCTGGGCCACGGGATGGACTGGTCGAGCCCGAGCCTGGCGCAGCTGATGGCGATGATGCTCTGGCTGGTGGACGAGCCGATGCTGGCGCGGTCGCGTAGGCCGGGGGCGGCGGCGGGGTATCGCAGCGAAGCCACCGCGAACGCGATCATGGGGACGGTCGGGAGTTCCTGCCGTGGTGCTGCCTGCAGGGGTGGGTGCCGCCAACGCTGGTTAACGCGCTGAGCCAGCCGAAGTATCTGCGCTTTGTGCCTGCGGGGTTCGACGCGGGCGAGGACGACCAGCACCGGACGGTGATGGCCCGCGCGGCGGGCTGGACCGACCAGCGGGTGCTGGAGATCACCACGCTCGTCGCCCCGCAGACGATGACCAGCTACGTCAACAAGCTGGCCGAGACCGGGATCGATTGGCCTGCGGCCTCCTGAGGTTCCCGGCCCAGCCGCCTGACCGGCTTGATCAACAGCAGCGCCGCCACCACACCGACCGCCACCACCGCCGACCCCAGCATGAAGGCACGCGGTTCGACCAGCGTGGTGACCCGACCGGCCAGCGCCTGCCCCACTGCCATGCCCGCGACCGACCCGGCCACCTGGTAGGCGTTGACCCGGTTCAGCACGTCCGGCGCGACCTGCGTCTGCACGCTGGTCGACCACATCACCGACCACAACGCCCACGCGCACCCCCCGAGCAGGTGCCCGGCCATCAGCAGTGGCAGCGGCAGCCCGAGCGCGACCGTCAGCGGCACCGCCACGTACCCGCTCAGCGCCACCGCCCCGGCCGCCAGCGGCCTGCGCGGCCTGAGCCTGATCGCCACCAGCCCGCCCAGCACAGTGCCGAGGCCGAGCGCCGCCATCACCCAGCCGTAGTCGGCCCCGATGACCTGCGACGACAGCGGCACGTACGGCCCGACCACCAGAACGCCCCAGAACACCCAGACCAGGATGACCGACCACATCCAGCTCCTGGCCGTGAACTCCTCCCAGCCCCTGCGCAGGTCGCTCAGCACGTCGGAGGGCTCCGGCCTGGGTACGGTGACCCGGACCAGCAGCAGGCACACCCCGCTGACCAGGAACGTCGCGGCGTCCACCGTGTAGACGAAGACCGGCCCGACGGCGACGATGAGGACTCCAGCCAGTGCGGGACCCGCCAGATGGGTGACCGCCTCGGCGATCTTCAGCGTCGCGTTGGCCCGCTGCGGATCTTCGGCAACCAGAGGGACCATACCGTTGACGCCCGGTTCGAACATCCCGGCGGCCGTGCCCGACAAGAACGCCATCACCAGCAACAGGGCGTACGGCGGAGCACCATCCAAGAAGGTGACAGCCACGACCCCCTGAGTGACGATCCTGACCACGTCGGCGCCGATCATCAAGCGCCGGGCGCCGATCCGGTCGGCGACAACCCCGCCGAACAACATGACCAGCACAGCCGACGCGGTCCAGAGCGCGAGCACGTAGCCGACGCCCGCGATCCCATAGACTTTCCCGATCGCCAGCGCCGAGGCGACGGGCATCATCGCGTCACCGAGCAGCGAGACCGTGCGGGCCCCGAAGTAGAGGGTGAAGCTCCTCGTCCACATGAGCCCCAATTCTGGATTTTTCCAGCTCAGAGCACCGGTGTCCCAAAAGTCATCATTGGGTACATTTGCGCCATGCCCCTGGATTGCCCGGAAACGCCCCCGATGCCCCCCAGCCCGCATCGCGTGGTGGCCTTGGTCGCCCCGAACCAGGAGCTCTACCCCGTCACCTCCGCCTCAGCCGTCTTCGGCTACCACGGCCCCGACATCCCCCAGCACTACACCTTCAGCCTGTGCGCCGAACACCCCGGCTCCCTCCCCACCACCCTCGGCGTCCCCATCCAGGTAGACAGCGGCCTCGAAGCCCTCCACGACGCCGCCACCGTGGTCATCGCGGGCTGGACCCTCACCCCCTCGCCCGCCGTACTCCACGCGGTGTCCCAAGCCCATGCCCGAGGCGCCCGCATCGTCGCCGTCTGCGCCGGAATCTTCATCCCCGCCGCCCTGGGCCTCCTGGACGGCCGCCGCGCCTCCGTCCACTGGGAACTCTCCGGCGAACTCGCCGCCCGCCACCCCCGCGTCATCCCCGACGACACCGTCATCTACGTCGATCACGGCGACGTCGCCACCGCCGGGGCCTCGGCCGCCACCCTCGACCTCTGCCTTCACCAGATCCTCCAGGAGTACGGCGCGGCCCACGCCATGCGCATCGGCCGCCAGCTCGCCGCCGGTCCGCACCGCGAGGGCTGCCAGCGCCAGTACCCTCCCCTCCCCACCACCGGCCCCATGCCGGACTCCCTGGCCCCCCTGCTCGAATGGCTCCTCTCGCGCCTGCCCGACCAGATCACCGTCGAGGACATGGCCGCCCATTCGGGCGTCTCCCCCCGCACCCTCACCCGCCAATTCGCCGACCAGCTCGGCGTCCCACCCGCCCGCTGGCTGCTGGAACGCCGCCTGGCCGCCACCCGCGCCCTGCTGGAGGAGACCGACCTGCCCGTCGAGACCATCGCCACCCGCGTCGGCCTCTCCTCGGCGGTCAACCTCCGCCGCCGCTTCCACACCGCCCTGCGCACCACCCCGGCCGCCTACCGCCGCTCCTTCCGCTGAAGGCCCCGGGCGGTCCCGCCGCGATCACGGCCGATGGACGGGGCCCTCTCCGGCTTCCGACCGCTCCAGCGCCTGTCTGATCTCGCCCCATCGACTGCGATCATCTGAGGGCTCCTGGCGGAAGCGGCGCGGACGCTGCGCCCACCATGCCAAGGCACGCGAGAACACAGCCGCCATCCCTGCGACACGCCAGCAAAGCCGGTCAACGTGCCTTACATGCCTGAAAAGATCATCTTGCTTTGACCTGCGAGAAGAGGCAAGCAACCCCAGATAAGGCGGATAGTGCTCGGCCTTCACGTGGGGTGAAGCGGACCAGCTCGCGCAGCGGATCGGCGCCTGGTGCGTCGACCGTGTCAGGTACCGCCAGAGGGAATGGGGTTGATGGATCCGAAGCCTATGGAAACGTGATGCGAATACTGCGGTGGCGCAGGTCGGTGAAGCAGGAAGTCGCAGAAGCGGCGCAGCGGGGGCGGGCTGAAACTTCGGCGTTCACGCTGGAGAGCGCGTCAATGCTTGTTCCGCGTGACGCGGCGGCGTGCGACCTCTGTGGCAATACGCCGACACAGCAGGATCTCGCCGGAGCGGTAGACGGGGGCCGGGAACCCAGGTAGGGCGAGGGTGGCTCGCCGTGGCTTGCGCCTTGGCGGATGGGGAGCCTCGGCACTGTGCCGGATGAGCTCGAGGGTCAGTGAGGCGGCGTGATCGATTCCTGCCGCTCGCGCTACACGCCGGACTTGTTCAGTGGTGTCCTTGATCTTCAAGGGGGCGCCGGCACGCGTGAGGAACAGCGGCCCGGGCGTAGAGCCGCGCACCGTCAGGTAGCCATCCAGGATGTGTGCTGGACAGGGCGGCAGCAGGACCGCGTGGGATCCGCCCGCTGCAGGCATGTTGAGAATGCGATCTCTGCCAGCCCTGACGACGTCCTGCAGGGCCAGCATCGCCAGGCCGTCTTCGTCGCAGTTGGCGGAGATCACCACGAACATGATCGCCTGGATGCGGACGCTCTCGTGTAACACGGCGTGGCTCAGAAGACAGATCAGTTGCTCGTGGGTGAGAAGCGGGACGTGTGAGGGCAGCGGGCGGGGCCGCCGCAGCCCGGCGAAGGGATTGTGCGGGGCCAGCTCGCGCCGGTAGAGCAAGCCGTACCAGGACGACAGCGCGGTGATGTGCTCAGCCCGAGTGTTCTCACTCCATCGCGCGCTACGCATCGCCGCGTCGTACAGGTCGGCATCGAGGGCGGAACACTCCTCAGGCCACAGGCGACGTCGGTTGGACCACCACAACCACCAACTGATCACGCGCCGGTACCGCGTACGAGTCGCCGCGGACAGTGGCTCGGCCGACAGCCACTCCACGGTGGCATCGCGCACTGCTCGTGACGCCCGGCAGAGCAGGAGCGAGAGCTCATCCAGGGTTTGCGCCGGCGCGGCGGTACCCGGGGCGGGCAGGCGGGTTGTCAGATGTGCGCCAGCCAGAGCGCGCAGCTCATCCTGCCCATCCCCATCAAGAGGGGGCGACGGGCGCAGCCGTCGCTGCTGCCGGTCGACGTCATTGAGACTCATCGTCACCTCGTCAGCACATCGATGCCCAGCGTTCATCGCGGAACGGGGATGTCGGTCGGCCTTGCCGAGGACCGGGAAGCTCAGGCCGGACGGTGTTCGTCGCTGTGCGAAAGCATCTGGCTGTCGGCAGAGGGCCGCGTTAAGGGAGCCCGTCATGATCAGGAAGAAAAGGCTGGCCCAGATAAGCATGGGAGACGACGTCGCACACCACGATCTCCCGATCGTCGTGAGGTATGCAGAATGTACACCCGGGCCCCGCATTTGTCCGCCATCCAGGGTGCCATGTAGGGGTGCCCATGCCAGGTCACGCCCTGCCCAGTGATGGCGGTGACCACGTTGGTCGTGATGGTGAAGGTCCACAAGAGGTCCGGGGCGATGCTGGTGACGGGCGCGGGGTCGTCCTCCCAGGCCTGCGAGGGGTGCGGCCACCGAGCGCCGGCTGCGGGCAGGCGGTATTCCAGCGAGTGGTCCACGCCAGGATCTTGTCTACCACCTGCGCGAATGGCACGGCCAATGGCGGTTCGACCCGAACATTCAAGGTGCACAACGCGTCGGTCACCACTGTGCGCGTGGTGGTGTCATTGCTTCGGGCGAGTCGGACATGCCGGGGGAGATCTCCCATCGGCTCATACGGCTCGTGCTGCAGCAGTGCCGCACGTAAGGCGGCGAGCACATCGGCCCGGCATGACGTGCCCGGCGTGGTGACGGTTCCGCAGATGCCCCGCGTGGCGGCGTCCACCAGCCGGATGGTCCATGGCGTCAACACATCGCCGCCAGCCTCGGCTTCGATGGGCAATTGCGCCAGATCAATGTGCCAGATGCTGTTGCGATGTAATGCGGTTGGCGTGGTCGAGAACGGAGACGCGTTGCCCATCGATGCCCCACAGGTACCTTCACGGAGCCTCGCAAGCACGCCACTATGACACGGCATTGATGGCTACGCTGGTCTCATCGGCAGCCGCCAACACTGCGAGGGTTTCTCGCGAGGAATTTCTGATCGCCTCGTTATCTGAAGTAACTCATATGGAAGTGAACACCTTGGGTGACGATCGCGCTACTGTTTCAGAAGAATTGCTCCCTGTGAGCCACCAGCCGCTCTTGCCCGCCGCTACAGCGGATGCGATCGACCTGCTGAGCCACCGCTGGATCTTGCAGGTACTCTACGTCCTGTGCCAGGGGGAAGCCCGTTTTCAGTGAGCTGGCCCGCGGGGTGCCCGGCCGTTCCCGTCGTGTGCTCGCTGTCCGCTTGCGCCAACTGGCCGGTCCCGGGCTGGTACAGCGCATGGTGGACGAGGGGCCGCCGACACATGTCAGCTACCACTTGACAGACCAGGGAGAGGCCTCGCGCGCGACGCTGGACACATCGAGGCGTGGACGGCAACCCGTCGCCCTACCCAGGTGTGCTGAGACGGATCCGACCCTCCGTGCCGTCGCCTGATCGCGTCAGCCGACGGCATGAGCGGGGCACAGAACCGCCAGGAGAATCACCGCTCGGCCGCCGCCTACGTAGTCAAGGCTCGCCCATACGCAATCCGGGAAGTGCGACGCAAGATGAATAGTTCTACGCTTCGCGTACTGCCGGGGAATGCTCCTGCGTCGCCCGCCCGGATGAAAGATGAATATGACTTAGTTTCGTCATCAGCAGATGGCGCATGGGGTTTCCTCTGCCGCGCCGGCCGAAGATAATCCCAGAACGACTGGACAATCTTTCCGTGCGGCGTATGCTGCGCTGGAAGATGGTTAAAGCGTACGTTCTGTTCTTCAAAGCACACGATTCATTCTCGGGCGCGGGGAGGGGAGCAGATGGCCGGGACGGTCAGTGAATCAGCAGGCATCGAATTCGCGGTCCACAAGGGTGCGTTGGCCATGTCCATGGTGCGACGCATGCTCACGCTGCAGGAACAAGGCCGCCTGAGCGTCGAGCATATCCAGATGGTGCCCTGTCTTCTCGATCGGAGTGAGCACGCCATCCGGTCCTGCATGCGGGTAGCGCGGAGAACGTCTTCGCAAACGCTTCCCCCGCATCTGACTGGGAGCGGGTCAAGTGGTCCGGGGCGGCTACACCTGCAGGCAAGCGAGGGCCTCCGCAGTTCACCAGGGGCCGGTCCACTGGGCGCGAGCTGGCGAACAGGCAGACCCCCATGACGATCATCAAGAGGCTGGCGCATCGAGCCGCCAACATTGCCCTCAACCTTCCCTGTGCGAGGGCCGAGGGGCGGCGGGTGATGCCGAGGTACTCACCCACTTGCGGCTCATCACCATGGCGGGCATCATTCTGGCCGGGGATGATGCTATGCGCCGCAGGAATGGTCGCTACGGCTGGCCTCCCACGTCCAGGCGCGTCTACCGTCGCACACCGGCGACGCGGTGAAGGCCTTTCGCGCGTAAACGGCCAATAGCCGGGGACGCGGTCGCGGTCCGACCGGCCAGGCCTCCCGAGTTAGGCAGCGCCTCCAAGGGCTGAGCGTCTGTCCGTACACCGGTGTGAGAGTGCTGGGCAACCACATGATGGCCTCCAAGAACGACGCAAAAGGGTAAGAGCGTCCAAGGACGATGGGGCCACCGCCGGCGTAGCAAGCGCGTCGCTGGCCACAATGGCCGCCAGGCGCTCCAGTCTGCTGCCCAGCAACGCAGTGTCCACTATGAGACGTCACCAGACCCGTCCGCGGTTGCCGAACGCGATGACCTGCCAAGGCTCACGCCGAAGTCGCGGACGAACGGGCGCGGGGTTCTGCGGGGCGCTGCCTGAGATCTTGAACCTGCGCAGCGCCGGCCTGAGCCGCGCAGCACGCTCTTTCCGATGAACAGGAGGACTGGTCATGACCACAGGCAGCGCGCCCCCACCTCACGACAGAAACGATCACTGTGCGCGGCCAGACGGCGGCGACGTCGTGGCTACCGAAGCCCTCCAGATGACATACGCCAACCTGAAAATGGCCCTCGAAGAGCGCGCCATGGCATGCATGTACGGTGATTCCGGCCTCGGCAAGACAGCGATGGTGAACGCCGCCCTGCGCTATCTCGCCCCCGAGGAGACCGTCCACATGTCGGACTGCCGCCCTCGCCGTATGCGTGATGGACTCTTCGATGCATTAGGTCTGCAAAGACCCCGGCCGAGGAATTCCCGGGAGTGCGACAATCTGCTCAAGACGACGCTGGCGGAGAGGTCCCGGGTCGTGGTGTGTGACAACGCGGACTGGCTGCCGGCCGACTGCTTTGAGTGGTGGTGTCATCTGTGGGACGACCGCCACACCGAGACGGCAATCGTCTTTGTGGGCCGCGCGGACTGCTTCGAGGTGCTGGCGCGGGAGCCCGCGCGCATCCTGCTCTGGCAGGAGTTCAAGAGGATGACCCTGGCCGAAGTGCTGCGGGTGATCCCGGCCTACCATCCGATCTGGGCCGATGCCGACGCTAAGGTCATCAAGCTGGCCGACCGACGGATTGCTCACGGCAACTGGCGTGTCTGGGCCTACCTCACCGCGCATGCAGTGAACGCGCTAGAACAGCTCCAGCGCCGGACCGTCGATGAGGACGTTCTGCGGTGGGCGCTGGACAGGCTCTGCCCGCGATGGCCGGTGTGACCGTCGCCGGGGGTCCGCGTCTGTGCCGGGCCGGGGTGGCACGGCGAGGCCAGCTTCCTCACCTGTGTCTGCTGGCGGGCAGGAAACGACCCCGGTACTGGTCCACGTGTCCGGTCGCCGGCTATCGGTTGGCCCCTCTGAAGAGCTCAACCTGCCATGCCTGGTTGGCGGAGTTGCTGGTCCCCGCATGGCTTGGCGTGGTGCACGTAGTTCCGCCCCCGCGATGCAGGTCTCGCTGCGACAAGTTCCCGCTGTCCAGCGACACAGCGTCCGTTATGACCCGCCACGACAGCACCTGTCCGCGGCTGCCGAACACGATGACCCGCCGGGCCCAAGCCGAAGGGCTGGGCTTCACGGGCGGCGATCGTCCCGGGCGCGCTGTCTCGGATCACCTCCCTTACGGCACCTGCCCAGACCGCCCAGCACACTCCTGCCAGCAAGCATGAGGACTCGTCATGACCACAGGCAACGTGCCCCCACCCGACGACGGAAACGATCACTTGCAACAGCCCGACGGCGCCAATCTCGTGGCTACCGAAGCTCTCCATCTGACGCATGCCGACCTGCGGTTCGTTCTCGAGGAGCGGGCTATGGCATGCCTGTACGGCGATTCCGGCGTCGGCAAGACGACCATGGTGAACGCCACTGTGCGTCACCTCGCCCCCGGGGATAGCATTTACGTGTCGTGCTGCGCTGACGCCTCCAGCCTGCGCCATGGACTTTTCGACGCTCTGGGGCTGCAAGGACCCAGGCCGTGGGGACCACGGGAGTACGACAAGCTGCTCACGACGGCGCTGGCGGAGAAGTTCCGTGTTTTGGTATGTGACGATGCACACAACCTCACGGCCCACTGCTTTGAGTGGTGGCGTTTTCTCTGGGACAACCGCGACACCGACACGGCGATCGTCTTCGTGGGCGAGGCGGACTACCTTGAGGTACTGGCGCCGACACGTAGCCCGATGATGGTCTCGCGCATCGCGCTCTGGCGGGGATTCAAGAGGATGCCCCTGGTCGAAGTGCTGGATGCGATCCCGATCTACCACCCGATCTGGGCCGATGCCGACCCCGCGCTCATCGAGCTGGCCGACCGAAAGGCCGCCCACGGCAACTGGCGGGCCTGGGCTCACCTCACGGCGGATGCAGCGCGCGCCCTCGAACAGCTCCAGCGCCCCATCCTCGATGAGGACGTTCTGAGATATGTGCTGGACCGGCTACGCCCGCAGTAGCCGCTGTGATTGTCGCCGAGATCCACGCTCGTGACGTTTTCAGGGGACGCACGAGGTACAGCTCCTCACCGGTGAGGTATCGGGCTGCAGGAACGGCTCTGATGCGGGCCCAGCTGGCCGCCGGCCGAACCTGGCAGATGACCTGCATGCGCCGATCTTCGGGCTTGTCGCGGATCGCATTCCCGGAGATTCCCATGGCCGCTCCACACAAAGGATCAATAACGCTCACGTTCGCAAGTGATGTCGCGTTGAGGTCGTCGCACGGGCTTTGCCTGCGGCCCATTCATCCATCGAAAGGTGAATGAATTTATATTTCATATTGGATTGGCTCCGCGCCCTCGCATTCATGTCCGAACGTGGTCGGATAAAATCAAGAAAAGATGTGTGGAGAATTGTGGTCGAGGTATATACTTCGTAGGTTGAATGTGGCGTAAGGGCGTGTATATCTCTTCCACGGAGTTCAGGAAGGACCCCCATCCTTTTGGGGCAGCTTCAAGAAACGGGAGGGCGAATGGATTCGACGACAGCAGACGGTCGAGCGTCACGACGACGGCCCCGTGACTGGGACGGGCGTACCGGACGGCGTGGTGGAGCCGTCTTCGAGGTCACGCCAGAGATCCGCGCCAGGTACGCCGCCTGGCGGGGTAATGCCGCAGCGTTACACCGGGAGCTGGTTCAGCAGAGCAATGCCGGCGGTCATCTCGCTCCCAGCTCGGCCACCCTGCAGCGCGCTTTGCTGGCCAGCATCGTCACTAGCCAGTGGAGAAATTGGTGAGCCGCCAAGCAGGCGCCGCGAACCCGACCGGCGCGCATCGCAATGCGGTGTGGGAAGGCGACCATCTCCAGGTGCCGGTCGAGGTTAGCCTTGATGGGAAGACGTGCAGCCCCTGGATCACCTGGTTCGTCGATCGCGCACACGCAGCTATCTGCGGACTGGCGGTCGGCCCCGAGGCTCCCTGCCGGTCCACTGTGCTGGTCGCTCTGCGCAGCGCGATGCTGACCGACGAGCAGCCCTTGCCCTTCGGCGGGATACCTGAGCGCATCTGTGTCGACCGCGGGAAGGATTTCCTGTCCGAACCCCTGCGGTCGGTGCTCGATCAGCTCGGGGTTACCGTGGAGTGCCTGCCTCCCTACCAGCCGCACCAGAAGATGGTCATCGAAACAGTGAACGGCGCTGCACAGCGGATGTTCTTCTCCACGCTGCCCGGTTACAGAGAGGCCGGGCAAAGGATGAGCGGCGCGCCTGTCGAAGCCGACGCACCACCCTTGGCCTTTGCTGACTTCGTCACCCGCCTCCTTGAGTGGGTCACCTGGTGGAACACCAAGCACGTCAGCGGCGCACAGGGGAAGTCTCCCGCCGAGGCATGGGATGCCGACCCGGCCCCCATTCGCCACGCTGACCGGGCCGATATTGACATGCTGCTCCTGGATGCCGAGGCTCAGGACCGCCGCATCACGGCAAGCGGCATCAGACTGCACGGGCGTACCTACATCGCCTCCTGGATGGCCAGCCTGGAAGGCACGCCTGTCCGGCTCCGCTTCCTACCCGGTTACGAGGACAACGTGGAAGTCTTCAGCGCCCGAGACGATGCCTATCTGGGCCGCGCCTCCCTGGCGGACTGAGATACCGGACAGTAGCGTCTCGCTCAAGGGCCGCCCATGGCCAAGCGATGTGGGCGCCGGTCCGCCGGAGACGAACAGGCTGCCTTGACGCGCATGACGTTCCTGCACGGGTTCTGTCCGAGCGGCCGCTCGACCGTGGTCCAACTGACCGGCACGTGCGGCTGCGGCTCGCCAGCGAAAGCGCGGTCATGTCAGCAACTTCCTGATACTCCTGAAACTGTCCTGTCCAAGAATGTCGACGATGGAACCGCGCTGGCGGGGCGGAATGGTGCCGTAATTGTCGCGAACGGCAAGTGCGAGGTTGTAGCGCACGAGGTATTCCTCGTCCCTGGCGAGGGCCACAGCACGGTCCGGGGGAAGAGAATCGGGACTGCGAGCCCAGCGAACCGCCGCGATGGCGCGGAAGCCGGGCACCGGATGAACGGCGAGACCTTCCAGATCGAGGCCGGACTGCCCGGCGGGAAGAAGATTAAGGGCCCGGCATACGTGCCACTGACCCTGTCTGGTCGCGCCGCGCGCCAGGGCCATGCCACTTCGCTCGACCGCCCGCGTACTTCACGGGGAGGGAAGAGGAACTGGCAGAGCACGCCGCTTGGATGGACGACGAGCGTCCCGCGGCGGCCCTGCGCGTCGTGACGGGCCAGCCCGGAGTCGGCAAATCGGCTCTCTTGGGCATGTTGGTCTGCGCCTCCCACCACGACCTTGCCCCGCTCGATCCCATGATTCGCGGTGCGCGCCGGCTCCCGCGACGTGGCCTTCCCCTGGCGGGGGTGCATGCCCGCGGCCAGACTCTGCGGCAGGTCACCGGATCGATCGCGAAGCAGTTGCGGCTGGCGCGGGCAGACGCTCACGGATGGACTGCGGCCGCGTTGATCGCGGCGATCCGTGATGCCTTCGCGACCGGCCCACCGCCCATCGTGGTGCTCGACGCGCTGGACGAGGCGGCGGCTCCGGATGACCTGATGCGGCTGCTGCTTCTCGAACTCGCGCGCCTGGAACGCGGCGGCCCATCAGCAGGACCGGCTTGCCGGGTCCTCGTGGGCACGCGGGCATGGGAGGAGTTCACTCCTTTGCTGGACGCCGCCGCCTCGGCGGGTCAGATCTGCGACCTCGACGCCGTGCCCGCCCGGCAGGTCCGGCAGGACATCACGCAATACGTCGAGCTGAGATTGAGGGCCTGCGCGAGCTACCGCCACGAGGAGGCGGCCGGCGTGCGTCATGCGATCAGCGAGGCGATCGCGAAGGCGCTCACCGATCCGCAAAGAAATGCCGCCACCAGCGGAGGCGCCTTCCTGGTGGCCGGGCTGTTCGCTCACTACCTCACATCACGCGACCGCGCGGCGCCCGCCGTCGAACCGGCGCGGATCCGCTCGATGATCCCGGCGACCCTGGGAGAGATTCTCGAACTGGATCTGGCCCAGAGCTGGCGGCGTCCGGTGCTGGCGGCGCTGGCCTCTGCCAAAGAGCCTGGCTTGCCGGCGCGGCTGCTCGGCAGTGTGGCCACTGAGCTTCGGCCGCGGCCACCCGAAGCCACCGGCGGGTGGGAGCCTCCGGGGGCCTGGCATGTGGAGTCCATTCTCGACGCTGTCGGCTTTTACCTGCGCCGTTCGGTCGGGCAGGACGGCGTGGGGAGGCGGGCTGTCATGGCTGCTGTTCACCTTCGTGGAGGAGCGGTGGGTGCGCTCCATCGCCTTGGGTGAGCTCGGCGAGCGTTGCGTCGCCATCGTGGGCGGCGACGACGGAACCGTGCGCGTGTACGATCTCGCCGCGTGTGAAGCCGTGGGGCTGCCGATGACCGGTCCGCGGGACGTGGTGCGCAGCGTGGCAACCGGCACGCTCGACGGCCGCCCCATCGTCGTCGCCGGCAGCGATGACGGGACCGTTCACTTCTGGGAACTGTCCAGCGGCGAGCCCGCGCGCGCCGGCGCTTCCGGGCACGGCATGATCGTCGCATCCGCCAGGATGATCGAGGCCGTGGCCTGGACGAGCATCGCCGGCCGGCCGGTCGTGGTCAGCGGCGGAAGCGACCGGGTCATCCGGCTGTGGAACCCGGCCGACGGTACCTTGATGAGGGAGTTGCGCGGCCACAGGATGACGGTGACCAGCCTGGCCTGCGGGAAAGTGCGCGACGAACCGATCCTGGTGAGCGCGGGTCAAGACAGGACGCTGCGCGTCTGGGATCCCCGTAGCGGTGCCCAGCTCGCCGAGCTGACCGGTCACGACAGCTGGATCAACGCCGTGGACGTCATCAGCACGAGCGAGTCCGCTCTGGCCGTCAGCGGAGGCACCGACGGCATCGTCAAGGTATGGGATCTCGTGGACCTCACGCAGAGGGCCGAACTCCGTCCACGACCCCAGGCGATCTCCGCCGTGGTGATCACGGAGATCGACGGCCGGTTCATCGTGGCCTCCACCGGCGTCGACGGGACCATCAGCCTCTGGGATCTGGCAGAGCAGCGCTCCCTGCCCCACACCATGAGCGGCCACTTCCAGCCGGTCAGCGCGTTGGGCGTCGGCTCGCTCCAGGGACGTCCTGTCGCGGTCAGCGGCGGCGGGGACAAAACCGTCCGGCTGTGGGACCTCGCCCAAGCCTTGGACCGCGGGCCAGACTCCGGCAACGACCAGGCCTGCCACGCGGGCGACGTGAAAACGCTCGCTGTGACCGATGTCGGCGGGCAGACGGCGGTCCTGAGCGGAAGCCACGACGGCACCATCATGCTCTGGCGTCTCGACGACGGCGCCCTGTTGTCGACATGGAGCGCGCTGCCCTCTCCCGAAGCAGCGGCAGAGCCCGTCCCCGGCTACGACGACCAGGAGATACACGCGCTCGCCCCCGCGTGGGTGGAAGGCGAGCTGCGGGTGGTGGCCGCTGTCGGCTCGGCACGCCTGCTCAGCCTGAACGTCCACGCACCCGATGCTGCCCGGCAGTTGGTGGGCCACGTGGACATGGTGAACGCCGTCGCGACAGTCGAAGCCGACGGCCGCAGCATGGCTGTCAGCGGAGGCGACGACGCCATGCTGCGGTCGTGGGATCTCCGGACGGGCGCGCTGATCCACGAGATGGACGGGCACGACGGCTGGATCAACGCGGTCGACGCCCGAATCGTCGAGGACACACCCGTTGCCGCGAGCGGCGGGGATGACGGCACGGTCCGGCTCTGGGATATGAGATCAGGCCGGCAACTGGGAGCGACGCTGGCAGACGACAGCGACTCGGTCAACGCTGTGGCCATCGCCGTGGTGAGCGACCGTGTCGTCGTCGTGGCCGGGGGCGACGACGCCCGCATCCGCATCTGGGACGTAGCCGACGGCCGTGTGATCCATATTCTGGACGGTCATGCGCAGGCGGTCCGGGCGCTGGCCATCGCGCATGGACCGCGTCCACTGCTGGTCAGCGGCGGATCGGACGCCACCCAGCGCTGCTGGGATCTGTCCACCGGCGGCCAGATCACCGAATACCGGTTGCCGGACGCCGTCCACGCCGTCACCGTGGCCTCCGACGCCAGGATCGCGGTGGCGTTCGGATGGGAGGTGGCGGTCTTACGACCAGCTCCGACGGGAGCCGGACCCGCATACCCCGGGGAGCCGGGCAGGGCAGCCCCCGGGTGATAGGGCTATGCGCACACAACTGTCGTCGGCCGGCGCGAGCCGTGAGACTCCCCTCCGGACAGCGCCCCGCCGGGATGGCCCCGCGATGCCCCTCCGGCTCCGGCAGCTCGCCGACGGCGGGCCGGACACGATCGGAGCCGGATGCCGGACTCCAACCGCCGCTCAGTGCACGACCGCGGGCCGCTACGAGCTCGGCGCTCACCCTCCCCAACGATCGTCAAATAGCCATCTTCGGGTAAATGGGTATTCCGCCATTGATCGCACAGAATTCGACGTTGGGTAAGATCACGTTGCCCGCGTAAGTGTAGAGCGCGAGCACGCTGAAATTAGGAAGGCTGCTATTGGAGCGCGCGGACACCCGTTACACCCACTTTGACCGTGGCGCTTGAGCAGATGTCGGTGCTCATGCATTCTGAAGGGCTGGGTTGTCAGAAGGGTGCCCTTTCACATGAAGCCACCAACCGCGAGAACTGCCCAAGACCCCAAGGTCGTCGAGACGACCATCGGCCTCGTCAGGTACTTACGCGATCTCGCTCGCGCCGGAAAAAGAACGATTCGCGACTGTGGTGATTACCGCGAAGTCTGGTGGCTGGCCGAGCTTCCTGAGGAGGTCAGTGTCCGCCGAGACCACGGCGACACCATTCTTCTGGAACTGGCCTACGAACCTCACCTGCCTCCGCCAGATCTGCCGCCCCTGCTGAACGGTCGCATCGACCCTCGCCAAATCGCTGATCCGTGGGGTGATGCTCCTGTCCTGCGCGATCTGATCCCGTCCGAAGGCGACGCCCGTCCCGGCGATGCTCTCGCGATCACGCAGGGTCTTGGTGGTCCCCATGAGGCCGCGCATAAGGCATGGCTGCCCTTCTGGCATCGATGGGCCGACGCCGAACGGCGCGCGCAGCCGCGCCGTGACCTGTATCAGGACCTGCTGTCCGCCGCCCGCCAGATAAGCCAGCACGACGACACCCTGGAGGCGGTGCTCGGCGTGGGCCTGCTGCGCTCAGCGCCTGTCGACAGGAAGAAAATCCACCGTCATCTGATCACGGTTCGCGTCGACCTTCTCATCAACCGAGCGACTACCACCATCACCGTGAAGATCGCCCCAGAAGCAATACCGCGATTTGAGGATCGACAGTTTCTCGAACCCGAGGATGGGTTCGCCGCTGATCGAGTGGAGCCTGTGCGGAAAGCGCTTCGGGAAAGAGGCCCTCACCCGCTCTCCGATGCCATGGCCGAAATGCTCGAAGAATGGCACACCCGCGCGTTCGGCTATTCCGCTCCATTCGGCCGGTCCTGGAGTAGGCCGGACCCGGCAGACGACACACACATCACCGCCCTCGCGCCGGCGTTGATCCTGCGCGAGCGAGACAGCGATCTCGTCGTCGAGTGCTATCAGGAAATCCTCAACACGCTGGAGAAACCGGACGTGGCCGCTCCTCTCGGCCTCGCTCAGCTGGTCTTCGATCTGGAGAAAGACGAGCGCATCGCCTGGCGCACCAGCTCCGGCCAGCAGGCCGATCTCCTCCTTGGCGACGATCCGCTGTTCCCGCTGCCGACCAACGCGGCCCAGCGATCGGTGCTCAAGCGCCTGCAGCACGACACCGCTGTCGTCGTCCAAGGACCTCCCGGAACCGGCAAGACGCACACCATCGCCAACCTCATGGCCGCGTTGCTGGCACGCGGCAAACGAGTGCTGGTCACCAGCGCGAAGGACCAGGCCCTGAAGGTGGTCCGCGACCAGCTTCCACCCGCTCTGCGGGACTTGTGCGTGCAGTTCTCCCATCGCTACGCCAAGGGCTCCGACGTGCTGGAACGTACCATCTCTGCGGTGTCGGACCGGGTGGCGAGTAGCGATGTCGAACACATTCGCCAGAACATCGCCAGGCTGCACCAGCAACGGAGCCAAGCGCTTCACCAACGGGCCCATCTGCAAGGCCAGGTCTTCGAGCTGCGTGAGAGCGAAACGCTGCCGATCAGCGCGGCCCCGGGATATGTGGGCACCCGCGCTGACATCGTCGAGGCCGTGCAGCGGCAGGCCGCCGGCTTCGGCTGGATCGACCCGCTCCCGGACTCGGCGGCGCAGCACCCGAAGCCTCCGCTGACGGCGGATGAAGCGCGGGAGCTCGCCGACCTGCTCCAGGGCGCGGATCCGGAGCGTATCCGGCTCTCGCACGAGTTCCTGCCCGCCGAGACCGATCTCCCATCGCCGGCGGAATTCGGCGCGCTCGTCACCGCGACCGCGTGCGAGCACGAACCCATGCCCACGGCGCTCGGCGAGCACCTGGCAGCGCTCCCGGCCGACCAGGTGGAGGCCATCGACGCGCACTGCAACAAGGCATTGGATGCCTTGTACCGGCTCGGCATGCCCGGCCGGGCCGCCGTCTGGGGTGAGGCCGACTGGCGCGCCACCGCGTTGCGCTGCGCCTTGTCCCAACGAGATCAGGCGCTGTGGCAGACCCTGCAGCAGATGACCCAAAAGGCCGTAGCTCATCAGCGAGCATTGACGGGTCTCGGGGCCCGCCAGGTCACGATCGCTCCTGCGTCCTCTGAGGGGTCAGGAGCGATGGTCAGCGCGGCACAAGATCTGCGCCGATACCTGGCCAACAGGCCGGAGCGCGGCTGGATGAGACCCAAACTGATCCGCCAGGCGGAACGGCTTCTGGCCGGGTGCACCGTCGACGGTCAGCCACCACGAACCTTCAACCAGGTCGAAGCCCTGCTCATACATCTCGAAGCCGACGCACTCGTCGCCACCCTGGATGAGCACTGGAAGCATGCCGGCCTCACCCCGAGGCCCGGGCCCCTGCTCGCCCGGCTGTCCGACCTGTGCGATCGGGCCACTGATCTGAGCGCCATCGCGTCGTTCGCCGGGGCCGTCCAGCACATCGGCGCCATCCTGCGCTACAACCGGCTGCGCCACCTCATCCACACGGCCGAGGGATGGGACGAACTGCTCGACACCATCGCGTGGAGCCATCGCCAGGTCGTGGCCCGGCAGGCCATCACCCAACTGGAAGTGATCGCCGGAAAGCTCACGCCGCGGCTGAACGAGAGCGCCGCAGCGGCGACGCGGACCCTGCAACGCGCTGTTGGCGAGCGGGACAGCCACGCCTACGAGCACGGCATCGACGCCTTGTCCGCCGCGATCAGAAGGAAGGATCAGCAGCGGCGATGCGACGCTCTGCTGGACCGGCTGCGGACGGCGCACGCGCCGGTGGCCGCGGCCATCGCCGACTCCCCCACCGATCCGCACTGGACCGAACGGCTGTCGCAGCTTGCGGCGGCCTGGAACTGGGGCAGGGCCGCCGCCTGCTGCCGCCGCTTCAGCGATCCCGACCTGGACCGCAAACTCACCGCCGCGCTGGAGGAAGCAGAACGCGCCGTCGGTGACATCACCGCCGACCTGGCCGCCGAAAACGCCTGGCTGTGCTGCCTGACCCGTATCACGCAGGAACAACGCCAAGGCCTGCAGGCCTACAAGAACCGGGTGAGCGACCTGGGCAAGGGCACGAGCAAGCGCTACGCCGAGCGGTATCGCCAAGGGGTGCGCGACGCCATGGCCCTCGCGCGGGACGCGGTACCAGCGTGGATCATGCCACTGCCGCTGGTGGTGGAGACCATCCGGCCCGAGCCGGACTGCTTCGACGTCGTCATCGTCGACGAGGCCAGCCAGATGCAGGTCGATTCCGCCTTCCTGCTCTGGCTCGCCCCCCATGTCATCGTCGTGGGCGACGATCAGCAGTGCACGCCCTCGATGATCTCGCACGGCGAGCTGAAGCCCATCCAGGACCGTATCGATCAGAACCTTCCCGATGTGCGGCGTGCCTTCCGTGACGATTTCGCCCCGAAATCGAACCTGTACGCGTTGCTTCGCGCCCGCTTCCCCGACGTTGTCCTGCTCACCGATCACTACCGCTGTATGCCTGAGATCATCGGCTGGTCCTCCCGGCAGTTCTACGACGACAAGCTCGTGCCGCTGCGCCAATTCGGCGCCGAACGACTCGACCCGCTCCAGGTCGTGCACGTCGAAGACGGCTACGTCGAAGGAGCCGAGCGCCGGATCAGGAACGAGCCCGAGGCCAAGCAGATCGTGGACACGCTGGCCAAGCTCTTCGCCGATCCGCGATACGCCGACAAGACCTTCGGCGTCATCGTGCTTCAGGGAGACGGGCAGGTCCGCCTCCTGGATCGCCTCATTCCCGAGCACATCGACGCTGCCGACATCGAACGTTACGACCTGCGCTGGGGGCAACCACCAGACTTCCAGGGCGATCAGCGCGATGTGATCCTCCTGTCCATGGTCGTCACGAACCCTCCGCAGATCGCCAGCAGCAAAGTCCAGCAGCAGCGCTTCAACGTGGCGGCCAGCCGAGCACGCGATCAGATGTGGCTGTTCACCTCAACGCCGGCCCACCGTCTCAAGCACAACGATCTGCGATATTCGCTGCAAACCTGGATGTCCGACCCCGCGATCAATGAGTTCGGCCAAGAAGAACCCGCAGACGTCTCCCCCGACGTCCCCACCCGGCCTTTCGACTCCCTGTTCGAGCAGCGCGTATACCTGCGCATTCGCGAGCGCGGCTATCGCGTCGTGCCGCAGGTGCCCGCGGGCGGCAAGCGCATCGACCTGGTGGTGGTCGGCGCGAAAGGCAGGCTGGGCGTCGAATGCGACGGCCGCTTCTGGCACACCGCCCCCGATCAGGTACGCCACGACATCCGCCGGGAGCAAGAGCTCCGGCGTGCGGGCTGGGAGTTGTGGAGGCTGCGGGAAAGCGACTTCTCCCTCGATCCCAACCGCGCCCTGAAGCCCTTGTGGCGCGAACTCGACAGCCGCGGCATCAAACCTGGAGTCATCCAGACCCGCAAGCCGGCAGGGCCCTCATCCTGGCAGCCCATCATCCTGCACGACGACGAAGAGAGGAGCGGCGATGGAACGCCTTGACGACAACACCCTGCGTCAGCTCGGTCGCATCATCTGCGGGGACGACACGCCCTACTCGCGCCGAAGCTACGAACTGCCGAAGTTTCTCAAGGACGCCGGCTGGGCAGAGGTTCCCGACTATGACCACGGCCCCCGTCTGGAGTGGGTCACCCAGCGGCTCCGAGAACGCCGCGACCATGCCGACGACATCGAACGGGTCATCCTACGCCTGTGCGACCAGAGAGAGTACATGGGCGAGCCGCCCGGCACAGCAGCCGAGATCCCAAACTGATCAACGAATTTCTCGTTCACGAGGGGTACAAGGTCGAACGTCCAGCGGGCCGGCCGCGCATCGTCGAGTGCGAACCCGGATCGGCGTCCCCTGGTTCGCTCGCGCCGGTCACCCTGAAAGTGACGATGTCCCAAGTCGTCCAAGACCCGCAGTTCGCGAAAATCCTCCAAGGGCGACTCGATGAGGCGCGCACCTGCACCGACAACGGCTGCCACGTCGCCGCGATCATCATGCTGGGTAGCCTCCTGGAAGGCGTCCTCCTCGACGCCATCCACACCCGGCTGCGGCAGTCCTCATCCTCACCACAGCAGCAATCGCTCCACGACCTCATCGAACTGGCCCGGCGGCACCGCTTCATCGGTGTGGACGTGCAGAAGTTCTGCCACACTCTGCGCGATTACCGCAACCTCGTCCATCCCCACAAACAGCTACGCATGGGCGAGCCGCCCGACCGGGACACCGTCGACATGTGCTGGCCTGTCGTCAACGCCACCCTCAACGATCTGGCCGCTTCGGCATCATGATGATCCCTCCAACGGCCTTGGCGCGTTGGCCGGGCACAGCATTCGGCAGCCGGAAGATGGCGATGATGGCATGGCCGGCGAACTGATAGTAACCAGCGTGTCGGAAGTGATGGTGTCCATCCCCTGAGAGACAGAAGCGTGAGGACGGTTCTCGGGCACGTCAGCATCTCCACCGAAACCGGAGCGCTTCACTTCTTCACCGCCGGGTGTTGAAGACTTCGTGAAGGGGGCGGCGTGGCACGGCGGGCACCGGGCCCGTACCCTAGCCGCAGCAGCATTTGCAGATGGCCGAGTGTCCCGGTGGGCTCGCCGCGGCGCCCACCGTCTGGTAGATCCAGAGGCTGGCTGAACAGGGACGCCGACACCCCATGGGCGGTGGCGGTGAGCTTCGACTGGGAGCGGACGTACTCACGGGACGAGTGGCTGGAACTGCTTCCCACCTATGGTGCCATCGCCAAGCTTCCGCCCGACGACCTGGCCAACGTGCTGGAGACAGTCGGAGCCCTGATCGACAAGATGGGCGGCGGCTTCAGCATGCCGTACACCACTGTCGCCGTGGTCGCCGTGCGGAGAGACACCCATGGAGGACCACGGGAATAATGCTTGAGACCTGTGATCGGCAGGGAGGGGTTCATCAGAGGCACCGGGAGAGAGGCAGCAATGGACCAAGGCACCCGCGGCGAGCTCATCAGCCGGCTGGCCGAGGCGATCAGCTCCGTGGCGACCGCGCACCCGCTGCGGGTCGCCATCGACGGGCCGCCCGCCGCAGGCAAGACCACGCTGGCCGACGAGCTCGCCGCCGTCCTGCGCGCGCAGGACCGCGCCGTCATCCGCGCGACCGTCGACGACTTCCTCGTCCCCCGTGCGCAGCGCTACCGGCGCGGCCAGTACTCAGCCGAAGGCTGCTACTTCGACGCCCACGACCGCGCCGCCCTGTGCCGGGTCCTGCTCGATCCGCTGGGCCCAGGCGGAGACCGGAGGTTCCAGCCCGCGGTCTACGACAGAGACACCGACACCCCGTCGTCCCCGCCGGCCACGACCGCCCCCGCAGACGCCGTCCTGCTCTTCGACGGCGTCTTCCTCCTGCGCCCAGAACTCATCGACCGGTGGGACCTGCGCATCTTCGTATCCGTCCCCTTCGAGCAGACGGTGGATCGCGCCCGGGACCGCAGCGCGGCACTGGCCGGATCCGCCGCCGACACCGCCGAGATCGAACGGTCCTGGCGCCATCGCTACATCCCGTCCCAGCAGCTCTACTTCGCCACGGCCCGCCCAGCCGACCACGCCGACATCATCGTGTACAACGATCAGCTCCACCGGCCGGCCTGGGAGGTCCGACCGCAGTCGGCGGTACCCGGGATCTGACGACCATGCGACCACGGCCACTTCGGCCCAGGTCAGTCGCCCAGTTGTGTAAGCAGGACGACGCCGGTGTCTTCCAGTTCGTACAGGACGCGCGGGCCGACGCGGTAGCGCCGGACGAGGCCGGCCGAGGCGAGTACGGCGAGGTGCTGCGACACGGTGCTCGGCGCCAGCCCGAGGGAGGTGGCCAGCTTGGTCGTGGTGGTCGGTGACAACAATCCGCGCAGGACCGCCGCACGGCCGCGCCCGAGCGGATCCTGGCCGGCGGGCTGGATCTGGCCGGGAAGAAGACCACCCTGGCAGAAAACATCGCTCTGGGCTCGCCACTACGAGCTCGCTTCTCCCGCCATGTCCGGAGCGATCCGCTCGACATACACTCAAATCCCGTGAGAAGGGAAGCGCAATGCCGCCTACCTGCTCAAATGGTCTTCCAGGTTTCCTCATCACGTTGGATGGCCCCAGCGGTGTCGGCAAGACGACCTGCAGTCGCCTCCTGTGCGGGATCCTCGCCGAATCGGGACTGTCCGCGGTCCGCACCACCCAGCCATCCGACTCCCCGATCGGCTCGTTAGCCCGCTCCGGCACCCGCGACTTCCACGGCCTGACATTGACGTGTCTGGTTGCCGCCGACCGCTACCACCACATCGCCACCGTGATCGAGCCCGAGTTGCAAGCCGGGCGGGTGGTCGTGTGCGACCGGTACGTCCCCTCGGCGTTCGTCCTGGACCGGCTCGACGGCGCCGACGTCGAGTTCATCACCGACCTGTACCGACACGCCCGCCGCGCCGACCTGGCCGTGTTCCTGCTCGGCGACCCCGAAGTGTGCCTGCGCCGAGCCCGGGAGCGCGGCACCTACAGCCGCTTCCACCACGGCAATCTAGCCGCCGCGAGAGTGGAGCGCGCCCTGTTCGCCGAGACCGCCGAACTGTTCCGCGCCACCGGCACCCCCACCTTGATCCACCAGATTGGCCACGCCGACGCCGGCGCGGTCGCCGCCGCGCTCGCCGAGCAGATCACCGCGGCGATCGCCTCCCACCCCCACCCCCTACCTCGAGCGAGGTGACGTGTGAAGGTCGCACTGCTCTACCCCGAGGTCTACGACATGGCGCGCTTCCGCGAGCAGCGCAAGGAGTTCCCCCCGTTCGGCGTGCTGTACCTGGCGGCCGTGACCGAAGCAGCCGGACACCAGGTGGAGATACACCGCGTCGCCCCTGGCCGCACTGCGCTGGACCTGACCGGCTTCGACGCAGTCGGCTTCAGCCTGGCCTCCTCGGCCACCTACGGCCTGATGCTCCAGGCCCGCCAGGAGACCAAGCTCGACCCCGGCACGCTGGTCATGGCCGGAGGTGTGCACGCCAACTTCTACCCGGCCGAGGTTCTGCACGACCTCGCCGCCGACGTCGTCGCGGACGGCGAATCCGAAGGCACCGTCCTTGAACTCCTCGACCATGCCGACGACCGGGACTTCACCGGCGTGCCGGGCGTGTTGTTCACGCGCGACGGCCAGACCGTGCGCAGCCCCGCCCGCCCGCTCATGCGCGACATCGACCAACTGCCGCTGCCCGCCCGGCACTTGCTGCCGCGCGAGGACATCGTGCTGACCGACCGACTCGCCGGGACCGATGCGCGGATGGCGCACGTGATGTTCAGCCGGGGCTGCCCGTTCCCGTGCTCGTTCTGCGCGGTCGCCCAGCGGCGCATGCAGTACCGCGGAGGGGCCAGCGCCCGCGCCGAGCTCGCCCACCTGATCGACGCCTACGGCATCGAGGGGTTCGCGATCGTCGACGACAACTTCATCGTCAACAAGAACAAGGTCGCCGACATCTGCACCCAGATCGCGGATCTGGGCCTGCGCTGGTCGGCCCTGTCCCGGGTCGACACCGTCGACCGGGCACTGCTGGAGACGATGGCTGCCTCGGGCTGCATCGAGATCAAGTACGGGATGGAGTCCGGCAGCGAACGCCTGCTGAAGGCCATGCGGAAGAACACCACTCAGGCCAAGATCCGCGCCGCGGTCGAGATGACTGCGGCCGCTGGGATCTCGGCGAAGGTGTTCATCATCCACGGCTACCCCGGCGAGGACATCGAGAGCACGAGGCAGACCATCGGCCTGCTGCGTGAGCTGCGGCCGATGCTCGGCCGGGTGTCGCTGTTTCGTTTCGTGCCGCTGCCCGGCACCGAGGTGTATGCCAACGCGCTGTTGCACGGCATCCGTGGAACCCACCAGCAGCCGGGCTGGGATGGCGACTGGAGCAAGTTCCATATCCACCACAACACCCGCCGCTGGTGGGGCGACGACGAGGCGTGGGCCGAAACCGAACGGTCCTACGCTGAGTTGCGCAGGTTCGTGGAAGGCGAATGGGGTCCACAGGGGTGACCGTCGTTGCTAGCCTGCCCCGCATGGCTAGTCCCGGCCCCGAGACGGCAGAAACGCACACGCTCAGCCCTCGGGAGGCCGACAGGCTGTGGAACTGGGTGCTAGCCCGCCAAGGCCTCGCCCTCCACACCCGCCGGACCGGGGTCGAGGAGATCGCCGATGCGGGGCTGGGCCTGCACGCCGCGCGGCTGCCGTCGCCATTCGCCACCGTGGCGGCCCGCGCAGCCGACCAGTCCGTTCCCCTGGAGCTGTTCGACCCGGCCGTACGCTCCCGCCTGGTGACCGTGCGATGCATGCGCAAAACCCTGCACACTCTGCCGCTGCACCTCGCCGCCGCCGCGCACGCCGCCACGCTGCGCTTCCGCGAACGAGACGCCCTGCGCGCGATCGCCAACGCCGGCCACAGCCACGCCGCCATCACCGCGGCCACCGCCGCCGTGGTAGAACTGCTGGGCGAGTTCGGGCCGCTGTTCCATCGCACCATCGAGGCCCGGCTCGGCGCGGCGGGGATGCCGGTGATGGTGACACGGCTGGCGCTCAAGCTCGCCTGGGAGCGCGGCACCCTGGCCTACCTGAACCAGGCCGCGGGCTGGAACCGTGAGGTGCGCGCCTTCGCGCTCACTGCCAGCGCCTATCCCACGCTCGACACCGTGCTGGATCCGCACGCTGCGGTCGACTACCTGATGGCCGCCTACCTTGACCGGTACGGCCCGATCAGCATCCGAGACGCCACCTGGTGGTCGGCGCTGTCGCGCACCGCAGTAGTCGGCGGCCTGGAGCGGTCGGGCGTCAAACTCGTCCGGTTGTTCACCCTGTGGAGCGACAGCCCGATGTACATGAGCGCCCAGCGGTTCGCCGAGTTCACGGTGGCCGACGACGCCGACTGCGTCAGCGGGGTGAATCTGCTGGCGCACGAGGATGTCGCGCTCAAGGCGTACTTCGAAACCCGCCGGCGTTACCTCGGCGACCTCGCCCAGGAGGCGGCGTTCAACCAGATCGGCGAGGTCCTACCGACGATCGTGCTGGACGGCCGCGTGGTCGGCACCTGGGCGTGGGACCCCACCGCCAAGCGGGTACGCCACCGGCTCATCCCCGGCATGGTGCCAGTTGCCCGGCACCCCGACGTTCGGGCGGCCGCCGCCCGGCACACGGCCGTCCTGCGCTCCGGCCTGTGCCGCGTACCCGTCCCTCGAATCGCGCAAGGCCAGCTGACCCTGTGAAAGTCGGGGTTTCCGGTGAGCCGTAACGGGTGGTGCTGCTAGCGTGGCGCTCTCTCATCCGTCACAGGCGGGATCACTATGCACCCTCTTCCCAACACGCATTCACCGTCACTGGAAGAACTTCAGCGCTACGTCGCCGAAATGGAGCAGGAACGGGGCTTCGCGCACAGCAGCATCGTCGATCAGTGCCTGAAGCTGGCCGAGGAGACCGGAGAGGTTTGCAAGGCGGTGCGCAAGCAAGCCGCCATGTCGATCGACCCGACCAGCCAGGTCGGCACTGTCGGGCATGAGCTGGCCGACGTCCTGATCTACGTTGCGGCCATCGCCAATCGTGCAGGGATCGACCTGGCCGAAGCCCTGCGCGCCAAGGAACGGATCAACGAGACCCGCGTCTGGACAACGGCGGTCAGCTCGTAGCCGGACTCTTCTGATCTGCTGCGCGGCAACCTCAAAGCCCTCCAGCACCGCCAGCTCGCCTCGCTCGGACTCAGCGGACGACGTCACCAACCCGATCGAACGCGAGCGTTTGTCTGGCAGGTCCAGCACTCCCTACTGACGCGCCCGCTTTCGCCTGCGATCGGTGATGACCGGAGCGGTGCCGCTCACCGCCGCCTTGGCGGCCGCGGTCGGCGTGATCTGGCTGCTCATCACGATCTGCCGCATCGTCATCGCCTTCGTCGTAGCCCACCGCACCGCCATCGTGTCCGTCCTCATCGCCGTAGCCATCCTGCTCATCATCGGCGCGGCCGTACGCGCGGTGCATGTGCATGAGGCGAAGATGCGCCGGCAGCAGATCGAAGACCGCGCGGCTGGAGGTGATCGACTCCATGAGCGGCCAGGACTTCGAACACTTCATCGCCGACCTGCTCCGCGACGAGGGCTATCTGCACGTCCAGGTGGTCGGCCGCAGCGGCGATCAAGGAGCCGACATCACCGCCCGTACCAGGAACGGACGCAAGATCGCCGTGCAGTGCAAGCGACAGGCCGCGCCCGTCGGCGCCGACCGTATCCGCAACCTCATCGGCGCCGTCCACTGCGCCTACACCGGCCACCAGGCGGTCTTGGTCACCTCGGCACGATTCACCCGCCCGGCGCTCGACGAAGGCCACGGGCACGTCGTCCTGATCGACCGAAACCGACTCGTCGAATGGATGAGAGGCAAGCCGCTGGGACTGTGACATCCGCCCTCGCCAGACGAGGGGCGATCTCCGCCCCTCCCCCGCAAGCCGGGGGAGGAGGACACGGTGAAGGGGTCAAAGGCGGGGTTCGCGGTGCACCGGCTCGGCGATCCGCGGCCCTTCTCCGCAGACACGTCCTGCGCCGACACGGCATGCCTGCCGCAGCGTGGATGTTCCTGGCTACGTGCGCTCGGCGTTGCGGGCTTATCCGCGGGACCGGCAGGCCAAGCGCGCTTGGCGTCGCGCGGCTTGGCCTGTACGATCGCGCACGCCGAGGCGCCGGCCCGTCACACCGTCGGCCACATGTGGCCGACGGACCTGATCAGCCGGGTGCGACGATCGTGTGCGGCTCCAGATGGCTGAGTACGGTGTGGTGGGCTTCCCAGCCGTCGGGGAACTTGACGGGGACGTTGAGCCGCACCGGGTCGGTGGCGGGATGGGCGTCGAGAAGATGGGTGATGCCGGCGCGGGCGACGACGATGCAGGCCTGCCGATGGCGTGAGGTGAGCACGCACAGCCGGCCCGCCTCCAGGTGGAAGGTGGTGGCGTCACGCCGGCCTGACAGCGGGTGGACGACGATGACCACCTCGAACTCCCGGCCTTGCAGCCGGTTGGCGTTGTCGACGACGACCTGATCGGCGCCGGGAACGTTCGTGCGGGGCAGCAACCACCTGATCTGCTCGGCTTGGTCGCGGTGCACGACACCGATCGCCACGTCAGCGGGAGTCAGGCGCCGCCCGCCTGGGTGAAGTTCGCAGCGTTCGACGGCGCCGCGTGCCAGCAGCCGGGCGGCCAGGCCCGCCGCGGCGCCGGCCACGTCGCTATCGGTGCGCTGGGTGTGCCGGGCGGGGAGTTGATGCAGAGCCCAGCCGGTCCGGCGGGCCATGTCCAGGGTGTCATCCAGCGCCGATCGCACGCCGGCGGTGGTGAACTGCAGCTCCCGTACCCCGTCCGGGACGCCGGCGGTGAAGGCGGTGTAGGGGTAGAAGGCCGGGGCGACGAGGGTGGCCGCGCTGGCCGGCAGTCGCCAGGAGACGGGCAGCCGGCGTTCGATGACAGCCTCGCGGTTGTGCGCCAGCAGGACGTCAACGGCGTTGTGGCGGGGGTCGTAGGTCAGGCCCGTCCACCGCTCGGTCGCTACGGTGGTGAACGGGTCGAGCTGGCCGGGGTCGCCGACGAACAGGCCGCGCTCGAATTGGGAGGCGACCAGGAGCAGCGCATCGGATCGCATCTGGTAGGCCTCATCGACGATGGCCCAGCGCCGGCGGTGGTCCTTGACCCGCGCCCATTTGGCGGCGGTGCCCAGCACGATGTCGAAGCCGCGCAGATCGTCGATCTTCGTGGCGATGGTCACGTTGTCCAGACCCCGCAAAGGGCTGCGGCCGGCGGCGTAGTCCTCGCCGCTGATGCGCCCAACGCGCAGGGCCGGATCGTCGGCGGCCAGGCGGACGGTCAGGTCGTCGATCTGGTTGTTGGTCTGCGCGATGATCATGATCGGTTCGCCTGCCGCCACGAGTTCCCGGGCGGCTCTGCGGACCAGCGTGGTCTTTCCGGCGCCCGGCGGGGAGTCCACGACGACGCCGCGGCCGCCGTCGGCGCGGCCGATGGTCTCGAGGTCGCCGAGGATGGTCTGGACGGCTACTGCGGCGGCGGCCGCCGGGTCAGGCGGGGTGGATGTCATGGCTGGTCGGCTTCCGATGGATCGGCGGAGGTTTGGTCGGCGGGGGTTTCGTCGGCGGAGGTGCCGGTGTGAGTCCAGGGGGTCTGTTCGCGTGAGGGGAACTCGGCCGCGCCCCATTGGCTGGGCGAGGCCGTGTAGCAGACCGGCTCGTCCAGCTCGGGAACGGCGTCGGCCACGGGCCGGCTGACCGTGCCCATGCCGGCGGTGACCTCCACGGTGATGAGGTGGGCGTCTTGCCCGTCGGGCACGACCTCGCGCACGCGCACGATGGTGCGGGGACGCCGGGGATCGACCAGATCTTGGTCGCGGGTGATAGGCGGTGGATCCTCGGTGCGCACGGTGAAGCGCGGGCGCAGGACTCGTCTGCCTTTCGCGCTGGTCACCTGGCGGTCAGGCTCGCGTGTGACCACGACGCCGGCGAAGGCGGCGCCGGCGGTGCGGCGTTCGGCGAGCACGAAGGGGTCATCGAGCGCCTGTTCGTCGTCGAACATGTGGGTGGCCTGTTCGAGGCGGGCCAGGCGCCGGGCTGCGTCGACGGCCTGGTCGTACACCGGCTGCGGGGCTCCGCCCCGCGCGATGAGCAGGCTGTGGCCGGTGAAGCGGTCACGGTCGTCATCCCAGCGGCGGGCGCATCGGGGCGCCTGCGGGATGGCACGCAGCAGCGCGAGCCCGTTCCAGACCTGATCCCAGGTCGGCTCCAGCTGCCCGGCCAGCGCCTGCTGCAACTCCGCGGCCAGCCTCGCCGCGGTGCGGTGATCTCCGGCGGCGAGCGCCTGCCGGTGCGCGATCATCCTCGGTTCGAGCTCCACGTCGTCGAACGTCGGGTCGCTCGCCGGCCCGGCGGGGGGAAACAGCACCGGGTTCTCGGTGCGCAACGCGGCCTGGGCGCCGCTCAGCCCGGCCGGCGGCTCGATCCAGGCCAGCAGCGCCGACAGGCTCTCATCCTCCAGGCCACTCTGGCCGGTGGCCCAATGGGCGGCCAGTTGCGCGGTGAGCGGCAGCAGCATCGACGAGCCCGGGTACTCGGCGCGCTCGGCGAAGAAGGTGAGCCAGCGGCCGAGCAGCGCGACCGACGGGTCGGCTTCTGTGACGTTCGGCGGCCCTTGAAAACGGATGGACCGCCCCACCAGCCTGAGATACTCGACGGTGGCGTGGTTGGCGACGATGATTTGCGGCGCGTCCGCGCACCGTTGCCGGACCGGCTTGCCGGGCCGCGCGGGCAACTGCTGCAGCGTGTTCTCCCGCCGCCTGATGTGGGGCAGGATGACGGCGGCCAGCTGGGCGTAGAAGGCCTGCCGCTGGTCACGGTTACGGGGTTGCGTGACGGTCAGCAGCGTCGGCCGCCGGCGCTCGGTGCCGACCATGCAGGCCAGCGGCGCGGCCGCCTCACCGGCCATCGTCAACATGATCAAGACGAGGGGCTCGTCGACGAGGTGGTGGTGGCGCATCTGGCGCAGGCGCTCGGCACGGCCCTGCCGGGTGGCGCGCAGCCGGGCAAGCGCGGCGAGGCTGCTCATGCCGCGCCTCCGGCCAGTTCGGCACGCAGCCGTTCGGCGTGCCGCAGGGTGCGGGCGACGTCGGCCTGATCGTCGCCGGGCTGGCGCCGTCCTTCGGCCAGGGCCAGCGCCGTGTGCATGGTGTCGACGCCGCCGAAGATGTCGGCAACGCCCAGCCCGTACACATCAAGCGAGGCGTTCTCGCGTGCCTCGGCGCGGCACAGGCCGGCCAGTTCGCAGTGGGCCATGCACTCGGGCCGGTAGCGGGCGGGGATCCGGCGCAGGTCGGCGGCCAGTTCCGCGGGCGGCCGGGTGGCCATGCCGGTGGCATCGACGGCGAGGTCGAAGGTCAGCCCCGGCGGCAGCAGGTCCAGCAGGGTGTCGATGCCGTCCATGCGGGTCAGTTGCCTCTTGAGCATGCTGATCTGTTTGCGCGCGTCGATGAGGGTGGCGATCGGGGTGTTGCCGAAGTTTCTCGGCGTCACCAGGAACACCGAGGTGGCCACCAGCGCCGGGTCGAGTCCGTTGCTGGCGAACAGGTCCTGCAGCGCGATCACATAGATGGAGGCTTGCCGCGTTGCGGCCGCTACCTGTGTGCCGTCCGCCTGCCGGTCGATGACCGGGAACGACTTGATCTCCACGACGTAGAACCGGTCGCCGATCTTGAAGGCGATGAGGTCGGGTTCGAGGTAGACGTCGTGGCCGCCGACGTTCAGCCGCAACATCGGATGGTCATACAGCGTGCCGGGCGTGGGGCCGCCGCGGGCGGCGTTCACCAGGGCGCGGCAGGTCTGGCGGTAGCGCCGCTCCCGGCTGGTGCTGTCGCCGACGCTTTCCAGCGGAATGTAGGCCACCTGTTCGATCGGCAGGCCGAGGCTCTCGCGCAGCAGCGCGAGCAGTTGCGCCCCGCCGTAGTCCTTGACCTGATGCTCGAAGGCGTTACCGCGGGCCAGCGCGAACCGTGACTGGCCGAACTGCCACGGATGGCCCGCCCGCTGGGCGACTTTGCCCTTGTCGGCGCCGCACGCGTCCAGCAGGGCGCGCCGGGCGCAGCCGGGATTGACCGACAGCCCGACCAGGGTGCGGGCGTTGTGATTGACAGGAGGCTGGCCGCCTCTGAGCGCGTCGAGCCGCGCGGTTGTGGTGTTCACCAGGATGTGACCTTGCTGAGAGCGCCGTAGGGACGGGGGAAGATGCGCGATCGGGTCGAGCGAGTCCATCTAGTCCGCGCTCGCGCTGTCGCGGACGGCCGCCAGGCGGTTGCCGAACAGGCGCTCGGCCTCCGAGAGCCGGCTTCTGGCCCAGGCGGCCGCCTCGCCGCGCTGCTGGTGATCCATCTCCAGGTGCACGCTCAGCTCCGCCTCGGCGGCCTCGGCCACCTGATGGGGATCAAGCGCCGGGATATGCCCGGTGAGGGTGGGCGGGCCGAGGGCACCGGGGATACTGACGGCGAAGCTGCGCAGCAGGCGCTCGGCCCGGGCTTTGCCATCGGGCGTCCAGCGTGGGCCCAGCCGGGAGTAGGAGACGAGCGCGGAGGCGATCGTGGTGGCGGCGGTGAGGAAGTCCACGCGCGGGCTGTGCGCCCCGATGACGCGCCGTTCCAGCGGCCAGGTGCTCACGGTCAACAGCGCGCGTGCCGGAGCGAGCCGATCAGCGGTCAGCGCCGGGCACAGGTAGAACGGCCGGGCATTGGGCGCCGCCCGAAAGGAGCGCTCCTCATCGCGTCGCAAACTCGCCAGCCGGGAGGCGGGCAACTCGCCGGGGAAGAACGCGTCGTGCACCGCGGTGATCAGCTTCGGCGCGGCCGGCACCTCCAGCAGGGTCAGCACCTGATGGACCTGCTCGCGCGTCGGCAGCAGGGCCGTCACCTCGGGCTCGGACACCGGCGCGCCCGGGGTGCCGGCAGCCGAGTCGGCCTGCTCAGCGGCGGCCTTGTCCTCCCACAGGCTTTCTGCCCGGCGCAGCTGTTGCCGCAGGCGCGCCACCCGGGCGGTGTCCCGCTCCAGCATCGCCGAACGCAGGGCACGCCTCAGCTGAGCCATCCGGTTTTCCAGCTCGTCCAAGGTCTCATCGTCGCTGTGCATGCGGCCGAGATTACCAGACTTCCAAACTCTTCCAAGAAACTCCAAACTTTGTTGTAACGTGGTGGGCGCTCGGGGGTGATGAGCTCAACGACGACAGGAGCAAAGCCATGCGGATGCTGCACGTCTCGGACTGGCACATCGGGCGGTCGGTGGTGGGCGGCCACAGCAGGTACGCCGAGTTCGAGGCCGTTCTGGCCGAGATCGCCGACATCGCGCGCGAGGTCAAGCCCGACCTCATCGTCAACACCGGCGATCTGTTCGACCGTTCCCCGCCCGCCGCCGCCGACCTCGGCCTGGGCATCCGTGCGCTGGTGGAGCTGGCCGGCGTGGCCCCCACGGTGCTGGTCGGCGGCAACCACGACTCGCCGGCCCTGCTGCAGGCGCTGGACACGCTGGTCAACGCCCTGCCCGTCGGCGATGACGGGCGGCCGCCACGGCTGCGCTTCATCGCCCCCGCAGCCCCCGCAGCCACCGCAGCCCCCGCAGCCACCGCGGCGATGAGCGGCATCTTGACCTTCCCCACCGCCGACGGCCACCGCATCCGGCTGGCCCCGCTGCCGTTCGTGCACCGCAACCGGGCCCTGGCCGCCTGCGACCGGCCCGACGAGGCCGGCCGGGTCTATGCCCGCTACCTGCGACAGCTGCAGCAGGACCTGGCCGGCCGGCTGCGCGCGGGGCACGACCCCGAACACGACGTCCTGATCCTGGCCGCCCACCTGTTCGTCGAAGGCGCCGTGCCGTCCTGGAGCGAACGGCCGCTCGACATCACCCAGGACTACGCCTGCCAGGCCGACGCCCTGCCCGACATCACCTACTGCGCGCTCGGCCACATCCACAAACCTCAAGCGATCGGCAGAGCCGGGATCACCGCCCGCTACGCGGGCAGCCCCCTGCAGCTCGACTTCGGCGAGGAAGGCGAAACCAAGAGCGTCGTCCTCGTTGAGGCCACGCCCGGCCGCCCCACCCGGGTCGAGACCATCGCGTTGCGCTCCGGCCGCCGGCTGATGACCTTCACCGGCGACCTGCAGCGCCTGGCGGACCAGGCCCACGACTTCGGCGATGCGTTCGTCAAGGCCGTCATCGAGGTCGACGGCCCTGGCCTGGGACTGGGCCTGTCCGCCACAGTGCGGGCGATCATCCCGCGAGCGACCATCGTCGGCCTCGACGAGCGGCTGCCCGGCTGGCAGGACGTGCCCGTCCTGGACGCGCACAGCGACATCTCCCCCGAACCCGAACTGACCGAGTTGTTCCGCGACTACCTCACCGAGACGGGCGTCGCGCCGCATCACGCCGACCAGCTCCAGCAGGCCTTCGCCGGCCTGCTGACCGCCGCCGACCACGACGCCGTCACCGACCCCGTCGAGCAGATGCTGCGCGACGCCCTGCCGGCTGGCCACGATCACCTCTGAGCACCCTTCAGCCCCCAAGGAACCTCGATGCGTCCGCTTCAGCTGACCTTCTCCGGCCTGCGCAGTTATCCCGGCCAGACCCAGACGCTGGACTTCTCCGGCAAAGCGCTGGTCGCCATCCTCGGTGACACCGGCGCGGGCAAAACCACCATCCTGGAGGCGATCACCCTGGCCCTGTACGGCGCCTCCTCCTGGAGCAACCGGGTCAAGGAGCTGCTCGCTGAAGGCGCCAGCGCGATGACCGTCGACCTGACCTTCGCCCACCACGAGCACACCTGGCGGGTGCGCCGCGTCTACTACGCCAACACCCGCCCGAGCACGCATCTGCTGCAGAACCTGGACACCGGTGAGGAGGTCGACGACAGCAGGGCCGTCAACCATCGCATCGAGCACCTGCTCAAACTCAAGCGCGACGAGTTCCAGGCGGCGGTCCTGCTTCCCCAGGGCCGCTTCGACCGGCTGCTGACCGCCACCGACGCCGAGCGCGCCGAACTGCTCAAAGGCATCTTCGGCACGCGTTTCCTGGAAACGGCCCGCACCCACGCCGAACGACAGCGCGACACCCTCAAGGAACTGCTGCACCGGGCGCAGCTCACCCGCCGCGACTTCTTCGACCAGCCCCGGGCCTGCGCCGAGCAAGCCACCGCCGCCGCCCAGGCGGCCCAGCAGTTGGCCAACCGGCTGAGCGCCGCGTACGCGACGATGCGGGAGCTGCAGACCTCGGGCAGCCGGCACGCCCAACGCCGCGACGACCTCGAGGCGGCCATCGACCAGTTGTCCGATGCGGCCGGTCGGCCCGACACCACGGTGCTGGACACGGTCGCCCGGGCCGAACACAACCTCGGCGAAGCCCAGCGACAGCTGGCCGAGCGCAGCCAGCGGGCACGCACGCAGCGCGTCCAGGCCCGGACCCGGCTGGAGCAGGCCGCGGCCCAGGGCATCACCGCCGAGACGATCGCCGGTGCACGGGCCGTGCTCGCCGATCTGCCCGCCCGGCAGGATGCGCTGCAGCGCACCGAGGCCCGGCTGACCGACGACGAGCACAAGTTGTGCGAGGAAGGCGGCGACCTCCAGCGCATGGCCGCCGACCTCGATCAGCTTCGCGGCAGCGCCGGCAAACTGGCCGCTCACGTCGGCACCGCCCACGAGCGGGCTGAGCGCGTCGCCGCCGACGTCGCCACGCTGGACAGTGCCACCCGGGCCGCGCTGGCCGCCGCCATCGCGGCCGGGCACTTGGCCACGGCCATGACCGCCGCCCGTGCCACCCACCTGGCTGTGCAGCGCGAACTTCCCGCGCTGCACGCGGCCCGCCAGGAGGCGCACACCGCCGCCCGCGCCGCGACACGACAACACGAGGCGGCCCGGCGACAGGAGGCCGCGCACGCCGCCGGCCACGGGCTCCGTCCCGGCGACAGCTGCACCGTGTGCGCCCGCGACCTGCCTGCCGGCTTCCAGCCACCCGCTCCCGTCGACCCTGCTCGCCTACAGCACCTGGAGCAGGCACGCGCGCAAGCCGACGACACCCTCACCCGCACCTCGGAGGCCCTGATCCGCGCGCAAGGTCACGCCGAGACCGCCGAGCAGGCGCTGGCAGCCCTCACCGAGCAGCACACCACCGCATCGGGCCGTCTGGCCGAGCGCCTGGCCGCGGCCAAGGCCGCCGCCGCCTGCTCCACGTTGATGGCGGCGGCCTCGCTCGCCACAGCCGCGCGCCACGGCGGCGCCGCCTTCGCCCGTCGCCTTGAGGAAACCGCCGAAAGGCTGCTCGGCCAGGCAACCGACGGCCAGACGGGCAACAGTGAGGCGGGCAACGGCGACGACGACGCGCGGGCCGTCCAGCTGACCGCATCGCTGTGCGCCTTTGCGCACCGCCTGGCCCGATCGCTGGCCGAGGCCGCCGACACCGCTCGGCAACAGGCTCAGAGCGCGGCCGCGGATGCCCGCAGCGCGGCCGCCCTCCTGACCACGCGGCAACAAGAGAACGCCGCCCGCAACACCGCATACGCCGAAGCCCGCGGGCAGCACCTGGCCGCCATCGACGCCGTGCGCGAGAGCCTGCGCCGCCTGCCGGCCGCGGTAGGTGACCCGCTGCCCACCATGGCGACCACCATCACCCGCGACGACATCACGACCGCCACCGCCACCTGCACCAGGCTGAGCGCACAGGTCACACAGGCCCAGAGCGACCTGGAGCAGGCCATAGCCGACCTGGCGGAGATCAAAACGGAACAGGCCCGGCTCGAGCACCGGCGAGACACCGAGATCAAAACTCCGCTCACCACACTGCACACCGCCGCCACCGCCTACCTTGGCACGCTCCACCGCGCCCATCAGATGCTCGACGCCGACTCTGCCCCCCAGATGGCGCTCCCCTCCGCCACGCCGGACGCCGGGATGGACGCTGAGCTGGACGCCGAAGCGTTGCGCGTCTTCTGCGAGGACCTCGCCACCGCCACGGCCACCCTGCTCGGGCACCTGCGAGCCGCCCGCCACCAGGCCGCGGCCGAACTGGAGGCCACCCACTCCGGCCTGCGCCTCCAGGCCCGCCGCCTGCAAGCCGATGGCCAGAGCGGCGACCCCGCCGCACCCCTGGTGCGTTTCGCCGACGACATCCCGCTGTCCGAACCTCAGGCGCTCACCCCCGTGTCGGAGGCCATCGGCGCGGCCCGGCTCAAGCACACCGAGCACATCGCTCTCGCCCAGCGCGCCGAAGCACAGATCGATCCGGCCGAACGTCTCGATCGCGCCATCGAGCACGCGACAGCACGCCTGGACACGCTCACCCGCCTGCACAGCCACCTGGCCGACGGCAAGTTCCTGCGCTACCTGACCGACCAGCGGACCCGATCCCTGCTCATCCTGGCCAGTCAGCTGTTTTCCCGCCTGTCGTCCGGCCGGTTCGGATTCAGCGACGACTTCCGCATCGTCAACCTCGCTACACGCACAGCCCGCAGCCCCAAAACCCTGTCGGGCGGCGAAACCTTCCTCGCTTCCTTGGCGCTCGCGCTGGCTCTGGTCGAGCTGCACAGCCGCAACGGCGCCCGGCTCGGCTCGCTGTTCCTCGACGAAGGCTTCGGCGCCCTCGACTCGACCGCCCTGTCCTCGGCACTCAGCATCCTGCGGCGCGAAAGCGGCGGCGACAAGCTCGTCACCGTCATCAGCCACCTGCACGCCGTCGCCGAGGCCGTGGACCACGTCTTGTGGATCACCCGCACGCCCGATGGCTCCCAAGCGCACTGGCTGAGCGACGCCGAGCGCGAAGCCCTCATCGACGATCACGCCCAGGCCGGGCTGCTGGGCCTTGCGGAGCAGGCGAGCTGAAGCACGCACCGGTATCGGCAAGGCACGCACACCTGCTCGCGCACCTCTGCGGACATCCTCATCGCCGATCCGTGCGGCCCCCGCTCTGGCCCGGCGCTGTCGTGCCGCTGCGCTGCCCGCTACCAGACGCACCGATCCTGGCGAGGAGCCCACGACATGATCATCGAGTCCTGCGGGCACGGCCTCACCGCCCCGCCCGGACACCCCAGTCACCTGACCTCGTCAGACCGCGGTTCCGGCAGCGGCTCCGCCACGACGGCTCCGAAACGAGCACCGCCGGAGAATCGGGCCATCGAAAAACACGGTTGCGAACTATACGTAATCGTGCCACAGCGTTTTGTCACACTCGTCTGTAAGACTGCCTGCGTACCCCGACCGCGAGAGCGCCCTACGCCCATGAGCCGACCAGGTGAGCGCCAAGACGGCCCCATCGGGCCAGGCAACCGGCCCCGGCAATCGAGCCCGAGCAACGACGAACCACCGACACCCGCGTGCGAAAAGGTGAGGTGCAGCAACGATGGCCAAGAGCGCGGAACACTACTTCCACGAGTTCACGACGAACGCAGCCGCCGATGCCGCGATGTCGCTGCTGCGCTCCCCAGACGCGATGGTGCATGTGGCGCTCATGGCCGCGCACCTGGGCGACGGGCAGATCGTCGACGGGATGACCCTGACGGCGTCGATCGGCGAGGATCTGCTCACCCTGCCCGGCAAGAACCCTGGCGCCGATGACGACCGGCACGGCGAGGCGGCCTCGGAGAGCCTGCTGCGCAAGTGGACCAAGAAGGGATGGGTGCACCGCAGCCTCGACCCGGCCACCCGGCTCGAGCGCTACCAGTTGGCCTCCGGAGCCGCGCAGGCCGTCCGGCAGATGCGCAGCCTGCGCCAGCACACTTCCATCGCCACGGAGTCGGCGCTGTCGATGGTGATGGCTGAACTGCGGCAGATCGCCGTCGCGGCCAACCCCGACCCGGGCGCGCGCAAGAAGGCCCTCGACGAGCAGATCGCGATGCTGACGGCCCAGCGCGAGGAGTTGGAAGCCGGTGCAGTCCCCGAAATCAACCTCGGCGAACTCGTCGACAAGGTGGCCGCGCTGGCGCAGCTCATCGACCGCATCCCCACCGATGTGGCGCGCTACGGCGAGCACATGCACGCCAACACCGCAGCCCTGCTGCGCCAGAGCCTGACCGGGCAACCGGCCGAGTTCGCCGAGACGTTGATCAACATGTTCGACGGGCATGACGTGATCGCAGCCTCCCCCGAAGGTCAGGCCTTTCGAGCCTTCGCCACCCTGCTGGGCAACCCGACCCAGCGCGCCCAGCTCGAAAGCGACATCAACGAGATCCTCCTACGCGTGCAGCCCTTGCCCGGGCACCTGGCCCACACCCTCGGCGCCTTCATCGACACCATGTGGAAGCGCATGCGGGAAGTCGAAGACGTCCGCAAGGGCGCCTTCAGGCGCATCAGCAACTTCGTACGAGGCGGGGACGCCCTGCACTACCGCAGCATGCGCACCCGCATCACCGAGGCCCAGGCCGCGGCGGCGCGCGCCTTCCAAGCCAGTCACGGCGGCCGCGACACGGGCTTCGCCGTGCCCATGAGCCCGGCCGTCACCACGTCGGTAGGCCGGCTGCACCTCGATGACGGCACCGGCACCGCGCCCGATCCGGTCACCGACTCCAGCGGAGAATTCGTCATCGATCCGGCGGCCCTGGCCGGTCGGGAAGCCATCGACTGGGCCGCGGTACACGCCGCGGTGCACGCCGCCATGGACACCCACGGCGGCTACGCCACCCTGCCGGAGGTGATGGCCCACCTGAGCGAGCCACGCACCGGCGATGTCATCGCCATCTGGGCCCTGGCCACCCGGCACGGCATCGTCGAGGAGACCGCCTGCGAGCGCGTCTGGGCTCACACCAGCCGCGGCATGCGCGAGCTCATCGTGCCCTACCTGTTCTTCGGCGAGGAACTGCCCGCCCCTGTCGCCGCAGCCCCACGCCGCCGGCATCTGCACACGCCCGCCCTGACACCCCTGGACCTGTAAGGAGCCACCGATGCGGGAGACCACCCAGCCGTTGTTCCACGACGTCTTCCACGACCAGGGCGCATCGGCTGATCCGGCCGCCGCGGCCACACCTCAGGCCATCGAGGAGCTGTTTTCCGCCTGTGGCCCCGCCGAGGTCGGCGCACACGTCGATCCAGGTCGGCCGATGCCACGCTTCGACGGAGACACCAGCCAGTTGCCGCCCGAGGCGTGCTGGACGCTACAGGAACTGGTCGCAGCGCCGCACATCAGCGAAGACAAGTCCAAGAAACACTGGCCGGTTCTGCTGCAGTATGAGGACATCCTGCGCAGCCGCCTGTCGGAACTGGGTCTGATTTTGGAGATCAACCGGGACCGCGGCTACGCCTTCACCCGCCAGGCCGAGGATCCCAGCCCGCACAGCCGTGTCCTGCTGCGCACCCGGACTCTGAGCCTGGCGGCCAGCGCCCTGGCCCTGTACCTGTACAACCAGTATCTGCTCGCGCCGGACGACCCCGTCGTGGAAACCTCCGACATGGTCGAGCACATGCTCGGCTACAAACCAGCCGACAACACCGACGAGGCGGGCTTCGAAAAAAAGATCCACACGGCGATCAAGGTGCTGGAGGAGGCCTCCATCATCAAACCCGTCATCGGAACCAGCCGGTACGTCATCTACGGCGTCATCACCGCCATCTTGACCGCCGAACGCGTCGAGGCGCTCGATGCCCGATACCAGGCCCTGGCGGCCGGCACGCTCACCGCACCTGACGCACCCGCCGAGACAGCCTCCCGTTCAGCCGGCACGCCAGGCGCGAGGGACACCACCACGGCACCCTCCCCGACGCCCATCACCACCACGCAGGCCGCGGACGCCCCTGCCGAAGCAGACGCCCACGGCGGCCACGACGGCGGCCACGGCAGGCACACCGACGGGGACTATGGAAGGGAGCACGACGATGACTGACTCCACCGGCGCCCGATCGGTCAACCTGGGGCAGTTCCGGCTGACCCGCCTGCAGGTCGTCAACTGGGGCACCTTCTGCGGCTACAAGGACCTGCCCATCGACGAACGCGGCGTTCTGTTCACCGGACCATCCGGATCAGGCAAATCCTCGCTGTTGGACGCCCACTCCGTCGCGCTGCTGCCGAGCCGGGACCAGCGCTTCAACGCCTCGGCGGACCTGACCGCCAAAGGCGCCAAGCAAAGCACCCGCAACGGAGCCGACTACGTGCGCGGAGCATGGTCGGAAAACGATGACGAACACGGCCAATCACAGGTGCGATACCTGCGCGGCGGCAAGCCCACATGGTCGGCCGTGGCCGCCACCTACGACGACGGGCACGAGACGGTCACCACCGGGATCGTGGTCAAGTGGTTCACCGGCACCGACAACGACGGCAGTGCACTGAAGACCATGCACCTGATCCACGACGGCCACTTCGACCTGACCGCCCTGGACGGCTGGGCTCACCGGCAGCAACAACCCTTTGACCTGCGATGGCTCAAGGCCGCCTACCCCGCTCCGGCGACCGTCTATCCCCCCAGCGAGATCGACTACACGCGGAAACTGGCCGCTCGCATCGGCCTGGGCGAGTCCAAGACGGCCCTGTCACTGCTGGGCAAGGCCAAGGCGATGAAGAACGTCGGGGACCTGAACTTGTTCATCCGCGAGAACATGCTGGACGAACCCGAAACCTTCACCGCCGCCGACACCATGATCGCCCTGTTCAAGCCGCTGGACCAGGCGTATCAGACCGCCTACCGGGCCCACGCGCAACAACAGGTCCTCGAGCCGATCCCGGCCAGCTGGCAGCGCTACCGCAGCGCCAAACACGACTCCAGCCGCGCCGCCACCCTGCACGGGGAAGCGGCCCAACGGTATCTGCGCGGCGTGCACCTGCGTCTCCTGCATGAGGAGATCACCCGCCTCGGCCAGCACATCGGCCGGCTCACCGAGCAACTCGCCGATGAGCGGGTACAACAAGGGGAAGCTGAGCGGGCCTACGCCTCGCTCAGCGAGCAGTTGCGCGAGCAAGGCCAAGCGCTCACGGCCTTGCAGGCCCAATACGACCAGGCCACCACACAGCAGAACACCCGCAAGACGGCCTACCAGTTGTTCAGCAGCCACGTTCAGCGGCTCGGCCTACCCGCCCCGCACGACCAAGAAGGCTTCACCGCGTTGCGGGCTCAGCTGGGTTCGCTCCTGCAGCAAGCCCGCGCCAAGCAGGCGCTCATCCAGCCCCGGCGTCGCGACGCCGGCCAGCGCGCCGGCCAAGCCGCCGCCCGGCACCGCGACCGCGCAGCAGAACTGGCCGCCCTGCGCCAGGCCGGAACCCTCATCCCGCTCAAGGCCACCGAACGCCGCGAGCGCATCGCCCACGGCGCGGGCGTACCGCTGCAGGACCTCGTGTACGCCGCCGAGCTGATCGACATCGCCGATGGGCAGGAGCGCTGGCGGCCCGCGGCCGAGAGGGTGCTGCGCAGCTTCGGCCTGCGGCTGCTGGTACCCGAGAGACACAGTGACGCCGTCAAGACCTTCATCGACGACCACGACATGCGCGGCATCGTCGAATACAGCATCGTCACCGCCACCTCGGCACATCAGCCGCAGCCCTCCCCCCGCACCCTCGCCGGTAAGCTGACCGTCGACCGCGGCCACCCCAGCGGCCTGTGGCTGGCCGCCCAGATCGCCAGACAGTTCGACCACGTGTGCGTGGAGACAGCCCTCGATCTGCGCCACCATCCCGTCGCCGTCACCGTGCGCGGCACCGTGAAGATGCGCGGCAACCACTACCGCAAGGACGACCGGCCCGAACTGACCGCGCCCTCGTCCTTCATCCTGGGCGCCAACACCACGGCCAAGATCGCCGCACTGGAGGCCGAAGTCGCCGAGCTCCAAGCCGCCCAGGAGCGGGCCGACGCCGAAGCCGACGACCTGGACCAGCAATGGCAGGCGAGCCAGACGGCCATCGACGCCGCCGCCCAGTTGGAGGCGTACCCCACGTGGACAGATCTCGACCATTGGGCCAGCGCCCGCGCCGCAGCCGACCTGCACCGGCGCATCGAGGACATCAAGGCGCGCGATGTGAACCTCAAGCGCCTGCAGGACGACTGCGACCAGGCCAAGTCCATCTGGGAGGAGAAGATCGGCACCTGCGCACAGACCGAGGCCGCCATCGCGACTGCGAAGACCCGCCACAGGCAGCTCGAAGACGAGCACCGAAAGGAACGCTTCCACGGCCACCACGTCGACGAGGACGACCGGGTCTTCCTGGACGAGGTGTACGCCGGCCTCGACATCACACCGTCCGTCGACCGCAGGTCCGAACTGGAGCGAGCCCTGCACAAGGAACTCGAACACCGCAGGCGGGCCGCCGATGCCAAGCAGCAAACCGCCGCCGGCGAGATCAAGAGCGCCATCGGCATGTTCCAGCACCGGTGGCGCGATGTGGCCCCCGACGACAGCGACGACATCGACCGGTGCGGCGCCGCCTACGTCGCCCTCTACCACGAGATCGCCGATCGGCGCCTGCCGGAGGCGATGACCCGCTTCCAAAAGATGATCAGCGAGGACATGGTGCCCTCGGTCAGCGTCCTGTACCGCACCATCGAAACCGCCACCAGCGCCATCAAGAAGAAAATCGACATGGTCAACGCCGGACTGCGGCGCGTGGAATTCAACGAGGGAACCTCCCTGCAGATCGCCTACAACCCCCGCCAGTTCCAAGCCGCCAAGGAATTCCGGCGCATCGTCGACGACCTGCACCTGCACGCCTCAGCAGCGGGTCGGAAGCGCGATCCCTTGCTCGATCAGTTCACCCGTGTCCGGGACCTGATGATCCGCTTCACCGCTGACGACCCCGAAGCCAAGCGATGGCGTGAAGCGGTCCTCGACGTCCGTCTGTCCTTCTCCTTCTACGGCCGCGAGGAAAGCGCCGACCACGGCACGGTGCACACCTATCGCAACACCGCCGCCGGCTCCGGCGGCGAGCAGGAGAAGCTGGTCGCTTTCTGCCTGGCCGCCGCCCTCAGCTACAACCTCGCGGACGCCAGCTCCGGTGGCCGGCCCCGTTTTGCTCCCCTCATGCTCGACGAGGCGTTCAGCAAGTCCGATGAGACCTTCGCCGCGCAGGCGCTGGCGGCTTTCGACGAATTCGGCTTCCAACTCCTCATCGCCGCGCCCATCCGTATGTCCGGCGTCTTGGAGCCCTTCATCGGCCAGGCCATCCTGGTGGAAAAACGCATCACGGCCGACGGCGCCCACTCCAACGCGGCATCGGCGACCTTCGGTGAACTGGCCACGCGGCACGCCGCCGAGACCGACGGAGCCGGCCATGCTGCGGCCTGAGGAGATCACTCAGCGGCTGCGGGCACGCTTCGAACGCGACTACCCGCACTGGGCACGCGGTCGCGGCACCTGGCCGATGCGGATCAACCTCCAGCCTCCCACCGTCAGCGAACGCTCGGCCGACCCCATCGCCTGCCACCGCTGGGCCGCGGCTTGGAAGGCCTACACCGGGCCCGGCGAGGTTCACTACGCCGGCCTGCGCTTCTCCACCGCCACCCACGCCATGCCGAAAGTACTGATCCTCGCCCACCCGAGCCAAGCGGCCGCCCTGCACCCGCAGACGCAGGCCACCTGGCAGCGGTGCGGCGAGCGACTCGTCCACCTGCAGCACGCCTTCCCGCAAGCATGCTTCGACGGCATCATCCGCCGCGTCACCGAACTGGACGAGCGCGACTACCGGCGACTGGCGGACACCGTGCAATGGCTGAGTGCCCACCCCACCTCCGGGCTGCTGCTCCGGCAACTGCCCATCGAAGGAATCGACACCAAATGGCTCGCCAAGCACCGCGTCCTGGTCCTCGCCCTGCTCGGCGACGCCGCCGACGACAGCAACGGTGAAGGTGACGCCCCTGACGCCCCGGAAGAAGCCCTCGATGACAGCGTGCCCACCACGGCCCGGCTGCGCCTGCATCAACGGCTCGGCCTGCGTACCCCGCCTGAACTCATCCAAGTCGCGGTCCTCGACCCCGCCCTCCGCGCCCACGTGGGCGGCATGCGGCACTTCGCCGCCTCCATCGACGACCTCAATCGATGGCCACACCACCCCCACACCGTGATCATGATCGAGAACAAGGAAACCGGCTACGCCATCACCGAGGACCACCCGGGCACCGTCGTTCTTCACGGGCAAGGATTCAATGTGGCCGGCTACGCCCGCATCACCTGGATACGGAGCGCCCAGACGATCATCTACTGGGGCGACATCGATGCCCCCGGCCTCCAATTCGTCAGCGACCTCCGCGGATACGGCATCCCCGTCACCACCGTCCTGATGGACACCGCCACCCTCGACCGCTTCCGACATCTGTCGACCAACGGCGCCATCCCCCAACGGGCAGCGCTCTCGCGCCTGACCGCCTCCGAGAGCGCCGTGTACGCGCGGCTTGTCCACCATGCGGATACCCATCACGACGGACTCCTGCTGGAACAAGAACGCATCCCGTGGCCACATGCCTATGAAACCCTCACGTCGGCTCTGCACGAGCAGGTCGTGACGGACAGCGCCGAGCCCAGTACGCCCGTTGCGCATGACTGACCCTCCACGCTCCGGAAGGCCATGAACCTCGGCGGCGTCCCGCGACCAACTGGGTGGCATCGTGCCGAAAGCCGCTCGGGCTGACGAAGCCGTGCACCGTTCATGACACCGCAGGGACGGTGCCGCTGGTGACGATGTTGGTGCCAGGGCCGTGGGGCGCGCTCGATGTCATGATCAGATTGAAGACTTCGCGCGGCGGGAGTTCGGCGTCCAAGGGCACGTCACCGTCGAGCAGCCAATCCAATGCGGCCGCCAGGACGTACGGCGGGACGAGAGGCCCTCGGGCATACACCACCCGCCACGGTGAGGGCGGCGAGGCTGGAAGAGACCAGACCGCGCTGCCGGCCTCACCGTTGTCGGTGACCAGCAGGCCGACGTCCTGCCAGAAGGCCAGCAGCTCGGCCATGGTCTCGATGGGCGGGTCGTCGCAGGCCTCGATCAGGGTGGCGAAACCGGCCTGCCAGCATTCCCACTCGCGCCGGGTCACGTGCAGGTGACGGCGCAACTCTTGCACGGCAGGGTATTCGTCCAGTTCAGGGTCTTCCCCGGCGGCGGGCAGGGTGAGATCAGGGGGTCGGATGCCGTCCCAGATGCTGGAGTCAAGCCACTGCTCCGGGCTGGACCAGCGCTCTGGTGTCCGGGCGGCGGCGACTTCAGCCAGGCCCGTGGTGGTAACTCGCGGGCAGTCCAGCAGGGCGCCGACGATCTCCGCCGAGCGGGGGCACAGCGTCGGCCAGCCGGTGTCGAACAAGGCCAGCATGGCCTGCTCGTCCTTGCCGAGGGTCAGCCCGGGATGCCCGTCGAAGGGAATGATCTGGCGGGGTCGACTCGGTGCGGCGGGCAACTCGACCCGGTGAGGGCGGTGTCCGTAGCGGTCGATCCAGGCGGTGGCCAACGTCAGGCGGTGTTCCTCGAGCGCGTCCTGGATGGCTTGCATGCGCCGGTCTTGGGCGGCGCGCAGCTTGTCACGGCGCTGGCGTTCGGCGGGAGTGAGGTGCACGGCGCAGTGCTCTGAGCCGATGCCGGTGACGATGGTCTTGGCGCAGCGGTCCTTCTTCAGTGTGGTGCCGGCGCATTGCGCGTCGGGGTCCGGATCCTCGCGATAGGCGGCCTCCACGTCGCAGATGATCTGCGGGTCAATGGGCGGCCTCGCCAGTTCCACGTCCGGGCGGACCTCGGCGGGGTCGGTGCCGGCCTCGCGGGCTTGGGCGAAGATGGAGCGGGCGCGGGGCGGGCCGCTGCCCCAGGCCGGGGCCAGCGGGAGCCGGGCTTCCATGATGGCGGTGGCGTGGGCGGCGTTGAGCAGCATGTCGCTGGCCTCACTGTGGATATGGAGCTCTTCGCTGAGGTTGAGCCGCATACCGTTGATCAGCTGCAGGACGTTGCGGATCTCCCAGGACAGCCGGGCGGCCTGCATGAGCAGCCAGGCGGGTGAGAAGCCGCCGTGGCGGTCGCGTCGGGGCGGGGTGATGGTGCGGGCCGGGAGGGATCGGGGCTGGCGGGAACGGGTCATGCCTCTTTCTCCAAAGGGGCTGCGGGAACGGCTGCACGCGTCGGGGTGCGGCTGCATGCTTGCACGTCACAGCTGTGCGGTCCGGCACCACTACCGCCATTTGTACCAACGTTGGTACAGACCTGTGGTGATCATTCACGTCACCGTGGGTGAGTGCCCGATCCGATCACGCCACGCCTCACTGAGCTGCGCAGACAGTTCGGCCTGCGCCTGCGTGAGCTTCGCGAAAGGCACGGCCTCACCCAGGAACAACTGGGCGAACTGGCGGAGGTCGACCGTAAGACGATCAATCGGATCGAGAACGGCATGTACAGCCCGCATCTAGACAAGGTGTTCCAGATCGCTGACGCGCTGAAAGTCTCCGTCAGGGAGCTGTTTGAATGGGAGGGCGCGTCAAGCCGCCACTGATGCAGCCATTTCCCCCGGGCGCCGGCTTCGACTGCCGTCGCCCCTGGCCTCGTCTTCGCTGGATTTCCGCGCGCCGCGCCGCCGCGGCTTCCGTAAGCTCGGGGTGAGCGCCGCCACAATGAGCGGATGGCTCACCAGACCCATCACCTGACGTGCCCTGTATGCGGGGCATTGCCCGGAACAAGCTGCATTTCCCAGGGGCAGGAGTTGGCGCAGATTCATCCATCACGACGGATGCCGGGGCCTTCCCCCACGGAAGTGGACACGCGGTGGGGTGTGTCATGCGGCCAGTGTCAGGCTACTCGATCTTTGCTGGT